>NZ_CP118615.1:1310000-1965000 GCF_028993575.1 Micromonospora cathayae | reverse complement strand
GTCCGGCAGGTCCCCGGGCGCGGCGTGCACCGGGAGCACGACGGCGTCGACTCCGAGTGTGGCGAGCAGCGGGTTGAGCAGTTCCGGAGCCCGGACCTGGGTCACCGGGTCACCCAGGACGCCGTAGAGCCGGGTGGTACCCGAGATGCCGTCAGCGGCCACCGCGACGACTCCTTTCTTGATGCATCCTCATGTAACAGAGGAGACGGATGTGGCACCATGGACCGTATGCAGACGAGTACGCTCAGCGACCGGACCGCCGACATCGTCGTGCAGGCCTGCCCCGTCCGGGAGGTGCTGGACCGGGTGGCCGGAAAGTGGAGCATCATGGTGATCATCGCCGCCGCCGACGGGCCGGTTCGCTTCACCGAACTCGAACGCTCGATCGACGGGATAAGTCGGCGCATGCTCACCCTGACCCTGCGCAACCTGGAGCGGGACGGGCTGCTTCACCGCACGGTGTACCCGGTCGTCCCGCCCCGGGTCGACTACGAACTCACCCCCATCGCCCGGGAGCTGCACGAGTCCCTGCTGTCGCTGACCGGCTGGGCCCAACGGCACCGGGCGACGATCTCCGCCGCCCGGACCGCCTACGACAGCAGGCGCCTGGCCGACGCGGGCTGACGCCGCAGGGGCCGGGTCCGCACCGATGCGGCCCCCAGGTCGGCGGGCAGGTCCTTGCGGCGCTTCACGTCCAGCTTCCGGTAGACCCGGGTCAGGTGCTGCTCCACCGTGCTCGACGTGATGTACAACCGGGCCGCGATCTCCCGGTTGGTGTAACCGAGCACCGCCAGGGAGGCGACCCGACGCTCCGAGTCGGTCAGCAACCGTTGCCCGTCCCCCGCCACGGCGGGGCCCTCGCTGCGTTCCTGAAGGGCCAGCAGGTCGTCGCAGAGCGGCATGGCGCGGCAGCGCTCGGCCAGATGCCGGGCCCGGCGGAGGGTGGTCCGGGCCCGCCGGCTGTCCCCGAGAGCCGAGTACGCCCGTCCGAGGTCGGCCAGGACCTGCACCTGCTCGTACTGGGCCCCGCACTCCTCGAACAGGTCGAGGGCCTCCGACAGCAGTTGGGGACGCCGCTCCGCCGGGCTCACCACGGCCAGCATCCGCAACGACCTGCCCCGGTTGCTGCCGCCGGTCGCCTCCGACCGGGTCAACTGCTCACGGACCAGCCGCCGCGCCTGGTCCTCGTTGCCGAGCTGCCACCAGGCCCGGGCCGCACTGGTCCGCCACGGCACCGTCACCGCCGCGTCGAGCCCGAGCGAGCGGGCCCGTTCACCACAGGTCAGGAAGTCGGCCAGGCCGGCGTACCCGCGTCCGGTCGCCAGGTAGTAGAGCCCCCGTGCGTGCAGGTAGTACAGCCCGTACCGGCTGTGGAACATGGCCTCGCTGGGCGCGAACGCGAGGTGGTCGGCGGCCTCGTGCAGGTCACCCAGGCGCACCGCTGCCGTGACCAGGGTGCCGATGGGGAACCCGACGGCCACCCCCCACGCGGCCGGTGGAATCAGGGCCAGGGCGCGTCGGGCCCCGGCTGCCGCGCCGGCGAGGTCACCCATACGCAGCGCCGCCTCAGCCCGGAGGCTCTCCAGCAGGGCGTGCCAGGTCGGGGCCTGCTCGACGGGCACCGGCGCGGCCAGCGCGTCAGCCCACTCCAGCGCGTACCCGTACAGGTCCGCGTTGATCAATCCCAGTAGGGCGAGGCCGGCCGTCTCCTCGGCCCACGGCGTGCTGCCGCCCCGTTGCAGGTTCTCCAGGGCCTGCTCGATCCGGTCGACCTGCCGTCGCCCCGTACCCCGGACGTGCAGGTCGCCCAGCGTGCCGGCGGAGGCCAGCCAGGGATCGGTGCCGGCCAGCAGGGACAGGCCCTGCTCGACGGCCGGTACGGTTCGGCCCCGGACCGTACCGGGACCGGCCGACGATGGGAACGAAACGGACAGCCAGGCTTCCAGGTTGCCCAGGTCACCGGTGGTCGTCGGGTCCGCCCGCAGTCCGGCCAGCACCGTCGCGGCCTCGTCGTTCCGGCCATGCCAGAGCAGTTGACGGACCAGCCCGACCACGGCGGTCGGCTCCAGCAGCCGCTGCCGGGCCGCGTCGACCAGAGCGTCCAGCCGGTGCACCACCAGCGCCGGACTGATCCGCCATTCGGCCGCGGCCAGCTTGGCCAGGATGCCGGCGGCGTCGGCGGACCGTCCGGCCGACTTCCGGGCCAGGTCGAGGTGCGACACCGCGGTCCGGAGGTCCCCGGCCAGCAGCGCCTGCTCGGCCACCTCCAGCAGCACCGGCACCCCCCACGGGGCGACCGCGCGGCCGGCGAGCCCGAGCTGGTGGGCGACCGCACCGGCGGGCCGGTGCAGCTCGTGCAGCAGGGTCGCGGCCCGGCTGTGCAGGTCGGCGCGTTCGGCGCCGAGCACGGTGTCGAGCACCGCGGACCCGGCGGCCGGGTGCGGCAGCCGGCCGTCGCGGAGCAGCCCGGACGCGGTCATGACGGCCACCGTCCGCCGCACGCCGGCCTGGTCGGCAGCCCCGTCCAGGTCGTTGATCCGGGCGGCCCGCCAGGGGTCACCCTCCTCGCCGAGCACCGCCAGGGCCTGGGCGAGCCGCAGCATGGTCGGGCCGCCCCGCCGCAGCAGACTCACCACGGCGGCCCCGTACCCGCCTGCGGCGGCCCGGTCGGGGTCGGCGTCCCCGGTCCGCTCGCACTCGTCGAGCAGCGCGCTGAGCAGCACGGGATTGCCGCCGCTGATCCGCCGCAGGCCGGCGGGAGCGTCCGCCGGCACCGGTCGTGGGAACAACCGTTCGGTCAGCATCCGGGCCACCCCCGCCTCGCTGACCGGTTCGACGCCGATCCGCTGCCAGTGAGCTGCGGTGCGCAGGTCCGCATTCACCGCCGAGGGTGCGGTCTCGGCCGTCCGGTCCAGGGTCAGCACCAGGACGATCCGGGCCGCGCCCAGCCGGCGGGCCAGGTAGAGCAGATGGCACAGCGAGTCGTCGTCCGCGTGGTGCGCGTCGTCGACCGCGATGAGCAGGGGGGTACGGGCGGCGACCGACAGCATGGCGGCACAGAACGCCGGCGATCCGCCGGTGGCCTGCTCGGTGACGTCCGGGGGCAGTGCCGCGCTGTGCAGCAACTGGCTGACCAGACTGCCGGCCATCTTCTGCTCCATGGCGAAGCAGGTGGCCCGCAGTGTCAGCGCTCCGCTGGCGCGACCCTGCTCGACCACCCGGTCGAGCAGGGTGGTCCGGCCGGTGCAGGGCGGGCCTTCCAGCAGCACCGCCTGCCCCCGTCCGGTCAGGCAGTCGGCGACCAACCGGTCGATCCGGTCGAGGTGCTGCTCTCGTTCGACGAGTTGCATGGAGCTCCTCCATGGTCCACGGGCGGTCCGGCCCGTCGGCAGGGCACCCGGAACGGACCGCTCCGGCTGGAGCGGTCAGGACCGGTGCGGACGCTGCGCGAGGGACCGGATCAGGCGGATCCGCGTCGTAGTCGGGTGCGCAGCGGCCCTGGATAGGTGGTCTCGAACAGTCCCCGCTCCTGGAGCAGGGGTACGACCTCGTGCACCGTCGCGACGAGGTCGTCCGGCAGCACGGCGGGACGTAGCCGGAAGCCGTCCACCCCGCCGTCACGGTGCCACTCGGTGAGCAGGTCGGCCAGGCCGGCAGCGTCGCCGACATAGCCTGCGGCGTCGGAGACGCCCGAGTCGTACGCGTCCAGGAGATCCTGGCGCTTCCGGGCCGCGGACACCGTCCCGGCCAGTACCACGTTCAGGTCGGCCAGGACCGCCAGTGGCCGGGTCCGCCCCACCTCGGCCCGGATCCCGGCCAGCTCCGCGCGGATGGCGAGGACGTCGTCCCGGTCGCGGGGCGTGACGAAGACGACGTCCGCGTACCGGACGGCCAGCTGGTACGGCGTACGGAAGTGGGCGAGTACCGCCGTCAGCGGCGGCCCGTCGACCGGTACGGGAACGGTGGCGTAGCGGTCCGGTGTGTCCAGCGGGCGGGGACGGCCCCCCTCCGGCCAGCTCGCCCAGGCGTCGGTGACGGCCGCGACGAAGTCGGTGACCCGGGCGAACCGTTCCTCGGTGAAGGCGACATGGCCCAGCGGGTCGGCGGTGGCCCGCCGCCGCTGCTCGTCGCTGATCACCACCCGGGGTTGCCAGCCACCCCGGCCGGCGCAGATCCGGTCCAGGGTCGCCACCCGGGCGGCCGTCTCCAGCGGATCACCCTTGGCGTACCCCGCCCCGACGAGTGCGATGTGCTCGGTGTGCGCGGCGACCAGGGCGAGCACCAGCCAGGCGTCGAGAGCACCGTACGGGCGACCGGGGTCGGGGCGGTCGGCGGACCGGCCGTCGACGGTGAGCAGGTCCAGCCGACCCCGCTCGGCGAGCCGGGCCAACTCGACGACACGGCCGGGGTCGAACCGCGCGGCCGGGTCCTGCCCGGCCGTCCGGTGCGCCGCCGGGTGCGACCCGAGACCGTCGAGGGCGACTGCCAGGTACATCTTGGACCCGCTACCCGTTCGCCGACAGCGTCGGGTTGACCTCGGACCGTTCCACCCGCTGGTCGCCGAGGCCCCAGCGGTCCAGCACCTCGGCGTAGCGACCGTTACGGATCAGCTCGTTGACGGCCGCGGTGACCGCCGGGGCCATCCCGTCGCCCCGCCGGCTCATGGCACCGACCTGGCTGTTGATGGTGTCGGCCGCGCTGTCGACGACGCCGACCAGCTCGGTCTGCCCGGACGTGTTGGCGTGGTAGACCACCGTCGAACTCGGTCCGACATAGACGTCGACCCGGCCGGACTGCAACGCCAGGTAGTAGTCCGACGCCTTCTGGTAGTACTGGATCTCGATCGGTTCCTGGCCGGCACGCTGGTTGGCCTCGTTCCACTGGAGCATGATCCGCTCCTGGGTGGAGCCGGACGCCAGGGCCACGCTGCGGCCGGCCAGGTCGGCCGGGCCGCGTACCTCGAAGGTGGCCCCCTTGCGCGCCTCGAACCCGAGCAGGTCCCGGCGGTACGTCGCGAAGTCGTACTTCTTCATGCGTTCGTCGGTCACCGAGATGTTGGAGAAGGCGACGTCGTACCGGCCGCTGTCCACGCCCAGGAACATGTTGTCCCAGGAGGTGATCTGCCGGTCCGGGCGCAGTCCCATCACCTCGGCCACCAGGATCGCGATGTCCAGTTCGAAGCCGATCGGGGTCTTGTTGTCGGTCGCGTAGCAGCTCAGCGGCGGGGTGTTGTCGATCGTCCCGCCGATGCGCAGCACGCCGGCCGCCTGGATCCGGGGTGGCACCAGGGCGGCCACCGCGGCCACCCGTTCGGTGCTCAGGCGATTCTGGTCCGGGCTGAGATTGACCGCCGCCGGAGCCGAGGACGGTTCCCCCTTGGTGGCGCTGCACCCACTGACCAGCAGCAGGACGACGGCAGCGGCCGTGACGATTCGACGCACCTTTTCCTCCCCCATGTACATCATCGGATCCTGGTCAGGAACGACCGGGTACGTTCGTGGACGGGCGCTTCGAGAAGCTGCTCCGGTGGGCCCTGCTCGACCACGCGGCCGTTGGCCATGAACACCACGGTGTCCGCCACCTCACGGGCGAAGCCCATCTCGTGGGTCACCACGACCATGGTGGTGCCGCCGTCGGCCAGCGACCTCATCACCTCCAGCACCTCACCGACCAGCTCGGGGTCGAGGGCCGAGGTCGGCTCGTCGAAGAGCAGCAGCTTCGGCTGGAGGGCCAGGGCCCGCGCGATGGCGACCCGTTGCTGCTGGCCGCCGGAGAGCTGCCGGGGGTGTGCGTGTGCCTTGTCGGTCAGCCCCACCCGGTCGAGCAACGCCAACGCCATCGGGTAGACCTCGGCGGCCGGTCGGCCCTGGGCCGACAGTGGCGCCTCGACGAGGTTCTCCAGCACGGTGAGGTTGGCGAACAGGTTGAAGTTCTGGAAGACGAAACCCACGCCGGTACGCTGCCGCAGCAGCTCGCGCCCGCGCAGCTCGCGGAGCCGGTTGCCGACCCGGCGGTACCCGATCAGCTCGCCACCGATCCGGACGTGGCCGCGTTCGGCCTGCTCCAGATGGTTGATCACCCGCAGCAGTGTCGACTTCCCGGCCCCGGAGGGCCCGATCAGGACGGCGACCTCACCGGCGTGCACGTCGAGGTCGACTCCGGCGAGCACCTGGTGGCCGCCGTAGCTCTTGTGGACGTCACGCACCTGCACCATCGGCACGGTCACCGGGCACCCCCGGTGGTGTGCGGGGTCGCGCCACCGGTGTCCGGGCGGGCCGGGGCGTCCGGTGCCGGGGCGTCGTCGGGCCGACGGCCGGCGGTCAACGCCACGCGCAGCCGTTGCCACGGTGTCGGTGGCAGTGGACGGGCCGAGCCCCGGGCGAAGTACCGCTCGACGTGGTACTGGAGGATGGAGAGCAGGCCGGTCAGGATCACGTACCAGACGGTCGCCACCATCACCAGCGCGATCACCCGGCCGTTCCGGCCGTAGATGACCTGGGCCTGGTAGAACAGGTCGCCCAACGCCATCACCGACACCACCGAGGTGCCCTTGAACAGGGTGATCAGCTCGTTGGACGCGTTGGGCAGGATGCTCCGCATCGCCTGGGGCAGGATGATCCGGCGCAGCTGCCGGCGCCGGGGGATGCCGAACGCCTCGGCCGCGTCGAGTTGCCCCCGGTCGACGGAGATGACGCCCGCCCGGATGATCTCGGCGGCGTACGCGGCCTGGTGCAGGGCGAGCCCGAGCACGGCGGCACCCATCGGACTGACCAGGTTCATGGTCGGCACGCTGACGAACGACGGCCCGAACGGCACTCCGAAGGAGAGCCGGTCGTAGAGGTAGGCCAGGTTGAACCAGAAGAGCAGCTGGACGATGAGCGGGATGGCCCGGAAGACCCAGACGTACGCCCAGCCGACCGCGTTGAGCAGGGGGCTGCCCGACAGCCGCAGCAACGCGACCACCAACCCGAGCGCGAAGCCCAGGGTGGTGCCGTAGGCGGTGAGCTGGAGGGTGAGCCCGAGGGCCTTCAGGATGGTGCGTTCGGTGAAGAACTCCCGGAAGACGGGCCAGTCCCAGCCGGGGTTGGTGGCGAGCCCGTGCACGAACTGGGCGAGGAGCACGATCAGCACGGCACTGGCGATCCACCGCCACGGGCGGGGGGCGGGGACCCGCTTGAGGCTGTTCAGCTCGCGAGCCGCGTCGTCGATGGGTGTCGGGCGGGCACCGGTGGCAGGCGACAGCGCTGAGGAGATCATGGCTCCCTCTTCTTCACGCAGGGGATCGGGTGATGTCCCGGGCCGTCCTGACGACCACGCCGATCGCCACTGGTCGATGCTAGAAATTCCATAACGGACCGTCAAACTCCACACGCTCAGAGTTATCCCCCAGTTACTGCTCAATGGATAATCCGGCCCGACCGTCTCCGCCGGGCCCGGGGCAGGTCGGGCCGAACCGCCGTCACCACCGCCGGGAAAGCCGCCGTGACCTGGTCAGACCCCGCCGCTTGGTGCACCGGGGACGGGGCTGTTCAGCAGCCACTGTCCGCCCATCGCCAGCCCCGGGGGCATTGACGGACCCGCCCGCCGTTGGTCGACTTGGGCCATGCCGAGCCAGCACGACCCCGAACCCGCACAGACACACTGGGTGACCACGGACGACCTGCGGTACGCGCCGGTACGCGCCGGCCTGGCCCGGGAGTACCGGGACCGGTACGGGGTGGGTGTCGAGGAGGAGATGAGCCGCTGGCCGGACGACGACTTCACGCCCCCGCGCGGGGGCCTGGTCCTGTTGCTGCTGCACGGTGAGACGGTCGCCGGGGGCGGCTTCCACTCCCCGGACGGGCGACAGGTCGAGCTGCGCCGGATCTGGACCGACCCCCGGTACCGCCGACGTGGCCTGGCCCGCCGGGTGGTCACCGAGATCGAGGCCCGTGCGGTCCGGCTGGGCTGCCGGCGGGCCCACCTGCTGACCGGTCCGCGCCAACCCGAGGCCGACGCGCTGTACCGGACGATGGGTTACCGCCCGGTGCCGGTGACGCTGCCGGCCGGTGAGCCGCCGGCACTACGTTACGAGAAGGACCTGTGAACGCCGTCGCCGTCGCCGTCGCCATCGTCGGAGTCGGACCCAGCGGCGTCGGCGTACTCGAAAGGCTGGGGGCGAACGCGCCGGAACTGCTCGCCGGCCGGCCGCTGGAGGTGCACCTGGTCGACCCGTACCCGGCGGGACCCGGCCGGGTCTGGCGGCACGACCAGTCGCCGCTGCTCACCCTGAACACGGTGGCGCGGCACGTCACGATGTTCACCGACGAGACCGTGGCGTGTGCCGGTCCGATCAGGACCGGTCCGTCCCTGCTCGAATGGTCGCGGGTCGTCGACCCGACCACGCTCGGGCCGGCCGAGGAGGCTGAACGGGCCGGCCTGACGGAGTCGTCCTTTCCCACCCGGCGGCTCCAGAGCCACTACCTGACCTGGGTGTACGAACGGGCGGTGGCCGGCCTGCCCGCGGGCACCCGGGTGCACCACCACCGGACGACCGCCGTCGATCTGGACGAACAGGACGGCCGTCAGCGGCTCCTGCTCGCCGACGGACGGTGGTTGGAGGTCGACGTCGTGGTGCTCGCGGTCGGCCACCAGGACGTCGAACCCGCCACCCCGCAGCGCCGGCTGGCCGCCCACGCGGACCACCACGGCCTGTGGTTCCTGCCGCCGGGGTACGCCGCCGACACCGATCTGTCGCCGATCCGACCGGGTGAACCGGTCATCGTCCGCGGTCTCGGTCTCGCCTTTGTGGACCTGATGGTGCTGCTCACCGAGGGGCGGGGCGGCAGCTACCAGGAGGACGGTGCCGGCGGTCTGCGCTACCGGCCCAGCGGCCGGGAACCGGTGCTGTACGTCGGGTCCCGCCGGGGCGTGCCCCCACCGCCCAAACCGGTCGTCACGCTGGTCGGGCCACCGCCCCCGACGCCCCGTTTCTTCCGGCCCGAGCGGATCCTGGCCGAGGTGTCGGGAACCCTGGACTTCTTCCGCGACGTCTGGCCGGCGGCGGCCCGGGAGATCGCCTGGGGCCACTACCACGAGTTGTTCACCGGCCACCCGGAGCGGGTCCGGGGCAGCCTGGACGAGTTCCTCGCCGGGTACGCCGCCGCCGACTGGGACAGTCCGGCGCTGGCTGGGTTGATCCGGCGCAGCGTGCCCGACCGGGCGGACCGGTTCGACCCGGACCGGCTGGACCGGCCGCTGCGCGGGGAGTCCTTCCCGGACGCCGCCGCGTTGCAGCGCCGGATGCGCTCGTACCTGCACGATGACCTGGTCCGCGCCACCGATCCCCGGCACAGTCCCGACCTGGGCACGATGCTCGGGGTGGTCTCGGTCTTCGGGCAGCTGCCCGTGCTGCTGGAGAGCGGGCGGTTCTCCGCACGGTCGCAGGCGCTGGATGTGGACGGCTGGTGGGCGGGCGTGTTCAACCGGATCGCGGTCGGGCCGCCGCTGCGCCGGATCCGGGAGCTGTTGGCCCTGTCGGAGGCGGGTGTGGTGCGTTTCGTCGGCCCGGACATGTGGGTCCGCCCGGTCGACGGCGCGTTCGCCGCGGGCAGTCCCTCGGTGCCCGGTACGGTGACCGCGGCAGCGTTGGTCGAGGCCCGGCTCCCGGTCGGTTCGGCCCCGCGGAGCCGCGACCTGCTGGTGCGGAATCTCTACCGTCGTGGTCGGCTGCACGAGCGGACGGCCGTCGCGGGTGACTTCGTGCACCGGAGCGGACTGGCCGTCGTGGACGGCCGGAACGGCACGGTGTTGGACGCCGAGGGCCGCCCCCAGCCGGGACGGTTCGCGTTGGGGCCGTTCACCACCGCGCTGAGCGGTGGCAACTTCACCCGACCGGGGAGCAACCCGGTCGCCTCCCGGCTGACCGATGCGGTGGCCCGTTCCGCCCTGCTGGCCGCCGTCCGGTCAGCCCGCTGACGTCGCGGCGCTGTCGAGTTCGTACCGCTGCACCAGCTGCGCGTGCCGTGGATGCTCGGGCGAGCAGAAGCGGAGCGCCGCCTGGTAGAGCAACCGGGCGGCGAGCAGCATGCCCCGGGCCGAGGTACGCCGGGCGGCCTCCGCCAGATGGTCGACGGCCAGATCGCACAGCTCGTCGGTCTTCAGACCGGCGAGTTCGGCGTGCCGGACGGCCTCCTGCCAGTGGTGTATCAGCAGTTGCACCGGCCGGTCGGCCACCGACTGCAACCAGTTCGCGGCCCGACGGTGCTTCTCCGACCGGACGCTGTGCGGCAGACGGGAGTACGCCACCCGGGCGACGAGGTCGTGGGCGAAGGTGTATTCGATCTTGCCCAGTTCCGGGCCGAGCCGACACCGGCGGACCAGTTCCTGCCGCTCCAGGGACTCCAGGCACTGCTGTACCTCGTTGGCGTCCCGCCCACCGATCGCCGCGAGCACCTCGTGGAAGAACGACGCGTCGAAGACCGCCGCGTCGTAGAGGACCGACTTCTCCGTCGCCGGCAGGGTGTCCAGGCGGGCGGAGATGATGTTGTGAACGAGGTCCGGGACGGGCAGCCGGTCGGGCCCCTCCGCGCCGACCGGCGTTGATCCGCCCGGCCGGGACTGCACCGTCCGGACATACTCCATCGCGAACAGCGGGTTTCCACCGACCTGCCCGCTCAGGCTCCGGCCCAGCTCGGTGGCCTGCTCCTCGGGGACCGGACCGAGCAGGCTTCTCAGCAGGGTCTGGATGCCGGCCTGGGACATCGGGCCGAGGCTCATCGTGGTCGCCCGGCGGCGGGCACCCTCCCAGAAGGCCGGCCGGTCGACCAGCTCCGGACGGGCGGTGACCACCACCAGCAGCGGCAGGTTGCCGACGGTCTCGGCGAGGTTGCCGACGAACCGCAGCAACAGGTCGTCCACCCGGTGCAGGTCCTCCAGGATGATCACGAGGGTCTCGCGTTCCGCCAGCTCCTCGACCAGCCGACGCCAGGCGGTGAACGCGGCGGTGAGCTCGGCCGGGTCGCTGGCAACCGGGTCGTCCCACTCACCGCCGACGATGGCCCGCAGGCTCCTGATCACCTGGCCGGCGACCGGTCCCGGGCCGACCAGACCGGTGACCGCCTGGCGCAGCTTGTCGTCGAGCTGTGCTTCCCGGTCGGCGTCGGTGATCCCGGCGTACGAACGCACCACCCCGACCAGCGGCGCGTACGGCACCTCCGGGCCGAACAAACGATTGCAGCCGACCAGGCAGCGCACCCCGGGCAGGCCCGCGATCATGGTGCGGAACTCGTGCATGAGCCGGCTCTTGCCGATGCCCGCCTCGCCGAGCACGGTCACCAGGTTCGGGCGCTGCTGCCGCCGGACGTCCTCCAGCAACCTGCCGAGCTGCTGCAACTCCCGTTCCCGGTCCACGAACGGCACCGTCGGCCGGGTGGCCAGATGGAGTCCCTGCCGGACGCTGAGCCACCGTTCCCCGGGCAGACCGAAGTCGAAGTGGTCGGCGCAGATCTGCCGGGTCCGCTCGCAGATCCGGACGCTCTTCGGCATCGGGTCGAAGAGGATCCGTAGCCCCTTGTCCAGCAGCGGGCCGCTGACCGGGTTCCGGTCGCCCGGCTCGGCAACCTGGTCGGAGCGGACGGCCCCGACCAGGGCCTCCCCGGTGACAACGGCGATCCGCAGGCAGGGCACTTCGCGGTACTGTCGGCTCAGTGCCACCGCCGCCCGGATGGCCCGTTGCGCGTCGTCCTCCCGGGTCCGCTCGGCGCCGAACACCGTCAACAGCACCGGCCCGAGCCGGCCGTGGTGGCGCCCGCCGTACCGCCCGACCAGGTGACACACGGTCTCCTCCAGCAGGTCCAGCCGGAGTTCGATCACCTCCGGGGACGCCGGGTTGTGTCCACTCTCGAACCGCACGAAGAGGGCGGTCAGCTGCTTCAGCTCGGCGTCGTAATGGTGCGGCCGACGGACGACGGGCACCAGCGCGGACTCGGCGAGGGCGGGACCGTTGCCGTCGGGGCCGTCCAGCCCGGTGGACGCCCCGGTCTCGACGGCACCTGCGGTGCTCCCACCCACCGTGCGGCCCGCCACCACCGCGGCGCCACCACCGGGTAACAGCGCCGGATCGTGATCGAGGATGGCACGCTCGAGGTCGCGTAGCTCGGGGCCGGGGTCGAGCCCGAGTCGGCCCACCAGCACGGCCCGGGTACGGCGGTACACCGCCAGCGCGTCGGCCTGTCGGCCCACCCGGTACAGCGCGAGCATGAGCTGTCGGCAGAGCCGCTCGCGCAGGGGTTCCGTGCCGACCATCGGTTCCAGCTCCGCGATGACCTCCATGCTGCGGCCGGCCGCGAGCACCGCCTCCATCCGGCTCTCCAGCGCCGCGAACTTGGCGTTCTGCAGGGCGGTGAGTTCCGGCCAGTCGTAGCCCTCCTCGATGAGGTCGGCCAGGGCGGGGCCCCTCCACAGGGCCAGCGCGTCGCCGAAGTGGCGGTCGGCGTCGTCCCAGCGGCCGGCGTTGAGGTCGGTGTGTCCCGCCGCCGCCAGCTCCCGGAACCGGCACAGGTCGACATCGACCGGGTCGACCTGGATGAGGTAGCCGGGAGCATGAGTGACCAACGTCCCGGATCCGTGCCGGCCGGGGGTGAGCGTCCGGCGCAGGCTGGAAATGGCGTTCTGGAGCATCTTGCGGGCGGTGGGTGGGGCGTCCTCACCCCATAACGCGGCCATGAGTTGGCTGGTCGCCACCACTTTGTTGGTGTAGAGGAGAAGGTAGCCGAGCGCCGCCCGCTGATTCGTCCCACCCAGCGAGATCGGCTCCGCTTCCTCGACGACCTGGAGTGGGCCGAGAACCCGGAATTCCATCAACGACCCGCGTGGCGTGCATTACCGATACGGAAGCCGGAACAGGGTGGGCCTGCGGACCAGACCCTGGGGTTTACCAGCACTTCTCCGGCCCCCTTCCGCGCATTTCGGCTGATCACGAGGTGCCACGTCGACCGGAAGCAGGGGCCACCGGCAGACTGGCCGGAGCGCTGGATAAGCGAAAGGCCGCGACCGCTGGCGACCGTGGACACACCCAGACAGCCATCGATACCGCCCCCCGTACGACACCACCCACGAATATAACAGACGACACGCCGACGGCAATTGCGTTGCACGCGGCCGGTACGCCTGGTAGGGACCACCGAACCACCCCCGAACAGCAGCGAAAACGCAGCACTTCCTACGAGCCCCATCAATAAATTGTCCCGGTTTGTTGCTCAGGTCCCCCTTGGTTGCGTCCAGACCGACAGGGGGGCGATAGGGGTTTCTTCCGAACTGTCTCCTTCGTAGTCTGCGACTCGCTGAGGAGGTTCGTGATGCCCACTAGGAGATCAGTCCTGAGAACTATCGGCGGGCTCACCGTCGCCGCAGCCGCCGGCACGGCGGTCAGCGGACACGCCGCCGCCGGGCCGGTCAGCGGTGACCCGTGGAGACGGCTGGACGACCTGCTGACCGGCCGACTCGTCCGCCCCACGCACGCCGGGTACGCCGCCGCGCAGCGGGTGTACCTCGGTGAGTACAGCACCGCCAACCCCCAGGCGATCGCCTACTGCCGGACCGTGGACGACGTACGCGCCTGCCTGCGCTTCGTGCGCGACGAGGGGATCGAACTGCACACCCGCAGCGGCGGTCACAATCTCGCCGGCTGGTCCACCGGCCCCGGGCTGGTGGTGGACCTCTCCCGGTTCCACCAGACACGGGTCGGCCCGGAGACCGTGCACGTCGGGCCCGGCGTCAGGTCCATCGACGCGCTGACCGCCCTGGCCGGGTACGGACGGCAGATCGTCACCGGCACCTGCCCCACGGTCTGCCCCGGCGGCTTCATCTCCGGCGGCGGTGTCGGACACCAGACCCGCAAGTTCGGTACCGGCTCCGACCGGTTGGTCTCCGCGCTGGTGGTGCTCGCGGACGGCCGGGTGGTCCGGACCTCGGCGGATCGGGAGCCCGATCTGTTCTGGGCCCTGCGGGGTGGTGGCGGCGGCACCTTCGGCATCGTGCTCGACTTCGAGGTCAGGCCGATCGAGGCGCCGTACGGCGTCCACTTCGACACGGTCTGGCCCTGGGACCGGGCCGCGGAGGTCCTGGAGGCCTGGCAGAAGTGGAGCGTGTCGAGTTCCCACGACCTCGGCTCGGCCCTGCTGGTCGTGCTGCCCGACGCCGCCCCCGGGGCCACCCCGGTCGTGATGCTCAACGGGGCCTACTGGGGACCACGCGCCGAGTTGGAGGCCGGGCTGGCCGCGATGGCCGCCGAGGCGGGGACCGGCCCGGTCACCAGCCAGCTCCACGAGGGGACCTACCACGAGGTGATGCAGCGGGTGTACGGCTGCGGGCAGCTCACCGTACGGGAGTGCCACCTGGAGGGACAGAACCCGGACGCGGCCCTGCCGCGCGGCGGTTTCCTCCGGGAACGTACCCGGATCTTCGACCGGCCGGTCACGGGCACCGTCCTCACCGACGCCCTGGCGCTCTTCGACGACCGGCAGGCCGGCCAGACGCGCCTGCTGAGCCTCACCGCCACCGGCGGCCGGGCCAACGAGGTCGACCGGGCCGAGACCGCGTACTGGCACCGCAACGCGCAGTTCCTGACCGGCTTCGCGGCGCTGGCGCAGCATCCGGCGCCGCCCGAGGAGCAGGAGTCCGCCGTCCGGTGGGTGCAGCGCGGGTTCCGGACCCTGGACCCGGTGTCGACCGGTGAGTCCTACCTCAACTTCCCGGACCTCTTCCTCACCGACTGGCAGCGGGCCTACCACGGCGACAACTACACCCGGTTGCTCCAGGTCAAGCGGCAGTACGACCCGGGCAACCTGTTCCACCACCCCCAGAGCGTCGGCAGCTGAACCGGGAGGACGCCATCAGTTACCTGGGCATCGACATCGGGGGCACCAAGGTGGCGCTCCGCGCCGAGGGCGTACCCGGTTCCGCCGCGGGGCAGACGCCGGTGGAGACGACCTTCCGCTGGCCGGACGGTGGCGTCGACGCCGATCTGGAACTGCTGTCCAGCCGGGTCGACGAGTTGCGCCGCCGGTGGCCGGAACCCATCCGGGGTGTCGGGGTGGCGACGCCTGCCGGCTGCGACCCGGGCGGCACGGTATTGACCTGGCCAGGGCGACCGAGTTGGGTCGGGCTGGACTTCACCGGCGCCCTGGCCAGCCTCTTCCCGGACCTCCCGGTGCGGTGGGCCGACGACGGCGATCTGGCGGCCCTGGCCGAGGCCCGGGCAGCGGGTCAGCCCGACGTGCTCTACCTCGGCATCGGCACCGGTGTCGGTGGCGGGGTGGTGCTGGACGGGCGGAGCTGGCCCGGTCCGGCCCACGGTTCCTGCGAGGTCGGACACCTCGTCGTGGACCTGGGAGGGCCGTCCTGTGACTGCGGCCGTCGGGGCTGCGTCCAGGCCGTGGCCGCCGGTCCGGCCCTGCTCCGGCGGGCAGGTCGGCTCCGGGGCGGGACGGTCACGTTCGACGACCTGGTCGCCGGGGTACGGGACGGGGCGGACTGGGCAGCCGCGACCCTGGAGCCCGCCGTCACCGCCCTGGCCGCCGCCACGGTCAGCGTGTGCGAGCTGGCCCATCCGGCGGTGGTCCTGGTCGGCGGCGGGGTCGCCGCCGCGCTGCCCGAGCTGGTCTCCCGACTGGACCGGCAGGTTGCGGCGCTGACCCGGCCCGGGGTGCGGGCCGTGCCGGTACGACCGGCCCGGCTCGGTGGGCTCTCGTCCCTGCGCGGCGCGCTCATCCTGGCCGGTGCGGCGGCCGACGACCGGGCCGCCGGCCCGGCCCGCTGAACGGCCGGCCCGGCGGCCCGGGTACCCCGTCGCGGACCGGCTACCGGGGCGCGCTGCCGAACGCGCTGGACAGGTACGCCCGGGAGTCGGCGATGGCGCCCTCGATGATCCGGGCGGCCTCGCGGGCCTCCTCGGGACGATGGCCGGCCTGCACCTGGAGCCGGAACCGGGACGAGCCGGTCGGCGTCACCGGGAACTCCACCATGAACGCCAGCACCCCCCGGTCGAACAGCAGCCGGTTGGCGGTCCGGGCCAGCTTCTCGTTGCCGATCAGCAGCGGCACGATCGGCGACGGCTCACCCATGCAGGTCAGACCCCGGCCGGTGAGTTCGTCGCGGAGCGCGTGGATGGCGGTGAACAGCCGGGCCCGCAGCACGTCGCCCTCGGCGGAACGGATGATCTTCGCCGCCTCGCGGACCACGGCGGTCTGCACCGGGGAGAGCGCGTTGGAGAAGAAGTGCGAACCGCCGAACATCTTGACGTACTGCTTCAGCGCCGGGGAGTTGGACGCCACGAAGCCGCCGTTGGAGCAGAACGTCTTCGAGAACGCGCCCATCACGATGTCGACCTCGCCGAGCAGGTTCTGCATGCCCAGCACGCCGGTACCGCCCGGCCCCATCGAGCCGAGGTCGTGCGCGACGTCGACCAGCAGGGTGGCGTCGTACTCCCGGCAGACCCGCTGGAGGGTGACCAGGTCCGGCCAGTCGGCGTCCACCGAGAAGAGACCGTCGGTGACGACGAGGATGCCGTTGCGGGTGTCGTGCGCCCGGATCTCCACCAGGTGCTGCCGGACCGCCTCGACGTTGAGGTGCTCGTAGCGGACCACGTTGCGGGTGGCGGCCCGCGCGCCCTGCTGGAGGCAGGAGTGCGCCAGCCGGTCGATCAGGATGTGGTCGGACTGCCGGACCAGGCCGACCACCGCGCCGAAGCCGGCCGCCCAGCCGGTCGGGAAGAGCGTGACATGGTCCAGCCCGACCAGGTCGCCGAGCAGCGCCTCCAGTTCGTCGGAGATCCGGGTGTTGCCCAGCACCATCGGCGACCCGGCGCTGTGCGGGCCGTAGTCGTGCATGGCCTTCGCCGCCGCCTCCCGGATCGCCGGGTGGGTGTTGAACGACAGGTAGTCCTGCGAGTTGAAGTTGATGCCCCGGGTCCGTTTGCCCAGGTCGTTGGTGATCTGCGCGATGCTGTCCGGGGCGGCTTCCAGCACCCGGGAGTACTGCCAGGTCTCGGTGCGGCGGCGGGCCTGCACCCAGTCGTAGAAGTCCTCGGTACGGGCCAGCAGGTTCCGGCCGGCCGGGCGGTAGAAGTCGTACGCGTTCTTGTCCAGCGCGTACTCCTCGTCCGGGTCGACGGGGTTGCGCAGGTGCGCCGGCTCCCACATCTCGGTGAGGTCGGCGATGATCCGGGCGAGTTCGCCGTCGGCCCCGGAGGTGTCCAGGTCGGCGAAGTCCTCCCAGGGGACGTGGCTGGCCCAGTTGCGGGTCATCTCGGAGACCTCGGTGGCGGTCCGCGCCATGGTCTCGACGTCGCCGCGGTGCGCCGCGTGCAGGATGACCTCGATCAGTTCGCCGTCTTCGCGCTGGTGCAGGTCGGTGGTGGTCACGGTGGTAGCTCCCTGGTACGGCGGCATCAGGCGAAGAGGTTCTGCTGGTACGTGCGGGACGTGGCGGCGAAGTCGTCGAAGACCGCGTGGTCGGCGGAGGTCTCCTTGGCGGCGTCGTTGAGCAGGAACAGGTTGGACGCCTGGAAGAACTCCGACACCGGGGCGACGTCGGCGTGGGTGGCGATGAACCGGTCGGTCTCCTGCTGGTTGCCGCGCAACGCGACGAAGAGTTGCAGCTCGTCGTGCCGGTACGGGCGCATCTCGGCGAGCGTGCACACGTAGTCGTGGTAGGCGGCGGCGTTCTGGCTGCGGCGGCGGGCCTCGTACCCGGTCATCGCCTCCTCGACCGTGGTGTCCCCGGTCAGCCACCGGTCGAGCGCGGCGGTGACCAGTTCGGCGTCCCGGAAGGCGTGGGTGATGCCGATGGCCGTGCACTGGTCCTTCGCCGACTCGGCGTCGCCGACCAGCACCCAGCCGGGCCCGTACAGGGGCCGCAGGAAGCCGGACTGGTCGAGCGTGCCGTAGATCCGCTCCTCCCGGGTGCCCCGGTCCCGGACCACCGCGCCCAGCTCGGGGCTGACGAAGTCGAGTGCCTTCTGGAAGTTCCCCGGCACGTCGGCGCGGAACTCCCGGGACCACTCGCTCGGCCCCCAGACCAGCACCATGTTCTGCTCGAAGTTGGTCGGCACCACCGCGCAGGCCAGCCGGCCGCGCCGGTGGATCTGGCCGGGGCCGAGATCGAAGCCGGACCAGTAGCTCCAGTACGCGAACGTGCAGCGGGGCCGCTCGTCGAACTTGGGCAGGTTCAGGGTGCGGGCGACGAACGAGTTCCGGCCGTCCGCGCCGACCACGATCCGGGCCCGGTCCTCGACGGTCTGCCCGTCGGCGGTCCGGCCCCGGATGCCGACCACCCGGCCGTCCTCGGTGACCAGCTCGCGGACGTTGAAGTTGGTGCGGACCTCGGCGCCGGCCTTGGCCGCCGCCTCGACCAGGATCTGGTCCAGCACCCGCCGCCGTACCGAGGCGTACTGCTGCACCACGCCGGAGTCGTCGCCGTGCAGGTCCCGGAAGTACTCGCGGAGCAGGTCGACGGGGACCGAGCCGGTCAGCCGGATGCCGTCGTTGACCACGTCCACGGTGGTGTGCGTGGGGGTGACGGCGGTGACCTGGTCGAGGACACCCCACCGGTTCAGGTAGGACATCCCGTGCGGCCAGATGAAGTGGGTGGAGATGACGTCGCTGGGGAACGACGACCGGTCCACCAGGAGCACCCGGTGCCCACGTCGGGCGAGCAGCAGGGCGGTGGAGGCACCGGCACAGCGGGCCCCGACCACTATCGCGTCGTACATAGGTTTGTCGATCCTTCGATCACGGTTGACCACCCGTCGGCGGGCCGACGCGGGGACCGTGGGGCGGTCGCCGGGCGGGACCGAGCGGGAATGAAGAGCCCAACGTACACAGTGGAGGAAAGATGTCTGACCGGTGGTCAGGCGGTGCCGGCCGGCCCGCTCACCGCCGCCGTCGTACCGCCCGCGCCGGCCCCGACACCGCCCGGGCGCCGGTCGTCACCTCGGCACGGAAACCCCGACGTGATCCCGCGTGACAGAGGCAGCGCCTTCTCCCGCGTCACGGCAGCCGCGCAGGGCCCAGAGACCGGCCCGGGCGGGCGGGCCGAGCGGGCGGGCCGAGCGGGCGGGCCGAGCGGGCGGGCCGAGCGGGCGGGCCGAGCGGGCGGGCCGAGCGGGCGGGCCGAGCGGGCGGGCCGAGCGGGCGGGCCGAGCGGGCGGGCCGAGCGGGCGGGCCGAGCGGGCGGGCCGAGCGGGCGGCGTGATGACCCGACGGGTCGGGGTCGTCGGGGGTCGTGTACGTGAAACGGGATGCGGCATGTCGGGGTGTCAGCCGCAGCCTTGACCCCCACCTGCCGCATCCCGAGTTGATCAGAGCGCGGACGGGATGCCCTGCGGCCGTGGAGGCCCGAGTCCGCCGCCGCCGGGCATCCGGCTCTCCTACTTGTCGCCGGTCAGCGCGACCAGCGCGCTGGCGGTCCGGAAGTACGGGTTCCGGCCCAGGTCACCGACGGTGACGATGTTGAAGGCTTCCTTGAGCAGCTTGGCATCGCCGGCGCTGACCCCGGCGAGAGCGGCAACCGGGGCGTCGACCAGCTCGGTGAGGGTCTTGTCCTGGTATGCCTTGTCGACCAGGGTGTTGAGGTCGGCGGTGACGGGCATGCACACTCCTTCGAATCCCGGCCGGGACCGGCCGGACAGCGGTACGGACACGACCCGGCGGACGATCGTGAACAGCAGGACACAACCGTTTCCGGGCAACGGAATCAGCACCGTCTCCAGTGGACTCCGTGTTGCGGGGAAACCTAGCAACGGAGCCTGAGAGGTGCCTGACAGTGGCGGCGTGACCGCTGTCAGCGGTGACCGGCCACGCTGCGGGCGGTCCGCCTCGACGGCCCACAGCCGTGGCCTCCGCCGATCAGCGGTACGGCTGGCGGGGCCGGGTCACCATGGAGGGGTGATTCGTTTTCTGTTGAACGTGTTGTGGTTCGTCTTCGGCAGTGGGTTCGTCCTGGCCATCGGGTACGGCATCGCGGCCCTGATCTGCTTCGCGCTGGTCGTCACCATCCCGTTCGGGGTGGCCGCGCTGCGGCTGGCGTCGTACTCTCTCTGGCCCTTCGGCCGCACCCTGGTGCCGAAGCCGGACGCCGGGCTGGCCTCCGGTGCCGCGAACGTGGTCTGGCTGGTGGTGGCCGGCTGGTGGCTCGCCCTCTCCCACATCGTCGCCGGGGTCGCCCAGTGCGTCACGATCATCGGGATTCCGTTCGGCATCGCCAACTTCAAGCTCGTGCCGGCCGCGCTCTGGCCGCTGGGCCAGCAGGTCGTCGAGACCCCCTGACCTTGTCGCCAGCCTTCGGCAGTTGCACATGACTGGCAACAATCCCTGGACGACGTCCAGCCGGGTAACTAGCGTGCAGGACATGATTCCTTACGAGCTGGACGCCTGGGCATGGCAGGAGAGCTGGGACCGGCAGCAGGAGGCGTACCTGCCGGACCGCGAGCACCGGATCGGCACCATGCTCGACGCGGTCGACGCCACCGTCGACCACGACTCGCCCCGGCTGCTCGACCTGGCCGGCGGCACCGGGTCGATCAGCCTGCGGGCCCTGGCCCGCTTCCCCCGGGCCCAGGTCACCCTGGTCGACCTCGACCCCGTCCTGCTCGCCATCGCCGAGGCGTCGCTGGGCGACCGGGCCACCATCGTCACCGCCGACCTGAACGCCGCCGACTGGGCCGCCGCGCTTCCGCACCAGGGGTACGACGCGATCCTCACCGCCACCGCCCTGCACTGGATCGACGGGCCGCGCCTGGCCGCCCTCTACACCGAACTGCACGGTCTGCTCCGCCCCGGTGGCCTGTTCGCCAACGCCGACCACATGCCCGACGAGGGCCTACCCACGCTGACCGCGCGGCTGACCGCCCGGGAGGAGACCCGCCGGACGGCCAGGTACACCGCCGGGGCGGTGCTCTCCTGGCCGGCGTGGTGGGCCCACGTGGCCGCCGATCCGGTGCTCGCGCCGCTGGCCGAGAAGCGCCGGCAGATCTACCCCGGTGGGCACAGCAGCGACTGGCTGCCACCGGCCGCCTGGCACCTCGACGCGCTCCGGGCGGCGGGCTTCACCGAGACCGGCCTGCTCTGGCGCGGTGGTGCCGACGCCGTCGTCGCCGCCCTGCGCTGACCGGCGCCCCGCCGGGCCACCGACCCGGCGGCCGGGACACGCCACTGGCACGGCGGCCGGGACACTGCACCGGCACGGTGGCCGGGACACGCCACCGGCACGGCCGTCCGGACACGCCACGGCCCGGCGGTGAGGACCGGTTCACCGGGCCCGCCGTGGGGCACCGGGCCGCAACGGTCCGGCCGGACCGTCAGGGCTGGCGGTCGCCGCTGAGCCGGTCCAGGTGGGCGGCGAGTTCGTCGGTGACCAGCAGATCGAACCGGATCTCGTCGTGCGGGTACGCCGCCCGGCCGACCATGTGCGCGGCGACCGGCGCGCTGGCCAGCTGGAACGCCCCGACCAGGACGAGCGTGGTGATGTCCACCTGGGTCCGCAGCCGCAGGGCGCACCCGAGCAGCACCAGCAGCAGCCCGAGCACCTGCGGTTTGGCGGCGGCGTGCATCCGGGACAGCAGGTCGGGGAAGCGGACCAGGGCCACCCCGGCGGCCAGGCTGAGCAGCGCCCCGGCGATCAGGCAGACCGCCGCGGCGGCGTCGAGGACCGCGTTCACTTCGGGTCCTTCCGGGCGACGAACCGGGCCACGCTGACCGAGCTGACGAAGCCGAGGATGGCGAGCACCACCAACACCGGCAGGGCGGTGGCGTCCCGGCTGTACGCGGTCTCGGTGGCGATGGCCGCGACGATGATGGCCAGCAGCACGTCGGTGGCGACCGCCCGGTCCAGGATGGACGGGCCCCGGATGATGCGGATCAGGGTGAGCCCACCGGCCACGGCGAGCAGCGCGGTGACGGTCACGGCGACGGCGGTCACGTCGGTGCCCCTTCCAGGTCGGCCGGCGGCGGGCCGGTACGGGTGGCGGCGGCCATCCGGCGCTGTTCGTCCGGTGACCCGATCGCGGCGATGATCCGTTCCTCCAGGGCCAGGACGCTGCGCCGGAACCGCTCGACGTCGTCGAGGGTGTGCACCCCGAGCACGTGGATGTAGAGGGTGCCGGTGCTCCGGTCGGCTTCCAGGATCAGGCTGCCGGGCACCAGGGACAGCGCCTCGGCGGTGAGGGTGAGGTTCAGGTCCGAGGCGATCCGCAGCGGCACCGCGATGATCGCGCCGCGTGGGGTGTGCCCGAACCTCAGCGCCAGCCCGGCGATCTGGGCGCTCGCCACCACCAGGTCGACCAGGAACCTTCCGGTGAACCGGAGCAGCCCCCACGGGTGGATCCGTCCGGCGAAGGTCACCGGTGGCAGCGGGAAGACGGTCAGCAGCACCGCGACCACCACCAGTCCACTGATCACGTTGGCCCAGGTGAAGGTCCCCCAGAGCAGCACCCAGACGGCGACCAGGAAGACCACCGCGGTCGCCAGGTTGCGGCGGCGTGCCCGGCGGGTCAGCGGCGGGTCCTGCGGTTCGACCGGTTGGCCCGGCGTCATCGGGTCGGCACTCACGGCGGCCCCTCCGGGTAGACGGCTTCCACGTACGGGGTACGGCGCAGCAGGTCGTCGGCGGCGTCGGTGCTGATCTCCATCAGCGGGCCGGCGACCACGGTCAGCGCCAGCCCGAACACCACCAGGGCGGCGGTGGAGACGACCATCGTTCGGGGCAGCATCGCGCCCTGCTGGTCGGCGGGCGGATCGTCGTGCGGCTGTTCCGCGCCCGCCGTCCGGGCGGCCCGTACGGTGTCCCCGGCGGCCGGCATGTCCGGGTGCGGCGCCCGCCAGAACGCCAGGTTCCACACCCGGGCGATGGCGTAGAGGGTGAGCAGGCTGGTCAGCAGGCCCCCGGCGACCAGGCCCCAGGCCAGCGGACCGCCGTCGTCCACGCCGGCCTGCACCAGACCCAGCTTGCCGAGGAACCCGGAGAACGGTGGTATGCCGGCCAGGTTGAGCGCCGGCACGAAGAACAGCACGGCCAACAGGGGTGACAGTCGGGCCAGCCCGCCCAGCCGGTCCAGGGCGGTGCTGCCGCCGCGTCGTTCGACCAGGCCGGCGGCGAGGAACAGGGTGGTCTGGATGGTGATGTGGTGCACCACGTAGAAGATCGCCGCGGCCAGCCCGAGCGAGGTGGTCAACCCGACCCCGAACAGCATGTACCCGATGTGGCTGATCAGGGTGAACGACAGCAGACGTTTGATGTCGGACTGCGCCACCGCGCCAAGGATGCCCACCACCATGGTCAGCCCGGCCGCCCAGAGCAGCAGGTCGGCGGTCCGCCCGCCGGGGAACAGCAGCGTCTCGGTCCGGATGATCGCGTACACGCCGACCTTGGTCAGCAGGCCGGCGAAGACCGCGGTGACCGGGGCCGGGGCGGTGGGGTAGCTGTCCGGCAGCCACGCCGACAGCGGGAACACGGCGGCCTTGATGCCGAAGGCGAGCAGCAGCATGCCCTGGAGGACCAGGCGCAGATTGTCCGGCAGCGCGTCCAGCCGGTCGACCAGCTGGGCCAGGTTGAGGGTGCCGGTCGCCGAGTAGACCAGCCCGATCGCGACCAGGAAGATCAGCGACGAGAGCAGGCTGACCACCACGTACGTCGTACCGGCCCGGATCCGGGTCTCGGTGCTGCCCAGGGTGAGCAGCACGTAGCTGGCGACCAGCAGGATCTCGAAGCCCACGTACAGGTTGAACAGGTCGCCGGAGAGGAACGCGTTGCACACCCCGGCGGTGAGTACCAGGTACGTCGGGTGGTACACCGACAGCGGCGTCTCCTCGTTGCCGTCGGCCATGCCCTGCCCGATCGAGTAGACCAGCACGCAGAGCGTGACGGCGGCCGAGACGACCAGCATCAAC
This sequence comes from Micromonospora cathayae, assembly GCF_028993575.1. NCBI lineage: Bacteria > Bacillati > Actinomycetota > Actinomycetes > Micromonosporales > Micromonosporaceae > Micromonospora > Micromonospora cathayae. The sequence continues at coordinate 1,941,076 of NZ_CP118615.1, read as the reverse complement.
GCGGCCAACTGGTCGGCGACCAGCACGATGCCCAGCGGGGCGACCCACCCGCCCACCTCGACCACGATCGGCCCGTTCAGCGTGGTCTGGATCAGCAGTGTCGCGGCCACCGCGACGGTGACGGTGAGGACGGTGAGGCTGACCCAACGCTGGGCGCGGGGACGCCCGGCCAGCATCAGGGTCAGGGCCGCACCGAGCAGCGGCAGCACCACCGGCAGCGGCACCAGATGGTTCAGGTTCATCCGGACCTCCCGGCGGTCACGCCGGCTCCGGCGACCGGTTCGTCCGGATCGTCGTCGTCGGCGGTGGATCCGTCGTCGTCGGCGGTGCCCGGCCCCTCGTCCCGGTCGGCCAGGTCCATGATCCGGCGGTCCTCCACGTCGTCCTGCACCTCGTCGTGGCCGTTGAGGTGCCAGCTGCGGTAGGAGAGGGCGAGCAGGAACGCGGTCATGCCGAGGGTGATGACGATGGCGGTGAGCACCATCGCCTGCGGCAGCGGGTCGCTCATCGCACCCTCCGGCGTGGTGCCGACGATCGGCGGTCCGCCGGCCCGGCCGCCGGTGAGCAGCAGCAGGTTCGCTCCGTTGCCGAGCAGGATGACGCCCATCAGCACCCGGGTCAGGCTGCGTTCCAGCAGCAGCGTCACCCCGGCGGCGAACAGCACGCCGACCACCAGGACGTAGGTGAGGTTGGGGGTCACACCAGCTCCTTGTCCCGTTCGTCGGCGGGCGCCTCGGCCCGTTCGATCTCGTGCTGCCGGTCCATCTCCGCGCCGAGGCTGCGCAGGATGTCCAGCACCAGGCCGACCACGATCAGGTACACCCCGACGTCGAAGAAGACCGACGTGACGAAGTGCAGCTTGCCCAGCACCGGCAGGTAGAAGTCGAGGACCGCGCTCTGCAGGAACTCCCCGCCGAACGGCATCGCGGCCACGCCGGTGCCCACCGCGACGAAGAGTCCCGCGCCGAGCACCGCGCCGGCGTCGACCGGGGCGGCGCTGTTCAGCTCGGTACGCCCACCGGCCAGGTACCGCACGGTCAGTGCCAGCCCGGCGACCAGGCCGGCGGCGAACCCGCCACCGGGGGCGTTGTGCCCGGAGAAGAGCAGGTAGATGGAGAAGACCGCGATGGCGTGGAAGAGCAGCCGGGTGACCACCTGGAGGATCACCGACTGGCGGCGGGTGGTGTCCCCGGTGAGCAGCCACCGGGGACGCGACGGCAGCGCGCTCCGCTCCCCCGGGATGCCGCTGCGCCGGTCCAGGTCCCGGGCCCGGCGGAAGATCAGGCTGGCCACGCCGGTGGCGGCCACCACCAGTACCGCGATCTCGCCCATGGTGTCCCAGGCCCGGATGTCGACCAGGGTCACGTTGACCACGTTCTTGCCGCCGCCGTAGGAGACCGCCTCCTCGGGGAAGCCCACCGAGATCGGTACGGCGACCCGCCCGCCGGCGGCCACGTACGCCATGCCGGCGGTGACCGCGCCGACCGCGACGCCGAGCGCGATCCGGCCGCGCCGGCTGGCCCGGATCGGCCGTTCCGAGAACTTCTCCGGCAGCCGGCGCAGCACCAGCACGAACATCACGATCGTGACGGTCTCCACCAGGAACTGGGTGAGCGCCAGGTCGGGGGCACCGTGCAGGACGAACAGCAGCGCGGTGCCGTAGCCGGCCACCCCGACCAGGATCATCGCGGTCAGCCGGCGCAGGGCGCGGGCGGCGGCGATCGCGGAGACCACCACCACCGCGGCGGCGACCGCCTGGAGCGGGGTGTCCCAGGCCCGGAAGCCGGCCGGCCACGGGTTGCCGGCGATCAGCGCGCCACCGGGCAGCACCACCAGGATGATCAGGATGACGCCCAGGTAGAACGGCAGCGAACCCCGCTGGGTGGCACCGGTCAGTTCGACCGCCGCCCGGTCCGTCCCGTCGATCACCCGCTGGTAGACGCTCGTCCCGTCGAACGGCAGCACCTGGCCGGGCCGGAACCGGCCCCGGCGGGCCAGCAGGAAGAGCCCGGCCCCGGCCGCCACCGCCAGCACGGACAGCCCCAGCGCCAGCGTCGGGCCGTGCCAGAGCGCCAGGTGGTAGGGGGTCTCGCTGGTGGGGTACCCGTCGGCGTACGGGGCGAGCAGCTTGTCGATCGCCGGGGCGCCCACCCCGACGCCCAGCCCGGCCACGGCGAGCAGGGCCGGGGCCGCCAGGAACGACCAGCGCACCGGCTTCGGTTCGGTGGCGGCGACGTCCGGCTTGCCGGCGAACGCGCCCCACAGGAACCGCAGCGTGTACGCCACGGTCAGCGCCGAGCCGGCCACCACGCCGACCAGCACCACCAGGTCGGCCGGGCCGCCGTGCTGGAACGCCTCGAACGCGGCCTCCTTGGCGACGAACCCGGCCAGCGGCGGCAGGCCGGCCATCGACGCGGCGGCGAGCGTCGCCACCACCGCCAGCGCCGGTGCCCGCCGGCCGAGGCCGCTGAGTTCGCGCAGGTCCCGGGTGCCGGTGGCGTGGTCGACGATGCCGACCACCAGGAACAGGGTGGCCTTGAAGAGGGCGTGCGCCAGCACCATCGCCGCCCCGGCCAGCGCGGCGTCCCGGGTGCCGGCCCCGAGCACCACCATCAGCAGACCCAGTTGGCTGACCGTGCCGTACGCCAGCAGCAGTTTCAGGTCGTCCTGGCGCAGCGCGGACCAGGCCCCGACGAAGAGGGTGACCAGGCCGGCGGTGAGCAGCACCACCCGCCACACGGTGACCTCGGCGACCGCCGGACCGAACAGCGCGACCAGGAACACGCCGGCCTTGACCATCGCCGCGGCGTGCAGGTACGCGCTGACCGGGGTGGGGGCGGCCATCGCCCGGGGCAGCCAGAAGGTGAACGGGAAGATCGCCGACTTGCTGAGCGCGCCGAGCAGCACCAGTACCAGCGCCACCGCCAGGTAGCCGCCGCCGGGCAGGTTCTCGGCGATCTCCGACCAGCGGTACGTGCCGGCGTGCTGGCCGAGCATCACGAACCCGGCCAGCATGGCCAGGCCGCCCAGCGTGGTGACCAGCAGCGCCTGCATGGCGGCCCGCCGGCTGGCCCGTTTCGCCGGGTCGTACCCGATCAGCAGGTAGGAAAAGACGGTGGTGAGTTCCCAGAAGACGTAGAGCAGCAGCAGGTCGTCGGAGACCACCAGGCCCAGCATGGCCCCGGCGAACGCGACGAACACCGCCGCGAACCGGCCCAGGCCGGGGTCGTCGGAGCGGAAGTAGCGGGCGCTGTAGACCAGCACCAGCGCGCCGACCCCGCCGACCAGCACCACCATCAACCAGGCCAGGGTGCCCATCCGCAGGGCGATCTCCAGGCCGAGGCGGGGCACCCAGGGGTACGTCTCGACCACCGGCTCACCGGCGCGGACCTGACCGGTGTGGGCCAGCGCCCAGACCAGGGTGGCCCCCGGTACGGCCGCGAGGGAGTAGAGTGCGCTTCGGCCCCAGATGCGTACCAGCCCTGGGGCGACCACGGCTGCCAGCGCATGGACCGCCACCAGTACCAGCACACACCCTCCCCAAGATCAGCACACCGGTTCCCACCACCCTATCCGGGGATCCGGCGTGCCGGCACGCGTCGTGAGTCAGGTCATCGGCCCGGCCATCGACGCCACCAGCGGTTCAGCGCCCGTCGGGCCGGTGCGGCGAACGATGCTGAGGGTCATCGCGGTCGATGCGTAGCTCCCGTTCCAGTTCGGCGATGACCATCCGCAGGTCGTCCAGCCGTTGACTGATCGCGATCCGGTCCACCTCGTCCGGTACACCGTCGCCGTCTTCGTCGTAGTCGGCCGCCAGCCCTTCGGTCATCTCCAGCCGGCGGGCCTCCTCCATGGAGTTGACGATGACCGCGATCAGGATGTTGAGCAGCAGGTTCACCGTGATCAGCACGTAGCTGATGTAGTAGACCAGGGTCCACGGCGAGACCGCCATGCCCTGCTCGATGAGGTCCGGCAGGGTCTCCAGGGAGAGCAGCACGAACAGGGTCAGCAGCGACCGGCCGATGTCGCCGTACTCCTCGGGGTAGGTGTCCGCGAAGATCAGCCAGCCGGCCATGCCGTACACGTAGAGGGTCACCACGGCCAGCGCCAGGAAGCCGCCGACGCCGGGGAGGCTGCGCCACAGCGCGGCGACGATGGTGCGCAGCCCCGGGGAGAACCGCACCAGTCGCAGCATCCGGGCCACCTGCACGACCCGCAGCAACGCCGAGTCGCCGTGCAACCCCGGGATGAAGATCGCCGCGATGACCAGGAAGTCGAAGACGTTCCAGCCGTGCCGGAAGAAGTCCTGCGGACGCCGGCCGTAGGCGAGCACCCGGATGAGGATCTCGGTGACGAACGCGACCCGGAAGGCCCATTCCAGCCCGCGCAGCACCGACCCGGCGAGACCGGGGTGCGGGTAGGTCTCCAGACCGAGCACGATCCCGTTGGCGATGATCACGACGACGATGGCGATCTCGAACGGCCGGGACCGGGCGATGCGGGCACAGCGGGCAGCCAGGTCGGGCCGACCGACGGTCGGCGTGGAGGCAGGTCTCACCGGCGGGTCGTCCCCGGGCCGCACGGCACGCCCGTCCGGTACCGACCCGGGGCACGCGACGCGCTCATCCGGTACGGCCCTGGGCGCACGGCACGCTCATCCGGTACCGCCCCGGTCCGTCTCGCGGCGCAGCCCCTCGGCCTCCAGGTCGAGGTAGCGCCGGATCAACCGGGCCCCGAGCAGCGTCGTGAACCGGGCCATCGGCCCGTCCATGGTCAGCGCGAGGCTGACCTCGACGCGGCCGGCACCGGCCGGCCGGACCCGGTGGTCCCCGGTGGTACGGACACCGGTGCTGGTCGCCGTCCAGGTGAAACCGGACCCGTCGACCTGGGTGACCGTCCAGGTGTTCGCCGGCAGTCGGTGCTGCTTGAGCCGGATGGTCTCGCCGACGGTGAGCGGCCCGGTGCCGGGGCGTTCGAGCCATGCCACGGACGCGTTCCAGCGCGGCCACCCCGCCACGTCCGTCAGGACGCGCACCACCGTCTCGACCGGTTGAACCAGCTCGACCATCCGGCGGTACGTGACACCCATCGTCTGCCTCCCCGTCCCGAGCGCGGTCGCCGTGCACCGTGAACCGTACTCAGGTTCGCGGCGACAGTCAGCCGACGGTCACGTTCCGGCGTGCCGCGACCACCGCCGGCCAGGGTCCCGGGCCCCGACGGCGTCAGCGGCTCCGGACCGAGAGCCTACGGGCCAGCCCGACCAGTTCGGCCCGTACGTCGTCCACGATGGACGCGTCGTCCAACGCGGCGACCGCCTCCTCGGTGCGCGCCGCGATCATCTCCTCCACCCGGCGCAGGCTGCCGGTGTCGACGATGACCTCCCGGAGCAGGTCCGCGCCGGCCAGGTCGAGGTCGGGCGCGCCGTGCCAGCGCCGGATCGTGGCGGCCTGGCGGGCGGTGGCGGCCTGGCGGGCCAGCACCATCAGCACCGTGGCCTTGCCGTCCCGCAGGTCGGTCAGGCTGGACTTGCCGGTGAGCGCGTCGTCGCCGAAGACCCCGAGCACGTCGTCCCGGAGTTGGAACGCCTCGCCGAGCGGGAGACCGTACCGGGACAGCACGGCCAGGTCGGCCTCTTCCGCGCCGGCCACCGCCGCCCCGATCTGGAGTGGACGTTCGACCGTGTACCGGGCGCACTTGTAGCGCAGGATGCGCAGGCAGTCGGCCAGGTCGGCGCCGGCCACCTCGCCCCGGACGTCGAGGTACTGCCCCAGCATCGCCTCGGTACGCATCCGCTGGAACAGCGCCCGTACCCGGGGCCGGCGCGCGGCGGCCACCTCGCCGGCGTGGAAGAGGTCCTCGGCCCAGACCAGGCACAGGTCGCCCCAGAGCATGGCGGTGTTCCGGCCGTACCGGTCGGCGCTCCCGCGCCAGCCCCGCCGCCGGTGCCGTTCGGCGAGCGTGACGTGCACGGTGGGCCGACCGCGGCGGGTGTCGCTGTCGTCCATCAGGTCGTCGTGGATCAGCGCGAACGCGTGGAACAACTCGAGCGCGGCGGCGGCCCGGAGGATGCCGGGGCCTTCGCCGGCGTGGGCCCGCCAGCCGAGGTGGCAGAGGGTGGGCCGGGTGCGTTTGCCGCCGGAGCCGAGCACGAAGGAGCGCAGTAGGTCGACGTCCTGCCGCCAGTCGTCGTCTCCGGTGGCGTCCCGCTGCGCGGTGAGGAACTCGTCGAGCACCCGGTCGACCGCACGCCGGACGGCATCGGCCCCACGGTCGAGCGACACCGGCGGCCCATCCACGTTGATCATGCCCGTTCTCCCGTCGACTCCGGCCGGGGCGGGTGTTCCGGACGCGCCGGCCGCAGGGGTGACCGGCCGTGGCGGCCCGACCGGCGGACGACGCGGAACCGCCGGGCCCGGCGGGCACCACCGGGCGACGGCCCGGCAGCCAGGCATGGCGTCGCGCCGCCGTTCGGCGAACTCCAGCCCTTATGGCATAACGCATTCTTTGGCAGCGCTCGATGAGTGTATCGGACCGGCAGGTGTCCGGCGGCCCTTGTCGGGCACTTCCCGCCGGCACTTCCACAGGCCACCGCCGGGATCCGCGAAGGACCGGCCTGACCTGCTGGTTCGCCGGCCCCCGTACCCTTTCGGGCGGCGTCGGCGGAGCAGTTCACCCGGCGCGTACCGAAACGATGCGCCGGTCCGCGCGATTTCGTGCCGGGCCGCCCGGGACATTTTCCCAACGCCAACTATCGACGGCCCCAATTGGTGGGGCCGCACGCCGTCGCGGTGGCCGCCGGACGGTCGGCCACCGGACGCCGGACAACCTTGACAACGCCAACTAAGGTTAGGTTAACCTAACCCCCATGAGCAGTGGGGACGGCGACGCCGAGGGCCTACGGGGCGTGGATCTGCGGTTGGGTTACCACGGTACGACCGTGGTCCACGACGCCGCGATCACGCTACGCCCCGGCGCGGTGACCGCGCTGGTCGGGCCGAACGGCAGCGGCAAGTCGACGCTGCTGCGCGGACTGGCCCGGCTGCACCCGCTCGAGCACGGCGACATCCTGCTCGGTGACGGCACCCCCGCCCGCGCCCTGTCCGCCCGGGAGTTCGCCCGCCGGGTCACCCTGCTGGCCCAGAGCCGACCCACCCCCAGCGGCGTCACCGTCCGGGACGTGGTCGGCTACGGCCGGCACCCGTACCGGGGGCGGTGGCGGGCCGACGACCCGGACGGCCCGACCATGATCGGTCGCGCCATGACGGTCACCGGGGTCACCGCGATGGCCGACCGGCCCGTCGACGAACTCTCCGGCGGCGAGTTGCAGCGGGTGTGGCTGGCGACCTGCCTGGCCCAGGACACCGCCGTGCTGCTGCTCGACGAGCCCACCACCTTCCTCGACCTGCGCTACCAGGTCGAGATCCTCGACCTGATGCGGGACCTCGCCGACACCGACGGGGTCGCCGTCGGTGTCGTGCTGCACGACCTCAACCAGGCCGCCGCCGTCGCCGACGAGGTGGTGCTCCTGCACGCCGGACGCGTCCGGGCCACCGGCGCACCGGGCGACGTCCTCACCGAGGACGCCCTCACCGAGACGTACGGCATCCGCATCGAGGTGACCGTCGACCCGGTGACCGGGCTGCTCTCCACCCGACCCGTCGGCCGGCACACCACCCGGGTCGTCGCCTGACCCCTGCACCGATCCACGTACCACGGACCCGAGAACAGAGAAGAGCCATGATGCGTACCCGTGCGACCGTTCTGGTCGCCGCCGTCGCCGCGCTGCTGCTCAGCGCCTGCGGCACCACCGAGGAGACCCCGACCGGAAGCCCCTCCGCCGACACCACCTCCAGCGGCCCGGTCACCGTCACCGACAGCCGCGACAAGGCGGTCACCCTCAAGGCCCCGGCCAGCAAGGTTGTCGCCCTGGAGTGGGCCGAGGCTGAGATCCTGGTCAGCCTGGGCGTCATGCCGGCCGGCGTGGCCGACCCCAAGGGGTACGCCACCTGGGTCAGCGCCGCGAAGCTCGACGCCGGCGTGAAGGACGTCGGCACCCGGGGCGAGCCGAGCGTCGACTCGATCGTGGCGTTGCAGCCCGACCTGGTGGTGATGGAGGCCGAGCGCGGTTCCGCGCTGGTCACCCAGTTGGAGCAGTACGTTCCGGTGCTGGTCACCAAGGGCAGCGACGCCAAGGACAACCTCGGCCGGATGCGCGCCGACGTGAACATGATCGCCCAGGCGACCGGGAAGACCGCCGAGGCGGAGAAGCTCCTCGCCGACTTCGACGCCGCCCTCGCCGACGGCAAGAAGAAGATCGCCGACGCCGGTGCCGCCGGCCAGCAGTTCGCGTTCGCCGACGGCTGGAAGGAGGGCAGCACCGTCTCCATCCGGATGTTCGGCCAGGGCGCGCTGGTCTCCCAGCTCGGCATCCAGCTCGGCCTGAAGAACGCCTGGACCGGCCAGGCCGACGAGGTGTGGGGCCTGGGCCAGACCGACGTCGAAGGGCTGACCGTCCTCAAGGGTCAGGACCTGCACTTCTTCTACAACGCCTCGGACGGCAACGACGTCTTCGCCGACGGGCTCGCCGCCAACGCCATCTGGAAGTCGCTGCCGTTCGTGCAGCAGAACAAGCTGCACCGGATGCCCGACGGCATCTGGACCTTCGGCGGCCCGCTCTCCGCCAAGCAGTACGTCGACCAGCTCGTGAAGGTCTACGCGGCTTGAGCCAGCTCGACGCACCCGTCCGATCGGGGTCGGCCACCCGGCCGGCCCCGACCGGGCCACTGGGCGCCACCCGGGTCACCGGCGCCTTCGTCCTCGCCACCGCCCTGCTCCTGGTGATCACCCTGGTGCACCTGACCCAGGGGACCTCCTCGGTGGGCGCGACCGATCTGCTGCGCCTAGTCGTCGACACCGACGACGAGGCCGCCCGGGTGCTGGTCGCGTCCCGGCTGCCCCGGCTGCTCGCCGGGCTGGCCGTCGGGGTCGCGCTGGGCTTCGCCGGGGCCGCCCTCCAGTCGCTGGCCCGCAACCCGCTCGCCTCCCCGGACACCCTCGCGGTCAACGCCGGGGCGCACCTGGCCATCGTCACCGTGGCGGCGTTCGGGATCACCCTCCCGGCACTGCCGTCCGGTGCGCTCGCCTTCGGCGGTGGACTCGCCGCCGCCGGCCTGGTGATGGCGCTCTCCGCCGGCGGGCAGGCCGGCACCACCCGGCTGATCCTCGCCGGCTCGGCGACCGCGCTCGCCCTCAGCTCGCTCACCATGCTGCTGCTGCTCCTGTTCGAGCAGGCCACCATCGGTCTGTTCGCATGGGGCAACGGCTCGCTGGTGCAGAGCGACATGGTGGCGTTCACCCAGTTGGCCCCGGTGATCGGCCTCGGCGCGCTGCTGCTGGTGGCGCTCGGGCACCGGTTGGACATCCTCGCCCTCGGCGACGACACGGCCACCGTGCTCGGGCTGCACGTCCGGCGTACCCGGCTGGTGGTGGTCGTGCTCGCCGTGCTGCTCTCCGCCGCCGCGGTGACCCTGGCCGGGCCGATCGGTTTCGTCGGGCTCTGCGCCCCGGTGATCGTCCGGCTGCTCGGCCGGCTGGTGCCCGGGGTGCACCGGCACCGGGTGCTGCTGCCGCTCTCCGGCATCGTCGGCGTGATCATCGTGCTCGGTTCCGACGTGCTGCTGCGGGCCGTCCTCGGCGCGGAGGCCGGGGTGGAGGTGCCCACCGGGGTGGTCACCACCCTGTTCGGGGCGGTGCTGCTGGTCTGGCTGGCCCGCCGGCACCGGGACGCCGGGCCGACCCGCCGCCCGCCGGGCGGGCACGCCGCCGTCCGGTCCCGGGCCTTCCACCTGACGGTGGTCGCGGTGTGCGCGGCGGTCACCGTCGGGGCGGTACTGCTGGGCATGCTGGCCGGGGACACCTGGGTCCTGCTCGGCGACGTGACCAACTGGGTGCAGGGGCGCACCGGTCCGGCGTACACCTTCGTGCTGGACCAGCGGTGGCCGCGGGTGACGGCGGCGCTGCTGGCCGGGGCGGCCCTCGCCGTCGCCGGCACCACCGTGCAGGCGGTCTGCCGCAACCCGCTCGCCGAACCGGGCATCCTCGGCATCACCGCCGGTGCCGGGATCGGCGCGGTGACCCTGCTGACCGTCGTCCCGCTGGCCGGGGTCGCCGCCATCTCCGGGGCCGCCGGCCTCGGTGCGATCGTGGCGTTCGCCCTGGTCTACGGCCTGGCCCGGTACGGGGGTCTCAGCTCCGACCGGCTGGTGCTGATCGGTTTCGGGGTGTGGCAGGGCGGCACCGCGATCATCACGTTCATCATCGTCAGCTCCGACCCGTGGAACACCGGCAAGGCGCTGACCTGGCTCTCCGGCTCCACCTACGGGCGGACCGGCCCGCAGGTGCTGCCGGTGGCGATCGCCCTGCTGCTCGCCGTCCCGGCCGTGATCGCGGCCCGCCGGGAACTCGACCTGCTCGCGCTGGACGACGACACCCCCCGGGTGCTCGGGGTCCGGCTGGAACGTACCCGGCTACTCGCCCTGGGCGCGGCGGCGCTGCTCACCTCGACCGCCGTCTCCGCGGTCGGCGTGATCGGCTTCGTCGGGCTGGTCGCCCCGCACGCCGCGCGGGCCCTCGTCGGCGGCCGGCACGCCCGGGTACTACCGGTCGCGGTGCTGCTCGGCGCGGCGCTGGTCAGCCTGGCCGACACCCTGGGCCGCACCGTCATCGCCCCCGCCCAGATCCCCGCCGGCCTGGTCACCGCCATGATCGGCACCCCCTACTTCGTCTGGCTGCTGTGGCGCTCGCGCGGCACGGCCAGCGGACCCCGATGAACACCCGCCCGCCCGTGCACCGGGCACCCCGATGAGGAAGGCCGTCATGCCGAGCACCCTCTCCGTCGCCCCCTGGCGCGTCTTCGGCGTCGAGGTCCGCGCGCTGCGCCGGCTCAGCCCGTCGTTCCTGCGGGTCACCTTCACCGGCCCTGACCTGGACCGGTTCGCCGACAACGGCTACGACCAGCGGATCAAGCTGGCCCTGCCGCTGGCCGGGGACACCGTGGCCGAGCTGCCGGACGGCCCCGACTGGTACGCCCGGTGGCGGGCGCTGCCCGCGGACCGGCGCAGCCCGGTCCGCACGTACACGGTCCGGGCGGTCCGGCCGGCGGTGGCCGAGGTGGACGTCGACCTGGTCCTGCACGGCGACGGCGGTCCGGCGACCCGGTGGGCGCGCCGGGCCCGGCTCGGTGACCAGCTCGCCGTGGTCGGCCCGGACGCCGGCTACGACGGCGAACACGGTGGCATCGAGTTCCGGCCGCCGCCGGCCGGGACGCTGCTGCTCGCCGGGGACGAGACCGCCGCCCCGGCGATCTGCGCCATCCTGGAACGGCTGCCGGCCGACGCGCGCGGCCAGGCGATGATCGAGGTACCCGACCCGGCCGACGTCCTGCCGGTGGCCGCCCCGGCCGGGATGACCGTGACCTGGCTGCCCCGGGCCGACGGCGGGCACGGCAGCCGGCTGGTACCGGCGGTCGCCGCGGCCGCCGCCGAACTCCTGCCGGACGCCGACGGCCCGCTGTCCGGTGCCGGCGCGCCGCTGGACGCCCGGCCCGCCCTGGCCCTGGCCGGCGTCGGCGCCGGGACGGCCGGGACGCTCACCGAGGTGGACGTGGACCGGGACATCCTCTGGGAGGTGCCCACCCTCGCCGACCCGGCCCCGCTGTACGCCTGGCTGGCCGGCGAGGCCGGCGTGATCCGGGTGCTGCGCCGGCACCTGGTCACCGAACGCGGCCTCGACCGGGGTGCGGTGGCGTTCATGGGCTACTGGCGGCTGGGCCGTACCGCCGACTGATCCTCCCCGGGTACCAGGAACATGAGCTGGGCGCGTTTCTCCGGCAGGTCGATCTGCGGGCCGGGTACGAAGCCCGCGCGGGCCAGCCGGGCGATGGCCCGGTCGTTGCGGGCGTCGGGTTCGGCCACGATCCGGCGGTGCGCCGGGTCGGCCAGCACGAACTCCAGGAACGCGCCGAGCACCGCGCCCGTGAAACCGGGTTCGGGGCCGCCGTCCGGCGGGGCGACCATCAGGTGGATGCCGAAGTCGCCCGGCTGGACGTCGTAGCACTCGCCCACCGGGTCGGCCGTCGGCTCGTACGTCTGGAACAGCCCGACCGGGCGGCCGTCCCGGTGGATCAGGTACGCGTGGTGGCTGGGCAGCGAGTCGACGTAGGCGTACACGTCCCGGACCCGCTCCCGGTCGGCGTCGCGCATCCCCCAGTACCGGGCGCGTTCCCGGGTCACCCAGTCGTGGATCAGGTCGGCGTCGGTGTCCGGGGCGACGGGCCGGACGGTCACCTCCCCGAAGCCGTCGACGTGGCGACGCCAGACCGGCTCACTGGTCGGTGTCATCGTGCTCCTCGGTGAGTCGGGGCCAGTCGGTGACGACCGGGATCAGGTCGCCGCGCAGCCAGTACGGCAACTGGTCGCGTTGGTGCGGGTCGTCGGGTACGCCGGAGGCACCGAACGGCACGATCCACCGGCTGTGGTCGCGGCGGGTCAGGTCCCAGACGTACCGGGCGGCGGAGGCCCGGAAACAGTGGTGGGTGACGCCGGGGACGCTGGAGGTGGCGAGCACGCAGTCGTGGTCCCCGGCGAGGCCGGGCCACTCCCGCTCCGGCTCGGGCAGCGCCTGCCAGGGGGCGAGCCGGTGCAGCTCGCCCCAGGTCACCGGGTCGGTCCCGGCCACCTCCTCGACGGCGGCGCGCAGCGCGTCGGCCCGGTCGGCGGCGGGCAGCAGGTCGGCGCGGAGCAGGTTCTCCAGCGCGAAGCCCACCTTGGACACCAGCCCCAGCCAGGGGTGGAACAGCGGCGGGTACCGCCGGGGCACCTCGGTCAGCGGGGCCAGGGCCGGATGGGCGGCCAGCCGGCGGACCACGGCGGCCCGGACGGCGGCGTAGGCGGCGGCGTCGGTGCTGTCGGCCCGCATCCGGCGGTCCCAGCCCAGCAGCCGGTCGCGTAACGCGACGGCGTCCGGGCTGAGTCCGGTCAGGTCGGCGAGGGGGGCGAGCAGTGACTCGGCCGAGGCCAGCCGGGTGTCGGTGTGCACGACGGTCAGCTCGCTGGCCGTCCAGTCGGCCCGTTCGGTGAGCAGCGTCCGGATCCGGTCGGCCCGGTACGGCGGGGCGAAGTCGACGCCGAGCGGCGCGGAGATCCCCCGTTCGTTCGCCATCACCGCGACGTCGGCGACGTCGGCGCGCGGCAGGTCGTGCCAGCCCCGCCACTCGTGGCCGGGTTCCCAGGCGGGCACCACGCCCCGCCCGTTGGCCGGGTCGCGGACCGGTACCGCGCCGGCGACCCGGTGCAGCAGCCCACCGGCGGTGTCGGCGGCCAGCACCACGTTGACCGGTTCCACCCAGTGGTCGCAGGCGGCGTCCACGTCGGCCACCGAGGTGGCCGCGAGCAGGGCGGGGAGCGCGGCGAAGCCGAGGTCGCCCCGGACCCGGGGCGGGTAGCGCAGACTGACGACCGGCTCGGCGTCCGGGTCGACAGCCGTGTCCGGGCCGCCGGACGGCCCGTCGGGATTGGCCGGGCCGCCAGCCGGCCCGTCGGGATTGGCCGGGCCGCCAGCCGGCCCGTCGGGGGTGGCCGGGCCGCCGGACGGTGCCGGGCCGCCGATGACGACCGGGCCGCGTTCGGTCTCGATCACCTCGACGTCGACCGGGTCACCGCCGGCCACCTCGATGGTCTCCACGTGCGCCTCGGCGGGCCGCCAGCCGTCCGGGCCGAGCGCCTCGACCGTACCGTCGGCCCGGCGGCGCAGCCGCTCGGCGTACAGGTCCTGGTAGTCGGCCATCGCGTTGGTGATGGCCCAGGCCACCGGGCCGGTGTGTCCGAAGTGGGCGATGCCGGGCACGCCAGGCACGGCGAGACCGACCACGTCGTACGCCGGGCAGGCCAGCCGGATCTGCTGGTAGATGCCGGGGTCCTCGATGTAGCGGTGCGGGTCTCCGGCGACGATGGGCTGACCGGTGGCGGTACGGGCCCCGTTGAGCAGCCAGCCGTTGCTGCCGGAGGTGTCCGGGCCGTCGGTGGCGAAGTGGCCGACCGCGTCGTCGCCGAGGTGCCGGGCGACCTCGGTCCGCCAGAGTTTGCCGGGGAAGCCGGCGAACAGGATGTGGTGGGCGAGCCAGACGGCGAGCGGTGTCCAGGGCTGCCAGCGTCCGGGGGTGAGCCCGGTGGCGGTGAACTGCGGGGCGCGGCGGGCCCCGGCGGCGAGGCCGGCGTTGACCCCGTCGACGTACGCGGCGACCCAGTCGGCGGTGTCGGGGTCGAGGTTGGCGTGGCAGCGGCGGGCGGTGTCGGCGAGGCGGGCCCGGCGGGCGAGCCGGTCCCAGTCGACGGCCTCGGCACCGAGGAAGGACGCGCTGGTCCCCTGGGCGCGGTGTCGTTCCACTTCGAGCTGCCAGGCCCGGTCGAGGGCGGTGACCCGGCCCTGGGCGTACGCGAGCGCCCGGGGGTCACCGGCCCGGAGGTGTGGGATTCCCCACGGATCCCGGAGAACCTGATGTTCCACGCGACCCCTTTCATCGATAAGGTTTGCCTAACCTATGGAATCCCCGGCGTGGGCACAATCCCGGCCGGCGTGGTGACACCCCGCGAGGCGGCGACAACTCCTTGACAAGAAGTTAGGTTAGGGTAACCTAACTTCGGCTCGCCGCTGGTCGCTGCTCCCCCGGCACCGGAGTCGACCGGTCCACCGTCCCCACGCGACAGGAAACCCGCCATGAACCTTCCGGGGCATCCGGCCGAGGCCGCGTCGAGCGCGGCGTCCGGCGACCTGACGGCCGCCCGCGCGCACCTGTTCCACCAGGGCACCGTCGACCGGTACCGGCAGCTGCTGGCCGCCGGGGTGGACCGGGTGGCCGGCCGGGTGGCCGAGGTGGACCGCCCCTGCACCGGCATCGCCCCGGCCCGGCTCGCCCCCGAGATCGACCGGATCGACCTGGACCGGCCGCTCACCGACCCGGCCGCCGCCCTCGACGAACTGGAGTCGGTCTACCTGCGCGACGCGGTCTTCTTCCACCACCCCCGCTACCTGGCCCACCTCAACTGCCCGGTGGTCATCCCGGCGCTGCTCGGCGAGGCGGTGCTCAGCGCGGTCAACTCCTCGCTGGACACCTGGGACCAGAGCGCCGGCGGCACCCTCATCGAACGCCGCCTGATCGACTGGACGGCCGACCGGATCGGCCTCGGCCCCGACGCCGACGGGGTCTTCACCAGCGGCGGCACCCAGTCCAACCTGCACGCGCTGCTGCTGGCCCGGGAGGAGACCCTGGCCGCCACCGCCCTCCCCCGCGAGGAACTGCTGCCCCGGCTGCGCATCCTCGCCTCCGCCGCCGGGCACTTCAGCGTGCAGAAGTCCGCGAAGCTGCTCGGCCTGGCCCGGGACGCCGTGATCACCGTGGAGACCGACGCCGACCGCCGGATGCGGCCCACCGCGCTGGCGAACGAGATCGCCCGCTGCCGCCGCGCCGGCCAGCTGGTGATGGCCGTGGTCGCCACCGCCGGCACCACCGACTTCGGCACCATCGACCCGCTGCCGGCCGTCGCCGACCTGTGCCGGGCCGCCGGGGTCTGGCTGCACGTGGACGCCGCGTACGGGTGCGGGCTGCTGGTCTCGCCCAACCGCCGGCACCTGCTGGACGGCATCGAGCAGGCCGACTCGGTGACCGTGGACTACCACAAGTCGTTCTTCCAGCCGGTCAGCTCCAGCGCGGTGCTGGTCCGGGACCGGGCGGTGCTGCGGCACGCCACCTACCACGCCGACTACCTGAACCCGGCCCGGATGGCCGAGCAGCGCATCCCCAACCAGGTCGACAAGAGCCTCCAGACCACCCGCCGGTTCGACGCGCTCAAGCTCTGGCTCACCCTGCGGATCATGGGGCCGGACGCGGTCGGCACGCTCTTCGACGAGGTGGTGGACCGGGCCGCCGACGCCTGGCGGCTGCTCAGCGAAGACCCCCGCTTCGAGGTGGTCACCCGCTCGCCGCTGAGCACCGTGGTCTTCCGGTACCTGCCGGCCGAGCGCCACCTCGCCGACGACGCCAACCTGTACGCCCGGGAGGCGCTGGCCGCCTCCGGCGCGGCCGTGATCGCCGGAACCCGGGTGGACGGTCGGCACTACCTGAAGTTCACCCTGCTCAACCCGGAGACCACGGTCGACGACATCGCCCACGTCATCGAGCTGATCGCCGGCCACGCCAGCCGGTACGTGCGGACGAAGACCGCCGCCGAGACCACCACCGAGCCGCAGCAGCCCTGCCCGGTCGGCTGACCCACCCGGACGAGAAGAGAGCCGCATGTCGACGCACGACTTCATCGCGATCGGGCTCGGCCCGTACAACCTGGGGCTGGCCTGCCTGACCGAGCCGGTCGCCGAGCTGGACGGTGTCTTCCTGGAGGCCCGGCCGGAGTTCGACTGGCACCCCGGGATGCTGCTGGAGTCCACCCGGCTCCAGACGCCGTTCATCGCCGACCTGGTCACCCTGGCCGACCCGACCTCGCCGTACTCGTTCCTGAACTACCTGAAGGAGTCCGGCCGGCTGTACCCGTTCTACATCCGGGAGAGCTTCTTCCCGCTGCGCCGGGAGTACAACGACTACTGCCGCTGGGCGGCCGGGAAGCTGGACAGCCTGCGCTTCGGCCACCGGGTCACCTCGGTCGGGTACGCCGACGGGGTCTACACGGTGCACGCCACGGTGACCGCGACCGGGGAGCCGGTCGCGTTCCGGGGGCGGCACCTGGTGCTGGGCACCGGCACCCCGCCGTACCTGCCGCCGGCCTGCGCCGGGCTGGGCGGGGACATGATCCACAACTCGCGGTACCTGGAACACCGGGACGCGCTGCTCGCCAAGCGCAGCGTCACCGTGGTCGGCAGTGGACAGAGCGCCGCCGAGATCTACCACGACCTGCTCTCCGCCGGTGGCGACCAGCAGCTCACCTGGGTCACCCGGTCGCCGCGCTTCTTCCCGCTGGAGTACACCAAGCTCACCCTGGAGATGACCTCCCCGGACTACGTGGACTACTTCCACGCGCTGCCCGAGGAGACCAGGTACCGGCTGGAGGCCCAGCAGAAGGGGCTGTTCAAGGGGATCAACTCGGATCTGATCAACGACATCTTCGACCTGCTGTACGCGCGCAGCCTGGACGGGCCGGTCCGCACCCGACTGCTCACCAACACCGAACTGACCAGCGCCGGCTTCGACGAGGCCACCGGCACGTACACCCTCGGGCTGCACCACGTCGAGCAGGGCCGGGACGCCACCCTGACCACCGAAGGGCTGGTCCTGGCCACCGGGTACCACTACCGGGTGCCGGACTTCCTCGACCCGGTCCGGGACCGGATCCGCTGGGACGACCACGGTCGCTTCGACGTGGCCCGCAACTACACCGTCGACCATGCCGGACGGGAGATCTTCCTCCAGAACGCCGGCACCCACACGCACAGCATCACCTCACCCGACCTGGGCATGGGGCCGTACCGGAACTCGTGGATCATCCGGGAGCTGACCGGCCGCGAGCACTACCCGATCGAGCGGCGGATCGCCTTCCAGGAGTTCGGCGTACCGGCGGAGATCGGCGCATGACGACGGTGGTGTACCGCCGCGACGACCCGGCGCTGGGCGCGTTCGCGCTGCGTACCGTCGATCCGGACGCCGACGCCGCGCTGCTGCACGGCTGGGTGACCCACCCGAAGGCGGCGTTCTGGCTGATGCAGGACGCGGACCCGGCCCGGGTCGCCGCCGAGTACCGGCGCATCCACGACCACCCGCGCCACGACGCGTTCGTCGGCCTGTGGCGGGACCGCCCGGCCTTCCTCGCCGAACGGTACGACCCGGCGCGCGTCGAACTGGTCGGCCTGTACGACGCCGAGCCCGGCGACGTCGGCATGCACTTCCTCTGCGCGCCCGCCGGGAAGCCCGTGCACGGCTTCACCCGCGCCGTGATCACCACCGTGCTGGCCTGGCTCTTCGCCGACCCGGCCACCCGCCGGGTGGTGGTGGAGCCGGACGTCCGCAACACGGCGGTGCACGCGCTCAACGCCGCCGTCGGTTTCCAGGTGGTCGGCCCGGTCGCCAAGCCCGAGAAGAACGCCCTGCTCAGCGTCTGTACCCGTGCCATGTTCGCCAGCGCCACCGGCCTGGCCGTCTGACCGAGGAGTCCGTACGTGAACCCCGCCGAGTCCGTCACCCACCTGACCCCGGAGCACTGGGCGCGGGCCAACCGGCTGCTGGTCCGCAAGGCGCTCGCCGAGTTCGCCCACGAACGGCTGCTCACCCCCGAACCGCTCGACGCCGACCGGTACGCCGTCCGCGCCGACGACGGCAGCGTGGAGTACCGGTTCACCGCCCGGGTACGCACCCTCGACCACTGGCAGATCGACCCGGACAGCATCACCCGGCACGCCCTCCCCGACGGTGCCGAACTGCCGCTGGACGCGCTGGACCTGTGCACCGAGCTGCGCGGCACGCTCGGCCTGTCCGACCGGGTGCTGCCGGTCTACCTGGAGGAGATCACCTCCACCCTGGCCGGGACCGCGTACAAGCTGGGCAAGCCGCCGGTCAGCGCCGCCGAACTGGCCCGCGCCGACTTCCAGGCCATCGAGACCGGGATGACCGAAGGGCACCCGTGCTTCGTCGCCAACAACGGGCGGCTCGGCTTCGGCGTGCACGACTACCACCGGTACGCCCCGGAGGCCGCCCAGCCGGTCCGGTTGGTCTGGCTGGCCGCGCACCGCGACCACGCCGACTTCACCTGCGCCGCCGACCTCGACTACGACACCCACCTCCGGTACGAGCTGGACGAGGAGACCCTGGCCCGGTTCGCCGACACGCTCACCGGGCTGGGCCTGGACCCGGCCGACTACCTCTACCTGCCGGTGCACCCGTGGCAGTGGTGGAACCGGACCTCGGTGACGTTCGCCGGGGAGGTGGCCCGGCGGCGGCTGGTCTGCCTGGGCGAAGGGCCGGACGAGTACCTCGCCCAGCAGTCCATCCGGACCTTCTTCAACGTCGACCGGCCGGACCGGCACTACGTGAAGACCGCGCTGTCGGTGCTGAACATGGGGTTCCTGCGCGGGCTCTCCGCCGCGTACATGGCGGCCACCCCGGCCATCAACGACTGGCTGCACGAACTGTTCGCCGCCGACGAGGTGATCAAGTCCACCGGGCTGGTGCTCCTGCGCGAGCGGGCCGCCATCGGGTACCGGCACCGGCAGTTCGAGGCGGCCACCGACCGCTTCTCCCCGTACCGGAAGATGCTGGCCGCGCTGTGGCGGGAGAGCCCGCTGCCGGCGCTGGAGCCGGGGCAGCGACTGGCGACCATGGCGTCCCTGCTGCACACCGACACCGACGGCCGGTCGCTGGCCGCCGCGCTGATCGCCGAGTCGGGGCTGGCCCCCGAGGTGTGGCTGCGGCAGTACCTGGACGGGTACCTGGTGCCGCTGCTGCACGCCTTCTACGCGTACGACCTGGCGTTCATGCCGCACGGCGAGAACGTCATCCTGGTGCTGGACGGTGGCCGGGTGCAGCGGGTCATCTTCAAGGACATCGCCGAGGAGATCTGTGTCATGGACCCGGCGGTGGAGCTGCCGGAGGCGGTCCGCCGCGTCCAGGCCGAGGTGCCGGAGGAGATGCGGCTGCTGTCCATCTTCACGGACGTGTTCGACTGCTTCTTCCGGTTCCTGAACGCCACCCTGGCCAGCGAGGGCGTACTCGACGAGGACACCTTCTGGCGGACCGTCGCCGAGTGTGCCGCCGACTACCGGGACCGGGTGCCGCACCTGGCCGACCGGTTCCAGCGGTACGACCTGTTCGCCGACGAGTTCGCGCTGTCCTGCCTCAACCGGCTACAACTCCGCGACAACCAGCAGATGGTCGACCTGTCCGACCCGTCCGCCGCGCTGCAACTGGTCGGCACCCTCCCCAACCCCCTCGCCCCCTGGCGCCGCTGACGCCCCGCCCGCTCTCTCCCCCCGCCCACGGTGATCGTGGCGGCTTACGGCCCTCGGGCGGGCCGTAAGCCACCACGATCGGCTGGCCCGGCAGCGCGCCTCGCGGTCGGGGTACCGGCGGTGTCCGTGCGTCCGGGGTTTGTGGCCGCGCTGGATGGGGAGTCCGCGACCGCAGCACGGGCAGAGCGGTACATCGCGGGACAAGGAGGGCGGGTGACACACGCCGGGAGCGGACGGAAGGCGACGGTGGCCGCCGAGGGCGGGCCGGACCCGCGCACCCCGCTGCCGGAGCTGCTCCGGGCGCTCGACGCCGGGCCGGACGGGCTCACCTCCGCGCAGGCCCGGGAACGGCTCACCCGGTACGGCCCGAACCAGCTCCGCCGGCACCGGCGGCGCAGCTGGTGGCGGGAGCTGGGCCGGCAGGTGGTGCACCCGCTCGCCCTGCTGCTCTGGGTGGCCGCCGCACTGGCCTGGGTGTCCGGCACCGCCACGCTGGCCGGCGCGATCGTCGTGGTCATCGCGCTGAACGCGGTCTTCGCCTCGGTACAGGAACGGCAGGCCGAACGGGCCGTGGAGGCGCTCACCCGGTACCTGCCGCAACGCGCCCGGGTCCGGCGGGACGGCCGGTGGCAGGAGGTACCGACCACCGACCTGGTACCCGGGGACGTGCTGGCGATCGGCGAAGGCGACCGGGTCTCCGCCGACGCCCGGCTGCTCGACGGCACGGTGGAGGTGGACCTGTCCGCGCTGACCGGCGAGTCCCAGCCGGCGTACCGGTCGGCCGACGCCCCGGATCACGCCGGCTCCCGTACCGAGGCCGGCAACCTGGTGTTCAGCGGCACCTCGTGCCTGGCCGACGAGGCCCACGCCCTGGTCTACGCCACCGGGATGCGTACCGAGTTGGGGCGGATCGCCGCCCTGTCGCAGCGGGTCGGCCGGGAGGAGAGCCCGCTGGAACGGCAGGTACGCCGGGTGGCCTGGCTGATCGCCGCCGTGGCGGTCGCGGTCGGCGCGGTGTTCTTCCCGATCGGCGTCCTCGCCGCCGGCATGCCGGTCGCGGACGCGTTCACCTTCGCCATCGGGCTGCTGGTGGCGAACGTCCCCGAGGGGCTGCTCCCCACCATCACGCTCGCGCTGGCCGTCGGGGTACGCGGGCTGGCCCGCACCGGCGCGGTGGTGAAACGCCTCAGCGCGGTGGAGACGCTCGGTTCCACCACGGTCATCTGCACCGACAAGACCGGCACCCTGACCGAGAACCGGATGCGGGTCACCGCCCTCCACGCCGGCGACGAACTGCTGGATCCGCTGCCCGAGCGACCCGACCGGCCCGGCGTGGCGCTGTGCGCGCTGGCCGGGGCCATGGTGGCCTGCAACAACGCCGAACTCCGTACGGACGGGGCGGTCGGTGACCCGACCGAGACGGCGCTGTTGCGGCTCGCCGCCGGCTTGGGCCTGCCGGACCGTCCGGACCGGGCGGCCCGCCGGGCGCAGTTCCACTTCGACCCGAAGCTGCGGCTGATGTCCACGGTCGACGCGGTCGGCGGGGAGCTGTGGCTGCACACCAAGGGCGCCCCGGAGGAGGTGCTGCGGCGGTGCACGACGGTGCTGACCGCCGACGGTCGGGAACGTCCGCTCGACGACGCCCGGCGCGCGGAACTCACCCGGGCCGTCACCGAACAGGCCGACCGGGGCCGCCGGGTGCTGGCCGCCGCCCGCCGCCGGCTCGCCGCGACACCTGGCCATCCCCCGGGCGGCGCGGGTGCCGGGCCTGGTGAGCGGGCCGGGGTGGAACGGGACCTGACCTTCCTCGGTTTCGTCGCCATGATCGACCCGCCCCGGCCGGAGGTGCCCGACGCGGTCGCCCGCTGCCACACCGCCGGAATCCGGATCATCATGGTGACCGGGGACCACGGCCGGACCGCCGCCGCCATCGCCCGGCAGGTCGGCATCACCCGGGGTGACGCGACCGTGGTCACCGGCGTCGACCTGGACCGGCTCTCCGCCGACGAGTTGCGGCGGCTGCTGTCCGACCGGCGGGAGGTGGTGTTCGCCCGGGTGTCGCCGGAGGCGAAACTGCACATCGCCGAGGCGTTACGGGCCGACGGGCAGACCGTGGCGATGACCGGGGACGGGGTGAACGACGCGCCCGCCCTGCGCCGCGCCGACATCGGCGTGGCGATGGGCCGGACCGGCACCGACGTCACCCGGGAGGCGGCGACCATGGTGCTCACCGACGACAACTTCGCCACCATCGTGGCCGCCGTGGCGGCCGGGCGTCGGGCCTACGACAACGTCCGCAAGTTCATCCTGTACATCTTCGCCCACGCCACCCCCGAGGTGGTGCCGTTCCTGGTCTTCGCGCTCACCGCCGGGGCGGTGCCGTTGCCGCTGACCGTCATGCAGATCCTCGCCATCGACCTGGGTACCGAGACCCTGCCCGCGCTCGCTCTCGGCCGGGAACCCGCCGAGCCGGGCCTGATGCAACGTCCGCCGCGTCGGCGTACCGAGCAGGTGATCGACGTGCCGATGCTGGTCCGGGCCTGGGCGTTCCTCGGCCTGATCTCCGCCGTGCTGGTGCTGGGCGGGTTCTTCGTCGTGCTGCTGTGGGCCGGATGGCGGCCGGGTGACCCGACCGGGCCGGGCAGCCCGTTGCACGGGGCGTACCAGCAGGCCACCACGATGACCTTCCTCGGCATCGTGGCCTGCCAGATCGGCACCGCGTTCGCCGCCCGTACCGAGCACGCCTCGCTGCGGACCGTCGGGGTGACCAGTAACCGGCTGCTGCTGTGGGGCATCGCCTTCGAGATCGTCTTCGCCGCGCTGGTGGTGACCGTGCCGGTGCTGCGGGACGTCTTCGGCACCCGGCCGCCACCGCCGGAGCTGCTCGCCCTGCTGCTGCTCTTCCCGCCGGTGGTGTGGGGCGCGGACGAGATCCGTCGGGCGGCGCTCCGGGCCCGGCGACGGACGGCGACCCGGACCGGCTAGCGGCGACGGGCGCCGGGGGCACCCCGGGTGAGCACGATGCCGAGGGCGATCATGCCGACGCCCAGGAACAGGTGCAGCCAGTTGTCGGCGTTGTTGACCGGGACGAAGTTGGCGCCGCTGTCGTGGTTCACCACCAGGCCGTACAGCCAGAGCACCAGGTAGATGGCTCCGCCGCCGACCAGGTACGTCCGGGCGCCGGCGACGGTGCGGGCCAACGCGAGCCCGGCGACGCCGAACGCCAGGTGCACCAGGTTGTGCAGCACGGACACCTGGAACAGCCCGAACAGCTTCGCCCCGGAGCGGTGCCCGGCGAGTGTGATCTCGCTGAGGTCGTAGGTGATGCCGGGCACGAAGCCGAGCACCCCGATCAGCAGGAACACCGCACCGACCGCGCGGGCGGCCGTGCGTACCGGGTGTCGGACCGGGGTGCCGGTCCTGGTTCTGGCGGCCATTTCGTCACCTCCACAGCGCAGAAGAAGCCGGGACGGTCTCCCCCTTCCCCACCGGCTGAAACCCCGAACCGCCCCGGTCGCCGACGGGCCGGCGGCGGGGCGCCGACGGGCCGGCGGCGGGGCGGCGGGTGGCGGCCGGCGGGGCCCTGCCGGAGCAGGGCACCGGGGCGGCCGGCGCTGCGGGTCACCAGGATTCACGATCAGTACCGGCGGGTAGTGCTTCCAGCCTGGGAGGCGAGCGGGCGACGGTACACGCAGGGCGAAGGGCAGGAAAACCGTGGCCGGTAACGTGGAGCAACACCCGCAGGGGGGCCGGGTCGCCCTGGCCAGGCAGCTCGGTGAGCTGGCCCGCGCCCTGCGTACCGAACCGAACGTGCAGGACACTCTCGACGCGATCGTCCGCGCGGCCGTCGACACCGTGCCGGGCGCCTGGCATGCCGGCATCTCCGAGGTGGAGCGGCGGCAGCGGACCTTCCGGACCAGCGCCGCCACCGGCGACCTGGTCTACCAGGTGGACCAGGCGCAGTACGACACCGGCCAGGGTCCCTGCCTCGATGCGCTGTGCGAGCACCGGACCGTCCTGTTGCCGGACATCGGCACCGAGCGACGCTGGCCCGCGTTCACCGCCCGGGCCGCCGGGCTGGGGGTGTGCAGCATGCTCTCCTTCCAGCTGTACGTGGGACGGGACAGCCTCGGCTCACTCAACCTGTACGCCTCGGAGGCGTACGCGTTCACCCCGGAATCCGAGCAGGTCGGTACCCTGTTCGCCGCGCACGCCGCCGTTGCGCTGGCCGACGCGCGCAAGCTGGCGCAGCTTTCCCAGGCACTCGGCGTACGGGACGTGATCGGGCAGGCCAAGGGCATCCTGATGGAGCGGCACAAGGTCACCGGCGACGAGGCGTTCGCACTGCTGGTCCGGGCCAGCCAGGGGCTGAACCTGAAGCTGATCGACGTGGCTCGCTATCTGGTGGAGACCGGCGAACTGGTCGACCGGCACCGCTGATCGGCTGCGGCGGTCCGGCACCGGTGCTGCCCGGTGCCGGACGACCCGCTGGTCGGCAGGGCGATCGGATGGCGGGCCGGGTCACGCCTCCGCGGTCAGCAGGGCGAGTACGCCGGTGATGTGCAGCACCCGCCGTACGGTGGCCGGCGGGTTGCTGATCATCAGCTGGCAGCCCTGTTCGGCGGCGGAGGTGTGGTTGCGCAGAAGGACCAGGATGCCCGCCGAGTCCAGGAAGCGCAGCCCTTCCAGATCGACATCGATCAGCGTCGGACGTTCCTGGAGCAGCCCGATCAGGACGTCGTCGAACTGCCTGGCGGTGGCCATGTCGACCTCGCCCGCCACGGCCAGCCGGACCCGGTCGTCGGCGATCCGGATCGGGACGAGCGAGAGACCTGCCGTCGAGAACGCGTTGTGCGTGGTTCGGGCGGTCGTCACGATAGAACTCCATCTATCCGCCGACCGAGGGCCCTACGTAGCAGAAGGCACGATCGGCTCTAGACAGCGTAGTCGCTGCCCGACCGAATCAACACACTCCACCGGTTCCGCCGGACCTGCCGGGCCGGAAGCCGCAACGCGCCCGGCCCGTCCGGGCCATACCACCGGCCACCCAGTCGGCACCACAGCCGCCGGCCGGAACCACCGGCCGGGCAACCGCCGGCCGGTCAGCCGGCACAGCAACCGCCGGCCGGGCCACCGCCACCATCGCCGTCCGGATGCCGCGCCGACAGCCGGTCAGTCGGCACAGCAGCCGCCTGCCGTGGGCAGCAGAGCCAGCGGCGCGGTGAGCAGGCCACCGGCGACGCCGGTGGGCAGTCCCCGGGTGGCCTTGGCCTGGATGTCCTCCGCCGCCGGGGCGGGGCCGCCACAGCAGTCCGCTCCGTCCACCGAATCGACCGGGTTGCTGGTGCACACGCCGGTCTCCGGGAGTTCCAGCCGGACGTCCCGGGCCGCCGCCCAGTCCCCGGCGAGCGCGGCGACCACCGAGCGGACCTGCTCGTAACCGGTGGCCATCAGGAAGGTCGGCGCGCGACCGTAGCTCTTCACGCCGACCGCGTGGTAGCCCGGCTCGGGGTGGGCGAGTTCGTCCACCCCGTGCGGCGGGACCGTACCGCAGGAGTGCTCGTTCGGGTCGATCAGCGGCGCGAGCGCACGGGTCGCCCCGAGCACCGGGTCGAGGTCCAGCCGGAGTTCAGTGGTGATGGAGTGGTCCGGGCGGAACCCGGTGGCCGAGACGATCCGGTCGACGGTCACGCTCCGGGTCGCCCCGTCCGCCGCCCGGACGGTCACCTCGACCCGCCCGTCCACCTCGGCGAGCGCGTGCACGGAGAAGCCGGTGAGCAGCCGGATCCGGCCCGCCTCGACGTGCTCACGCAGCCGGCTGCCGAGCGCGCCCCGCGCCGGCAGCGCGTCGGCGTCGCCGCCACCGTAGGTGCGGGCCGGACTGGTCGAGCGGATCGCCCAGGTCACCGTGGTGCCGGCTGCCACCGCGGCGAGGTCGGCCAGGGCGAGCAGGGTGTTGGCGGCGGAGTGTCCGGCCCCGACGACCAGGGTGTGCCGGCCGGCGAACCGGTCCCGGTCCGCGCCGGGGACGTCCGGCAGGGCCGGCTCGACGTACCCCGCGACGGTGTCCTCGCCGTGCGCCGGCAGGCCGGAGCCGCCCAGCACGTTGGGGGTGCCCCAGGTGCCGGACGCGTCGACGACCGCCCGGGCCAGGAGGTCCGTACCGTCGGCGAGCCGGACCAGGAACGGGGCGTTCTCCCGGCCGGTGGTGCGTAGCCGGTCCAGCCCCAGCCGGCCGACCGCGACGACCCGGGCCCGGTAGCGCAGGTGCGGGGCGAGCTGCGGCAGTTCCGCGAGCGGTCGGAGGTACGCCTCGACCAGCTCGGTACCGGTCGGCAGATCGTCCTCGGCGGGGGCGACCCAGCCGGTGGCCGCCAGCAGTCGACGGGCGGCGGCGTCGATGTCGTACCGCCAGGGCGAGAAGAGCCGGACGTGCCCCCACTGGCGTACCGCCGCGCCGGGGCCGTCACCGGCTTCGAGCACGGTGAACGCGAGCCCTCGTTCGTGCAGGTGGGCTGCGGCGGCCAGCCCCACCGGACCGGCCCCGATCACCACCACGGGCAGTTCGGCCAGCGCGTTCGTCGTCATGTGCGTCCCCCTCGAACCAGGCTGTCTCGACGTTCGTCGAATCAGACGGTTGCACATTGATTAGACGATCGTCAAGCTAGACGCATGTCGAATCAGGTGCCGCCGATCATCGACCTCACCGCGCCGACCTGCTGCGGGCCACTGACCCGGGGCCGCGTCCCGGCGGAGACCGCCGCCACGCTGGCCCCCGCCTTCAAGGCCCTCGGCGACCCGGTACGCCTCCAGCTCGTGTCGATGATCGCCTCGGCCGAGGGCGGCGAGATCTGCGTCTGCGATCTGACCCCGGCCTTCGACCTGACCGGTCCCACCATCTCCCACCATCTGCGCACCCTGCGACAGGCCGGCCTGGTCGACGCCGAACGGCGGGGCACCTGGGTCTACTACCGGGTCCGCCCCGGACTGCTGCGGCAGCTCGCCGCCCTACTGGCGGTTGACATCAGCACGGAAGCTCAATAATCATTGAGTCAATGAACGCTGAGCTTTCTTCTCGGGTTGCCCGGGCGCGGATCCACGCCGCCCTGGGTGACCCCGCCCGCCTGGCGGTGGTCGACACCCTCGTGCTGGGCGACGCCTCACCGGGCGAGATCGCCCACGCCCTCGCGCTGCCCAGTAACCTCGTCGCCCACCACGTCAAGGTGCTGACCGACGCCGGCCTGGTCGTCCGGGGACGCTCCGAGGGGGACCGCCGCCGCACCTACCTGCGACTGCGACCCGAGGCCCTGGCCGCGTTGACCCCGCCCCCGCTCGACGGGGTCGGCCGGGTGGTCTTCGTCTGCACCCACAACTCGGCCCGCTCCCAGCTCGCCGCCGCGCTCTGGGCCCGCCGGGTCCGCACCCCGGCCACCTCGGCGGGTACCCGGCCGGCTGCCCGCGTCCACCCCCGCGCGGTGGCCGTGGCCCACCGGCACGGCCTGCCGCTGGACCCGACCGGCACCGCTCACGTCGACCAGGTCGTGTCCGCCGGGGACCTGGTCATCGCGGTCTGCGACAACGCCCACGAGGAGCTGACCGGACCGCTCCGGCCGCGCCTGCACTGGTCGGTGCCCGATCCGGTCCGCGTCGACACGGACGAGGCGTTCGAAGCCGCGTACGCCGACCTCGCCGGCCGGATCGACCGCGTCGCCCCCGCCAT
Source organism: Micromonospora cathayae (assembly GCF_028993575.1). Lineage (NCBI taxonomy): Bacteria > Bacillati > Actinomycetota > Actinomycetes > Micromonosporales > Micromonosporaceae > Micromonospora > Micromonospora cathayae. The sequence continues at coordinate 1,913,355 of NZ_CP118615.1, read as the reverse complement.
CTCCCCCGGAGAACGCCATGGCTGACAGCCTCACCACCCTGCGTAAGGACCTCTCCGTCGACCAGCAGCTGGCTCTGCGGACCGCCGCGAGCCGCCTGCTCACCGAGTTCGCCGGCACGTACGGGGTCGAGACCATCGAACGTTTCCTGCACACCAGTTACGACCAGTTCGCCAGCGGCAGCAGCGTCCCGAACTACCTGCCGCTGCTCGCCGAGCGGTTCGCCCGGCAACGGCTCCAGGCCCTGGCCCGGGTCGAGGGGCACCATCGCGACGGCCGACCGGTCGTACTCTTCCTGTGCACCCACAACGCCGGCCGCTCGCAGCTGGCCCTCGGCTTCTTCACCCACCTCGCCGGGGAGGCCGCGGTGGCCTGGTCCGGCGGCAGCGAACCGGGCACCGGCGTCAACCCGGCGGCCGTCGCCGCGATGGCGGAACGCGGCATCGACATCTCCACCGAGTATCCGAAGCCCTGGACGGACGAGGTCGTCCGGGCCGCCGACGTGGTGGTGACCATGGGCTGCGGCGACGCCTGCCCGGTCTTCCCCGGCACCCGCTACGAGAACTGGGAGATCGACGATCCCGCCGGTCGTTCCGTGGCCGAGGTCCGACCGATCCGTGACGACGTCGAACGTCGGGTCCGGCGGCTGCTCGACCAGCTCGGCGTACCCGTCACCCGGTAGTCCCGACCCCCCGGCACCTGGAGAGATCACCCGATGACCATCGCACTTCCCCGACGGCTGCTGGCCGAGTTCACCGGCACCGCCCTGCTGGTCACCGCCGTGGTGGGGTCCGGCGTCATGGCCGCCACCCTCTCCCCCGACGACGTCGGGCTGCAACTGCTGGAGAACTCGGTCGCCACCGCCTTCGCCCTCGGCGCGCTGATCCTGATCTTCGGGCCGGTGTCCGGCGCGCACCTCAATCCGGTGGTCTCCGCCGCCGACTGGTTCCTCGGCCGCCGCGCCGGCACCGGCCTCACCGGCCGTGACCTCGGCGGGTACGTTCTCGCCCAGGTCACCGGCGCGATCGCCGGGTCGGTCCTGGCGAACCTGATGTTCGACCTGTCGGCGGTGACCCTCTCCGGGAAGGAACGCTCCGGCGGGCACCTCTGGCTCGGCGAGGTGGTCGCCACCGCTGGCCTGGTGCTGCTGGTGTTCGCCCTCGCCAGGTCCGGGCGGGCCCCGGTCGCCCCGGCGGCCGTCGGCGCGTACATCGGCGCGGCCTACTGGTTCACCTCGTCCACGTCGTTCGCGAACCCGGCGGTCACCGTCGGCCGCGCGTTCACCGACACCTTCGCCGGCATCGCGCCGGCCTCGGTGCCCGGTTTCGTCCTCGCGCAGCTCGTCGGTCTCACCGTCGGCGTCGCGCTGCTGCTCGCCCTCTACCCCGGCGTCGGTGCCGCCGCCGACCGGGTCGTCGTCCCCGCCGACCGGGCCGTACCGACCGAGCAGGCGCGCTGACCCGCCGCCCACCTACCCGAAGGAGACCCCGATGACCAAGCCCAGTGTCCTGTTCGTCTGCGTGCACAACGCCGGCCGGTCCCAGATGGCCGCCGGGTGGCTACGCCACCTGGCCGGCGACGCGGTCGAGGTACGGTCCGCCGGCAGCGCGCCGGCCGAGACGGTCAACCCGGCGGCCGTCGAGGCGATGCGTGAGGTCGGTGTGGACATCACCGACCAGACCCCGAAACTCCTGGAGTACGCCACCGCCGAGTCCTCCGACGTGATCGTCACCATGGGCTGCGGCGACGCCTGCCCGGTCTTCCCGGGGAAGCGGTACGAGGACTGGCAGCTCGCCGACCCCGCCGGCAAGGGCGTGGCGGCTGTCCGGCCGATCCGCGACGAGATCCGCCGCCGGGTCGAGCTGCTCCTCGCCGAACTGGCCCCCGCCGCCTGACCGGCCCGCTGTTCCGGGCCGTCACGACTGGTTGACCGGACGCTGCCCGTACCCAGGTCGCGGCGGTTCGACCGGGCTGTTCCACACCCGCGTCGCGTCCGGCGGGAAGCTCCGTACCTACGTCGCGTCGGGCCGACCGGTGTGGCCGACCCGACGCGACGGTACGGAACTCAGCTCTTGAACACGTCCTTGATCTTCTCGCCGGCCTGCTTCAGGTTGGCGCTGGCCTGGTCCCCCCGGCCCTCGGCCTCCAGCCGCTCGTCACCGGTGGCCCGGCCGGCCCCCTCCTTGACCTTGCCGGCCGCCTGCTCGGACGCATTGCCGATCTTGTCGTCGATACCCATGCGGACCTCCAGGTCGTCTGTTCGTGCCCTCCTCCTACCCCGAGGCGAGCAGGTCAACCATTTGGCCGGAAGCCGCGCAGCCGGAGACTGTTGGCGACCACGAACACCGACGAGAACGCCATCGCCGCCCCGGCGATCATCGGGTTGAGCAGCCCGGCGGCGGCCAGCGGCAGGGCCGCCACGTTGTAGGCGAACGCCCAGAACAGGTTGCTCTTGATGATCCGCAGGGTGCGTCGGGACAACCGGATCGCGTCCACCGCCGTCACCAGGTCACCCCGGACCAGGGTCAGGTCGGACGCCTCGATCGCCGCGTCCGTACCGGTGCCCATGGCCAGCCCCAGGTCGGCCTGGGCGAGCGCGGCGGCGTCGTTGACCCCGTCCCCGACCATCGCCACCACCTTCCCCTCGGCCTGGAGCCGCTTGACCACGTCCACCTTCTCGGCCGGCAGCACCTCGGCGATCACCTCGTCGACGCCGACCTCGGCGGCCACGGTCCGGGCGGCGGCGGCGTTGTCCCCGGTGAGCAGCACCGGGGTCAGCCCGAGCGCCCGAAGCTGGTCGATGGCCGTCCGGCTGGTCGGCTTGACCACGTCCGCGACCACCAGCGCACCCCGCGCCCGGCCGGCCCAGCCGGCCACCACCGCCGTCCGCCCCTCGGCCTGCGCGGTGGTCACCGCCCGTTCCACCTCCTCCGGTACGTCGAGACCCCGCTCGCGCAGCAGCCGGACCCGGCCGACGACCAGTTCCCGGCCCTCGACGCTGCCGGTGACGCCGAGCCCCTCGACGTTGGCGAACCCGGTGACCGCCGGCAGCCTGCCGGCCCCGACCGCCGCTCCGGCGGCACCCCCGGCCCCGGCCCCGACCCCGACGACAGCGCTTCCGGCGGTGGCTGCGGCGGTGCTGCCCCCGGCCCCCGCTGCGGCGGCGACGGCCCGGGCGATCGGGTGTTCGCTGGCCGCCTCCAGCGCGCCGGCCAGCCGGAGCAGCTCGTCGGCGTCCTCACCGGCGGCCGGGAGCACGTCGACCAGGGTCATCCTGCCGGTGGTGACGGTGCCGGTCTTGTCGAGCACGACGGTGTCGACCCGACGGGTGGACTCCAGCACCTCCGGGCCCTTGATCAGGATGCCGAGCTGCGCGCCCCGACCGGTGCCCACCAGCAGCGCGGTCGGCGTGGCCAGCCCGAGCGCGCACGGGCACGCGATGATCAGCACCGCCACGGCGGCGGTGAACGCGGCGGTCAGGCCGCCGCCGCTGCCGATCCACCAGCCCAGGGTGCCGACCGCGAGCGCGATCACGATCGGCACGAACACCCCGGAGATCCGGTCGGCCAGCCGCTGTACCGCCGCCTTGCCGGTCTGGGCCTGCTCGACCAGCCTGGCCATCTGGGCGAGCTGGGTGTCCGCGCCGACCCGGGTGGCGGTGACGACCAGCCGACCGCCCGCGTTCACGGTCGCCCCGACCACCGGGTCACCCGGCCCGACCTCGACCGGTACCGACTCGCCGGTGAGCATGCTGGCGTCCACCGCCGAGGTGCCCTCGGCGACCACCCCGTCGGTGGCGATCTTCTCGCCGGGTCGGACCACGAACCGGTCCCCGACGGCGAGCCGGTCGACCGGGATGCGGGTCTCCCCGCCGTCGCGGAGCACCGCCACCTCCCGGGCCCCCAGTTCGAGCAGGGCGCGCAGGGCGGCACCGGCGGTGCGCTTGGAGCGGGCCTCGAAGTACCGGCCGGCGAGGATGAACACCGTCACCCCGGCCGCCGCCTCCAGGTAGATGTTGCCGGCCCCGTCGGTGCGGGCGATGTCGAGGCTGAACGGGTGGGTCATGCCGGGCATCCCGGCGTCGCCGAGGAACAGCGCCCACAGCGACCAACCGAACGCGGCGAGCGTGCCCAGCGAGACCAGGGTGTCCATGGTCGCCGCCCCGTGCCGCAGGTTGACCAGCGCGGCCCGGTGGAACGGCAGCCCGCCGTAGACCACCACCGGGGCGGCCAGGGTCAGCGACAACCACTGCCAGTAGGTGAACTGCCAGGCCGGCACCATGGCCAGCACGATCACCGGTACGGCCAGCGCCGCCGACACCCACAGCCGGGTACGCAGCCCGCGCAGCTCGTCCACCGGTTCGGCGGTGCGCTCCGCGTCGGGCTCGGCGGGGGGCGGTGGCAGGGCGGCGGTGTACCCGGTCTTCTCGACCGTGGCGATCAGGTCCGCCGGGGTGACCCCGTCGTCGTACCGGACGCTGGCCTTCTCGGTGGCGTAGTTGACCGTGGCGGTCACCCCGTCGAGGCGGTTGAGCTTCTTCTCGATCCGGGCGGCGCAGGAGGCACAGGTCATACCGCCGATCGCCAGCTCGATCTGGTTCGGGGCCACCTTCAGTGGCTCAGCGGTGGACATGACGACCTCCGATCAGTCGTGGGGGTGGTCGGCCGCGCCGGCCACCAGGGTGAACTCGGCGGTACGCACCACGCCGCCGTGCTGGAAGTCCAGGTAGAGGCGGTACGTCCCGGCCGACGGCACCTCGGCCCGGAAGGCCACCTCCGGGCCGGGCCGGGTCCGGCCGTCCCCGGGTACGCCGTCCGGGTGCACGTGCAGGTAGGCCAGGTCGCCCTGGCGCAGCGCCACCAGGTGCCCGTACGCGCCGAGGTACGGCTGAAGGTCGGTGACCGGCACACCGTCCCGACTGACGGTCAGCGTCACGGCACTGGTGGCCCCGGGTTCGAGGGTGCCGTCGAGGGTGACGGTGTACCCGTCCACGGTCGCGGTGGCCGCCGGCGCGGGCAGCGTACGCGGCGTGAAGCTGCCGGGGACCGCGACGTCCACGCCCAGGGTGAGCGGCTCACCGCCGGTCGGCGTGAAGTCGGCGAAGGCCCGCCAGCTGCCCGGCGCGCCGAGCGGGGAGGCCACCCGCCAGGTGCCGTCCGCGCCCAGCTCGGGGTGGACGTGCCGGAAGCCGGACAGGTCCCGGCGGGCCACGATCAGGTGCATCCGCTTGTCGTGTGCCTCGTCGAACGCGGTGACCGGGTGCCCGTCCGGGCCGGTGATCCGGAAGGCGAACTCGCCGGCCGGGGCGTCGACCGGGGTGAACGTGTACCCCCGGTCGGAGACCAGCAGCCCACCGGGCAGGTGGTCGCCGGCCGGGGCCTGGGTCGTCCCGCCGTGCCCGTCCCCGTCCCCGTGGTCGCTGTCGTCGGTGCTCCCGTGGTTGGTGTCTCCGGGCCTCGTGTCGGTGTCGCCGTGGCTGGTGCCGTCGCTGCTCTCGTGGCTGCTTCCGCTGGTGGGGGTGCCGGGGCCGGCCAGCTGACCGGCCCCGTACGCCGTGCTGAAGACCGCCCCGAGAGCAAGGGCGAAGCCCCCCAGCTTGGTGCCGGTGTTCATGACCCGACGAGCTCGTATCCGGCCTCGTCCACGGCGGCGCGCACGGCGTCGGTCGCCAGCGGGGCCTCGCTGGTGACGGTGACCTGACCGGAGGGCAGGTCCACCTTGACGTCGCTGACCCCCTCCAGCGCGCCCACCTCGGCGCTGACCGCGCTGACGCAGTGCCCGCAGGTCATGCCCTGGACCTGGTACGTGCTGGTGACCATCGGAACTCCTCTCGGTACGGATACCCGGCAGGGGTATCCACATCCCGGACGCTAGCATACCCCCCAGGGGTAAGCTATCCTCGCTGCCATGACCTCAGCCACGCCGATCCGGGGCTACACCGCCAGCAAGGACCAGTTGCTCGCCCGCCTGCGCCGCATCGAGGGCCAGGTCCGGGGGATCGAGAAGATGGTCGACGAGGACCGGTACTGCATCGACGTGCTCACCCAGATCTCGGCCATCCAGGCCGCCCTGGACAAGGTCGCCCTCGGCCTGCTCGACGGCCACGCCCGGCACTGCATGCACGAGGGCGCCGCCGAGGGCCGCGCCGACGAGATGGCCACCGAGATGATGGCCGCCGTCGGCCGCCTGATGAAACGCGGCTGACCTCTCTCCGCCTGACCGGCCCCCCCACCCCGGCCGGACTAGACTGTGCCGATGCCCGAGTTGCCGGAACACGTTCGGAAATCGGAGACGCGATGCAGATAAGCGCAGCCCTTGACGTGATCGAGGCGCTACTGCGCGCCAGCGCCCACCCCGATTTCCCGAACGTCACCCGTTACGGCACCGACACCGCCCCCGGCGGAAACTCCCCACCCGGGGTAAAGGTCACCCACCGGTCGGGCTCGTCGACGCTGATCTGGGTCACCGCCGCCAAGCCGGACGCGGCAACCGTCGCACTGCCGGCCGAGATGCCACCACCCCCGCAGCGTGTGCAACGCATGGTGATGTTCGCCGTGCAACTGTTCGACTTCGCACGCCCCGACGCATTCACCAGTTGGGAGCCGTGCATCTACCCCGGCGTACACATCTCCCCGGCGGGCCTACGGATCACCGCCTCCGACGGCACCAAGATTCACCTTCGGGTGACGAACGCAGCCGGAGCAGCCAAGGAGCCCGAGCAGGACCCGCACCCGGACTACCAGTTCCCGGACGGAGTCCGTTCGTGGCCCCAGGAAGCCAGTGCAGCGTCTGCGGCGCACGGGTGAGCCCGTCGCCCGGAAGCGCCTGTCCGCCCCACCAGGCCCACGGCAGTCGAGGTACCTGCCCCGGGTCCGGACGTCCAACCGCATGACCTGCCGGCGGGATGACCTGCCGGCGGCTTCTGCGGACACATGTCGGCGGTTCTGTCGACACCTCTTTTATCTCACTTTGTGTGACCGCCGGGCCGAGGGCCCGAACGCCACTTCGCGTCCTTTGCTCTGCACCCTTCCCCGCGCCAGGCACGTTCAATGACCGGCGATCACCCCGCTTTTGATCGTCGATCTAGCATGGCTTCCTGCTCAAGGGCCATGGCGCGCATGGGGGTGCAGAGCAAAGGGCGCGTGGTGCGATGAGGCGTCCAGCGTGAGGGCTACCCAACGTGACGGACACCCACCGTGACCACTGTCGGCCAGCCCGGCGGCATACCCGCAGGTGAGCAGACGGCCGGCACAGTTCACCGGTCATCGGCCAGAGCAGACGGGCGGCGTCGCGGGCCCGGTAGGCCGCTCAGCCTCACCAGCCGCAGGTAGGCACCGACGAAGGCGAGCAGAAGCAGGGACAGGCCGAGCGAAACCCCGACGGAGACGTCAGGAATCCTCGGATCCTGGAACAGATTGACGAACGCGTACGCCTGAAAGGCCACCACCGCGACAATGCCGGACGAGGAATCGACCGCCCGCAGCACCTGATGAAGCCGGTCGATGCCCGGATGTTCGGCCGCATCGAGACGGATCTGACTGGCGTGGGTCGACATCGGCCCCTTCCACGGAGTGAGCAGGGGCACCAGACCGGACGCGTGCCAGCCCGGCAGGTGCGATCGGACCACCTCGCCGAGAACCCGCCGGTAGAAGAGCGACAGGCGCAGGACGACGACCGCCCGAAGCACCAGCAGCACCATGGCGACCGGAATGACGTACCGGAAGTCGGACAGATCCTGGACCTTCATTCCCAGCAGCTCGACCTCCACCAGGTCGCCATGGGCGAGGACCACGAACACCACGCCGAGCACGACCGCACGGGATATCGCCCTGGTCACGTCGCGACCCTGGTCGTCCTGGATCTGGAGCAGACGGGACAGGAAAAAACGCAGATCCTCCCGGTCGACGTCGTCACTCCGGAGCAGCTCGGCCGCTCGCTGCTCCATCGTCAACTGATCCACAATGGAGAACGCTATCGACCGAGCGCAACGGTTCTGCCACCGTCGAACCCCGGGCGGCCCTACCGCCGAGCGTCGACCTGGGTGACGAACCGCCGCCACGATTCGGGGCTGAAGGTCAACGTCCCGCCGTCACGGTCCTTGGTGTCCCGGACGAGAACCACACCCGGGAGATTGTCCGCCACCTCGACGCAGGCCCCACCGTTGTTCGTGGAACGACTTGCCTTGCGCCAAGCCGGCGTAGTCATGCCCATTGCTCCGCTGCTTCCTTGAGGAGATCGAGTGATCGTTGACGGGTGAGCGTCTCACCACGAATGCCTTCCCACCTCGCAGCGAGTCTAGCAAGCACGTCGCCGCCGTTAACGATATGCGCCGATATCTGGCTGTCCGAGTAGGCGACCGGCCCAGAGTCGCAGTCGGCCAGGATGAAACCGCCGCCCAGCCCGGGATACATGCCGGTGTCTGCCGGCACGATGTGGATCTGCACGTGGGGAAGCTCAGCGCACCCGACGAGGTGTTCCACCTGCTGAGCCATCAGCTTCCTGTCGCCGTAGGCCGGACGACGGACGATCAGCTCGTCAAGAGCGACGACAAGCAGTGGAGGGCGCGCCCTGCCGAGGATGCTCTGCCGCTCCATACGGGAATCGACCAGTTGATCCACCTCGTCAGTTGTCAGCATCTCACCGGCCAGCGACGCCCGAGCGTAAGCCTCTGTCTGCAACAGGCCCGGGACGAAGCCGGGTTCGAACCACCGGAAGGCTTTTGCCTCCCGCTCGAACTCGATCCATTCCCGCAGCCACACGGGCGCGGCGCTGTCTTTGACGAGGTCTTCCCACAGGCTGATGAACAGCCCGCCGGTATCTAGCGCCTCGTCTACCGCCCTGAGATAATCGGGTCTTGGCGGCTTGCTGCCCGTCTCGATCGCACTGACATGAGTGTCCGAGTAGTGAATGCGTTCACCGAGCGCCCCCTGACTCAAGCCAGCAGCCGTACGCCGCCGCCGTAGTTCGCGGATAAGGAACTCGGATGGCGAGATTCCCATGAACTTCCCCCGCTTTCCCCGATTTCGGTCAGGTCTTCCCCTGCACCACCTGGACTGACTACTCATAGTCCCCAACCAGTGGCGCAGGGTTCCGATCGTAAGACTTCTGGGTCCACGCTGTACACCGTCGGTTACCGCTGGATCGCCGCATAGGCGACGAAAGAGGAGGTTCCACTGTGCAGCGACCACTCCCCGTACCCCTCGCCCCTCGGCACCGCCGGGACTGGCGTACCTGTTGGCGACGGTGCTCCTGCGGCCTGCCCTGGCCGTGCCCGGACCGGCACGCCCCGGTCCCCGTGGAACCGGCCACGCCGGCGGCCGGGCCCGCGTACCCGATGCCGGGCGGCGTGCCGGCGGCCAGCGCGGCGTGGGCGGTGTCCGGGGTGACCGACGAGCTGCGGGAGGCGTACGTGATGGTGGCGAACGCGCTGGTCCTGCTGGAACGGCTCGGCGGTGGCGCGACCGACCCGGTGGTGCGCGCGGCGCGGTACGGGGCGGATCTGGCGCTGGACCTGGCCGACGAGGCGGAACGGCTGCTCGGCCTGGGCGTGCAGTGGCTGCGCCGGACGCCGGGGCGACGCGGGACCGGCGGGGACCGGGCGACCACGCTCGCGGTGGTCGCGGTCCGGCTCGGCGCGGCGGCCGACCGGATCGACCGGTTCCCGCACCGCATCCGGGTCGCCGAGGAACAGCTGCGCGCCGCGAGGCGGCACGATCCGACCGTGGCGGCGGTGAGCGAGCAGTGGGTACGGGCCGCCGAGCAGCTCGACCGGAGCGCTGCGAGCCTGCGTGGGACGGTCGCCGCCCTGGCACCGGGAGGGGCACCCGGTACAGCGGAGCAGAACGCGGGAGGCGGGCAGCCGTGACCTGAAACGGAGTGGATCATGACTGGCCGGCCAGCATGCGCTGCGAGCGGCGGGTCCGCCACCCGGCAGAATGAACCGGCCGGACCGTCAGCCCGTACCGACGTGAGGATCGTTTGGAGTAGCCATGGGTCACGACCACAGTCGCCCGGTCGCGGCGGCACCGCCACGGGTGCGCCGCATCCTGATCGCGACCGTGGTCCCGCTGTTCCTGCTGAGCGTGGTCGCGGCGCTGGTGCTCTGGCCCCGGGACACCGCGCAGGTGCCCGGGGGCGAGGACGTGCCGCGCTACCACGGCACGGTCAGCCGGTTGGTGACCGAGACGTGCCCGCCGACGCCGGAGGATCCGGACGGGGGCGAGGGGCCGTGCGGCACCGCCACCGTGTCGGTGGACACCGGGCCGGACGCCGGGCGGCAGGTGGAGACGCCGATCCCGGCCGGTCCGGGTGCGCCAAAGGTCGACGTCGGCGACAAGGTGGTACTGGTCGTGCTGACCGACCCGACCGACCCGACGGTGAGCAACTACAGCATCGCCGCGCACCAGCGCGGGAAGCCGCTGGTCTGGCTGGCCCTGGTCTTCGCGGTCGCCATCGTGGCGTTCGGCCGGTGGCGTGGGCTGGCCGCGCTCGGTGGGCTGGTGGTCAGTTTCGGCATCCTGCTGCTCTTCGTGCTGCCCGGGATCGGCGCCGGCCAGTCCCCGCTGCCGGTGGCGATCACCGGCGCGGCCCTGATCATGTTCGTGGTGTTGTATCTCACCCACGGGATCAGCGCGCAGACCTCGGTGGCGGTGCTGGGCACCCTGGCGAGTCTGGTGCTCACCGGAATTCTCGGCGTGTTGGCGACCGCGTTCACACATTTGACGGGACACGGCTCGGAGGACGCCACCACGCTGTCGATGTTCCAGGCCGACGTGGACCTGCACGGGCTGCTGCTGGCCGGCATCATCATCGGTTCGCTGGGCGTCCTGGACGACGTGACGGTCACCCAGGCGGCCACGGTCACCGAGCTGGCGCACGCCAATCCGAACCTGACCCGGCTCCAGCTCTACCGGGCGGCCACCCGGGTCGGCCGGGCGCACATCGCCTCGACGGTCAACACGATCGTGCTCGCCTACGCGGGCGCGTCGCTGCCGCTGTTGCTGCTGATCACAGCCGACACCCGGGGCGTCAGCGAGATCGTGACCAGCGAGTTCCTGGCCCAGGAGATCGTCCGCAGCATCGTCGCGACGCTCGGCCTGATCGCCGCCGTACCGATCACCACCGGCCTGGCCGCGCTGGTCACCACCGCCGGTCGGGGCCGCCCGACGACCACCCGTCCGCCCCGGCCCACCGGCGACCGGGACGACGCATTGGCCGCCCTGAGTACCCCGCGCGGCACCACCGAACCCGCCGACACCCCCGCCGCCTGGCCGACCCGGCAAAGGAGCACGGATACGACATGGTGACACTCCTCAGCGTGACCACCACCCCCCGTGATCTTGATAAATGTGTCACGAGTGACGGAAAGGGATTACCAAATAACGCTTTTGGTCGGGATACGGACGTAGAAACCAACGGCCGCCGTCGGGTAACCTCGCTGCCGGTCACCGCCGAAGGCGCGCAGCGGCGCCAGCGGGGCCACCGCCCAATCGCCTGTGGGCGAGCCGGGGAACCAGGTTCGTGGGGTGCATCCGCGCCAGCGGTAGGGGCCACTTCCGCCCCGAACCCGTCAGCTAACCCGGTCGGCGGTCGACGGAAGGGAACACTGTGACGGCACCCCTACGCCGGTGGCTGAAACCCGTTGTCGCCGTACTCGCCGTGTGCGCCGTGGCCGCCGGTCCGGCACCGGCCAGCGCGGCCCCCTCGAACCCCTCGTCCCCCTCCGGGCACGAGGGCGGGCAGCCCAAGATGCTCAACGACGTGATCGAGGCGGCGAACCGCAGCTACGCGCAGGCGAAGGTCAAGCTGGAGGAGTCGAAGAAGCGGCAGTTGACGCTGGCCCTCGAGGTGCAGCGCGCCGAGAGCGAACTGAAGGCGCTCACCCCGCAGGTGGCCACGATCGCCGCCCAGTCCTACCGGACCGGCCGGATCGGCGCGGCGGCCCTGCTGCTCGACACCAACTCCCCCGACTCGTTCGTCCGACGGGTCAGCGCGCTCGACGAGATGAACCGGATCAACGCCAAGCGGATCGCCGCGGTCACCACTGCCCGGGAGCAGACGGTACGCGCCAAGAAGGCGCTCGACGCCGAGATCCTCGAGCAGCAGAAGCAGAACGACATCCTGCGCAAGCGCAAGAGCGAGGCGGAGAAGTCGCTCGCCCTGGTCGGCGGCCTCCGGGTGACCGGTGGTTTCGTGGACGCCACCTCCCCGGTGGCCCGGATGGGCCCGGGACGGTCCTCCAGCGGCGAGTGGCAGCCGATGAGCTGCACCGAGGACGACCCGACCACCGGCGGCTGCATCACCCCCCGCACCCTCCACATGTACAAGGAGGTCAAGCGGGCCGGGTTCGACCGGTTCGTGGGGTGCTACCGACCCGGCGGGCCGTACGAGCACCCGAAGGGCCGGGCCTGCGACTGGTCGCTCCAGAACAAGGGCTTCAGCTCGTGGGACACGATGGACGAGCGGAAGTACGGCAACAACCTGAGCGCGTTCCTGGTCCGTAACGCCGACCGGCTGGGCGTCTACTACGTGATCTGGAACAAGCTGATCTGGTTCCCGGCGACCGGCTGGAGTTCGTACAGCGGTCCGTCCGACCACACCGACCACGTGCACGTGTCGCTGCTCTGAGCCACCCGCACCGACGCCGACAGCCCCTCTCCGGGTACGGAGGGGGGCTGTCGCGGTTGTCGGGCGGTCCGTCGTCGGCAGGGTTCCGGCGGGAACCCCGGCCGGGAGCCAGGCGGGGTCCCGACGGCGGTCCGGGCGAGGTCCGGCGGGTACGTCGGCGGCGGTCCGGGCGCGGTTCGGCGGGTACGTCAGCGGGGTTCGGCCGGGGCGAGCGGCCCGGCGGCGAGGGTGTACCGGTCGTCGGCCGGCAGGGGGGCGACCACCTGGACCTCACCGGCGGCGAGCCGGTACGACATGCCGACCACCGCGCACTGCCCGAGCTCGACCGCTCGGGCCAGGGTCACCGACCGTTCCAGCAGCACGTCGACCGTGTGGGAGATGTGGATGTCGACGATCCCCTCGATGTCGTCGACGCCCTGCCGGGCGGCCCGGCGCAGGCTGGGCACCACCGCGCCGACGATCGCGCCGAGGTGACCGGAGGGTGCCGTACCGGTGCCGTCCGCCTCCCGGGCGGCCTGCACCGCCCCGCACGAGTCGTGCCCGAGGACGACCACCAGCGGGGTCCCCAGGACGGCCACCGCGTACTCGACGCTGCCGAGCACCTCGGCCCCGACGGTGTGCCCGGCGGTACGCACCACGAAGAGGTCACCGAGACCCCGGTCGAAGATGATCTCGGCGGCGAGGCGGGAGTCCGAGCAGCCGAGGATCACCGCGAACGGGTGCTGGCCGTCGGCGACGGCGGCCCGGTGGTCGGCGTCCTGGTTGGGGTGCCTGGTGTCACCGGTGACGAAGCGCCGGTTGCCGGCCTGCAACTCGGCCAGGGCCTGCGCCGGAGTCGCCGGAGGCCGTTGCGATCCGGGAACGGTCATTGCTTTCCCACCCCTTCACCGGGCCGGTCCGCGCTCCCCGGCGGGGATGGACACGGCTTGCCACCACGGTCACACGCAGCGCAAACTACGTCAAGAGATACGTGATCTGCGTTTCAGGTGTTGACATCCGTCCAGGGTGCGAGACCGGAACACGAAGGCATGGTCATAGCATGACGGTCATGGCGACGACACGCAGTGAGAACGGGAGCCAGCGACACTGGACCTTCCTCACCAACCACGCGCACGTACTGCTCGCCATCGCCCGCAACCCGACCGCCCGGCTGCGCGACGTCGCCGACGAGGTGGGGGTCACCGAGCGGGCCGCCCAGGCGATCGTCGCCGACCTGGAAGCCGAGGGTTACCTCCAGCGGACCCGGGTCGGCCGACGCAACGAGTACACGGTGAACCCGGCCGGACGGTTCCGCCACCCCGCCGAGGCGTACCAGAGCGTGGGTGCCCTGCTGGCCCTCTTCACCGACCCGGTCGACCCCGAGCCGACCGCCGAGCCGTCCCCCTCGTGACGACCAGCGGCCGGCCCCGGGCCGGCAGCGGTCAGCAGAACGGGCCGGCCGGCGCGCCCCCGTCCTGCCGGGTGGTCCGGAAGTCGCACAGGTCGTAGCCGTTGGCGGTCAGCACCGCCTTCGCCGCCGCCGTCTGCCCGGCGGTCAGCACCGGCTCCCGGGAGAGCACGAAGCCACTGCTACGGTCCGGGTCGCCGACCACCGCCCAGCGGTACTCCGGGTCCAGCCCGATGATCACGTAGTTGGGGCCGCCGAAGTACCGCCACTGACCGGCCAGCTTGAGGAACGAGACGGTCAGCACCGAGTCGGCCGGCGGGTTCTCGCTGCGGGCCCGGCCGGTGACCGCGCTGGTGGTGCCGATGATCGTCCGGCAGCTGTTGTACACCCCGATCGTGCCGTCCGGCTGGACGTCGTACCGGGCCTTGACGTTCTTGAAGCACTGGATCTCGAAGATGGCCGGGACGGCGGCCACCTGGTACCACTCACCGACGTACCGCTGCACGTCCACCGACTCCACCGGCCGGACCAGCCCGGTGTCCACCGTGGCTGCGGCTGCCGGGCCCGGCACGGCGGTGACCAGCAGTGCGGCGGCGAGGGCCACCAGGCCCGCACCCCGACGTCGTGCTCCCATGAGAACTCCTTCACCGATCGGCTCCGGCGGCGTCCGGTCGACGCCGGCCGGCCGACAGATGCCCGGCGGCCCACCTGGGAAAACTGTCGTAAATATCATCGTCGTCGATGCATCCACAGTGGCCCCGGCGCCCGTATCCCCGGTGGGAGCAGGCTGTCCGGCGAATGGCGGTGGAACCGGTCACACCTGTTTCCCGGAGAGGCGACCGGGCCGCCGCGGGGTTAGGTTGGAACCGTGCAGCCCTCAGCCTTCGTCCGCCCGTTGCGGCCGACGGTGCTGCGCGCGCTGCGGGTGCTGACCCGACTGGCGATGGCCGCGCTGGTCCTGACGCTGACCTTCGGCGGCGCGACGGCCACCACGGCGGCCCCGTCCACACCGGCCGCCGTCCAGCTACGCCCGGCCCTGACCGGCCCACCGCAGGCCGTCGACCGGCCGGTCGACGAGCGCGCCGGGCTGGCCGAGCGGCCCCCGCGCGATCCGGCCGCCGCCGACCGACCCGCCGCCGACCGACCGGCCACCACTCCGGTGCGGTTCCGGCCGGTCCCGCTCACCGCCGCCCCCGACCGGGGGCCGCTCGGTCTCCGCGGCCCGCCCCGCGCCTGACCGCGACCGCCCGCCCGCGCACGCGCGCCGCCGGCAGTTCCCGACCGCGCACCTGACCGTCTTCGGCTCCGGCCGTACCCCGGTGGTCCGGCCGCACCCCCGGCAGGCCGCTACGCCCCGGTAGTCCGGCCGCCTTCCGGTAGGCCCTGCCGCACCCCGGCAGGCGCACCCGGTCCGGCCGCTCTCCGGTCGCCGTGGGTCGGCCCGCCCGGTCCCGGACGTCCGTGGGTCGGCCCACCGGTTCCCGGTCGCGGTGCCGACGGCTCCGGGGGCCCGTGGGTCGCGTGGTCCGTCTCCGCCCGGTCGTCCGGGCATCCCTGTCGAGCCTGTCCCGTCCGTTCCGTCACGAGGTGCTGGTGATGATGCAGACCGTTCTCTCCTCCGTCCTGCTCGACGTCCCCCGGGCCGCCGTCATCTGGCTGGCCCTGCTCGGCGTGATCGTGGCCGCCGTGGCCACCCTGCTCGTCCGGCCGGACCGGTTCCGGGCCGGGGAACGCATCCGGCGGGCCGTCCTACCGGCCGAACCCGAGGTGGCCGAGGAGCAGCGCGACCTCGACCGGTACGCGGAGGAGATCGCCGTCGCCGCCGAACGCGCCGCGACGACCGCCGAGCGCCGCCGGGCCGAGTGGCTCGCCGCCCAGGAGGAGGTCGAGACCGCCTGGCAGGCGTACCAGACCGTCGAGGAGGACCTGCGTCGGTTGGCCGCCGCCGCGGCCATGCCGCTGCCCCGTACGCCGCAGACGCCGGCCGAGTACGCCGACCGGGAGCGGTACCTGCACCGGGCGGCGCTGGCCGCGTACCAGCGTGGGGAACTCTCGAAGGCGCAGCTCGACGACGCGCTCGCGTACCGCGCCGGCTGGGACCCGCGCCGGCACCCGGTCGAGCAGGAAGTGATGCTGCGGCGGGCGGTCCGGGACCACCTGCTCGCCCGGCACCGGGCCGCCACCGAGCGGGAGCGGGTCGCCTGGCAGGCCGCCGAGCTGGCCGCCGCCGCAGCCCGGAGCCTGCGGGACGAGACCTGGACCGCCACGCTGCGCAGGCCGGAGACCGACAGCCTGCTCCCGCTGACCGAGGCCACCCAGCCGGTTCCGGTCGTCGAGCCGCGCCCGGCCCGGACCGAGTACCGCCGGGGTCGGGCCGCCGTCGCCTGATCCCCGGCCGGCTCCGCGGCGACCGTGTCATGATCGCCGGTAGCTGACAGCCGGAGACAGGGGACGCGCATGGGGCAGCGATCGGGGGGCGGGCACCGCCTGGCCCCGCATGACGAGCGGGTCGCCGCCTTCTGCCGGGAACGGCACCTGGCGACCCTGACCACCGTACGCGCGGACGGCACCCCGCACGTCGTACCGGTCGGGGTCACCTTCGACGCGGCCGCCGGCCTGGCCCGGGTGATCACCTCCGGAACGTCCCGCAAGGCGCGTCACGTCGCCGCAGCCGGCCCCGAGGGTGCCCTGGTGGCGGTCTGTCAGGTCGACGGGCGACGCTGGCTGACCATCGAGGGCCGGGCCGTGGTGCGGTCGGACACGGCGGCGGTAACCGAGGCGGAACGCCGTTACACCGAGCGGTACCGGCCACCCCGCCCGAATCCCGCCCGGGTCGTCATCGAGATCACCGTGACCCGCCTGCTCGGCAGCCTCTGAACCGTCCGTCCCCGCTGCTCCCCGAGGCCCCGCCGAAATGCGGGCCGGGGCCGGGTCGTTGCATGCTCGGTAGGCCCGAGCAGGGCCGCTGGATTCCCCGAACAGCCGAGCGCCCACGCGGTGCCGCGTCGCGCCACCCGCCCCCGGCCGCGACGCCGTCAACCCCCGAAGGAGCTTCGACGTGAACCGGATCCTGCGCAGAAGCAGCCTCTCCGTCGCCGGCCTGGTCCTCACCGGTGGTGCCGTGGTCGGACCGGCGGTGGCCGCACACGCCGCGACCGGACCGGCGGCCACCACGACCGGACCGACGTCCGCCATCGCCGGACCGGCCGAGCGGACCACGACCTCCCCGGCCCGCTGGGACCGGAGTGACGCCGGTGACCGGCGGGACGACCGGGACGCCCGGGACACCCGCCGGGAACGCGCGCTCCGCGTCGCCTACCAGGCCCAGCCGAACTTCTACTACTGTGGCCCGGCCGCCACCCGGATCGCCCTCTCCGCCGATGGCAAGCTCCTCAGCCAGGACGAGTTGGCCGAGAAGCTCGGCACCACCGTCGCCGGCACCAACTCGGCCGAGGACGTCACCCGGGTGCTGAACGAGCTGACCGGCGGCGGTTACCGGACCACCGAGATCCGGGACCCGGTGGCCCGCCCCGAGCAGATCGAACGGCTCCGCGCCGACGTCGTGGACGCCCTGGACGCCGGTGACCCGGTGGTCGCCAACATCAAGGGCGGGACGGTCGACACCGACGGCCGGGAGCACTCGTACCCGGGTGGGCACTACCTGACGGTGGTCGCCTACCGGGACGGCGGTGACACCGTACGCATCGCGGACCCGGCCGACCCGGTCGGCGAGTACTGGCTCAGCACCGAGCGGTTGGCCCACTGGATCGCCGAACGCGGCTACAGCTCCTGACCTGACCGGCACCCGACGTCAACGGGCACCCGACGCCGACGGGCCGGCCACCCCGAACCGGGGGCCGGCCCCTCGGGGTGCCGGGCCGGACGGGGCCCGGCCGGTCGGCGTCCACTTTCCGGCGACGGGGTTGAGCCCCGGATCGAGGGGTACCGAATCGAGCATCCGCAACAGCTCGTACCGGTAAGGGGCACAGACATGACCCACCATGAAGGCACGGCCGGACGGGACGTCATCGACATCCTGACCACCGACCACCGCGAGGTCGAGGCACTCTTCGTCGAACTGGAGAGCCGGCAGGGCACGCCGGAGCACCGTCGACAGCTCGCCGACGTGGTGATCGCCGAACTGGTCCGGCACTCGATCGCCGAGGAGGCGTACGTCTACCCGGCCGCCCGTAAGGCCCTCCCCGACGGTGACCAGCTCGCCGACCACGAGATCGACGAACACTCCGACGCCGAACGGACCATGAAGGACCTGGAGTCCCTGGACCCGTCCGACCCCCGTTTCGACGAGCTGCTGGCCCACCTGACCAGCACCATCCGGCACCACGTCCAGGAAGAGGAGAGCGACCTGTTCCCCCGGCTGCGGGCCGCCGTCGCACACGAGGAACTGGTGGAGCTGGCCGGCAAGGTGGAGGCGGCGAAGAAGACCGCGCCCACCCGGCCGCACCCGGCCGCACCGGACCGTCCGCCGGCGAACAAGCTGCTCGCCCCCGGCACCGGGCTGGTGGACCGGGTACGTGACGCGATCAGCGGCCGTCCCACCTCGGTGACCGAGCTGCGGGAGAAGCAGACCCACTGACCACACCGGACAGCAGAGCCGCCCGGACAGCCGGGACAGTTCGGCCCGGGACCGTCACGGTCCCGGGCCGAACCCGGCTCCGCCACCGTCCCGGGGCCGAATCAATCCGACTTCACAGCTCCGGGGCGATCCGCCGGTCGCTCGCCGCGTCGGCCACCTGGATGGCCTCCACCGGGCAGGACTCGGCCGCGTCGATCACCGGGTCCGCCGGCTCGATCAGCTCGTCCCGGGGACAGGACAGGCCGTCAACGAGGACGAAATGGTCCGGTGCGGCACCCGTACAGATGCCGGATCCGATACACCGGGTGGGGTCGACGGTCACCCGCCACGCCGAGGTCACAGGGGTCTCCTCTCGCTACCAGCTCACCGGCAGGCTGGTCAGGCCACGCACCAGCAGGCCGGACTTCCAGGTCAGTTCCGGCTCGGACACGGCGAGCCGCAGGTCGGGCGTCCGGTCGAGCAGGGTGCCCAGGACGACCTGGAGTTCCATCCGGGCCAGCTGCGCGCCGACGCAGTGGTGGACGCCGTGCCCGAAGCCGAGGTGCGGGTTGACCGACCGGGCCAGGTCGATCACGTCCGGCTCGGCGAAGGCCCGCTCGTCCCGGTTCGCCGAATGGATCGAGACGATGACCGGCTCACCGGCCCGGACCAGCACCCCGCCGACCTCGACGTCCTCGGTGGCGTACCGGGGGAAGGCGGCGGTCGCGCCGAGCGGGATGAACCGCATCAGCTCCTCGACGGCGCTCGGCACCAGCTCCGGCTCGGCGCGCAGCCGCGCCCACTGCTCCGGGTTGGTCAGCAGCACGTACACCAGGTTGGGGATCTGGTTCACGGTGGTCTCGTGCCCGGCCGCGAGCAGCCCGGCGGCCAGCCTGACCAGCTCGTCCTCGGTGAGCCGGTCGGCGTCGGAGTCACGGGTCCGAACCATCGCGCCGATCAGGTCGTCGGTCGGCGTCCGGCGCCGCTGCTCGACCAGCCCGGCCATGTACGACAGCAGGTTGTCGAGATACTTCTGGGCGCGTTCCGGGGTCAACGCGGTGGTCGAGACGATCGCCTCGGACCAGGTGTGGAACCGGTCCTGGTCGGCCACCGGCACACCGAGCAGGTCACAGATGACCCGGATCGGCAGCGGGGTGGCGACGTGCGCGACCAGATCGGCGGGCGCCCCGGCGGCGAGCATCCCGTCGACCAGTTCGTCGGCGATCCGTCGGGTACGGGGCCGCAGCTCCTCGACCCGGCGGGCGGTGAACGCCTTCGCCACCACCCGCCGCAGCCGGGTGTGTTCGGGCGGATCCATCCCGAGGATGCCGGACTCCCGCTGCTCCGGGACGTTGCGAGGTTCGTCGCGCCCCACCGCGGCGGCCCGGCTGAACCGGGAGTCGCCGAGCACCATGCGCACGTCGGCGTACCGGGTGGCGAGCCAGGCCGGTTCCCCGTACGGCAGCCGCACCCGGACCAGCGGCTCGTCGCGGCGGAGTTCGGCGTACCGGGGGTCGAGGTTGAGCCGGTCGGGTGCGCCGAAGGGGTAGGAGTGCGCGATCGTGTCGGTCACCGGATGACGTCCTCTCGTCGGCGGCCGCGTCACCGCGGCTGTCACGTCCGCTGCCCACGACTCGACATCGAGTCATGCCCTGATTGCGGATAGTAGCGAGAGTGGTCGATCCTGACCAGTGCCCGGGATGCCGAACGAGGGCTCAGCGCACCTGGTCGCCCTCACCGGTACGCCGCTGGGCCTGGTCCACACCCTGGTCGATCTGCTTGTCGTGCTTCCCGCCGGTGCGCTGGTCCACCTGCTCACCGGCCTTCTCCAGGCCCTGGTCCACCTGCTTGTCGTGCTGGCCGGCGAAGTCCTTGGCCTTGTCCATGAAGTCGCTCACGGGGTTCTCCTTCCACCTCGGGTCGGTTCCTGCTGCCTTCCCTGGCCCGCACCGCACAAACAACCCACCGATCGGGGACCCGTCGGCGGAGTGTCGACCGGCCGACCGGCGGGTACCGGGAGCAGCGAACACATCGAGGAGGACCGACGTGATCGACGACGACGGCTTACGGACGCCCGACCGGCCGACCGGGGCGGTACGCGTGCCCGACGGGCCGACCGGGCGGGACGGGCTGCGGGGCACCTGGGACCGGCTGCCCTGGCTGGTGCGGTCGGTGGTGATGTGGAGCGCCTGCCTGGTGCTGGTCGTCGCGGCGCTCTACCTGATCGGCCGGATCGCGGTGCTGCTGGCCCCGCTGGCGATCGCCCTGGCCGCCACCTTCTTCCTCACCGCGCTGCTCGATCCGGTCACCCGGCTGCTGCGCCGGCTACGGCTGCCGGGTGCGCTGGCGGCGCTGCTCACCGTGCTGCTCCTGCTCGGGGTGATCTTCGGTGCGGTCGCGCTGGTGTGGAGCCTGACCGCCGGCCAGTTCAGCGAACTCACCAGCGAACTCGACCAGGGCGTCGAACGGACCCGGGACTTCGTCACGTCCACCCTGCCGGTCAGCGACGCCCAGCTCGATCGGCTGGTCAAGCAGGCGCAGAGCGGGATGAGCGGCAGCTCACCGGACCCGGTCTCCGGCGCGCGGGCCGCCGCCGAGGTGGCCGGCGCGGTCCTGCTCTCGCTGGTACTGCTGTTCTTCCTGCTGAAGGACGGTCGGCCGATGTGGCGGTGGGTGGTCGGCCGGGTCTCCGAGCGCAACCGGACGGTCGCCGCCGAGGCGGGCCGGGCCGGCTGGCACACGCTCGGCGCGTACAGCCGGGGCACCATGATGATCGCCGCGATCGACGCCGTCGGCATCGGGCTGGCCCTGGTCCTGCTCGGCGTGCCGTTGGCGTTCCCGTTGGCGCTGATCACCTTCCTCGGCGCGTTCGTCCCGATCATCGGGGCCACCGTCGCGGGTGCCGTCGCCGTACTGGTGGCGCTCGCCGCGAACGGTCCCGGCACCGCCCTGTTGGTCCTCGCGGCGGTGATCGCCGTGCAGCAGGCCGAGGGCAACCTGCTGGAACCGCTGATCATGAAGCGTCAGGTACGGCTGCACCCGGCGGTGATCCTGGTGGCGGTGACCGCCGGCACGCTGATCGCCGGGATCGCGGGCGCCTTCGTGTCGGTGCCGGTCACCGCCGTCGCGTACCGCGTGGTCGACACCATCCAGCGGCACCGCAGGGCGGACCTGCCGCCGCCCACCACCCCACCGCCCACCACCACGCCACCGCCCGCCGGCCCACCGACGCCCGCCTGACCACGCCTCACCGACGCCAGCCTGACCACGCCGACGCCCGCCTGTCCCCCTCACCGCCGCCCGCCTGGCCACGCCGTACCCGGCCCGGCTTCAGCGTCGGAGGTGGGTGGTGAACCAGGTACCGGCCTCGTCGGCCACCTGCTCCAGGGTGCCGGGCTCCTCGAACAGGTGCGTCGCGCCGGGCACCACCCGCAGCTCGGCCACCCCGTCGAGGGAGGTCATGGCGGACTCGTTCAACCCGATCACCTGCTCGTCCCGGCCACCGACCAGCAGCAGGCTCGGCGCGCGTACCCGGGCCAGGGCCTCGCCGGCCAGATCCGGGCGGCCACCCCGGGAGACCACCGCCCGGACCCGTTCCGGGCGGGCCGCCGCCGCCACCAGCGCCCCGGCCGCGCCGGTGCTGGCCCCGAACAGCCCGACGGGCAGCCCGCCCAGGGTGGGGTCGGTGGCGAGCCAATCGACGATGCCGGCCAGCCGCCCGGCGAGCAGACCGATGTCGAACCGGAGTTCGGCGGTCCGCTCGTCCACCCGCTCCTCCTCGGGGGTCAGCAGGTCCACCAGGACGGTGGCGAGCGCCCGGTCGTTGAGCGTGTGCGCCACCGCCACGTTGCGCGGGCTGTGCCGGGACGAGCCACTGCCGTGCGCGAACAGCACGACACCGACCGGTTCGACCGGTACGAGCAGGTCCGCGAGGAGTTCGACGTCGGCGACCGGAATGGTCGCCGGCATGGCGCGTACGTCCGTGGTCACGGTCCGACCTCCGTCGGGCTCCGCCGGCCGGCCGCCGGCTCTCCGTCCCCGGATACCCGCCCCGGTCGGCCACAGTCCCACCTGTGGCCGACACCCGGTGGGCCGGGGCCGGCCCTCCTCCGCGCCGCCTACCTGCCGTCCGTCGCCCACGTTGATCATGAAGTTGTTGCGTTGACCATGAAGTTGTTGTCCGGCGCACCGGCGTGTCGTGTCAACAACTTCATGATCAACAGGACCGGGGGGTGGGTTTGGTGGTGGGGGTGAGGGGTAGGCGCGGTCAGCGGCGGCGCGACCGGCCCGCCGGCCACGGGGGAGGATCGACATGGCGCAGCAGGAGCAGGCCCGCAAGCGGCGCGACGAGCAGGGCCGACGCGAGGACGAGGAGCGCGGGCGGGACTGGGCGGACGAGGCGGCCCAGGCCCGTACCGCCGACGACCCCCGCGCGATGGCCCCGCACGACGCCGCCGGCCGGCCCTCCACCACCGGTACCCGCGAACGGAGGCGCTGAGCACCCCCGACGCGCCCGGACGCCGCCCCGACGCACGACCCGACCGGATGACCGGCCGGCCGGCGCGCTCAGGAGTCGGACGGCCGGGCCGGCGCGCTCAGGAGTCGCACGGCCGGGCCGGGCCGCTCAGGAGTCGCACGGCCGGGCCGGGCCGCTCAGGAGTCGCACGGCCGGGCCGGCGCGCTCAGGAGTCGCACGGCCGGGCGGCACGCTCAGGTGCCCGGAGGTCCGGCCGGGCGGTTCACTCGCGGATCTTGTCGGCCTGGCGGAGCGGGGCCCGGCCCGGGGGCTGTTGCGGGGCCGGGCCGGACGGGTGCGGCGGCGGCACCGGCATGGTGACCGGCTGGGCGCAGGTCACCCGGACCGGTTCGCCGTGGTGCAGCAGTTCCAGGACGGCGTCCGGCCCGCCGTGCCGCAGCGAGTACGTCGTCTGGTGCGCCCGGATGTCCACCCTCAGCCGCAGGCCCCGCCACTGGACGGAGAACTCCAGGCGGCTGAGCCGGCTGGACAGTCTCGGGCAGAAGGCCAGCGTGCCGTCATGGTCGCGCAGGCCACCGAAACCGGCCACCAGGGCGATCCACGCGCCGGCCAGGGAGGCCATGTGCACGCCGTCGCGGGTGTTCTCGTTCAGGTCGTGCAGGTCCATCAGCGCGGCCTCGCGCAGGTAGCTGTGCGCCAGCTCGGGATGGCCCACCTCGGCCGCCAGCACCGCCTGCGTGCAGGCCGACAGGGACGAGTCCCGGACGGTACGCCGCTCGTAGTAGTCGAAGTTGCGCGCCTTGTCGACCGGGCTGAACGCGTCGCCCCGCCAGTGCATCGCCAGCACCAGGTCCGCCTGCTTGACCACCTGTTTGCGGTACAGGTCGAAGTACGGGTAGTGCAGCAGCAGCGGGTACTTGTCCGGCGGGGTGTGCTCGAAGTCCCATTCCTCCAGCCGGGTGAAGCCCTCGACCTGCTCGTGCACCAGGATCTCGTCGTCGTACGGGATGTGCATGGCGTTGGCCGCGTCCCGCCAGGCCGCCGCCTCCTCCTCGGTCACCCCGAGCCGGATCGCCTGGTCGCGGTGGCGCATCGCCACGTCGGCGGCGGTGAGCAGGTTCCGTTGGGCCATCAGGTTGGTGTAGATGTTGTCGTTCTTGACCGCGGTGTACTCGTCCGGCCCGGTCACCCCGTCGATGTGGAACGCGCCGTGCCGGTCGTGGTGCCCCAGCGAGCGCCACAGTCGGGCCGTCTCGACCAGCAGTTCCAGCCCGATCGCCTGCTCCAGGTCGGTGTCCCCGGTGACCAGGACGTACCGGCGCAACGCGTCGGCCACGTCGGCGGCGATGTGGAAGGCGGCCGTGCCGGCCGGCCAGTACGCCGACGACTCCGGCCCCTCGATGGTGCGCCAGGGGAAGGCCGCGCCGGCCAGGTTGAGCGTCCGGGCCCGTTCCCGGGCCTGCGCCAGGGTGGAGTGCCGCCAGTACAGCGCGTCCCGGACCGCGCTCGGCTGGGTGTAGGTGAGCACCGGCAGCACGAACATCTCGGTGTCCCAGAAGGCGTGCCCGTCGTAGCCGGGGCCGGTCAGGCCCTTCGCGGCGATCGGCCGGCGTTCGGCCCGCGCCCCGGCCTGGAGCACGTGGAACAGTCCGAAACGCACCGCCTGCTGCACCTCCGGGTCGCCCTCGACCCGGACGTCGGCGGCCTCCCAGAACTCGTCGAGGTACTCCCGCTGCTCGCGGCGCAGACCGTCCCAACCGTCCAGCTTGGCCGCCGCGAGGGCCGCCCCGACCTGGTCGCGCAGCGCCGGCAGGGACCGCCGGCTCGACCAGCTGTAGGTGAGCAGCTTGACCACCTGGAGTTTCTGGCCCGGTTCCAGGACGCAGCCGACGGTGGTGCGTACCCAGTCGTCGTACCCCTCGGTTTCGGTGGTGGTGTGCGCCGGGCCGCGTACCTCGTGGTCCATCGCGGCGGCCAGCCGCAGGCCGCTGACCTTCGTCCGGTGGATCAGCAGACCGCCGGTGTCCCGGGTGAGGTGTTCCTCGGCGAGCAGGGGTGACTCGAGCACCGCGGCGACCCGGGGGTCCCGGCTCTGCGCCGGCAGGCTCTCGTTGGCGACCAGTTCCGACTGGAGGATCAGGCGGATCGGCCCGTTCACCGCCTCGACCTCGTAGTGGATCGCGGCGACCGAGCGCTGCCGGAAGGAGACCAGCCGGGTGCTGTGCACCTTCACCTCCCGGCCGGCCGGGGAACGCCAGTGCAGCGTCCGGTACAGCGTCCCGGCCCGCAGGTCGAGGACCCGTTCGTGGTCGAGGAGTTCGCCGTACCGGACGTCGAGCGGCTCGTCGTCGATCATCAGCCGGATCAGTTTGCCGTTGGTGACGTTGACGACGGTCTGCCCGGACTCGGGGAACCCGAAGCCGGCCTCCGCGTACGGCAGGGGGCGCAGCTCGTAGAACGAGTTGAGGTAGGTGCCGGGGAGGCCGTGCGGTTCGCCCTCGTCGAGGTTGCCGCGCAGCCCGATGTGACCGTTGGAGAGCGCGAACACCGACTCCGACTGGGCCAGTACGTCCAGGTCGAGCTGCACCTCCCGGACGTGCCACGGCTCGACCGGGAAGGTGCGTTCCCTGATCACCCGCCCAGCTCCCCGCTCAGCAGGTCACCGAGGTCGGCGACCACCACGTCGGCGCCCTGGGCGCGCAGTTCGTCGGCCTGCCCGACCCGGTCGACGCCGACCACGTACCCGAATCCGCCGGCCCGGCCGGCGGCCACCCCGGCCAGCGCGTCCTCGAAGACCACCGTCTGGGCGGGCACCACGCCGAGCAGCCGGGCCCCGGCAAGGAAGGTGTCCGGGTGCGGTTTGCCGCGCAGTCCCTCGGCCCGGGCGACCAGGCCGTCCACCCGGGCTTCGAGCAGGTGTTCCAGCCCGGCCGCGGCGACCACCTGGCGGCAGTTGGCGCTGGCCGAGACGACGGCGCGGCGCAGCCCGGCGGCGGTGGCCGCCTCCAGGTACGCCACCGAACCGGGGTAGACCTCCACCCCGCCGCTGCGCAGCCGTTCCAGCAGCACGACGTTCTTGCGGTTGCCGAGGCCGTGCACGGTCTCCGCGCCGGGCGGGTCGTCCGGCTCGCCCTCGGGCAGGGCGATGCCGCGCGAGGCGAGAAAGGCGCGTACCCCGTCGGCCCGGGGGCGGCCGTCGACGTACCGGTTGTAGTCGTCACCGGGGTCGAAGGGGCGGTACGGCTCGCCGGTCGCGGTGGACCGGTTCCGGAGGAACGCGTCGAAGGTCTCGGTCCACGCGGCGTTGTGCACCCGGGCGGTCTGCGTCAGCACGCCGTCCAGATCGAAGAGACAGGCGGTCACATGATCAGGTAGGCCCAGCACCCCATGAATCTAACCAGCCGGGCCGCCCGGCAAACGCCGATTCAGCTGTTGGGGCGCAGGGTCCAGAGCACGGTCATCGTGGTGGTGACGGTCCCGTCGGCGGTGGCGATCTCGATGGGTACCGGGAACTCGGGACGCTGGCCGGACTCCAGTTCGGCGGTCACCTCGGCGGCCGGGCGACCGAGCCGGGCGGTGGCGGTGACCGGCCCCATCGCCAGCTTGCGGTACCTGATGTCGGCGCTGACGGCCAGCGGGGTGGCCCGGTCCAGCAAATGCCCGAAGGCGGCCAGCACCACCGCGCCGGAGGCGCTCTCGCCGAGGGCGAACATCGCCCCGGCGTGCGGGCCGCCGACGTGGTTGTGGGTGGCCGGGGTGTCGGGCAGCCGCAGCACCGCCCGGATCCCGCCGTCGGCTTCCGGCGCGACCTCGACGACCTCGAGATCGAGGGTACGGACGAACGGGACCGCCGCGAGCAGACCGGCGGCCACCTGGCGCGAGTCGATGGACATACCCAGACGTTACTGTCCGGTAGGTTTCTGGGGCAAGGACGCCACCCCGGCCGGTCAGCGCCAGCCCACGTCGATCCGGTCGCCGCGCTCGTCGAAGAAGTGCACGGCGTCCATCCGTACCGAGACCGCGAGCTGCTGGCCCGACGAGACCGCCGGGTACGGGGCCAGCCGGACCGCCAGCTCCGCCGGACGACGGTGGTGCCGGCCCGGGTCACCGAGCACACTCGTCCGGCTGCCACCACCGGTCGCCGACTCCACCTGCTCGGCCGCCCGGCCGGTGAGCCGCTGCACCACCTGCCCGAGCCCCCGGCGCAGGCTGCGCGCGCCCGCCCCCGGGCCGCCGACCGGGCCGCTCATCTCGTCCACCACCACGGCGGTCGCCCCCACGTCCAGGAAGGCGAGCGACTCGTGACCGTGGTGCTCCAGGTAGCGGATCCGCCCCTGGAGGACGTCGCCCGGCGCGTCCGGGGGCACCGGGGTCAGCGCCTCGGCACGCATCCCGACCACGATCCGTTCACCGTGGTAGTGCGCCACCGACCGGCTGCGGATGTCGTCCCAGGGCAGGTAGAGCGACTGCTCACCGAGGTTGAGCGCGACGTACCGGTCGAGGTGGACGTAGACCGACGCCTCCAGCAGGTTCATCCGGGGGCTGCCCAGGAACGCGGCGACGTAGAGGGTGGCCGGACGCCCGTACACCTGGGTGGGGGTGCCGACGTCCTGGAGCACACCCTTGCGCATGATGGCGACCCGGTCGGCCATGGTCAGCGCCTCGGCCTGGTCGTGGGTGACGTAGATGGTGGTGACGCCCAGCTCACGGGTGAGCGCGGAGATCTCCGCGCGCAGCTCGGCGCGGAGGCCGCTGTCCAGGTTGGACAGCGGCTCGTCCATCAGGAACAGGCCGGGCCGACGGACGATGGCCCGGCCCATCGCGACCCGCTGCCGCTGCCCGCCGGAGAGTTGGCTGGGCCGGCGGCCCAACACGTCCCCGATGCCCAGGGCGCTCGCCACGTTCGCCACCCGCTCGTCCCGGGGGGACGGTTCCACCCCGGCCAGCTTCAGCGGGAAACCGATGTTGTCGCCGACGGTCATGTGCGGGTAGAGCGCGAAGTCCTGGAACACCATGGCGATGCCCCGGTCGCGCGGTGGCAGGTCGTTGGCGTACTCGCCGTCGAGCATCACCGCGCCGCTGGTCGGGTCCTCCAGGCCGGCGACCATGCGCAGCACGGTCGACTTCCCGCAGCCGGACGGCCCCAGCAGCACCATGAACTCGCCGTCGTTGACGTCGAGGTTGACGTTGTCCACCGCCAGCGTCCCGTCCGGGAACACCTTGGAGACATCCTTCAACGCAACGGTGGCCACCGTCACCTCCCCGCTCCTTGCCGGCCGACAACGGAATGACTGTGACCAGCATCATCGGCTCAGGACATCGGGTAAACGTGCCATGTTCTGTTCGTGACAGACTTATTACGCCGGCCGTCCTTCCGGGGGAATTCACGTCCATCGTCATCGATGATCAACCGGATTCGTCGAGGAAGACCCGGCGGACCACCCGCTCGGCGGCCCGGCCGTCGTCCCAGACGCAGAACCGGGCCCGGAAACGCTGCCGGTCCCGGTCCGCGCCGGCCGAGTCGGCCGCCCCGGTGCCGAACACGTCCAGCAGCTCCGCGAAGGTGGTCGCCACCGCGCCCGGCGGCTGCGCGGTCACGTCGAAGTAGACCCCCCGGGTCAGCCGGTACGCCGGCCAGTCCGGGACGTACAGCACGATCGGACGGTCCAGCAGGGCGTAGTCGAACATCGCCGACGAGTAGTCGGTGACCAGCACGTCCGCCGCCAGGTACAGGTCCTCCACCGGTTCGTGGCCGGTCACGTCGGTCACCCGGGGGTGGTCGACCGGCCAGCCGACGCCGGCCGGCTCCCGGTCGTGGAAGTAGTGACCGCGTACCAGCAGCCGCCCGCCCGGTCCCAGCGCATCGAGCAGCCGGCCCGGCTCGAACGGGGGCCGGTAGCCGGGCAGGTGCTCCCGGTGGGTGGGGGCGTACAGCACCACCCGGTCGCCCGGGGCCACCCCGAGCGCGGCACGCACCTCGGCGACCTCGTCGGCGGTGGCGGTGACCAGCCGGTCGTTGCGCGGGTACCCGACCTCCAGGGTGGTGTACGCCGCCGGGTACGCCCGCTCCCACATCTGGGTGGAGAAGCTGTTCGAGGAGATGCTGAAGTCCCAGCGGTCGATCCGGCGCAGCAGCGCGGCGAAGTCCATCCCGGGCGCGCCGGCCGGGTAGCGCTGCTGGTCCAACCCCATCACCTTGACCGGGGTGCCGTGGTGCGTCTGCACGTGCACGGTGCCGGGCCGTTTGCGCAGGTGGTCCGGGAAGTTGACGTTGTTGACCAGCCACCGGGCGCGGGCCAGCGCCCGGAAGTACGCCCGGGTGCCGGCCACCACGTACTCGACGCCGGGCGGCAGCGCGTCGACCCGGTCCGGGCGCACCACCCAGACGCCCCGGACCTGCGGGGCCAGTCGGCGGGCGGCGGCGTGGATCGCCGCCGGGTTGCAGGCGTACCCCCGGTACCAGTACGCCGCGTACAGGGCCAGCGTCGGATCCACCGGCCGGCGGAGTTCCGCCTGGTACCAGGCCTGCCGTACGGTGTCCCGGCCCAGCCCGGCCGCGCCGCGCAGCACCGGTCCGCCCCACCGCCGGGTGGTCCGCGCGGTCCGGCGTACCGTCGCGCCGGCCTGCCGGGCCCGGCGCAACGCGCTGAAGGTGCCCCACCGGCCGGCCGCCACCAGCCGGTGCTTGAGTCCCTCCGCGCCGTCGGGCCACCGGTAGCCGCCCGGTGGCCGCCACCGGGCGTGGTCGGCGGTGATCCGGTCGAAGAACGCCGCCCGCAGCTCGGGGGCGATCCGCTCCCCGTTGCCGAGCACCGTCAGGTAGTGCCAGATCATCCGCTCGAACAGGACGGCGTGCAGGTCGCCCGCCCCGGGCGCGAGGTCGTCCGGCCCGTGCTTGAGGTCACCCGGCCCGTGCAGGTCGTCCGCCCGGTGCTCGGTCAGGAACCGGAACACCCGCTCCCACTGGGCGAAGACGTCGAAGTGCCGGTCCCCGGGGGTGCGGGTGATCGCCCCGGTCCGGCGCTGCCGGTAGTTGACGCAGACCAGGTCGAGCAGACCGATCCGCTCGGCGGCCAGCAGCACCGGGTACGTGAACGACACGTCCTCGTACCAGCCGGGCGCGAACCGCAGGCCGAGCCCGACCAGGAACTCCCGGCGGACCAGCTTGTTCCAGGCGGTGTGCAGCAGCCCGACCACCTCGGGCCGGTCGGCCAGCCGGAAGGTCTCCGGCCCGACCGGCTCCGGGTACCGGTCGCGTAGCGCGCTGCGGGTGACGGTGTGGTCCCAGTGCACCCGGACGTGGTCGACCAGCAGCACGTCCGGCCGGGTGGCGCGGAGCCGCTCGGCGATCACCGGCAGGCAGCCGGGGGCGAGCCAGTCGTCGCCGTCGACGAACCACACGTACTCGCCGGTGGCCCGGTCCAGCCCGACGTTGCGGGCCGGACCGAGACCGACGTTGCCGGTCAGCCGGACCACCCGGACCCGGGGGTCGCGGCCGGCGTACGAGGTGAGGATCTCCGGGCTGGCGTCGGGTGAGCAGTCGTCGACGGCGATCACCTCGACGTCACCGAACGCCTGCCCGAGCAGCGAGTCCAGGCATTCGCCCAGGTAGCCCTGCACCCGGTGGACCGGTACGACGAAGCTGACCAACGTCATCCCGGGCCTCCACCACCGCTGGCCGTCCCTCGGGCGACGCCCCCGGTCAGGCCGGACGAGCGGCGTCGCCTACCGCGTCGCGCGGGCCGGCACGAGCACCCAGGCGGCGACCACACTCATCACGAAAACCACGAAAAGGTACGTACCGAGTGTAGCCATTCCGGCTGTGGCAAATCCGGCGATCAGCGCCACGGTCAGCAGGATCGAACGCCCCTCCCAGCCCAGCGTCACGTCGTGCAGCGGCGGGGCCGGTTGCCGCTTCTCCAGCCGGGCCACCAGGTCGTAGTGCAGCAGGGTCAGCACGAACAGGTACCCGAAGACCAGCGGCAGCGGCACCTCCCCGGCCACCCCGACGGCGATCGCGAAGACGTACTCGGCGGCCCGCAACGCGGCCGGCACCAGCCAGTCCAGCGCCCCGTCCGCCCGGCCCCGGGCGGCCAGCCCGGCGGCGAGCAGCACCAGCAGCGCCACCGGCGCCGCCCAGCGCACCCCGTCCCAGCCGGCCAGCGCCGCGCCGAGCAGCGCGAACGCGCCAAGGGCGGCCAGCACGGCCAGCGGCAGCTGCGCCGGCACCCGGCCACCGAGGCGGCGCAGCAGCACGCCGTCGTCCCGGTGCAGACCGGCGTCGACCGTACCGAGCGCCGGCACCCGCATGAACCGGGCCCGCAGGGTACGCAGCGCCCCGGTGTACCCGAACGCCAGCGTGCCCCAGACCAGCACCGCGACCAGGCTGACCAGCGGATCGAACAGCGCGGCGGTGATCGCGATCAGCGCCCACCGCTCCCCGATCGGGAACACCACGGTCCGCTTCAGCCAGTACGACAGCGAGCCGGTGTCGGCCTGCACCCGGTTGGACGCGGCGTTGAGCTTGTCGCCGATGCCCCCGCCGGGGGTGGCCGCCTTCGGCCGGCGGGCCGCCTCGTCGTGCAGGACGCCGTACCAGGCGTCGGTGAGGTGCCGGACGGTCTGCAACGTCATCGCGGCGATCGCCAACGCCCAGCCGTTGCCCAGCCCGGCGTGGGTCACCCCGAACCCGAGACCGGCGTAGACCAGGTACTCCTTGGCCCGGTCGGCCATGGTGTCCAGCCAGCCGCCCCACGGGCTGAAGTTCCGGGTGTACCGGGCCAACTGCCCGTCCACGCAGTCCAGCATGAAACCGAGGTAGAGCAGGATGCCGCCGGTGACCAGCGCCGGCCGTCCGCCGACGCCGAACAGCACCGCCGCGACCGCCGCGAACAGCACCGAGATCATGGTGACCCCGGTCGGCGTCAGGCCCAGCCGGGCGCACGCCTTCGTGACGTACGGCGACCAGGTGGAGACGAAGTACGTGGTGAAG
This sequence comes from Micromonospora cathayae, assembly GCF_028993575.1. Classification (NCBI taxonomy): domain Bacteria; kingdom Bacillati; phylum Actinomycetota; class Actinomycetes; order Micromonosporales; family Micromonosporaceae; genus Micromonospora; species Micromonospora cathayae. The sequence goes on along the minus strand of NZ_CP118615.1, from coordinate 1,881,298 downwards.
AAGTCGTCCCGTTCCTTCACCGACAGCCGCAGCTCGGCGGCGTCCTCGTCCACTCCGGCCAGCTCGGCGCGCGCCGCCGCCAGCCCGGCCGGGTCGACGACCCGGTGCGCGACGAGCAGGCGTACCCGCTGGGCGAAGAGCAGCGTGCCGGTGGCGGTGAGCGCGGTGACCAGCCGGTCCACCCCGCCCCCCGCCACCGTCGTCGTCGCCGTGTCGGCCAGCCCGGACGGCACGGCAGCCGGCGCGGACGCGCTGCCCGGTCGTGGCGCGCCGGCCACCGGTGGCGCGCCGGGCCCGGTACGGACCGGCGTGGCGGCGGTGCGGGCGGCGGCGACCAGGGCGGGCACGTCGGCGGCGGCGACCCGCAGCGCCCCGCCGAAGCTGCCGGTGGCGTCGGGCAGGTCGCCGGCCGGGGCGACGGCGACCACCTGGCCGCGTTCCTCCCGTACCGCCGCGTGCCCGGCCGCCGGCGGGTCGGCCAGCACCAGCGCGACCGTGCCGGCCATCGGGTTGGTCGCCAGGTGCTTCAGCACGGTCGTGTGGGCCACCAGGTCCGGCCCGCAGAGCAGCACCGGCCCGGTGGCCCGCTCGGCCAGCGCGGCCAGCTCGGTCAGGTCGGCGGCGACCCGCACCTCGGTCACCCCGGCCCGCCGCCACTGCTCGACGAGGTGGCCGACGGTCTCACCGGGCAGCGCCGGCGCGGGACCGGCGGCCGGTGTGCCCGCCGCTCCGACGGGCAGCGTCGGCACCGGATCCCCGGCGGCGAGCACGATCGCCAACGCCCCGGGCGGCGAGGCGGACCGACCGCTCACCGGGTGACCGACCGCTGGTACGCGTCGAGCGCCTCGGCCAGCGTCCCGTCCACGGCCAACCGGCCACCGTCCAGGTAGAGACCCCGACGGCAGAACCGGGTCAGGTCCTTCTCGTTGTGTGACACCAGCACCAAGGTGCGCCCCTCCGCGAGCAGTCGGTCGATGGTGGCGTAGCACTTCGCACGGAACTCCGCGTCCCCGACCGCCGTCACCTCGTCCATCAGCAGGACCGGGTGCGGCAGCCGGGAGATGATCGCGAAGCCGAGCCGGATCTTCATCCCGGAGGAGTAGTGCCGTACCGGGGTGTCGACGGCCCGCTCGACCTGCTCGCCAGCGAAGGAGATGATGTCATCGAAGTGCCGTCGGAGGTAATCCGGTGACAGCCCGTGCAGCCCACCGACCAGATGCAGGTTCTCCCGTCCGGTCAGGTCGTTGGTGAACCCGGCGCTCAGTTCCAGCAGCGGGGCCACGTCGCCGTGCACCCGGACCCGGCCCTCGTCCGGGATCAGCACCCCGGCGATCAGCCGGAGCAGGGTGCTCTTGCCGCTGCCGTTGCGCCCGATCACGCCGACCCGTTCCCCGGCCGAGACGGTGAACGACACGTCCCGCAGCGGCCAGAAGCGGCCGTCGGCGGCACGCCGGTCACCCCGGTGGATGACCAGCTCACGGAGGCGGAGCTGACGCCGCCGGTTCCGGACGAACCGGATACCCAGCCGGTCGGCCTCGATCATCGTCGCCACGGCACGGCTCACAGCTCCTTGAGTACGGCGGGTTCGAGGCGGTGGAACGTCACCCAGCCGACCACGCACACCAGCAGGCTGCCGGCGACCGTGGTGACCAGCAGCCGGGTGTCCGGGAACTCGTCCGGGTACCAGGCGGCGTGGTGCAGCTGCATGATGCCGACCAGCGGGTTCAGCAGGTAGAGGGTCTTCGCCCAGCCGGGGATCGCGGAGTCCTGTACCAGGCTCAACGGGTAGATGATCGGCGTGGCGTAGAAGAACACCCGGATGGCCAGCCGCAGCAGCCGCTCGACGTCGCGCATCAGCACGTTCAGCGCGGAGAGCAGCAACGCCACCCCGACCAGCAGCACCCCCTGCACCAGCAGGGCCAGCGGCAGGGCGAGCAGCGAGATCCCCGGTTCGATCCGTCCGCGTACCGCGTAGAACGCCGCGACGCCGACCAGGATGGGCAGCCCGGCGAGGTACTCGGCGAAGCGGCCGGCGACCCGACCGACCGGGAAGATCTCCCGGGGCACGTTCAGTACGGTGATCAGCCGGGCCTGGCCGGTCAGCGCGCCGCTCGCCTCGCTGATCGCCGAGCTGGCCCACTGCCAGGCGAAGATCCCGGAGATCAGGAACAGCGGGTACGACCCGGCCGCCTCGCCGAGGTGCCGGTCGGTGTCCCGGGCGTAGAGCACCCCGAAGACGAACCAGTAGATCGCGCCCATGCCGAGCGGTTCGATCAGCGACCAGAGGTAGCCCAGCACCGACTGCTGGTACTTGACCGCCAGGTCCCGCCGGACCAGGATGCGCAGCGCGTTACGGTGCGACCACAGGGCCGCGACTCCGGTCGCCACCGTCGCCTCCCGACCCGGCCCGGCCCACCGCCGGGGCCGTCCCGCGGGTGGCCCGGCGCGAGCCGCCGGTTCCGGTGCTCAGTGGCCCGGACTCAGCACTCGATCACGTTGACCGCGAGCCCCCCGCGTGCCGTCTCCTTGTACTTGACCTTCATGTCGGCGCCGGTCTCCCGCATCGTCTTGATCACCTTGTCCAGGGAGACCGCGTGCACGCCGTCGCCGCGCAGCGCGAGCCGGGCGGCCGTGATCGCCTTGATGCTAGCCACCGCGTTCCGTTCGATGCAGGGGATCTGCACCAGACCCCCGACCGGGTCACAGGTCAGCCCCAGGTTGTGCTCCATGCCGATCTCGGCGGCGTTCTCCACCTGGGCCGGGGTGCCGCCGAGCGCCTCGGCCAGCCCGGCCGCCGCCATCGAACACGCCGAGCCGACCTCGCCCTGGCAGCCGACCTCCGCGCCGGAGATCGACGCGTTCTCCTTGAACAGCACACCGATCGCGCCGGCCGCCAGCAGGAACCGGACCACGCCCGCCTCGTCGGCGTCCGGCACGAACCGGGTGTAGTAGTGCAGCACGGCCGGGATGATCCCGGCGGCCCCGTTGGTCGGGGCGGTGACCACCCGGCCGCCGGCCGCGTTCTCCTCGTTGACCGCCAGAGCGAACAGGGTCACCCAGTCCATCACCCGCAGCGGGTCGGTGCTGCCGGTGTCCGCCTCCAGCGCGCGCCGCAGTTCGGCCGCGCGCCGCCGCACCTTCAGCCCGCCCGGCAGTACGCCGTCCCGGGCGCAGCCCTGCTCGACGCACTCCCGCATCACCCGCCAGATGTCCAGCAGCCCGGCCCGGACCTCCGCCTCGCTCCGCCAGGACAGCTCGTTGGCGAGCATCACCTCGCTGATCGACAGCCCGGTGGCGGTGGTCACCTCCAGCAGTTCGACGCCGGTGGAGAACGGGTACCGGACCGGGGTGTCGTCCGGCTTGATCCGGTCCGCGCCGGCCGCCGCCTCGTCCACCACGAACCCGCCGCCGACCGAGTAGTAGGTGCGGGTCCGCAGTTCGGTGCCGTCGGCGTCGTACGCGGCGAAGGTCATCCCGTTCGGGTGGTACGGCAGCGAGCGACGCCGGTGCAGCACCAGGTCCCGGTCCGGGTCGAAGTCGATCTCGTGCGTGTCGAGCAGGGAGAGCCGACGGTCGGCCCGGATCCGGGCGACCCGGGGTCCGACGCCGTCGGTGTCGACCGTCTCCGGGGCCTCGCCGGCCAGGCCGAGCAGCACCGCCCGGTCGCTGCCGTGCCCGTGCCCGGTCGCGCCGAGCGAGCCGAACAGTTCGGCGCGTACCTGCGCGGTGGCGGCGAGCAGCCCGTCGGCCTTGAGCCCGCCGACGAAGGTACGCGCGGCGCGCATCGGCCCGACCGTGTGCGAGCTGGACGGCCCGATGCCCACGCTGAAGAGATCGAAAACGCTGATCATGTCCGCACTTCCTCGCCCGCCCCCGGCCGGTGGGCGCAGTGGTCGCCGCCCGGGAGGGTGGGCGGAGTGGTCGCCCGCCCCCGGGGGTGTGGGCGGGCGTCGGGGCGAGCCTACCTGTGCTGGTCAGGGGACGCGTCGGTCACGGCCGGCCCGGGTAAGCACCTACGGGTACGGCGGTGGTCGATCCGACTTCCGACCGAGGGCGAGGTGGCACGACCGACCTACCGTGGATAACAGAGGCGGCCAAAGCGCCGCAGAGTGGGAGTACACGACGATGAGTGGCAAACTGGTCCGGCCCCGTCAGGGGCGCATGCTCGCCGGCGTCTGCGCCGGCCTGGCGCAGCGGTTCGGCCGGTCCCCCGGTTTCGTCCGGCTGCTGTTCCTGCTGTCCCTGCTGCTGCCCGGTACCCAGGTGATCGTCTACCTGGTGCTCTGGATCCTGATGCCCAACGAGGACCGGTACGCCGTCCGCTACTGACCCGCCCACCCCACGACGACGCCCGCCCCGGCCACGTCCGGGGCGGGCGTCCCGCCGTTACGAGGACCCGACCGGTCAGGGCGCGGTGTAGGTGATCGTCACCGTCTGGTAGCCGAGCGAGCGGAGCAGCCCCTCCAGCATCTTTCGGGTGTTCGCCTGGGCCCGGTCGCCCAGGCCGCTGTCCCGGGCCGCGGCGGTGATCTTCTCCTCGGCGAGACGGTAGACCTCCCGCTGCCGGTTGGGGTCGTCGGCGAAGACGTCACCGAGCCGGTTGAGCAGGCCGCGCTTCTCGGCGAAGACGTAGCTGGACTCGATGTCCAGGTTGGTCTCGCCGAGCTGCGGCGCGGGCAGGGTGATCTCGACCGACTTACCGTCGGCGGACGGCTTCACCGCCCCCTCGGAGATCTTCGAGAAGTCGACGTACGCCTCGACGGTGCCCGCCCCGACGAAGAGGGTGCGCTCGTCGAGGAGGAAGTCCGGCACGTACTTGCGGTCGGTCTGGAGATCCACCACCACCTGGAAGTTGCCCTCGGCGGCCACGTAGCGGCTGAGGTCCTGGATCGACTTGAGCAGCGGCGGCTGGCTGCGGTCGGTGGTCTCCTCGGCGAACGGGTTGCGCCAGCTCGGCCAGAGACCGGCCACCTGGGTGCCGAGCAGCACCACCACGACCAGCGCGGCGGCACCGAGCACCAGCAGCAGCCCGCGCGCCGGACCACCACGACCGGTCCGGTCGGGCCGGTCGGGCTGGTCGGTACGGCCCGGCGGCTGGTCGCTGCGGCCCGCTGACTGGTCGGCCGGGGTCGAGCCGGCCGGAAGCCCCGGGAACTCACGCGTGGGCTGGTTGACATCGCCGTTGCGAGACATCGCCCTCACCGTCCTCAGTCGTCACATCACTGCCTGACGATGACGGTACGGCCCCGGTACGACACGCGCCCGTCGAGCCGGACTCACGTCCGGAACGTCAGGCGTGCCCCGGCACGGAGCCGGGACCACTGCCGGCTCAGGTGAACGCGGAGATCCCGGTCAGCTTCTGGCCGATCACCAACTGGTGGATCTCCGAGGTGCCCTCGTACGTCAGCACGCTCTCCAGGTTGTCGCCGTGCCGCATCACCGGGTACTCCCCGGAGACGCCGTTCGCGCCGAGGATCGTCCGGCACTGCCGGGCGATGGCGAGGGCCTCCCGGACGTTGTTCAGCTTGCCGACGCTGACCTGCTCCGGGCGGAGCTTCCCGGCATCGGCCAGCCGGCCCAGGTGCAGGGCGAGCAGGAAGCCCTTCTGCCACTCCACCGCCATGTCGGCGAGCTTGGCCTGGGTGAGCTGGAAACCGGCGAGCGGGCGGCCGAACTGGGTGCGGGTGCCCGCGTACGTCAGGGTGGTCTCCAGGCAGTCGCGGGCCGCGCCGAGGGAGCCCCAGACGATGCCGTGCCGGGCCTCGGTGAGGCAGCTCAGCGGGGCCCGCAGCCCGGCCGCCTCCGGCAGCAGGGCGTCCGCCGGCAGCCGCACGTCGTCGAGGGCGATCTCCCCGGTGACGGACGCGCGCAGCGACATCTTCCGGCGGATCTCGCGGGTGGTCACCCCCGGGGTGTCCATCGGTACGGCGAACCCGCGCACCCCGTCGGCGGTACGCGCCCAGATCACCCCGACGTCGGCGACCGGCGCGTTGGTGATCCACATCTTGCCGCCGTGCAGCAGCCAGTCGTCGCCGTCGCGGCGGGCCCGGGTGGTCATCGACGCCGGGTCGGAGCCGTGGTCCGGCTCGGTCAGCCCGAAACAGCCGATCAGCTCACCGGCCGCCATGCCGGGCAGCCAGCGCCGCTTCTGTTCCTCGCTGCCGTACCGCCAGATCGCGTACATGGCCAGCGAGCCCTGCACCGAGACCAGGGACCGCACCCCCGAGTCGCCGGCCTCCAGTTCCAGGCAGGCCAGGCCGTACGCCACGGCCGAGGAGCCGGCGCAGCCGTACCCGGTCAGGTGCATGCCGAGCAGGCCGAGCCGGCCGAACTCGCGGGCCAGCTCGCGGACCGGTGTCTCGCCCCGCTCGTACCACTCGGCGACGTACGGGCGGACCCGGTCGTCGACCACCCGGCGCACGACGGCGCGGATCTGCCGTTCCTCCTCGTCGAGCGAGGAGTCCAGGTCGAGCAGGTCGATGGTGGGCGCGCTCATGTCGCTCACCTTAACGACTCCTCAGTCTGCGCTCAGTCCGGCTGGCCGGCGAGCACCAGTACCCGGGCGTGGATCTGGTTGCGCTGCTGGAGGGCGGCGCGCAGCGCCCGGTGCAGCCCGTCCTCCAGGTAGAGCCCGCCGTTCCACTGCACCACGTGCGGGAAGAGGTCCCCGTAGAAGGTGGAGTCCTCGGCGAGGAGCTTGTCCAGCGCCAACTCCCGCTTGGTGGTGATGAGCTGGTCGAGACGGAGCGGACGCGGCGGGATCTCGGCCCACTGCTTGAGCGTGAGGTTGTGCTCCGGATAGGGACGCCCGTCCCGGACCGCTCTGAAGATCACGACGGCACGCTCCCCTCCCCTGCGCCGAGCCGGCCGGCACCCGCCAGCCGAGGGCCGCGGCGTGACACCGCGACCCAGCGGTATTCGATGACCTTGTCAGCCTAGCGGCCCACGTCACTTCGCATTTTGCTCCCTCATGTCAGTTTCGCTACTCGGCCGCCACGGCGGTATCCGGACCGGCGGCGGCACCACCGCCCGGCCGGGCGGCATCACTGCCCGGCCCGGCGGCGGCACTGCCCGGCCCGGGGCCGGCGTCAACGGCGGCGGGGTCCGCGTCCGGGCGGCCCCACCGGCCGCGGTGCACCACCTCGTCCACCGGCCGGCGGCCCCGCTTCAGCGACGGCGACCGCAGGTCGGGAGCCCGGTAACCGATGGTGAGCGCGCCGACCGGGGTGAACTCCGCCGGCACGTCGAACGCCGCCCGGAACGCGTCCGTACGCTCCGGCGGGATCCCGAAGAAGCACGCCCCGAGCCCCTCGTCCACCACCGTGAGCAGCATCAGCAACGCCGCGAACCCGGTGTCGACGTGCCAGTACGGCACCGGCCAGCGGGCCTCGTCGCGGTCCGTCCAGCCCTTGTCCGGCTCGGCGTACCGGTCCAGGTAGGCCGAGCGGTTGGCGTGCGGCACCACGATCAGCGGGGCCCGCCGCATCCCGTCCAGCCAGCGGTTCCGGCCGCCCCGGTCCGGGGTGGTCGCCGCCCAGAACCGGTCCCGGTCGGCCGGGTCGTCCAGCACCAGGAAGCCCCAGCCCTGGCTGAACCCGGCCGACGGGGCGCGGACCGCGTGGTCCAGCAGCCGGTCGACCACCTCGGGGGGTACCGGTCGGTCCGGGTCGTAGTTACGCACCATCCGCCGCCGCCGGACGACCTCCCTGAACTCCATGCCTGTCCCCCGCTCAGACGCCCGGCCGGATGCCCCAGGTGCCCCGCCAGGTCTCGCCCGGGGCCAGGGTGATCAGGTCCCGGCCGGAGCGGAACGCGTCCGGCGGGCAGGTCATCGGCTCGACCGCCACCGAACGGCGGTGCCGTTCACCGGTCAGCGCGTCCCCGGTGAAGACCTGCCACCAGCCGAACCCGGGGTCCGCCCAGAGCCGCACCCCGGCCGAGTCGTCCGGCGCGGTCAGGGTGACCGCCGAGCCGCCGTCGGCGTCCCGGATCACCCCGCCGAAGGTGTTGTCCAGCACCGCGTCCCCGATCGGGCGCGGCGTGGTCCAGTCGTACTTCGTACCGGCCACCGGGGTCGCGCCGATCGGCAGCAGCCGGCCGTCGACCACCAGCCGGGTCCGGCCCGGCACCCGCATGACCAGGTCATCGACGGGCACGCCGGGGAGTTGCAGGTACGGGTGGACGGAGAAGCCGAACGGGGCCTCCCCGGCCGACTCGTTCACCACCTCGTGCTCGGCGCGCAGCCCGTCCGCCCCGACGCTCCACCGGGTCCACAGCCGCAGCGCCCACGGGTACGCCGGGATCGGCGGCATCTCGTACTCGACGGTGACGGCGTCGTCGGCCTGCTCGACCAGCCGCCACGGCACCCAGTTGACCAGGCCGTGCAGGGCGACGTGCCGGGCCGGTTCGGTCAGCGGCAGCGCGTACGACCGGCCGCCGAACGAGTACTCGCCGTCGCGGATCCGGTTCGGCCAGGGGGCGAGCACCTGCCCGGTGCCGCCGGGGCAGATCTCGTCGGCGGCGTAGCCGTCGAGGTAGTCGACGCCGTCGTGGCGGTACGTCCGCAGACCACCCCCCACCTCCACGATGACGGCCTCGTGACCGGCGGCGGCAATCGTCCACTGTGCCCCGGAGGGCGAACGCGGCTGGGTGGTCTCCATTCCGGCGACCCTAGTGCCTCCGTCCCGGTTCCCGCCGGACTCCCCTCACGGCCGGTCGCCGGGCGGGACGGCCGGCCGGCGGTACCGGATGAGGGCCGGGAAGCTGACCGCGAGCAGCACCGCCAGCACCGCCGCCGCCAGGCCACCACCGACCCAGGCGACCCCGCTGCCCAGCCCGGCCGCCATCGTCCCGGCCCGCAGGTCACCCAGGCGCGGGCCACCGGCGACCACCACCGTGTTCACCCCCTGGAGCCGGCCGCGCATCCGGTCCGGGGCGTACACCAGCAGCATCGACTGCCGCAGCACCGCGCTGACCAGGTCGGCCGCGCCGGCCACGGCGAGCAGCAGGACGGCCAGCCAGAGGTGGCCGGCGAGCCCGGCCGCCGCGATCGCCAGCCCCCAGCCGACCACCGCGACCACCAGGGCCAGCCCCTGCCGCCGGAGCCGGCCGATCCACCCCGAGGTCAGCCCGCCCAGCAGCGAGCCGACCGCGATGGCGCTGAACAGCCAGCCGACCGCCGCCCCGCCACCGAAGCGTTCCTCGGCGATCTCCGGGAACAGCGCCCGGGGCATGGCGAGGATCATGGCGATCAGGTCGATGCCGAACGACAGCAGCAGCACCGGGGTGGTGGCGAGGTACCGGAACCCGTCGACCACGCTGGCCAGCCCCCGTCGGCGGGGCGCGCCGTCCGGGTCCGGTTCCGGCGGCAGGGCGGGCAGCCCGCGCGCGGCCCAGATCAGCGCGGTGAGCAGGACGGCGTCCGCCGCGTACGCGATCGGCAGGCCGGTGTCGGTGCCCCAGATACCGAAGATCAGCCCGGCGACCATCGGCCCGGCCACCGTGGCGGCGGTGTTGGTGGTGAAGTTCAGCGTGCTGGCCGACGGCACCAGGTCCAGCGGGACCAGCCGGGGCAGCATCGCGCTGCGCGCCGGCGAGGTGACCGCGAACGCGACCGACTGCACCGCGACCAGGGCCAGCAGGAGCACCGGGCTGCGCGCCCCGAGCAGCGCCTGCACCAGCAGCCCGAGGGTGGACGCCCAGAGCAGCAGCGAGCCGGCCAGCAGCACCGAACGGCGGTCCCGGGCGTCCGCGATCACCCCGCCCCACAGCCCGAAGACCAGCAACGGTCCGAACGCGGCCACCCCGATCAGGCCCACCCAGAACGAGTCGCGGGTCAGGGCGAACATCTCCACCGGGACGGCTACCGCCGTAAATTGAAAGCCGAACATCGCCACGCTGTTGCCGGTCCAGAGCCGCCGGTACGCCGGCACCCGCAGCGGACGCAGGTCGATCGCCCAGCGGCGTGGGGTACGCGACCGGGCCGGGTCCAGCTTCGTCACGGCGCGAGCCGCTCGACGACCCAGGGGCCCTCGTCGGTGCGGCGGTACCGGAGCCGGTCGTGCAGCCGGCTGGCCCGCCCCTGCCAGAACTCCACCGTGTCGGGCAGGACCCGCAGCCCACCCCAGTGCGGCGGGGCGGGGATCGGGTCGACGTCGGCGAAGCGTTCCGCTACCGCCCGCTGGTTCTCCTCCAGCGTCGCCCGGTCCGGGATGACCTGCGACTGCGGGCTGGCCCACGCGCCGAGCTGGGAGCCGCGCGGCCGGCTCGCGAAGTACGCCTCGGTCTCGGCCCGGTCCACCGGCACCACCCGCCCGGTGACATTCACCTGGCGCTGCATGGGAAACCACGGGAAGACCAGGCTCGCGTACGGGTTTGCCTGGAGTTGGCGGCCCTTGCGGGAGGTGTGGTTGGTGAAGAACACGAAGCCGTCCGGGTCGTACCCCTTGAGCAGCACGATCCGGCCGCTCGGCCGGCCGTCGGCGTCGGCGGTGCCGAGCACCATCGCGTTCGGTTCGGGCAGCGGGTACGCGACGGCGTCGGCGAACCAGCGGTCGAACTGGGCGGTCCAGTCGGCCGCCAGATCCGCCGAGGAAAGCCCTTTCTCCTCGGCATACTCGCTGCGCATCGCGGCCGGGACCACTGTGTCTCCCGTCACGTTCCCCTCCTCGTCGGCTGCCGATACCGTGCCATACGCCGCTGACCAGCAGGTTGTGCCCTGCGTCACGGCGGCATTGCGGATGACCGCCCACCGGGATGTCGTCTGTAGCACAGTGGTTGCGGGTCGCAAACCTGGTTACCCACCAGGCAAGATGTTCCGAACACATCCCTGAGGGTCGCCTAAGGCGCTCGGCCGACCGGCCGGATGAGCCCGGGCGGGCGCACCGAGCAGAGCCAGGAGACGACATGGCTGACTTCAAACCGGGGCTCGAGGGCGTGGTGGCCTTCGAGACCGAGATCGCCGAACCCGACCGCGAGGGTGGGGCGCTGCGCTACCGCGGGGTCGACATCGAGGATCTCATCGGCCAGGTCTCCTTCGGCAACGTGTGGGCGCTGCTGGTCGACGGCCGGTTCGGTCCGGGACTGCCGCCGGCCGAGCCGTTCCCGGTGCCGGTGCACTCCGGTGACATCCGGGTGGACGTGCAGTCCGCGGTCGCCATGCTCGCCCCGTACTGGGGGCTCAGCCAGCTCCTCGACATCTCCGACGAGCAGGCCCGCGAGGACCTGGCCCGGGTCTCCGTCACCGCGCTCTCCTTCGTCGCCCAGTCCGCCCGGGGTCTCGGCCTGCCGGCCGTGCCGCAGAAGGAGATCGACAAGGCGTCCACCATCGTCGAGCGGTTCATGAAGCGCTGGCGCGGCGAGCCCGACCCCCGGCACGTCAAGGCCGTCGACGCGTACTTCATCTCCGCCGCCGAGCACGGCATGAACGCCTCCACCTTCACCACCCGGATCGTCGCCTCCACCGGGGCCGACGCGGCGGCCTGCATCTCCTCCGGCATCGGCGCGCTCTCCGGCCCGCTGCACGGCGGCGCCCCGTCCCGGGTGCTGACCATGCTGGAGGCGGTCGAGCGCAGCGGCGACGCCGAGGGGTACGTCAAGGGCGTCCTCGACCGTGGCGAGCGGCTGATGGGCTTCGGGCACCGGGTCTACCGGGCCGAGGACCCCCGCGCCCGGGTGCTCCGGCGTACCGCCCGTGAGCTGGGCGCGCCCCGCTTCGAGGTGGCCGAGGCGCTGGAGAAGGCCGCGCTGGCCGAGCTCCAGGCCCGCCGCCCGGACCGGGTGCTCGCCACCAACGTCGAGTTCTGGTCGGCCGTGGTGCTCGACTTCGCCGAGGTGCCGGCGCACATGTTCACCTCCATGTTCACCTGCGCCCGGATGGGCGGCTGGAGCGCGCACATCCTGGAGCAGAAGCGGCTCCAGCGCCTGGTCCGGCCGTCCGCCCGGTACGTCGGCCACGGGCCGCGCAAGCCGCAGGACGTGGACGGCTGGAACGCCATCCCGCACGGCGTCTGATCCACCCGAGGAAGGCTCCCCGCCGGTGTCCGGCAGGGGGCCTTCCTGCGTCCGGGGCCCTTTCCGACGTCGGAGTGTGGTCAGCGCCTCACCGCTCCCCGAGCGGCCGACGGCGTTCCACCGCCGCCCGGATGGAAGGATGGGGGCCTCGGCAGCGTCGCCGGACGTACCGCACCGCACCCGGTCAAGTGGCCCACAGAAGGAAGCCTGATCACCGTGGCTGATGTTTCGACCATCCGGATTCCCGACGAGATCAAGCCCGCCGACGGCCGGTTCGGCTGCGGGCCGTCCAAGGTCCGTCCGGCGGCCGTGTCCGCGCTCGCCGACGTCGCGACCAGCTACCTCGGCACCTCGCACCGGCAGAAGACCGTCCGCGACCAGGTCGCCCGGCTGCGGCGGGGCCTCGCCGAGTTCTTCTCCCTCCCCGAGGGGTACGAGGTCGTGATCGGCAACGGCGGCACCACCGCGTTCTGGGAGGTCGCCACCTTCGGTCTGGTCCGGGACCGGGCCCAGTTCGCCAGCTTCGGCGAGTTCGGCGCGAAGTTCGCCAAGTCGGTCAAGGACGCGCCGTTCCTCGGTGAGCCGACCGTCCGCAAGTCCGACCCGGGCAGCGCGCCGTCGCTGGTCGCCGAGGCCGGGGTGGACGTCTACGCCACCCCGCACAACGAGACCTCCACCGGTGTGGCGGTGCCGATCTCCCGGGTGGCCGACGCCGACCCGGGGTCGCTGCTGCTGGTCGACGCCACCTCCGGCGCGGGCGGGCTGGACGTCAACGTCGGCGAGACCGACGTCTACTACTTCGCCCCGCAGAAGTGCTTCGGTTCCGACGGCGGGCTCTGGATCGCGCTGATGTCGCCGGCCGCCCTGGAGCGGGCCACCGCGATCAAGGCGTCCGGCCGGTACATTCCGGCCTTCCTCGACCTGGTCACCGCGATCGACAACTCGCGGCTGGAGCAGACCTACAACACCCCGGCGCTGGCGACCATCTTCCTGGCCGCCGAGCAGACCGACTGGATGAACAGCCAGGGCGGGCTGTCCTGGGCGGCCAAGCGCACCGCCGAGAGCGCCGGGGCCGTGTACGGCTGGGCCGAGCGGTCCGCCGTGGCGACCCCGTTCGTCACCGACCCGGCGCTGCGCTCCAACGTGGTCGCCACCATCGACTTCGCCGACGGGGTGGACGCCTCGGCGATCGCGAAGGCGCTGCGGGCCAACGGCATCGTGGACACCGAGCCGTACCGCAAGCTCGGCCGCAACCAGCTCCGGGTGGCGCTCTTCCCGGCCGTGGAGCCGGCCGACGTGGAGGCGCTGACCGCCTCGATCGACTACGTCGTCGAGCGGCTCTGACCGTTATGGTGGAGGGGCGTCGCCGCCCGGCGGCGTCCCCTCGACTGTGATCCTTGACCTGCTCACCCGCAACTTGCGGGCGTGGCTCCTGACACCGGAGCCCGGATGGGCGTACCGTGTTGACCAGACGCCGGGGTGGCTGACTCGTGGCGTGCGGCCAGCGAAGCGGGACGGAGGCAACGACATGCGCCCAGTACGCTTCGTCGCCCTCTCCGAGGACGGTCAGGCCCTGGTGCTCGCCGACGAGGTCGGGCGACTGCTCGCCCTTCCGATCGACGAGCGCATCGCCACGGTGCTGCACACCGAGCCCGGCGCGCCGCCGCTGGCCGTCGCCACCGAGCGTCCGCCGGACCCGGTCCCGTCGCTCTCCCCCCGGGACATCCAGGCCAAGATCCGCTCCGGTGAGTCCGCTGAGGACGTCGCCCGGATCGCCGGGGTCCCGGTCGACCGGGTGCTGCGGTACGCCGGCCCGGTGCTCCAGGAGCGGGCCATGCTCGCCCAGCACGCCCGGCGGACCCGGCTGAAGGGCGCCGAGAAGCCCACCCCGCTGGCCGAGGTGGTCAACGGCCGGCTGGCCCAGCACGGCATCGACACCGAGAAGATCTCCTGGGACGCGTACCGGCGCGACGACGGCACCTGGCGGATCATCGCCACCTGGCCGTCCGGCAAGGCCACCGCGCAGGCGGTCTGGGATCTCGACAAGACCCGGCAGAACGTCGCCCCGCACGACGACATGGCGCAGTACCTGTGCGCCGAGCGGCCCACCCCGATCCTCGGCCAGGAGCCGCCGCCGGAGCGTGGGCACGCGCTGCCCGGCCCGACCCGCGGCGACTCCAGCCGGGGCGGCCACGGCCTGCCCACCCCGGTCGAGCGCACCCGCCCCGGTCGGGACCCGATCCGCGCCGGCCGGGACGCCCTGCTCGCCTCGCTGGACCGGCCGCTCGGGTCGACGTCCGGCCGGGGCCTGGAGCCGCGTACCCCGGCCGCCGCCCTCGGCGACCAGGAGGCCCCCCGGCAGCGGGCGGTCAGCGGTGGCGCGGCGGCCCTGCTCGGCGGTGGTCAGGGCTCGGCGTTCGACGACGACTCGGACGCGCCGAAGGAAGTGCCGGCCGTCCCGTCGCTGGCGGTGCTCCGGCCCCGGCGCACCGGCGCGCCCGCCGCGGAGGCCGCCACCGACACCACCGGCAAGCCGCGTAAGCGCCTGCCGAGCTGGGACGACGTGCTCTTCGGCTCCGGCCCGGCGGCCCGCGAGTCCTCCTGACCCGCTGTCCATCCTGCCCGCCGGCCCGGTCCGTGGAACCGGGGCACGCCCCGTCGGATCGGCCCGGCGGGAAGATCCAGGTCGTGGCAGGGTGAGCCCATGGAGTACACCAACCTCGGCCGGACCGGCCTCTCGGTCAGCCGGCTCTGCCTCGGCACCATGAACTTCGGCCCGCAGACCAGCGAACCCGACAGCTACGCGATCATGGACCGGGCGCTGGAGCACGGGCTGAACTTCTTCGACACCGCCAACGTCTACGGCTGGCAGACCGGCGAGGGCGTCACCGAGCAGATCATCGGCCGGTGGTTCGCCCAGGGCGGCGGCCGGCGGGACAAGGTCGTCCTCGCCACCAAGGTGTACGGCAAGATGAGCGACTGGCCAAACGACCAGGGTCTCTCCGCCCGGCACATCGTCCGGGCCTGCGAGGACTCGCTGCGCCGGCTCCAGACCGACACCATCGACCTGTACCAGATGCACCACATCTCCCGGAGCACCCCGTGGGAGGAGATCTGGCAGGCGATGGAGACCCTGGTCGCCCAGGGCAAGGTGCTCTATGTCGGCTCGTCCAACTTCGCCGGCTGGCACCTGGCGGTCGCGCAGGAGGCCGCCGGGCGGCGCAACTTCCTCGGCCTCGTCTCCGAGCAGTGCATCTACAACCTGATGACCCGGCACGTCGAACTGGAGGTGGTCCCGGCCGCGCAGCACCTCGGCATGGGCATCATCCCCTGGTCACCGCTGCACGGCGGACTGCTCGCCGGGGTGCTGCGCAAGATGACCGAAGGCGGGGCGGTACGCGGGGCGGGCGGCCGGTCGGCCGACGCGCTGACCGAACACCGGGCCACCATCGAGGCGTACGAGCAGCTCTGCGCCGACCTCGGTCACGACCCGGCCGACGTGGCGCTGGGCTGGCTGCTCGCCCGGCCCGGGGTGACCGCGCCGATCATCGGCCCGCGTACCGTCGAGCAGCTCGACCGGTCCCTGGGCGCCCTCGCGGTACGCCTCGACGAGGCGACCGCCGATCGGCTGGACGAGCTGTTCCCGCCGGTCGGCAACGGTGGTCCGGGCCCGGAGGCGTGGGCCTGGTGACCGGAGGCCGGGGCCGATCCGTCCGGACTCCGCCCCGGCTCCACTCCGGACGCCCGGCCGGGCGCGGTGGCCGTCCGCACCGGACGAACGGCCGGTCGCGGTAGCCGGCTCAGAGGGGCCAGCTGCCGAGGGTCTCGTACCGCCGGTCCGTCCCGAGGTGGCTCCGGACCAGTGTCAGGTGGTTGGCCGGCCACCAGGGACCGAGGTAGCTGTCCAGGCTGATCCGGTCCGGCTCGACGTCGATCCGGTCGCCGGGGCGGGCGATCGTCAGGTGCGGACGGTAGGGACGGTCGTCGTACGGGAGGCCGGCGGCCCGCAGCCCCGCACGGAGCTGCCCGGCGAGCAGGTGCAGCCGTTCCACCTCTCCCAACACGTCCACCCAGAGCACGGTGGTGCGGCCCTGCCCGAACCGTCCGCCGCGACCGAGCCGGAGGCGCGGCGGCACGGGCCCCCGGCAGCGGCCCGCCGCCAGCCCTACCGTGTCCCGTACGGCGGGCAGCCGGTCGTCGGGCACGTCACCGAGGAAGGCGAGGGTGACGTGCGCGTTCGCCGGGTCGGCCAACCGGACGTTGGTGCCCGCCGCGGCGGCGGTACCGATCCGCAGCCGGCTGATCCGGGCGGCGAGGTCGGCCACCGCCTCCGGGGGCGGGTGGACGGCCAGGAAGAGCCGCACGACGGCCGGCCGCTCAGTGGTGTCGTTGCCGGTGTTCGGCGACGGCCGCCGGCAGCGGTAGCCCGGCGGCGTGCAGCTCGCCCTCGACCCGGACCCGTTCGATCTCGCGGTCGACGCCTTCCAGGTCGGCCAGGTGTTCCGGGATGCCGAGGCACCGGCAGGCCGACCGGAGCCGGTCGTCGTACGCCTTGATCAGCAGCAGCGGCCAGACGATGGGGCGGCCACCGCGTCCGATCCGGTACTCGCGGAGCCGCCACAGGTCGGCGGCGATCTCCTCCAACGGACGGCGGTCGTCCCGGTCGAACTCGGTGAGGTCGACGTGGCGGGCGATCGAGTCGGCGTCGACGGCCCGGTCGAGCCGGACGATCACCCGACGTCGCCGGTGGCGCTCCCGCCATCCGGCGAGCACCGGGCCGGGCCGGCCCCGATCAAAGCCGCCCCGGAACCAGCCCCGCTTTCCCCTGCGGCGGAACCGGGCGACGACGACCGAAAGACACGACACGGCAAGAATCACCGGTGCCAGCAGCAGCGCCCACCCGACCTCCACGTATCGACGCTAATCCCCGGCGGTCCACCGTGCCAGCGAAATGCCGGTATCCGGATTGCGGTGTTCGGGCGGTGCAGGCCCGGACCGGGGACCTTCTTCTCAGCCCTCGGGGGAGACCACGTAGAAACGGGGCATCGGCAGGATCCGCAGCCTGATCCGGGCACCGGAGCGGCGAAGCTGCCAGGTCAGGGCGAGCAGGGCGACGGTGAGCGAGATCAGGCCGCCGATCCAGATGCTCGCGCCGGCGCCGAAGGTCTCCGCCACCCAGCCGATCAGCGGCGCGCCGATCGGGTTGGTGCCGAGGAAGACCAGCACCCAGAGCGCCATCACCCGGCCCCGGAAGGCGGCGTCGGTGCCGAGCTGCACCCGCTGGTTGGACGCCTGGGCGAAGAACACCATGAAGAACCCGGCCAGCGGCAGCAGCGCCACGACCAGCCAGTACGCCGGGGCGAGCCCGACCAGGGTACCGAAGACCGAGCAGGCGACCGCCGCGCCGAGCACCACCCAGACCGAGGGGCGGCTGCGCCGGCCGCTGCCGGCCAGTGCTCCGGCCAGCGAGCCGACCGCCAGCGCGGTGCTGAACAGCCCGAACGAGGCGGCTCCGGTGTTGAAGACGGTCTTGGCGAGCGCGGCCAGGGTGAGCTGGAAGTTGAACAGGCTCATCCCGATCACCGACATCAGCGCCATCGGGAGCAGCAGGTCGGGGCGGCGCGCGACGTACCGGAGCCCGTCCACCACCTTGGCCGAGGCCCGGTCCTCCTTGGCCGGCAGTGGTTCCCGGTGCAGGTCGGCCGGGTTCATCCGGGCCACGTTCGCCAGCGGGGCGAGCGAGCTGAGCGCGCTGACCAGGAAGACCGGCCCGACGTCGAAGGCGGCGATGGCGAGGCCGGCGACGGCCGGGCCGACGATCCGGGCGCTGTTGAAGGTGGCCGCCGAGAGGGCGAGCGCGTTCGGCAGCAGGGGCGTACCGACCAGCTCGGAGACGAACGACTGCCGGACCGGGGTCTCCACGGCGTTGGCGACGCCGAGCAGGCCGGCGAAGACGAAGACGTGCCAGAGCTGCACCAGGTCGGTGAGGACCAGCACGCTCATGCCGATCGCCAGCACGCTCCAGAAGGCGTTGGCGACGAAGAGGAGCAGCCGCTTGTCGTACCGGTCGGCGAGCCGGCCGGAGAGGAGGGTGAGCAGCAGCACCGGGGTGAACTGGCAGGCGACCACGATGCCGAGCGCGGTGGCGGAGTTGTCGGAGAGCTCGAGCACGAGCCAGTCCTGGGCGATGAACATCATCCAGACGCCGATCAGTTTGATCAGCTGTCCGGTCGCGAAGAGCCGGTAGTTACGGATCTGTAGGGACTGGAACGTCGTGCTCAGCTTCGCCCGCACTCTCGGTGCGCCTCCTCCGTCGTACGCGTCATCCACGGATGACGGTGCGAACGCCGGCGGCGGTCAGGCGCGGGCGAGCTGCTGAAGGATCTCGGCGGCCCGCCGGAGCGTGTCGCGTTCCTCTTCGGTGAGGCCGGCCAGCCTGGTGGCCAGCCACTCGTCCCGGGCCCGCTCGAACTGGTCGAGCACGGCCCGGCCCCCGTCGGTGGGTGCCAGGATGACCTGCCGGCCGTCGGTCGGGTGGGGGGTGCGGCCCACCAGGCCGCGCTCCTCCAACTTCGCGACGATCTTGGTCATCGTCGGCGGCTGCACCCGTTCGACGTCGGCGAGTTCCCGGGGGGTCAGCGCGCCCGCCAGCCGGAGGCTGATCAGGGCGGAGAGCTGGGTCCCCGTCAGGTCGCCCACCGGGCGGGTCTGTCGGACCCGCCGGTTGAGCCGGGTGAGCGCATCTCGCAACTGTTGGGCCAGTTGCGTCGGCGGCACGCGCTTCGTCGTCACCGTCCGCTCCGTCACGTTGGTTAGCCTAGCTAATAAGCCAGGCTAACGACATCCGATATGAGCATCCTCACCGGGAGGAATGTCCGGCCCGGCCCGGGGTACCAGCTGCGGCACCCCGGGCCGGACCGTCGATCTCAGAGCACCGACTCGATCGGCCCCCGCAGGAAGTACAGCACGAAGAGGGCGGCCACCCCGTACAGCAGGGGGTGCACCTCACGGGCCTTGCCCTTGGCCAGCTTCATCAGCACGTACGTGATCAGGCCGGCACCGATGCCGTTGGAGATCGAGTACGTGAAGGGCATCAGCACGATGGTGAGGAACGCCGGGATCCCGATCTCGTAGTCGGTCCAGTCGATGGTCCGCACCGCGGTCATCATCAGGAACCCGACCACCACCAGCGCGGTCGACGCGGCCTCGAACGGCACGATCACCACCAGCGGCGCCAGGAACATCGCCAGCAGGAACAGCGCCCCGGTGACCAGGTTCGCCGCGCCGGTCCGGGCGCCCTCCGCGACACCGGCGGCACTCTCGATGTACGAGGTGTTGCTCGACGTGCTCGCCGCACCACCGGCCGCCGCCGCGATCGAGTCGACCAGCAGGATCTCCTTGGCCCGGGGCGGGGTGCCCTGCTCGTCGAGCATGCCGCCCTCCTGGCCGACCGCGACCATCGTCCCCATGGTGTCGAAGAAGTCCGTGATCAGCAGGGTGAAGATGAACATCAGCACGACCAGCCAGCCGGCGCGGCCCCACGAGTCGAGCACGTTGAAGTTGCCGAGCAGGGAGAGGTCCGGCACGTCCACCACCGTCTTCGGCAGCTCCGGCACGTTCAACGCCCAGCCCTTCGGGTTGGGCTGACCGTTGACGAACGACGGGCCTACGTTGGCGACCGCCTCCACGACGATCGCCAGCACCGTCGAGGCCAGGATGCCGATCAGGATCGCGCCCCGGACCTTGCGGATCACCAGCACCAGGGTCAGCAGCAACCCGAGGACGAAGACCAGCATCGGCCAGCTCACCAGCTTCCCGCCGATGCCCAGCCCGACCGGGACGGTGCTGTTCGCCGCGTCCGGCACCCGCCGGACGAACCCGGCGTCGACCAGACCGATGATGGTCAGGAAGAGGCCGATACCGACGCCGATCGCCGTCTTCATCTGGGTGGGCACCGATCGGAACACCGCGGTACGCAGGCCGGTGAGGACCAGCACCGCGATGATCACACCCTCGATCACCACCAGCCCCATCGCGTCCGCCCAGGTCATCTGCGGGGCGATCTCGTACGCGACCAGCGCGTTCACCCCGAGACCGGCGGCCAGCGCCAGCGGGAAGCGGCCCACCACGCCCATCAGGATGGTCATCAGGCCGGCGACCAGCGCGGTGGCCGCCGCCAGGGCGGGGATCGCCAGCCGCTTGTTGTCCCCGTCGACGGCCCCGCCGATGATCAGCGGGTTGAGCACCACGATGTAGGCCATCGTGAAGAAGGTCGCCAGACCGCCACGTACCTCACGGCCCACCGTCGAGCCCCGGGCGGAGATCTCGAAGAAACGGTCGAAACCGTTACGGGGTGGGGCGGGTTCGGGCGGTGTGCCGGTGCCGGGCGGCGCTGTGTCCATCGGATCCTCGCTACTGATCTTCCGTTTGTCGGGCGCATCGTCGCAGATCACAGTTACTGGGGAAAGTCGATCGCGATACGCTTCCCAACGTGCCCAGACAGCAGCCGCCGCGGCCCGAGCCGCTCGATCCACCGATGGTGCCCTTCGCCGTCGCCGGGATCGTGATCTGGGCGGTCGTCGGGCTGGTGCTGCTGCTCTTCTTCCGTGACTGGCTCACCACGACCGGCCGTCAGGACTGGCTCTGGACCTGCCTGGCCGGCTTCCTGTGGGGCTTTCCCGGTCTGGCGGTGATGATGCGGCACGACGCGAACCGCCGCCGACGCCGCGCCGGCCGCTGACGCCACCACCGGTACCGCCGTCGGGCGGCCCGCCACCGGGTGGCCGCCACCGCCACCGGGCTGGCCGGCTCAGGACCGGCCGGCAGCGGGGCTGAGCGGCTCAGGACTGGGCGGATGCCTCCGGCGACTCGACCGACCCGGCCGAGTCCGACGACCCGGGCGACTCCACCGCGTCGGGCGACTCCACCGCGTCGGCTGCCCGGTCGACCGGCAACTCTTCGACCGCGCTGTCGTCGTAGACCGTGGGCAGCTCGTCGATCGGGGTCTCGGGGGTCTCGGTCAGCGCCTCCGAGTGCGCCCCGCAGCCGTGGTCGGCGCTCACCACCCGGCCGTCGTCCGGGGCGTAGAAGTTGCCGCAGGCCCCGAAGGACTGCCGCAGCGCACCGGCCAGCGGGAGGTAGAAGCCGCAGGTGCCGCAGCGGGCGGCGGCCGGAGCGGCGGTCGAGATGGGGGCACCCGGCCCGTGGTCGCCGTCGTACCACCGCTGGGCGGTGTCCATCCGGCCCTCGCGGGAGAAGACCCGGGGACGACCCAGCCCCAACTCCCAGGCGGTCTCCTCCACCGCCGGGTCGTCGGAGAGGAGGTACCCCGGGGCGAGCCGCTCGTCGTCCGCCGGGGTGGGCAGCAGGTCGCCGGGGCCGAGGTCACCCGGCTGGAGGCGTTCCTGCCAGGGCAGCCAGCCCGGTGCCAGCAGGGCGTCCGGACCGGGCAGCAGGACCGTCTCGCAGATCGTGACGTTGCGGCTGCGCGGGATGCGGGTGACGGTCACCGCCCAGCGCCAGCCCCGGTAACCCGGCAGCAGGCAGGCGAAGTAGTGGGTGACCAGCCGGTCCCCCTCGGCAACGGCCTGAAGATGATCACCGATGGCGGAGGACTCCACCTCGGTGATGCCGGCGCGGGCCACCTCGACGGCGGCGGCGCAGACCTGGTCGAGACGGGCGGCACGGGCGGAGGCGGGCCTGGTCACCGGTCCATTGTTCCCCATCGGTACGGGCGACCGACAGGGGCTCCCCGGCGGACCGCAATCCCAGCCAGATGCGGCGACGGGCGGGCCGATGGGCGAGGATGGAGCACATGTCGTCGTCCTCCCGCTCCGGCCGGTCCGTCCTGGGGACGACCGTCGGCACGGGCGTCCGCGCCACCCGACGGATGTTCCGGGGGTCGGTCAACGGCGGCCGGTGGCTGGGTCGACGGATCGGACGGGCCCGGACCCGCAGCGCCGGCGGCGAGGCCGGCATGGTCCGCCTGTTCGACCTGCACGCCGTCTCCTGCGCCGGCGACACCCTGATCGCGATCGGGCTGGCCGGGACGATCTTCTTCAACGTCCCGCTCGGCGAGGCGCGCAGCAAGGTGGCGCTCTACCTGCTGGTCACGATGGTGCCGTTCGCGATGCTGGCCCCGGTGGTCGGGCCGCTGCTGGACCACTTCCGGCACGGCCGGCGGTACGCGCTGGCCGCCACCATGCTCGGTCGCGCCTTCCTGGCCTGGCTGATCTCCGACTACATCCACGGTTTCGGCCTCTACCCGGCCGCGTTCGGGGTGCTCGCCCTGTCCCGCGCGTACGGGGTGGCACGCTCCGCCGCCGTGCCGAGGCTGCTGCCGGCGGGGCTCGGCCTGTCCCAGGTCGGCGCGCGGGCCAGCGTCTACGGCACGGTGGCCGGCGCGCTGCTCGCCCCGATCGGGCTGGCCGCGTTCTGGTTCGGCCCGCAGTGGCCGCTCCGGGTCGCGTCGATGATCTTCCTGGTCGGCATGGTGATCGCCCTACGGCTGCCACCCCGGGCCGATTCGGAGCCGCCGGAGCGGGTGCCGCGTCCGCTGCGCCGGGCGTTCGGCCGGGACGGCGAACGTCCGCTGGGCCGGGGCCGACCGGCCGGCCGGCTGGTGCTGGCCACCCTGCTCGGTGCGGCCACGCTCCGCGCGATCTACGGGTTCCTGCTGCTCTTCCTCGCCTTCGCGATCAAGGCCGGTGACCTCACCACCGATCTTTTCGGCCGGGAGCTGGGCCACGAGGCGGCGCTCGGCCTGGTCGGCGGGGCGCTGGCGGTGGGCACCTTCCTGGCCACCGCGGTGGGCACCCGGCTGCGCATCCACCATCCGGCGCTGATCCAGTCCAGCGGCATGGTCATCGTGGCCGGGGTGGCGGTACTCGCCACCGTCCGGTTCTCGCTCCTGATGGTGGCGGCGTTGTGCCTGGTCGCCGCGCTGATCAGCGGCATCGCCAAGCTCGCCGTGGACGCCTCGATCCAGGAGCGCATCCCGGAGCGGCTCCGGGCCAGTTCCTTCGCCCATTCCGAGACGGTGCTGATGCTCGCCTTCGTGGCCGGCGGCGGGCTCGGTCTCGTCCCGTTCGACGGCCGGGTCGGCATCGGGGTGGCCGCCGGGGTGGGCGTGCTCGCCGCCGTCCGGGGCATGCTGGTCACCCGCCGGCTGCGGGGGGAACGGCTGGCCGGCCGGCCGCTCGGCGACGACGGTCCCACCACCGACCCGCCCCCGCCGGGGGCAGATCCCCACTCGGACCGGGACTCGGCCGGGGGCCCGCCGACCGGCCAGGGCCCGGCCGGAACGCCGCCGCAGCCGACCGACGGCGCACCGCCTGACCCGGCCCCGGCCGACGACGGACCGTTCGCACCGGTCCCTGCCGGCTCCACCGCCCACGCCGGGACACCCGGCACCACCGGGCCCGCCCAGGCCCCGGCACCAGGGGCCTCCCGGCCGGCCCACACCCCGGGCGCGTCCGCCATGGGTACGGCTGCACCGACGTCGACCCCGGCACCGCCCGTTCCCTCCGCGGCCACGGACGACCGGCTGGCCCCACCGGGGTACCACATCTACCGGCCATCCTCGGCGCTCGACCAGCACGACGAGGGGACCCGGCCGGAGGCCCGGGGACCGCTCACGTGACCGGACTGCTGGTGGTGACCGCGGTAGCGGCCGAGGCGGAGGCGGTACGGGTCGGCCTGACCGGGGTGGACGCCACGGTCGTGCCGGTCGGGGTGGGTCCAGCGGTCGCAGCTGCCGCCACCGCCCGGCTGCTGGCGCTCGCCGAGGCCGCCGGCCGGCCGTACGCCGGGGTGGTCAGCGCCGGGGTGGCCGGCGGCTTCGCGCACCGGGTACCGGTCGGCGGGACGGTGCTGGCCACCCGCAGCGTCGCGGCCGACCTGGGGGCGGAGTCACCGGAAGGATTCATCCCGGTCGACGAGCTGGGCATGACCCCCGAACAGCTCGGGGTCGCCAGCGCCGTCGAGGCGGATCCGGCGCTGCTCGCCGCCCTGCGGGCGGCGCTGCCCGACGCGGTCGTCGGCGCGGTGCTGACGGTCAGCACGGTGACCGGTACCGCCACCAGCACCCGGGCGCTCGCCGCCCGGCACCCGGACGCGGTGGCCGAGGCGATGGAGGGGTACGGCGTGGCGGTGGCCGCCGCCCAGGCCGGGCTGCCCTTCGTCGAGCTGCGGACCGTCTCCAACCCGATCGGTCCCCGGGACCGGGGTTCGTGGCGGCTGCGGGAGGCCCTCACCGCGCTCGGCCCGGCGGCGACGGCCCTGGCGCGGGTACCGACCGGCTGACGGCCGGCTGGTCAGGGGCGGGTGGACGGGTCCCGGTGCCGACGGACCATGCCGGCCGCCAGGGGTGCCCCGTCCAGGTCACCGGCGGCGAGCCGGGCCCGTACGGTGCGCCGGACGATCCGGTCCGCCAGTGCCGGGGCGTGCCGGGCCAGGGCCAGCTCGACCCGTCCCCGGCCGGTGGTGGCGACGTCCCGGGGGGCCCGTGGGGCGGTGGCGGCGTACAGGATGGCCCGGATCACGCCGGTCACCGGCTCCAGCCGGGACACCCCGGACAGCGAGAGGCCCGCCTCGGCGGTGCTGTCGTGGATCGGCGAGGCGACCATGCTCGGGTAGACCACGCTCACCCCGACGTGGCTGCCGACCTCGTGGCGCAGCGCGTCGGCGTACGCGACCAGGGCCCGTTTGCTGACCCCGTACGCGGCGGCCAGCGGCAACGGCAGCAGCGCCATCCGGCTGGCCACGAAGACCACCCGTCCCCGGGCGGCCTCCAGCGCGGGGAGCGCGGCGGCGGTGACCCGCCACGCCCCGAGCAGGTTCACCTCCAACTGCTGGCGGACCGTCTCGTCCGGTGGCAGTTCCGCCGGGGCGGGACCGCCCACCCCGGCGTTGTTGACCAGCAGGTCCAGCCCGCCCAGCCGGTCGACGGCGGCGGTGACCGCCGGCCCGACCGTGTCCGGGTCGGTCAGGTCGGCCCCGAGCACCGGCACCCCGTCGGGGCCGGTGCCGGGCTGCCGGTCCACGCCGACCACCCGGGCCCCGGCGGCGACCAGGTCGGCGCAGAGCTGCCTGCCGAAGGTGCCGGCCGCCCCGGTGACCAGGACCCGCCGGCCGGCCAGCCGGTCGACCCGGACCCGGTTCACCGGGACGCCGCCGCGGACGGACCCGCCCCGGGGACGTCACCGCCGGCCTCCGGACCCGCCCCGGGGACGGCACCGTCGGACCGCGCGCCCGTTCCGCGCACGGCAGCGCCGGACCCGGCCGGGGGTGGGTCCGGCCAGCGGACGCCCCGGCCCCGGTCCGCGCGCCGGGTGCCGACGGTCAGTTCCCGGGCCAGTTGCGCCAGGTACGCGTCGAAGTCCACCCGCATCGCCGGGCGACGCCGTCCCCAGCGGGCGGTGGCGGCGCGCAGTTCCGCCCGGCAGTCGGCCCGCTGCCGGTCCGTCCCGGGCAGCGCGTACCGGCCGGACAGGTACCCGGCGACCAGCCGGGCCTGCGCCTCGACCAGCGGCAGGGCCGCCCCGGTGGACTGCATGTGCCCGACGAACAGCAGCCCCGGCTGGTCGAGGTGGAACACGTGTCGGTACAGCGGCAGGTCCTCCGGTTCGGCCCCGAGCACCGCCGGCTCCAGGAACGGCATGGCGACCCGGTATCCGGTGCACCAGACAATCAGGTCGATCTCGTCGGCCCGGCCGTCGGCGAACCGCACCCGGGCACCGTCGAAGGAGTCGATGCCGGGGCGCGGCTCGATCGCGCCGTGGGTCAACCCGGAGAACAGCCCGTCGGAGAGCGTCGGGTGGTCCTCCAGGAAGCCGTGCTCCGGCGCGGGCAGCCCGTACCGGGTGGGTGGGCCGACCGCCACCGCGAGCATGCGCTGGCTGATCCGCTGCCGTAGCCGCCACGGCAGCCGCCGGGCCAGCGCGCCGTTGAGGGTGTCCGACGGGCGGCCCAGCAGGTACTTCGGCACCACCCAGATGCCCCGCCGCAGGGACAGCAGGGTACGGGTGGCGACCCGGCCGGCGTCCACCGCGATGTCCATCGCCGAGTTGCCGCCGCCGACGACCAGCACCCGCCGGTCGGCGAGCTGCTCCGGTCCCCGGTAGTCGTGGCTGTGCAGCTGGTCGGCGGTGCACTCGCCGGGGTAGCCGGGTTCGGGCCAGCGGGGTTCCCGGTTGTGCCCGTTGGCGACCACCACCGCGTCGACGTCCAACCGGGTGGGGCCGTCCGGTCCGGTGACGTGCACCCGCCACCGGCCCGTCGGTTCCCGGGTGACCTCTCGTACGGTGTGCCGCAGCCGGATCGTGTCGGTCAGGCCGAAGCGGGTGGCGTACTCCCGCAGGTAGCCGGCGATCCGGGTGTGGTCGGGGTAGTCCGGCCAGTCCGCCGGCATCGGCAGGTCGGCGAACTGGGTACGCCCCCGGCTGGTGTTCAGGTGCAGGGTGCGGTACGCCGGGGAGTCCGTGGGGCCGTACACCCACAGGCCGCCGACGGTCCCGGCCGACTCGAAGCAGACGGCGGGGACGCCGCGGTCGGCGAGGGCCTTGAGGGCGGCCAGGCCGGCCGCGCCCGCTCCGATCACCGCCACCCGGGGTTTCGTGCCCACCGTCGCCTCCCGGCATCAATCCAACGATGGATGGATAATGGCCGGACGGATGACCTGCGTCAACCCGGCGGTGGTACGTCCCGGGTGCCGTACAGCGCGTCCAGCCAGCGGTGCACGAACGCCCGGAACTCGGCCCGCCGCCCGGCGAGCTGGTCCGGTGCCACGTCCGCCAGGGCCACCACGTGCCCGTGTACCGCCCACACCAGACTGCGCACCACGACGTGCGCCGCCGGCTCGGTCAGCCGCCCGGCGGCGCTCGCCGTGTCGAGCAGCTCCTCGGCCAGCCGGTACAGCGGCACGGCGTACCGCTGGTCGAACCCGCCGTGCCGGCCCGGTTCCAACCAGCGCCGCAGCCACAGCCGGGTGGTCTCCGGGCGGTCCTCCAGGAAGTCGACGAAGACGTCCGCCAGGTGGTGCAGTCCGGCGAGCGCCTCGGCCGCCGAGCCGCCGGCCGCCTCCCGGGCCCGGCGCGCGGCCCGCTCCAGCACCTCCCGCTCGGCGTCGTACACCCGGGCGAAGCAGGCGTCGTAGAGCTGAGCCTTCGTCCCGGTGTGGTGGGCCACGGTGGCCACGTCCACGTCGGCCGCCGCCGCCACCTCGCGCAGCCCCACCCCGTCGAAGCCCCGCTCGGCGAAGAGCCGGGTCGCCACCGCCAGCACCAGCTCGCGGGTCTGCCGTTGGTCGTCCCGCCGGGGGCGTCCCGGCCTGCGACGGGGCATGGTCATGCCGGCCATTCTGCCCCTACAATCCAGCCACCGTTGGATTGGGTACGGCAGCGAGGAGACGGCGATGACCGGCCTACGGCAGCAGCCCGCCGCACCCGCCGCCCCGGCCACCGGGCTGCCCCGCGCCCCGCTGGTCGGGTACGCCACCGGCTCCGTCGGCATGGGGATCTGGGTCACCGTACCGGGCCTGCTGCTGCTCTACTTCCTCACCGACGTGCTCGCCGTACCGCCCTGGCTGGCCGGGTTGGCCCTGCTGGTCCCCAAGGTCGCCGACGTGCTGCTGCACCCCTGGATCGGGCACCGCAGCGACCTCGGGTACGCCCGCCACGGCGACCGGCGGCGGCTGCTGCTCGTCGGCTGTGCCCTGCCGGTCGCCTTCGCCGTCCTGTTCGCCGTCCCCGGCGGCCTCACCGGCGCCCCGGCCGCCGCCTGGGTGGCCGTCGCCTTCGTCGCCGGCAACCTGCTCTTCGCCGCGTACCAGGTGCCCTACCTGGCCACCCCCGCCGACCTGGCCACCGGCTACCACGAGCGGACCCGGCTGATGGCCTTCCGGATGGTGGTGCTGACCCTCGGCATCCTGCTGTCCGGCCTGGCCGCGCCGCTGCTCACCGGCGGTGACACCCCCACCCGGGACGGGTACCTCCGGATGGGTCTGCTGCTCGGCGTCGGCATGCTGGTCACCATGCTGGTCGGGGTGGCCGGCATCGGCCGGCTGCGCCGCAGCACCGCCACCGTCCCGCCCACCGGCGGACACGGCTGGCCGGCCCTGCTGGCCGCCCTGCGCGACCGGCAGTTCCGCTGGCTGGTCGCCGCCTACCTGGCCATGTCCACCACCAGCCACCTGGTGCTGGCCGCCGTGCCCTACTACGCCGAGTACGAGCTGGGCCGGCCGGAGCTGACCACCGTGCTGGTCGCCGCGTTCGTCGCGCCCGCCCTGCTGGTCACCCCGCTGTGGCTGGTGGTGGCCCGCCGGGTCGGCAAGCAGCCGGCGCTGCTCGCCGCGCAGGCCGCCTTCGCCGCCGGCTCGCTGGTCCTCGCCCTGGGCCGGCCGGCCGGGCTGCCGGTGCTGCTCGCCGCGGTCACCGTGCTCGGTGTCTCCTTCGCCGGCATGCAGCTGCTGCCGTTCTCGATGCTGCCCGACGTGATCCGGGCCGGTGGCGGCCCGGCCGGTACGTACACCGGGGTGTGGACGGCCACCGAGGCCACCGGGGCCGCCCTCGGCCCGTACGCCTACGCGCTCTGCCTGGCCGCCGGCGGCTTCGTCGCCTCGGCCACCGGCACCACCGTCGACCAGCCCGACTCCGCGCTGACCGCGATCCGGTACGGCTTCGGGCTGCTCCCGGCGGCCTGCATGATCGCCGCCCTGCTGCTCCAGCGCCGCTACCGGCTCGACACCACCGCCCGCGCCACCGGCTGAGCCCTCCGCCCACCCGGGGGTTACCGTGGGGGCCGTGGCGCTCTCCCTGGCGATCAGCCCCTGCCCGAACGACACCTTCGTCTTCCACGCGCTGGTGCACGGCCTGGTGCCCGGCGCGCCGCCGGTCGAGGTCACCTACGCCGACGTGGACGTCACCAACACCGCCGCCGAACAGGGTGCGTTCGACCTGGTCAAGGTGAGCTACGGGGCGCTGCCCTGGCTGCTGGACGACTACTACCTGCTGCCCTGCGGCGGGGCGCTGGGCCGGGGCTGCGGCCCGCTGCTGCTCACCCGGGGCGAGCCGACCGACCCCGGGGACACCGGACACCGGGACGAAACGACCGGCACCGGGGCCACCGGACGCCGGGCGGACCGGGCCGACCTGACCGGCGCGACGGTCGCCGTCCCCGGTGACCGGACCACCGCGTACCTGCTGTTCCGGCTCTGGTCGGCGGACCGGCCGCCGGCCCGGATCGAGGTGGTCCCGTTCCACGAGATCATGCCGGGGGTGGCCGCCGGCCGGTACGACGCCGGGCTGGTGATCCACGAGGCCCGGTTCACGTACCACCGGCACGGGCTGACCGCCCTGGTCGACCTGGGCGAGTGGTGGGAGGCCGACACCGGCCTGCCGATCCCGCTGGGCGCGATCCTGGCCCGCAAGGGCGTGGTGGACCCGACGGCCGCCGCCGGGTGGATCCGCGCCTCGGTGGAACGGGCGTGGGCCGACCCGGCGGCGAGCCGGGCGTACGTACTGACGCACGCCCAGGAGATGGAGCCCGACGTGGTGGACCGGCACATCGACCTCTACGTCAACGAGTTCACCGCCGACCTGGGTCGGGACGGGTTCGCCGCCGTGGACGCGCTGCTGCGCCGGGCCGCCGACGCCGGGCTGGTGCCTCAGACCTCCAGCTCGCGGGCCACCGCGTGGACGAGCTGAGCGATCTTCTGGGCGGTCTTGCGGTCCGGGAAGCGACCCCGTCGCAGGTCCGGCTGGACCTTCGCCTCCAGCACCTTGATCATGTCCTCGACCAGGCCGTGCAGCTCCTCCGCCGGCCGCCGGCGCAGCTCGGCCACGGACGGCGGGGCGTCGAGCACCTTGACCCCCATCGCCTGCGCGCCCCGGCGGCTGTCCACCACGCTGAAGTCGACGCGCTGCCCACCCTTCAGATCGGTGACCCCTGTCGGCAGCGCGCCCTTGGGCAGGAACACGTCGCCACCTTCGTCACTGGTGACGAACCCGTATCCCTTGGCCGCGTCATACCACTTCACTCGACCCGTCGGCACCTGAGAACCCCTGCTTCGTTGAGACGTCTACTCCCATCAGGCTAGCCGGATCCACCGCCCGATCGCCGCCGGGAATCCAGTGAGATCATCGAGGATCACGTCCGCTCCGGCCGCGCGCAGCTCCTCGGCCGAACACGGGCCGGTCGCCACCGCGATCCCGGGGATGCCGGCGGTCCGGGCGGCCACCACGTCGGCGGTGTGGTCCCCCACGTAGTGGGTCGCGCCGTGCTCGGTCAGCGCGGTCGCCTTCCCCTCGGCGAACAGGTCACCGGCCACCTCGTCCACGGTCAGCCCCAGGTGGTCCAGGTGCAGCCGGGCCAGCCGTCCCAGCTTCGCGGTGACCACCAGCACCCGCCCGCCGTGGGCCCGTACCGCGTCGAGGGCGGCCCGCGCGCCGGGCATCGGCACGCTGGGCGTGATCGCGTACGCCGGGTACAGCGCCCGGTAGACCTCGACCGCCGACTCGACCTCCTCCGGCGGGAACCAGTAGGACAGTTCGGTGCGCAGCGGCGGGCCGAGCCGGGACACCGCCAGGTCCGCGTCGACGTGCACGCCGGTCTCGGCGGTCAGGGCCCGGAAGGCGGCGGCGATCCCGGGACGGGAGTCGACCAGGGTCATGTCGAGGTCGAAACCGACCGTCAGCGAGGGCATGGTGGCGAACCTACCGCCACCGCACGGGTCGGGCCGAACGTCCGAGGGGCGCGACCACCCACCGGGCGGCTAGCGTGGAAAGACGATGACCATCTCACTCGCCGACCACCTGCGGACCCTGCCGGACGACGCGCTCGCCGCGCTGCTCGGGCGGCGGCCGGACCTCGTCGTGCCGGTCCCCGCCGACCTCGGCGCGCTCGCCGTCCGGGCCCAGTCCCGGGTGTCGGTGGCCCGCGCCCTGGACGGGCTGGACCAGTTCACCCTCCAGATCCTCGACGCCGCCCGGCTGACCCGCGCGGACGACGGGAGCACCTCGGTCGAGGCGGTGCTCGCCATGGCCACCGCCGGGCCGCGCCCGCCGGCCCCCACCGCCGTCCGCACCGCCCTGACCCGGCTGCGCGAGCTGTTCCTGCTGTACGGCCCGGAGCACGACCTGCACGTGGTGGCGAGCGTGGACGAGGTGTCCGCGTACCCGGCGGGGCTGGGCCGGCCGGCGGCGGAGCTGGACCCGGCCACGGCGTCGCTCTGCGCGGACCCGGCGAAACTGCGGCGGACGCTGCTCGCCGCCCCGCCGTCGGCGCGGGCGATCCTGGACCGGCTCGCCGCCGGACCACCGGTCGGCACGGTGCCCCCCGGTGCACTGCGGGCCCCCGCCCTCGGGGTGGCGGACGTGGTGCCGACCGACCCGACCAACGGTGGCCCGCCGACCGGTTCGCCGGTGCGCTGGCTGGTCGACCACCGGCTGCTGGTGCCGGTCTCCGGGGCGGAGTCCGGCGGGGCGGGTGCGGTGGAGCTGCCCCGCGAGGTCGGGCTGCTGCTGCGCCGGGAGACCGGCCCGCTCGGTCCGCTGCGCACCGAGCCGCCGACGGTGGCCGCCGCGCCCCGCGAGCCGACGCTGGTCGACAACGCCGGGGCCGGGCAGACCATGGAGGTGGTACGCCACACCGAGGCGCTGCTGGAGGCGCTCGCCGCCGAGCCGGCCCCGGTGTTGCGGGCCGGCGGGATCGGGGTCCGCGACCTGCGCCGGCTGGCGCGCGGCACCGGGCTGGACGAGCCGACCACCGCGCTGCTGCTGGAGACCGCGTACGCGGCGGGGCTGCTCGGCGAGCTGGACCTGCCCGGGGCCGCCACCAGCCGGTACGGGGCCGACCAGCAGGTCCTGCCCACCGGCGGGTACGAGGTGTGGCGGGCGGTGTCGCTGGCCCGCCGCTGGGAGCAGTTAGCCCGTGCCTGGCTGACCATGCCCCGGCAGGCCGGGCTGGTCGGGCAGCGCGACGACCGGGACCGCCCGATCAGCGTGTTCTCGGCCGAGGCGGAACGGGCCGGCGCGCCGGCCGCCCGGCGGGCGGTGCTGACCGTCCTCGCCGACCTGCCGCCGGCCGCCGCGCCCACCCCGGACGAGGTGCTGGGGCTGCTCGACTGGCGGGCCCCGCGCCGTAGCCGGGGACGGGAGGCGGCGCACCGGGAGGTGCTGGCCGAGGCGGCCACGCTGGGCGTGACCGGGCTGGGGGCGCTCACCTCGTACGGGCGGCTGCTGCTGGCCGACACCGAGGCGCAGTCGGTCGAGGACCCGTTGGGGGTGCGTACCGACCCGGACGAGCAGTCCACCGCCGTGCGGGCGCTGGACGCGCTGCTGCCCGAGCCGGTGGACCACTTCCTCGTCCAGGCCGACCTGTCGGTGGTGGTGCCGGGTCCACCGGAGCCGACGCTCGCCGCCGAGCTGGACGTGGTGGCCGAACCGGAGTCGGCCGGCGGGGCGAGCGTGCACCGGGTGACCACGGGCAGCGTACGCCGGGCGTTGGACGCCGGATGGTCCGCCGAGGACCTGCACGCGCTGTTCCGCCGCCGGTCCCGGACCCCGGTCCCGCAGGGCCTGACGTACCTGGTGGACGACGTGGCGCGCCGGCACGGCGGGTTGCGGGCCGGCTCGGCCGGGGCGTACCTGCGCAGCGACGACGAGGCGCTGCTGGCCGAGGTGGTCGCCGACCGGCGGTTGGAGGGGCTGTCGCTGCGTCGGCTCGCGCCGACCGTGCTGGTCACCCCGTACCAGGTGGGACGGCTGCTGGGGGCGCTGCGCGACGCCGGGTACGCCCCGGTGCCGGAGGACGCGGCCGGCGCGACGATGCTGGCCCGGCCGAAGGCCCGCCGGGCCCCGGCCCGGGTACCGGTGGGGGCCCGCCCGGTCGACCCGCTGGCCGCGCCCCGGCTGACGCCGCCCCGGCTGCTGGGCATCGTGGAGCAGATCCGGCGGGGTGAGGCGGCGGCGCGGGCGGCCCGCCGGGCGCCGACGGTGCTGCGTGGTCAGGTGCCGGCCGGGGCCGGCCCGGTGCCGGTGCCGGGTCACCGGGACGCGCTGGCCGTGCTCCAGCAGGCGGTCCGGGACCGGGCGCTGGTCTGGGTGGGGTACGTGGACGCGCACGGCGCGACCGCGTCCCGGTTGGTGCGTCCGGTGTCGATCGGCGCGGGCTACCTGCGGGCCGAGGACGAGCGGACGGAGATGCTGCACACCTTCGCCCTGCACCGGATCACCGCGGCGGTACTGGACGAGTGACCGCCTGCCACCCGGTCAGCGGCGGCGGTTACGCCGGAACGTGCCGACGATCGAGATGACCAGCAGCAGGGCGAACGCCGCGCCGGCCGACTCGCCGACCGAGTCGATGAAGCCCTGCTGGAGCACCAGCCAGCCGAACAGGAACCAGCCCAGGATCGCGGCTCCGGCCAGCGCGTACGCGACCACGGTGGCGGTGGAGACGACCTCGGGCGGCGCTGCCGGGCCGGCCACCTCGTCGCGGCGGTCACCACCGATGCCGTCCGGGCGGCCCGCCGTCGTGACGTCGAGGCGGTCCGCTGCGGTGGAGCCCGTTACGCCGGGGCCGAGATGGTCCCCGCCGGTGGACAGGTCCCGGTCGACCGTCGTCATCGTCCCTCCCCGTTGCCGCCCTGCGTCCCACCCTGTCACCTGAGGGACGGAAGTGACAGGGTGGACGCGGGGACGATCCAGGTCAGGTGCCGGGCCGGTGCCCGAAGACCTTCACCCGGTAGCCGATCTTGCCCCAGTCCCAGAACCGCTTGGCGTCGTACGGGAGCAGGTTGATGCAGCCGTGCGAGCCGATGGACTTGTCGTGCAGGTAGGTGGTGGTCTGGTGGAAGCCGATGCCGCCCACGAACCGCTGCCAGTACGGCAGCCACACCTCGTACGGGTCGGACCATTCCTTGACGGTCCGCTTATTGATCTTGTAACTCCCGGTGGGGGTGGCGTAGCCGCGCATCCCGGTACGGGTGACCGTCGGCGGGACGACCACCGTGCCGTTGCGCATCACCCAGGTGGTCTGCCGGGTCAGGTCGATGCAGAAGGTGACCCCGGAACCGGCCCGGCAGTCCTTCACGTTCGTGGTCGCCAGCCGCTTCGACACGTCGTGCGTGAGCGGCCCGGCCCGACCCTGGACCGGACGGATGTCGTACCGCTGCTGGAACCTCTTGATCGTCGCGCAGTCGGTGGCGGACTGCTTGCCGTCCACGATCACCCTGCCGAACGTGCCCAGCTTGGCCAGGTACGTCTCGACGGCCCGCTGGTACTCACCCTGGGGGCAACCGGACGCGGCGACGGTGACGGTCCGCACCGCCGCGCCGTCCGGAGTGGACCGCTGCACGGCCGGCGCGACGGCCACCGCCGCGTCGGCGGCGGGAACGGCCGGCACGACATCGGCCGGCACGACGACATCCGCCACGTCGGCGGCGTGCCCGGCCGTCGCGGCGTCGACCGCCGGGGTGTCCGGGAGTGGCTGGTCCCGCTGGTCGGGCCCGGACGAGCCGCCCGCCCCCGATCTCCGTTCCGCGACGCTGACCGGTGCCGAGTCGTCCCCGGCGGCCCGGTCAGCCTGCGGATCGAGCGCACACGCACCCGCTCCGACCAGCGTGACCACTGCCAGGGCGGCGACCCGGACGGTGGACCGAACTCTGTTCATGTGTCCTCCACGGGGACGGCCGTCCCTTCGCTAGACGTATGCGAGTGCTGCGAAGGTTGCACTCGATGGTGAATTTTTCTGCGAATTCGGGGCGCGTGCAAGACTGGAGGGTCGTCCGGACCGCTCCGGGAAGACGAAACACCTGGTGAGAGGGAGGAAACCCGGCGTGACTGGTGGACCACTGATCGTCCAGTCGGACAAGACCCTGCTGCTGGAGATCGACCACCCGGACGCGCAGGCCTGCCGGATGGCCATCGCGCCCTTCGCCGAGCTGGAGCGTTCCCCCGAGCACGTGCACACGTACCGGCTGACCCCGCTGGGGTTGTGGAACGCCCGCGCTGCCGGCCACGACGCCGAGGGCGTGGTCGACGCCCTGATCAAGTACTCCCGGTACCCGGTGCCGCACGCGCTGCTGGTCGACGTGGCCGACACGATGGACCGGTACGGCCGGCTCCAGCTCGCCAACGACCCGGCGCACGGCCTGGTGCTGCGCGCGCTGGACCGGATGGTGCTGATCGAGGTCGCCAAGAGCAAGAAGCTGGCCGGGATGCTCGGCGCGAAGCTGGACGACGACACCATCGCGGTGCACCCGTCCGAGCGGGGGCGGCTGAAGCAGGCGCTGCTCAAGCTGGGCTGGCCGGCCGAGGACCTGGCCGGGTACGTCGACGGGGAGGCGCACCCGATCGAGCTGGCCGAGGACGGCGGGGGCGGCGGGAAGCCGTTCACGCTGCGGTCGTACCAGCGGGCGGCGGTGGAGGCGTTCTGGGCCGGCGGGTCCGGTGTGGTGGTGCTGCCCTGCGGGGCCGGCAAGACCCTGGTCGGGGCGGCGGCGATGGCCGAGGCGAAGGCCACCACGCTGATCCTGGTCACCAACACCGTGGCCGGTCGGCAGTGGAAACGGGAGCTGGTCGCCCGGACCTCGCTGACCGAGGACGAGATCGGCGAGTACTCGGGCGAGCGCAAGGAGATCCGCCCGGTCACCATCGCCACGTACCAGGTGCTCACCTCCCGACGCGGCGGCGCGTTCACCCATCTGGACCTGTTCGGCGCGCGGGACTGGGGTCTGGTCATCTACGACGAGGTGCACCTGCTGCCCGCGCCGATCTTCCGGTTCACCGCCGACCTCCAGGCCCGCCGCCGGCTCGGCCTGACCGCCACCCTGGTCCGCGAGGACGGCCGGGAGGGCGACGTGTTCAGCCTGATCGGCCCCAAGCGGTACGACGCGCCGTGGAAGGACATCGAGCAGCAGGGTTGGATCGCCCCGGCAGAGTGCACCGAGGTACGGGTCACCCTGACCGACGCCGAGCGGCTGGCGTACGCGACCGCCGAGGCCGAGGAGCGGTACAAGATGGCGGCCACCGCCCGCACCAAACTGCCCGTGATCAAGGCCCTGGTGGACCGGCACCCGGACGACCAGGTGCTGGTGATCGGCGCGTACATCGACCAGCTCCACCAGCTCGGCGAGTACCTGGACGCGCCGATCGTGCAGGGCTCCACCACGAACAAGGAGCGGGAACGGCTGTTCGACGCGTTCCGGGCCGGTGAGCTGCGCACCCTGGTCATCTCGAAGGTCGGCAACTTCTCCATCGATTTGCCCGAGGCGGCGGTGGCGATCCAGGTGTCCGGGACGTTCGGGTCCCGCCAGGAGGAGGCGCAGCGCCTCGGCCGGGTGCTCCGCCCGAAGGCCGACGGCCGGCAGGCGCACTTCTACACGGTGGTCTCCCGGGACACCATCGACACCGAGTACGCCGCCCACCGCCAGCGGTTCCTCGCCGAGCAGGGGTACGCGTACACCATCGTGGACGCCGACGACGTCCTCGGCCCGCCACTACCCACCGTCGACTGACGCCCGACGTCCGTCTGAGCCTGCCCAGGACGTACACCGCCGCATGTCGCGGACCCTACCGTCCGAAGTGGTGGGCGATACTCAGCGTATGCGCGCACCCAAACGTCGTCGCCCCATGCGTCGTTGCCGCAGCGAGGTACCCGTCGGAACGGATCTGGAGCACCTCGCCTCGCGGGTTCTCTATGTCGGCTCGCCCGAGCACAAGACATACCCCTCGTTCGCTGGCCACCCCCGTCCTCGGGCGGATGCCACGAAGTGCGACCCCAGACTGGGAGATGCCGCCCAGCTCACCAGATGGTTACGTTCGGCTGTCAGGCTTGGTCACGTGGGTGAACCCTGGGAGGGTGACTTCCCACGCTACGTGTGGCACCGGGAGGGAGAAGTCCTGTATGAAGGGCGCCTCGTCAACCAGGAACTCGGCCACTACAAGGGGTGGCCGCTGGACCCGAGTGAATGGCCGGAGGGCGTGAAATGAGCGGGACGCCTGCGTTACGGATCCAATGGGAGTGGGAGCCGGCTCCTACCATCAGGTCGCCCGAACTACGTGCGACCTTCGCCCGCCTGTCGGTATTCGTCGGCGACGAATGCGTGACGCTCGTCGAAGACCGCCAATCGGCTAGTTCCAGGCGTGCCATCGCCTGTTCGCTCTACCCGCTCGCAGAGTGGATCACCTACAACTGGTGGTTCCTCCAGTCGGGCATCCGCTCCGCGTCCAGCACCACCGCGCTGCGGGCCGGCCGCCTGTCGGGCGACAGTAACAGGATCTGGCAGCGACACTGCCTGCGTGCAGCCGGCGACGGTTTTTTGTGGCCGAACATGTTCCTTCTCCCTGAGGACTCCAACACCCGGCTACTCTGGCTGTCGGACAGGGGGCATGTCGAGAACAGACCCATCCGGTTCCTGACGCAAGGCGAGACCGTGGTGGATTCGAAGGGGCTCCAGCAGGTTCTTGGCGGTTTGGTGGAGGAGGTCATCGCTCGACTCTCCGACCTCGGCATCGAGTCCACGCGGCTACACGAAGAGTGGGCGGCAATTCAGGAGACCGATCCCGAAGAAGCTGCATACTGCTTCGCAGCGGCTCGCTTGGGCCTCGATCCGTACTCCGAGGCGGCAAAGTACGAGAGTGGCATCCTGCAAGCAGCCGATGAGCTCGAAGCAGAACTGCTGAACGACTTTCTGAGCGCCGTCAGCCCAGAGAAGATTGTGGAGGATCTTCGGTGGGTCGCGGCAGCCGGAAGCGAGATCGAGCGCATGACCAGCACTCGTGGGGGAGACCTCGAAGCGCTGAGTGCTGAGGTCCTCAAGCGTACGGAGCCAGGCCCACCGACGCTCTGGAGGCGTGGTTACGCCGATGCGCAAGCACTGCGACGCACACTCGGTCTGGATTCCACGGCCTTCTTCAGCTTTGCCGAATACCTTGACGAAGCGGTCGTGCCGGCACCGGATCGTGGCCTCCAAGCGGCGGGCGGCAGCCGGGATCACCTGAGTTCACGGGTCGTCCTCGGACGCCAGCAGCGCGAGAGTTCCGCGAGGTTCACGCTCGCCCGCGCGTTGTGGAACATCCTGTTCCGACCGCGCAAACGGTTTCTCGTCACGCAGGGACAGACCACCCGGCAGAAAATCGAGCGAGCCTTCGCCGCAGAGCTCCTCGCGCCCGCAGAGGGCATCGCCAAGATCATCGATGGCCCCCCGTACGAAATCGGGATGGATGAGTTTGAGGCGAGTGAAGCCCATTTCGGAGTATCCCCGCTGATCATCAAGCATCAGATCGAGAACCAGCTCACCCCCCTGTGATCCCCGCCGCCCGGGACTCGCACTGACCGTAGCGTCGCGTAGTCAGGCCAGTTACACGGAGCGGCATGTGGGCGTCAGCCCTTCTTCTCGGCTACGAACACGCCGAGTCCCTGGGTGCTCTCGACCAGCCCCTCGGTACGCAGCGCGTGCATGGCGTACCGGATGACAGAGTCGGACACCTTGTGCTCAGCCTTGAGCTGAGCGGTCGACGGCAGCTTGTCACCCGGCTTCAGCTCACCGGACTTGATCTTGTTGCGGATGTGGTCAGCGAGCTGCTCCCACTTAGGTGCTGGCATCTGGCACTCCTCGGTCTCCAAGACCATCAGAGCACGGGTGAACTTATGACTGCAAGATGTCGGTGCAGCGAATAAGACCAGAACCACTTAAGCGAACATTGACTTAAGCGCTAAGGCACCCTACCGTGACTCTGCGAGGTGCGAGCCGATGGTGAACGTGCCCGGGGAACGGTGGGTGATCCACCTGCCGGTGGTCGTACCCGATCTGCACCGGGCCCGGATCTTCGCCCGTACGGCGGCGCGCGCCCTGGCGCTGCTCACGTCCCGGATCGACGCCGGGGAGGTGACCGTATCGCCCGAGGACGCCCAAGGCGTACGACATCGGGTCTTCTGTGACCGGCGGCTGGCCGGCGGGGGCCGCTGTGCCCTGCCCACCGACCACACCGCGCCCTGCACCCGGTCCGGCCTGAACCGGCGGCGGTAGACGCGACAGGGGCCGACGGGCTGCGGTCCGTCGGCCCGTGTCGGGAGGGTGCGGTTACTGCTTGCCGCCGCCGGCCCGGAACGCCACCCAGGCGTCGCTCATCCGGTCCGCCTGGCCCGGGGTGAACATGTTCATGCAGGAGTCCTGCGTGTAGTCCATGAAGTTGTGGATCGGGTCCAGGCCGGGAGCGGTGCAGCTGTCCGCGCCGACCGGGCAGTTGAAGTTGGGCGCGGCCTCGCGGGGGGTGTCCGCGACGAAGTCGCCGGAGGCCGAACAGCCGTGCGCGAAGGTGTGCTCCAGCATCAGCCAGTGCCCGACCTCGTGGGTCAGCGTGTCGCCCTCGGCGTACTTGCCGGCGGTGCCGCCCGGCATCGACTCGTCCAGCATGACCACGCCGTCGATGTAGTCACGGCCGTTGTTGTAGCCCTTCGGGAAGTACGCCCAGCCGAGCAGCCCGCCGCCGATGTTGCCGGCGTACACGTTCAGGGTGCGGGCGTCGCCGGTGTACAGCGCCTTCTTCATGTCCCGCTCGTTCTTGCCGGGCACCACGGTGTACCAGTCGCTGTTCACCGTCCAGGTCGTGTCGGTCAGCGAGAACCGGAACGGGGTGTCGGACGCGTCCGGCGCGGTGGCACCGGAGAACGAGTCGTTGAGGACCTTCATCTGGGCGGCGATGAGGGTCTGCCACCGGGTCTTCTCGGCCGCGCTGAACGGCTCGTCGGAGAGCATGTGGAAGACCGTCGGCACGGTGACGCTGCCGTCCGGCAGGCGCGGGGCGTCCTTGAGCACGCCGTAGGCGTTGGCCTCGTTCTTGGAGTACAGCTCCGGCTCCTGCGCGGTGGCGCCTTCCTTGACCCGGGCGACGCTGTGCCCGTGGGTGTCGGGCTCGCACTCGACGGCTGCCGGGGAGACGGTCACGGGCGCGGCCGCGACCACCGCGCCGGACGCGCCATTGGCCGCCAGGAAGGTCGCGGCGGTCGCGGTGAGGACCGCCAGTCGAAGGGTTGATCTCCTGTGCATCGGTGCACCTTTCAATGGGGTGTGTTCGGTGCCTATCGACGCGGGGTTGCCATGACCAGGTCTATGACGTCGTCGTTCCGGTATGAGACCACGTCGGTGGCACCGAAGAAAGACCTCGTCCGGCCGGTCCACCGACCCCCTCCGCCCCGCTCCGGCCGCAGCCGCACGATCAGGGCGA
Organism: Micromonospora cathayae; assembly: GCF_028993575.1. Classification (NCBI taxonomy): domain Bacteria; kingdom Bacillati; phylum Actinomycetota; class Actinomycetes; order Micromonosporales; family Micromonosporaceae; genus Micromonospora; species Micromonospora cathayae. The sequence continues at coordinate 1,841,063 of NZ_CP118615.1, read as the reverse complement.
ACGGCATCGGGTCTTCTGTGACCGGCGACTGCCCGGCGGGGGCCGGTGCGCCCTGCCCACCGAGCACACCGCGCCCTGCACCCGGTCCGCTCGCACCCGGCGACGGTGGGCACCGGAGCCACCGGGTTGAGCTGGAGTTCTTCTCCTGCCGTTCACCCGGGGGACGGGTTGTGCTCGGTCGTGGCTGCCACCCTCGACCGATGTGACAGTCAGAAGATCGTTCACCTTCGTCGCGGTGGCCGGGGTCACCGCCGCCACCCTGGCGGCCGCGGGCACGGCCAGTGCCGGCCGGCAGCCCTCGGCGCAGCCTCCCCTCGCCTTCGACCGCGTCGCCACCTACCCCGTCTTCCAGAACCGGCCGCCCGGCGAGGACCCGACCACCGAGACGGTGGCCGAGATCTCCGCGGTCAGCCCGGACGGTCGCACCCTGGTCTACACCGACGCAGCCGCGAAGCGCATCGGGTTCCTGGACCTCACCCGGCCGGACCGGCCACGCGGGCTCGGCACGCTCTCCCTGGCCCAGCTCGGGGACGCCGAGGACGAACCGACCTCGGTCGCGGTGGTCGGCCGGTACGTCCTGGTCGTGGTCAACACCAGCGCCAGCTACACCGACCCGTCCGGGCGGCTGGACGTGATCGAGCTGCGGACCCGCGAGCGGGTGGCCAGTTTCGACCTCGACGGCCAGCCCGACTCGATCGCGGTCAGCCCCGACCAGCGGTACGCGGCCGTCGCCATCGAGAACGAGCGGGACGAGGACGCCGCCCCGCCCGGCGGCGACGAGGGTGACCTGCCGCAGCAGCCGGCCGGGTTCGTGCAGGTCGTCGACCTCGGTGGCGCGCCGAAGCAGTGGCAGCTGCGCGAGGTGTCCCTGCTCGCCCGGGACGGCGCGGCCCTGCCGGCACTGCTGGCGGCCGGGATCACCGAGCCGACCGACCCGGAACCCGAGTACGTCTCGATCAACCGGCGCAACCAGCTCGTGGTGACCCTCCAGGAGAACAACGGGATCGTCCTGGTCGACCTGCCGACCGGCCGGGTCACCCAGGCGTTCAGCGCCGGCACGGCCACCGTGCGCGGCATCGACACCGTCGAGGACGAGCGGATCGACCTGTCCGGGTCGATCGTCGACGTTCCCCGGGAACCGGACGCCGTGTCCTGGTTGGACGACCGGTACCTGGCCACCGCCAACGAGGGCGACTGGCGGGGCGGGACCCGGAGCTGGTCGATCTTCGACAGCCGTACCGGCGAGGTGGTCTGGGACGCGGGCAACAGCGTCGAACGGCTGGCCGTCACGTACGGGCTGCACAACGACGACCGCAGCGGGAACAAGGGCACCGAACCGGAGGGCCTGGCGGTCGCCGAGTACCGGGGGGTGCGGTACGCCTTCGTCGGCTCGGAGCGGAGCAACTTCGTCGCCGTGTACGACGTGAGCCGGCCGACCAGGCCGGTGTTCAAGCAGGTCCTCGCCACCACGAACGGGCCGGAGGGGTTGCTGCCCATCCCGTCCCGGGGGCTACTCGCGGTCTCGAGTGAGACCGACGACGCCGAGGTCGGGGTACGCGCCTCGGTGTCCCTGTTCGAGCTGGGTCGGGGTACGCCGGCCTTCCCGAGCGTCGTCTCGGCGCAGCAGGCCGGTGACCCGATCGGCTGGGGTGCGCTCGGTGCTCTCTCCGCCGTACCCGGCCAGCCACACCAGCTCTACAGCGTGACCGACGCGGCGTACGCCGAGACCCGGATCCTCACCATCGACACTCGGCGGACGCCGGCCGTCGTCACCCGGGCGCTGCCGGTCCTGGACGCCGCCGGCCAGCCCACCGGATACGACGCCGAAGGCGTCTTCGCCCGGCCCCAGGGCGGCTTCTGGCTCGCCGTGGAGGGAGCGAAGGGCACGGACAACAAGCTGGTCCGGCTGGACGACTCCGGGACCACCCGGCAGGTGGTGCCGCTGCCGACGGAGGTGGCCGCCGGTCTGGGCAAGCAGGGCTTCGAGGGGGTCACCGCGAGCACCGACCGGCGGGGCCGCGAGGTGGTCTGGGCGGTCCTCCAGCGGGAGGTCGCCACGGACCCGGCCGGCGTGGTCCGGATCGGCCGGTACGACGTGACCGACGGGGCGTGGAGCTGGTTCGGCTACCGGCTGGAGTCCACGGGCGTCCCCGGCGACTGGCTCGGGCTCTCCGAGGTGACCGTGGTCGGCGACCGGCTGGCGGTGATCGAGCGGGACAAGCTCAACGGCCCGGCCGCCCGGATCAAGCGCGTGTACACGGTGCCGATGCCGGCCGGTCCGGCCACGCCCGGCCCGCTGACCGTCCTACCGAAGACGCTCGCCGTGGACGTCCTGCCGGCGCTGCGGGCGACCAACGGGTGGACCCAGGAGAAGTTGGAGGGTCTGGCGGTCACCGGGGACGGCCAGGTCTTCGCGGTCACCGACAACGACGCCGTGCAGGACGCCACCGGCGAGACGGTCCTGCTCCGGTTGGGCGGCGTGCGGCGGGTGTTCGGCTAGCTCGTTCCACCTCGGCAAGGGGGCGTTCCGGTCATCCGGGACGTCCCCTTCGTCGTGGGTCCGGCAGCGCCGGGCCGGCCCACCCGAACGACCACCCGATGGCCGCACGCCCGGTGTGTCCCGAGCGATACTCGCGTCCCATTGCCTGGGCGGGTCATGACAAAGATCATTAACGGACGCTTTGCCCGTCGACTCCCGTCGACACCGGACGGCAGCGCAGAAGGAGCACCCCATGAGCGAGCTGTCCGCACCGGTACCGGACCCGACGGGCCGGCCCCTGCCGGTGAGCCTGGTCGACGTCGGCAGCTACCTGCCGGAGCGACTGGTCACCGCCGACTTCTACGGCGGGGAGGACGACGCGCTCTCGGCGAGCGCCATGTTCCGCTCACCCCGGCACCGCCGGCACGTGGCCCCCGGCGAGACCGCCGTCGACATGATCGAGAAGGCGGCCCGGCCGGTCCTGGAACGGGCGGCGGCCCGCGGGGACGGGCCGGTGGACGTCCTGCTCACCAACGTCCAACTGCCCGACCTGCCGTGGACCGGGGCGGGCGCGGCGGTGGCCCACCGGCTCGGCCAGGACCCGGGCTGGGTCCTCGACCTGCACAACGGGGGCTGCGTCTCCTTCGTGCACCTGCTCCGGACCGCCCGGCAGATCCTGCGGACCGGCGAGGCCCGCAGCGCGCTGATCTGCTGCGTGCAGAACACCGCCGGGCAGATGTTCGCCCAGTCCGAGGTGCGCCGGCGCTCGCACGCCTCGGTACCCGGGGACGGCTGCGGGGTCGGCTACCTGCGGGTCGGTGACGAGTCCCCGATCCTGGACGTCGAGGTCCGCAACGTCGGCGAGTACGCGGCCGACATGGGGGTCCGGCTGGAGGACCGGCGGTACTGGGAGCCGGGACACGGTCAGCTCGACGTGGCGTTCACCCCGCACAAGGTCCGGACCATCATCGACCGGGGCAACGCGCTGGTGCCGGAGGTGGTCGGCCGGCTCTGCGCCCGGCTCGGCGTACCCACCTCGGCGATCGACCTGCTGGTCACCAACCAGCCGAACCGGCTCTTCCTGCGCCACTGGCGGGACGCGCTGGGGCTGGACCCGGCCCGGCACCCGGACACCTTCGACGAGTACGGGAACCTCTTCGGCGCGGCCGTGCCGGTCACCCTGGCCGAGGCGCTCCGGCAGGGCCGGCCCCACCCCGGTGACCTGCTGGTGCTGGCCGGTTTCGCGCACGCCGGGGACATCGCCGCCGCAGCGGCCGTCCGTTGGCACCCGCCGTCTCCCTGACGGGAGCCGGCAACGCCGCGCCCCCTGACGGGAGCAGGCACCCGCCGCGTTCCTACCGGACGGGCACCTCGGGGCCGCCGTCGAGCAGTGGGGCGAGCAGGTCGCCGTACTCGTCGACCCGGGCCAGCACCTCGGCGGCGGTGAACGGACGCACGGCGTCGCCGTCGCCGGCGGCCGCCTCCACCTCCTCCCAGGTCAGCGGGGCGGAGACGGACGGCACCGGTTGCGCCCGCAGCGAGTACGGCGCGACCGTGGTCTTCGCCGCGTTGTTCTGACTCCAGTCGATGAAGACCTTCCGGGGCCGCAGGTTCTTCGCCATCCGCGACACGACCAGTCTCGGGTGGGCCTGTTCCAGCTCCCGGGCGATCCGGTGCGCGTAGTCGGTGACCACCTCGGCGGACTGGGTGCCGGCCACCGGGCAGCAGAGCTGCATGCCCTTCTTGCCGGAGGTCTTCGGGTAGCTGTCCAGGCCGTCGTCGGCGAGCCGGTCGCGCATCAGCACCGCCACCTGGCTGCACTCGCGCAGCCCGGCGGGCGGTCCGGGATCCAGGTCGACGACGAGCATGTCGGGGTGCGCGCCGATCTTCCACTGTGGAGTGTGCAGTTCCAGCGCGGCGAGGTTGGCCAGCCAGACCAGGGTGGGCAGGTCGTCGGCGACCACGTAGTCGATGGTCTCCCGGTTCTTTGTGGAGCCGGGGGCGGGCAGCGTCTCCACCCGTACCCAGTCGGGGGTGGCGGCCGGCTTGTTCTTCTCGAAGAACGACTTGTCGGCCACCCCGTTCGGGAAGCGGATCCGGGTCAGCGCCCGGTCCCGCAGGTGCGGCAGGAGCACCGGGGCGATCCGGGTGTAGTAGTCGATCACCTCGCCCTTGGTGAAGCCGGCCTGCGGATAGAGCACCTTGTCCAGGTTCGACAGCTCCAGGGCGTGTCCCTCGACCTCCACGCGCAGCCGTTCAGCCGGCATCCTCGACCTCCTCGGGGGGTTTGTCCGGTCGCAGTCGCAGTACCCTCGGGAAGCGCAGCCGACCGTCCGGGGTGCGCTGGCTGTACTTCACCTCGACCACCACCCGTGGGGTCACCCAGACCGCGCCCCGGGCGTCGTCCCGGGGCACCTGGCCGGGGGCGAACGGGGAGCCGGTGGCGCGCAGGGGTTCCAGTTCGGCCAGCAGCGCCCGTTCCAGGGCCGCGCCGATCCCGCCACCGACCCGGCCCCGGAAGGCCAGCCGGCCGTCCGGGCGGGGCACGCCGACCAGCAGCCCACCGAGCTTGCGTACCCCGGGTCGCCAGCCGCCGACCAGGAAGTCGCCGGTCACCTCCAGCTTGACCTTCACCCAGTCCGGCGAGCGCACGCCCGGCCGGTACGGCGAGCCGGTCCGCTTGGCGAGCACCCCTTCCAGGCCGTGTTCGCCGGCCGCCTCGTAGGTGGCCGGTCCGTCCGGGAAGCTCGGCGGCACCGCCCACCGGGCCGCGCCGAGGTTCAGCGCCTCCAGGGCGGCCCGCCGCTGCGCGTACGGCCGGCCGGTCAGGTCCTGGCCGCGCAGCCGCAGCACGTCGAAGATCATGTACGTCACCGGGGCGACCGCCGCCAGCCGGGCCGCCCGGTTACGGTCCCGGACGTGCATCCGCTCGGCCAGGGCGGTGAACGACGGCTGACCGGACGCGCCGTAGAGCACCACCTCGCCGTCGAGGAGCACGTCGTCGCCGACCTGGTCGTGCAGGGTCGCCAGTTCCGGGTACGCGGCGGTGATCTCCACACCGGACCGGGCGTAGAGACGCTGCTGGCCCCGGGAGATGTCCGCCAGCGCGCGCACTCCGTCCCATTTGAACTCGTACGTCCAGTCCGGGCCGGCGGGTAGCGGCCCGGTCGTGGCGAGCATCGGCTTGAGCGGGGCGCCGGGCACATCTGCGACTGTAGTTGGCAATCGAACACCTCGCGTGACCTTCGATCATTTGGGATCCTGGTCAGAACCGGGGAGAGGAGCTCGACAATGCGGGCGATCTGGAAGGGTGCCGTCTCGTTCGGCCTGGTCTCGATCGCGGTGAAGCTCTTCTCCGCAACCGAGGAGAAGGACATCCGCTTCCACCAGGTCCACCGCGAGGACGGCGGGCGGATCAGGTACAAGCGCACCTGCTCGGTCTGTGGCGAGGAGGTGAGCTACGACGACATCGCCAAGGGGTACGACATCGGCGGCGGCGAGATGGTGGTGCTCACCGACGCCGACTTCGCCGACCTGCCGCTGAGCACCTCGCACGCGATCGACGTGCTGGAGTTCGTGCCGGCCGAGCAGGTCGACCCGATCCTCTACAACAAGGCGTACTTCCTGGAGCCGGAGGGCACCGCCACCAAGCCGTACGTGCTGCTGCGGGACGCGCTGGTCGACTCCGAGCGGGTGGCGATCGTGAAGATCGCGCTGCGCCAGCGGGAGCAGCTGGCGACGCTACGGGTCCGGGAGGGTGTGCTGCTGCTCAACACCATGCTCTGGCCGGACGAGATACGCAAACCGGACTTCGGTTTCCTGGGCGAGGACATCACCGTCCGCCCCCCGGAGCTGGCGATGGCGAGTTCGCTGATCGACTCGATGGCCGGCGAGTTCGAGCCGGACGCCTTCACCGACGACTACCGGGCCGCGTTGCAGGAGGTCATCGACGCCAAGGTGGAGGGGCGCGAGGTGGTGCAGCCGGAGGAGGTCGAGGAGGCCCCGGCCGCCGCGGTGGACCTGATGGCGGCGCTCAAGGCGTCCGTGGAGCGGGCCAAGGCCGCCCGGGGCGAGTCGGCCGCCGAGCCGACGCCGATCTCGGCGGCGAAGTCGGCCCGGAAGACCCCGGCGGAGAAGCCGGCCGCCCCGGCGAAGAAGGCGGCCGGGAAGGCCGCCGCTCCGGCCAAGAAGACCACCGCGAAGAAGACCACGGAGAAGAAGACCGCCGCGAAGAAGGCCGAGCCGGCGGGGAAGACCACCGGGAAGGCCGCCGAGGAGAAGACCGGGGCCAGGAAGGCCGCCCCGAAGAAGGCGGCCCGCAAGACCGCCTGATCCCGGCTTCTCGCCGTCCTCGGCCTGGCCTTCCCGCCGGCCTCAGCCCTGCTTGAGCCGCTGGGTCGGGGTGACCCTGACGATCAGGCGCACCTCGTTCGGCTTGCGGAACGGGTAGCTGTCCTCGTTGAGGTACTTCTTCGCCATCTTGTCGATGTGCTCGTCGGCACCCTCGGCGGTGATCTCGACGGTGCCCTTGACCCAGAGGGTGCGGTAGTCGTTCGCCCGGTCCGAGATCGAGATCCCGACGACCGGGTTGCGCTCCATGTTGCGGTGCTTCACCCGCCCCTGAGCGGTGTTGAAGATGATGTGTTCGCCGTCCGTGTCCACCCACACCGGGGTGACGTGCGGGGTGCCGTCGGCTTCGACGGTGGCCACGTGGGCCAGCTGCGGCTCGTTCAGGAGGGCAATGTCGTCTGCGGTGAGGAACGCCATGGCCGAAATCTACCGGCCCCCGGCCGCCGCCACCGCCCGACGCACCCGGACCCCGCCTTCTCCGGCGTCCGTCCGCGCCCCCTGCCTGCGGGGCATCGATCCGGGTACCGTTTGCGTCGACCTCGGCCCGGCACCGGCGCCGACCCACCTTCATCGCTACAGGGAGTTCACGACGTGAGTGAGCGCGCGGAGAGCCGGTCCACCGGCCAGAGCACGGCGAGCAAGTCGGAGCGGCGGCTGGCCGCCAAGCTGGCCGCCCAGAAGGCCGCCGAGGCGAAGCGTCGCCGGCAGTCGATGCTCGGGGCGCTCGCCGGTCTGGCCGTGGTCGCCGTGATCGTGGCGGCGTTCCTGGTCTTCGGGGGCAACGACGACGAGCCGGTCGGGGAGACGGCGAGCGCCCCGTCGGCCGGGGCGACGTCCGGCGCGCCGGACGCGCCGGACGCGCCCGCCCCCGGCGCCCCGCAGCTGCCCGAGGGCGCGGACCCGGCGCTGGGCACCAAGCCGACGGTGACCAAGGGCGAGGGTGACCTGACCAAGCTCACCGTCACCCCGCTGATCAAGGGCACCGGCCCGGCCACCAAGGCCGGACAGCAGATCACGGTCAACTACGTCGGCGTGTTCTACAAGACCGGGGAGGAGTTCGACGCCTCCTGGAAGACCGGCCAGCCGTTCACCTTCCAGGTGGGTGCCGGTCAGGTGATCCCGGGTTGGGACCAGGGCCTGGTCGGGGTGAACGTGGGCAGCCGGGTCCAGCTCGACCTCCCGGCCGACCTGGCGTACGGCGAGAACGCCGCCGGTGGTCGTCCGGCCGGCCCGCTGCGCTTCGTGGTCGACGTCCTCGCCGCACAGTGACCGAATTCCTGGTGGCGGCCGGGTGCCGGCCGCCACCAGGATCGACACCGGCAGGGACGCGCGGGACACGGAGGGGCATGTGACGAACCAGGACGAAGCGGGGCGTACCGCTCGGGTGCTGTGGACCTACTACGAGCCGCTGCACGTGGTCACCTACTTCCATCCCCGGGCCCGGGCCGCCTTCGAGGCGGTCGGGCTGCGCGGCTACTGGCGGGGGTACTTCGCCGGACGGGCCGCCCCGCTGGGCGCGACCGGTCCCGCCCCGGTGGTCGCCACGTTCTTCAGCTTCGCGCCGGCCATGGTCGAGCGGGCCCTCCCGGCCGTCTGGCAGCTCGCCAGCCCCGAGGAGGCGCTGCGGGCCCGGCTCACCGGCGCGGTCCAGGCGCTCGCCGAGCTGACCTACGAACTGCCGGAGGAGCACCTGGTCGAGGCGGCCGACCTGCTGGAGGCCGCCGCCGGGGCGGTCGAGCCGGGCGGCCGGGTGCTCGGCGCGGCCAACGCCGCCCTGGCCCTGGCCGAGTACCCGCTGGCCCGGCTCTGGCAGGCCGCCACCACGCTGCGCGAGCACCGGGGTGACGGGCACGTCGCGGCGCTGGTCGCCGCCGGCCTCGACCCGGTGGAGACGCTGGCGTTCAAGATCGCCGACGGGATGGCCCCGATCATGCTGACCGGCCGGGGCTGGACCGAGGAGCAGTGGCACGCGGCCCGCGACCGGCTGGTCGGGCGGGGCTGGCTGACCCCGGAGGGGAAGCCGTCCGAGGCGGGCCGGGCCGGGTTCCGGGCGGTCGAGGAGGCCACCGACGCGGCCGCCGCCCACCCGTGGCGGGCCCTCGGCGCGGAACGCGTCGCGCGACTGCGGGAACTGCTGGACCCGCTGGCCCGTCGCTGCCACACCGTCATCCCGCCGGGCAACCCGATCGGCCTGCCGACCCTGCTCACGGAGGCGTGAGACATGACGGACGCGGTGATCTTCGACCTGGACGGCGTGATCGTGGACTCCGAGCCGGTCTGGGAGGAGGTCCGCCGGGCGTACGTGGCGGCGCACGGCGGCAACTGGCAACCGGACACCCAGCGCCGGCTGATGGGGATGAGCACCGGCGAGTGGGCCCGGTACCTCAGCGGTGAGCTGGGCGTGGACCGGACCGCCGGGCAGGTCGCCGCCGAGGTGGTCGACGAGATGGCCCGCCGGTACGCCGACCGGGTGCCGGTGATCGACGGCGCGGTGGACGTGGTGCGCCGGCTGGCCGGGCGGTGGCCGCTCGGGCTGGCCAGCTCGTCGCCGACCCGGCTGATCGCGGCGGCGCTGGCCGCCACCGGGCTGACCGACGCGTTCGGCGCGACCCTCTCCACCGAGGAGACCGCGCACGGCAAGCCCGCCCCCGACGTGTACCTGACGGTGGCCGGGCGGCTCGGGGTGGACCCGGCCCGCTGCGTGGCGGTGGAGGACTCGTCCAACGGGGTACGCTCGGCCGCCGCGGCCGGGATGCGGGTGGTGGCGGTGCCGCACGGCGCGTACCCGCTGGACCCGGACGCCGAACGCCTCGCGGCGGTGGTGCTGCCGGCGATCGGGGACCTCACCCCGGAGGTGGTGGACCGGCTCGGCTGAACCCGCCGCGCACGGCGGCCCGCCCGCCTACGGTCGAGGTCATGAGGGCTGTGGTGTACGCGGGGCCGCACGACGTCCGGGTGACCGAGGTGCCGGACCCGAGGATCGAGGATCCGAACGACGTCGTCGTCCGGGTCACGACGACCGCGATCTGCGGTTCCGACCTGCACATGTACGAGGGTCGGACGGACGCCGAACCGGGCATCGTCTTCGGTCACGAGAACATGGGCACGATCGTGGAGACCGGGCCGGGCGTGGTCAGCCTGCGCACCGGTGACCGGGTCAGCATGCCGTTCAACGTGGCCTGCGGGTTCTGCCGCAACTGCCGGGCCGGCCGGACCGGGTTCTGCCTGACGGTGAACCCCGGCTTCGCCGGTGGCGCGTACGGCTACGTGTCGATGGGGCCGTACCGGGGCGGGCAGGCCGAGTACCTTCGGGTGCCGTTCGCCGACTTCAACTGCCTGAAGCTGCCGCCGGGCACCGAGCACGAGAACGACTTCGCGATGCTCGCCGACATCTTCCCCACCGGGTACCACGGGGTGGCGATGACCGGGCTGCGGCCGGGCGAGACCATCACCGTGATGGGCGGCGGGCCGGTCGGGCTGATGGCCGCGTACTCGGCGCTGCTGATGGGGGCGGCCGAGGTGTTCGTGGTGGACAAGGTGCCGGACCGGCTGCGGCTGGCCGAGTCGATCGGGGCGACCGCGATCGACTTCACCGCCGGTGACCCGGTGGCGCAGATCCGGGAGCGTACCGGCGGTACCGGCACCGACCGGGGCGTGGACGCGGTCGGCTACCAGGCGCACGGCGCGGGTGGCGAGGAGCAGCCGGCGGCGGTGTTGAACAGCCTGATCGACGTGGTCCGGGCGACCGGCACGATCGGGGTGGTCGGGCTCTACCTGGCGCACGACCCGGGTGCGCCGGACGCGCACTCCGGCCGGGGCGAGCTGCTGGTCAAGGTGGGCACCTTCTTCGAGAAGGGCCTCCGGATGGGCAGCGGGCAGGCCAACGTCAAGGCGTACAACGAGTACCTGCGGAACCTGATCGTCGCCGGCCGGGCCCGGCCGAGCTTCGTGGTGAGCAAGGAGCTGCCGCTGGACGACGCGCCCGACGCGTACCAGCGTTTCGACCGGCGGGAGGCAGGCTACTCGAAGGTGGTACTCAAGCCGGCCGCGTGAGGAGAGACGATGAAGGCGATCGTGTACGAGCACAACGGCGACCCCTCGGTGCTGACGGTGGTGGACCGGCCGGTCCCGGAGCCGGGTCCGGGTGAGGTGCTGGTACGGCTCGCGGTCGCCGGGGTGAACCCGACCGACTGGAAGGCCCGGCGGCAGTGGCCGCTGCCGGCCGGGTGGCAGACGCCGGGGCAGGACGGCGCGGGGGTGGTCGAGGCGGTCGGCACCGGGCTGGACCGGCGGCTGATCGGCGAGCGGGTCTGGGTGTGGGAGGCGGCCTGGCAGCGGCCCTGGGGGACGGCTGCGGAGTACACGGTGGTGCCGGCCCGGCAGGCGGTGCCGCTCGGCGACGCCTCCTTCGACCTGGGAGCCTGCCTGGGCATACCGTTCCTGACCGCGCACCGCTGCCTGACCGTCGGGGAGACCGTGCCGGACACCCTGCACGCCGGGGCGCTCACCGGCCGGGTGGTGCTGGTGCAGGGCGGGGCCGGTGCGGTGGGCAACGCGGCGGTGCAGCTGGCCCGGTGGGCCGACGCGACGGTGGTCGCCACGGTCAGCAGCCCGGAGAAGGCGCAGTTGGCGGCGGCGGCCGGCGCCGACCATGTGATCGACTACCGGCGGCAGGACGTGGTCGAGGAGGTCCGGCGGATCTCGCCCGACGGGGTGGACACCGTGGTGGAGGTCTCCGCCGCCCGCAACGCCGCCGCCGACGTACGGATGCTGCGGCCGGGCGCGGTGGTCGCCGTGTACGCCGACGACGGTGGCGAGGAGGTGACGCTGCCGGTGCGGGCGCTGATGGTGCCGAACGCCCGGTGGCAGTTCGTGCTGGTCTACACCATGCCGTGGCCGGCGAAAGGTCGGGCGATCGAGGACGTGTCGGCGGCGGTGGCGCAGGGGCACGTACGGGTGGGCGAGGCGGCGGGCCTGCCGCTGCACCACCATCCGCTGGCCGCGACGGCGGCGGCGCACACCGCCGTGGAGAACGCGGTGGTCGGGAAGGTGCTGGTCAGCACCAGCGGGAGCTGACGGCCGGGCCGTTCACCGCCAGCGAGAGCTGACGGCCGGGCCGTTCACCGCCAGCGAGAGCTGACGGCCGGGCCGGCGGCCAGTGGTTCGCCCCGGTTTCCGCCGACCGGGGGACCGATCCGCCGTCCTGCGGGCAAACGTGAGGAAGATTCGCAACAATGCAGGTGCGGGCACGACCCGCAAGAGCGGGCGGCCCCGGCGCGGTGCGAACGCCGGGGCCGCTCCTGGGGAGGGAGAGTTAGGAGTATCGCCCCTCCCCTTCAGGCGTCGAGACGCCCGAGACTGTTACACCGCCACTTCGTGCACCCGGAGCCCGCCCTCGGCGTACCGCGAGCGGACCACCTTCTTGTCGAGCTTGCCCACGCTGGTCTTCGGTACCGCGTCGACGAACGCCCAGCGTTCGGGCAGTTGCCAGCGCGCCACCGTACCGGCGAGGAACTCCCGCAACTCCTCCGGCGTGACCGAGGCCCCCGGCGAGAGCACCACCGTGGCGAGTGGCCGCTCGCCCCACCGGTCGTCCGGCACCCCGACCACACACGCCTCCGTCACGGCGGGATGAGCCATCAGCGCGTTCTCCAGCTCCACCGAGGAGATCCACTCACCACCGGACTTGATCACGTCCTTGGCCCGGTCGGTGAGGGTGATGAAACCGTCCGCGGAGAGCGTACCGACGTCACCGGTGCGGAGCCATCCGTCGCGGAACTTCTCGTCCGTAGGGGTGGTCTCGCCGACGTAACGGGCAGTCACCCAGGGGCCGCGTACCTCCAGCTCGCCCACCGAAACGCCGTCGGCCGGCAACGGTTCGCCGGCCGGGCCGACGATCCGGGCGGCCACCCCGGCCGGCACCCGCCCCTGGGTGTAGCGGTAGCGCCAGGCTTCCGCGCCGGTCGCCCCGGCCGGCGGTCGGGCCACCGAGCCGAGCGGAGACATCTCGGTCATCCCCCAGGCGTGGATCACGTCGATGCCGTACCGCTCGAACTCGTGCATCAGCACCGGCGGGCAGGCCGACCCGCCGACGATCACCTCCCGCAGCGAGGAGACGTCCACCTGGTGGGTGTCCAGGTACGCCAGCAGGTCGAGCCAGATGGTCGGCACCGCGCCGGCCAGGGTCGGCCGCTCGGCGGCGATCATCTCGGCGATCGGCGCGGCCTGGAGGAAGCGGTCCGGCATCACCAGCGAGGCCCCGGAGAGGAACGCCGCGTACGGCAGCCCCCAGGACATCGCGTGGAACATCGGCACGATGGCCAGCTCCCGGTCGTGCGGGCCGAGCCCGAAGCCCTCCGGCAGGCAGATCTGGAGCGAGTGCAGGTAGATCGAGCGGTGCGAGTAGGCGACACCCTTCGGGTGGCCGGTGGTCCCCGACGTGTAGCAGAGCGCGGCGGCGTCGCGTTCGTCCAGCTCCGGCCAGTCGAAGGTGTCCGGCCGGTCGGCCAGCAGGGCGTCCCAGTGGTGTACGGCGATCCGGTCGCCGGCCGCCGCCAGCAGCGCCGCCGGGTCCCCCTCGCCGACCACCACCACGTGCCGGACCGTGGTCATCTCCCCGATCACCCTGGCCAGCAGCGGGATCAGCGTGCCGTCGACCAGCACCACCCGGTCCTCGGCGTGGTTGGCGATGTAGGTGACCTGCTCCGGGAAGAGCCGGATGTTCAGGGTGTGCAGTACCGCGCCCATGCTGGGCACCGCGAAGTACGCCACCAGGTGCTCGTTGTTGTTCCACATGAAGGTGGCGACCCGTTCGTCGCCGGTCACCCCGCACTCGTCGCGCAACGCGTGGGCCAGCCGGGCCGCGGCCCGGCCCACCTCGGCGTACGACATCCGGCGGGGTTCCGCGCCGGTCCAGGTGACCACCTCGGCCGTGCCGTGCACGGTGGACCCGTGTTCGAGGATGCGAGCGACCTGGAGCGGAAGATCCATCATCGTGCTACGCATGAGTAACAAACTAGTGTCGCGGATAACAGGTTGGGAACCCCCGTACATTGGGCCGGGTGAGCGTCTCCTGGGCCGAGTCGTACGTCGGGCAGCTACGCGCGCTGGCCGGCGACCGCACCCTGATGTTCGTCGGCGCACGGGCCGTGCTGTCCGACCAGGCCGGTAGGGTGCTGCTGATCCAGCGCTCCGACAACGGCCACTGGTCGCTGCCGGCCGGCGCGATGGAGCTGGGCGAGTCGATCGCCGACTGTGCCGTCCGCGAGGTCCGCGAGGAGACCGGGCTGCGGGCGCTGCGGGTCTCCGCGTTCGCCCTCTACACCGGACCGGACCGGATCCACACCAACATGTACGGCCACACGTACCAGGTCTTCACCGCCGCGTTCCGGGTCGACGAGTGGGACGGCGAGCTGGCCCGGGTCACCGACGAGACCACCGACGCCGGCTGGTTCCACCCGGACGGGTTCCCGGCCCCGCTCTCCGGGTCGGTCCCCGAGACCCTCGCCGACCTGGCGGTGTTCGACCAGACCAACCGGCTGATCCTCAAATAGTCGGAGTTAGGTAAGCCTCACCTGAGGAAAATCCCTGGACAGCGCCGGCCGGGCCGACGAGCATTCCGGTACGTGCTGATCAGCCTGCTCCGCCGTGCGGCGATCGACCTGACGCCGCTACGCACCTCCCGGGACTACCGGCTGGTCTTCAGCGCGGCCGGCATCTCCAGCTTCGGGTCGTTCATCACCTACGTCACCCTGCCGTACCAGGTGTACCAGCTCACCGGGGACCCACTGCTGGTCGGGCTGATCGGCGTCTGTGAACTCGTACCGCTGCTGGTGATGGCGTTCGTCGGCGGCGCGCTCGCCGACTACCTGGACCGCCGGCTGCTGGTCCTCGGCGGCGAGATCGGCTTCACGGTGCTCTGCGGGGTACTGCTGGTCAACTCGCTCGGCCACCAGCCGCAGCTCTGGCTGCTCTACCTGGTGGCCGCGCTGACCGCCGCCCTGGACGGGCTGCAACGACCGGCCATGGAGGGGCTGACCCCGCGCATCGTCGCGCCGGACCAGATCCCGGCGGCCAGCGCGCTGAACTCGCTGCGCATGCAGCTCGCCCAACTCGGTGGTCCCGGCCTGGCCGGCATCCTGATCGCCACCGTCGACCTGGCCTGGGTGTACGCCTTCGACCTGGCCACCTTCGCGGTCTCGCTGGTCTGCCTGGCCCTGGTCCGCGCGGTGCCGCCGCCCCCGGCCGCCGACCGGCCGTCGCTGCGCTCGGTGGTCACCGGCCTGCGGTACGCCCGCAGCCGCCCCGAACTGCTCGGCACCTACCTGGTGGACATCAACGCGATGTTCTTCGGCATGCCGCAGGCGCTCTACCCGTTCATGGCCGAGAAGCTGGGTGGGCCGTCGGTGCTCGGGCTGCTCTACGCCGCCCCGGCGGTCGGCTCGATGGTCGCCACGCTCGGCTCCGGCTGGACCGCCCGGGTGCACCGGCACGGCCTGATGGTCGTCCTCGCCGCCGGGGCCTGGGGGCTGGCGATCCTCGTCGTCGGCCTGGTCGACTCGCTGTGGCTGGTGCTGCTCTTCCTGGCCCTGGCCGGCGCGGCGGACATGGTCTCCGGCCTGTTCCGCATGATCATCTGGAACCAGACCATCCCCGACCACCTGCGCGGCCGGCTCGCCGGCATCGAGATGCTGTCCTACTCCACCGGCCCGCTGCTCGGTCAGCTCCGCTCCGGGTTGGCCGCCCGGTGGATCGGCGTCAACGGCTCCATCGTCTCCGGCGGGGTGCTCTGCGTGGTCGGCACCGTCGCGCTCGCCGCCCTGCTGCCCGCCTTCGTCCGGTACGACGGCCGGAGCGGGCTGGCCCGCAAACAGGCGGAGGACGCGGCCTGGGCGGCCTCCGCCGCCGACCGCGCCCCCACCGGAGGTGCCGACCGCGCCCCCACCGGAGGTGCCGACCGCGCCCCCGCCTGAGGTACGGGGAGCACTACCTCGCGAACCGCTCGACGATCGCGGCGCAGAACGCCGGCAGGTCGTCCGGCTTCCGGCTGCTCACCAGGTTGCCGTCGACCACGCACTCCTCGTCCACCCAGTCCGCCCCGGCGTTCGTCAGGTCGGTACGCAGGCTCGGCCAGCTCGTCATCCGCCGGCCCCGCACCACGTCCGCCTCGATCAACGTCCACGGACCGTGGCAGATCACCCCGATCGGCTTGCCCTGCTCCTGGAAACTCCGGACGAACCGGACCGCGTCCGGGTCGGTGCGCAGGAAGTCCGGGTTCGCCACCCCACCGGGCAGCACCAACGCGTCGTACGCCCCGGCGTCCGCCTGCGCGACCGGCACGTCCACGTCGTACGACGTCGACGGGTCGAGGTGGTTGAACGCCGTGACCTTCCCGGCCTTCAGCGAGACCAGCTCGGTCCGCGCCCCGGCCTTCTCCACCGCCTCGCGCGGCTGGACGTACTCCACCTCCTCCACGCCGTCGGTGGCGAGGAACGCGACCCGCTTGCCCTCCAGTACTCGCCCTGCCATCAGCCAGTCTCCTTCCGTCTCGTCCTCGGTGACTCCGCTTCTCCTGTTCCTGGTTGGGGTTCCCGGGGCGGAAGGGACGAAACACGGCGTGCGGTCCGCCACTGCCGGCGGCGGACCGGGGACCGGGTTTGACCTGGGGAGGTGCGGGGATCCCGCAGGGTATGGCAGGAGCAGCAGCGGAACAGCGCAGGCTCGCCACCGTCGTGGAGAGCTGGCGGGCCCGACCCGTCCTGGTCATCGGTGACGCCATGCTCGACGAGTGGCGGTTCGCCGACTCCGACCGGCTCTGCCGGGAGGCGCCCGCCCCGGTGCTCACCCTCCGACGGCGCATCTCCGCCGCCGGCGGCGCGGCGAACACGGCGGTCAACCTGGCCGCCCTCGGTGGCCTGGCCGCGCTGGTCGCGCCGGTCGGCGCGGACGTGGCCGGGGACGAACTACACGACTGCCTGGACCGGGCCGGCGTCTGGGACCGGACGGTCAACCAGCCCGGCCGGCACACCCCGGTCAAACGCCGGATGCTCGCCGGCAACCAGATCCTGCTGCGCGAGGACTCCGGCGAGCCCGACGACGTGCTGACCGACGACGGGGTGGCCCGGTTGATCACGGCGGTGGAGTGCGCGATCGAGGAACTGCGGGCCGCCAGCGGCGGGAGCGTACCGACCCTGGTGGTCTGCGACTACGGCCTCGGGGCGCTCTCCGCGCCGATCCGCGCCTGGCTGGTCGCGAACCGGCACCGCTTCGCCACCGTGGCCCTGGACGCGCACGACCTGGCCGACTGGCGGGGGCTCGCCCCGACCGTGGTGACCCCCAGCTTCGCCGAGGCCACCCGGCTGCTCGCCCGCGCCAACGCCGCCGCCGCGCACCCGGCCGGTGCGGCGGACGTCGCTCTTCATCCCGACCCGCCGGACGGCCCGTCCGAACTCGTCGTCGGCACCGCCCCGGGCGCGGCCCGGACGGCCCGGGGCGGCGAACGGACGCACGCGGACGTGCCGCCCGCCACCGGCCCGACCGGCGAGCCGACCCCCGGCGAGGAGCGGATGTCGCTGACCGGGGACGGCCTCAGCATCACCGGTACCGGCGTGACCATCGCCGCGACGGACGGACCCCGGACCGCCAACGGCGGCGGACCCCACCGGGCCGCCGGCCCGAACGGTCCGTCCGCCCCGGACGACGCGGAGCAGACCAGCACCGACCGGGTCCTGCTCGCCCAGGCCCGCCTCGCCGAACTGCGCGAACACACCGGAGCCGACGTGGTGGCGGTCACCCTGGACACCGAGGGCGCGGTCGTCGGCGGGGCCGAGGGCGAGTCCCGGCGCAGCCGCGCCACCCCGGTCCCGGCCAGCCACGCGGTGGGGGCCGGCGACGCCTACCTGGCCGCGATGACCCTGGCGCTGGCCGCCGAAGCGCCACTGCCGACCGCCGCCCAACTGGCCCAGCTCGCCGCGACCATCACCGTCTCGGACACCGGCACCTGCGTGTGCCGCCGGCAGGACCTGCTCGCCGCGCTCGGCGTCGACGCCGCCGGGGCCGGGCGTACGGTGGTGGTAACCCCCGACGACCTGGCGGCCATCGTGGCGGAACACCGCGATGCGGGCCGCTCGGTGGTCTTCACCAACGGCTGCTTCGACGTGCTGCACCCCGGGCACGTGCGCTACCTGCAACAGGCCGCCGAACTGGGTGACCTGCTGATCGTCGCGGTCAACTCGGACGACAGCGTACGCCGGCTCAAGGGCCCGGACCGGCCGGTCAACCCGGTCGAGGACCGCAGCGCGCTGCTCGCCGCGCTCTCCTGTGTGGACCACGTGGTGGTCTTCGAGGAGGACTCCCCGGCCGTGCTGATCGAGACGGTCCGCCCGGACGTGTACGTCAAGGGCGGCGACTACCCGCCCGAGATGGTGCCCGAGGCACCACTGGTCCGTCGCCTCGGCGGGCAGGTACGCACCCTCGGGTACGTCCCCGACCGGTCCACCTCGGCGATCATCGAGCGGATCCGCGCCCAGCAGGTGTCCACCGGGGAGCCCGCCCCGAACGGGAACGGCGACCGGGAGCCCTACCCGAACGGCAACGGCGACCGGGAGCCCTACCCGAACGGGAACGGCGACCGGGGCACGCTGACCGGCCGGACACCGTGAATCGCCCGCTCGACCCCGGTACGCCGGACGCGTTCCGCCGGGAGCGGACGCTGGACGTGCTGATCCCCACCCGCAACCGGCCCACCGAACTGGCGGTCACCCTCTCCGGGCTGGCCGCCCAGGAGGGCGTACCCGGGTTCGGGGTGGTGGTCAGCGACCAGTCCGACGGCGAGCCGGGCTGGCGGCATCCGGCCGCCGCCACCATGGTCCGGGCGCTGCGGCACCGGGGCTGTCCGGTGCTGCTGACCCGGCGGCTGCCGAGACGCGGGCTGGCCGAGCACCGGGCGTACCTGCTGGACCGCTCGACCGCCCGGTACGTGCTCTGCCTCGACGACGACGTCTGGCTGGAACCGGGCACCCTGCGCCGGCTGGTCACCGCGATCGGCGAGCTGGGCTGCGGGTTCGTCGGCAACGCGGTGCACGGGCTGTCCTACGCCGACGACGTGCGCCCGGAGACC
This sequence comes from Micromonospora cathayae, assembly GCF_028993575.1. Lineage (NCBI taxonomy): Bacteria > Bacillati > Actinomycetota > Actinomycetes > Micromonosporales > Micromonosporaceae > Micromonospora > Micromonospora cathayae. The sequence continues at coordinate 1,822,116 of NZ_CP118615.1, read as the reverse complement.
CACCGGCACTACCGGGAGTGGACCGGCCGGCCGGTCCCCGAGACCGTACGCCCCGACACCCCCGAGTGGCAGCGGGCGTCGATCCACTCCGCGGCGAACCTGCTGCACGTGACCGAGCAGCTGGACCTGCCGCCGGGGGCCTGGCGGGCGTACCGGGTCTCCTGGATCGGTGGCTGCGTGCTCTACGACCGGGCCGCGCTGGTCGCGGCGGGCGGCTTCGACTTCTGGCGGCTGCTGCACGAACGGCACCAGGGCGAGGACGTGGCCGCCCAGCTCGCCGTGCTCGCCCGGTACGGCGGGGCCGGCATCGTGCCCAGCGGGGCGTACCACCTGGAGTCACCGACCACCGTGACCGAACGGGACGTCGAGGCGTGGCAGGTGGTCGTCACCCGGCTCTGAGCAGTTCGCGGGCTGTCTCGACGACCTCCACGGTGGGTACGTCGGTGACGAAGGAGTCCCGGTGCGGGCACTCGCCGTCGCCGGGTCGGGCCGGGTACACGCCCCGGGTGCAGTCGACGCCGCAGACCGGGCAGTGCACCGTCCAGGACATGATCGGGCGGTGCCGGCCACGCAGCAGGTGCCCCGAGTTGATCAGGTTGCCGACCCAGTACACCCCGATCGTCGCCGCGCCCACCGCCGCCGCCAGGTGCAGCGGGCCGGTGTCGTTGGAGATCACCAGGGCGCAGCCGGCGTAGCAGGCGGCCAGCGCGCCGAGGTCGAGCGTGCCGACCTGGGGGCGTACCGGCACCTTGGCGGCGGCGACCACCCGGTCGACCAGTTCCTGTTCGGCGGGGGTGCCGGTGACCAGCACCTCGTACCCGTCGGCGACGAGTTCCCGGGCCACCTCGGCGAACCGGCCGGCCGGCCAGCGTCGCCGGGTGTCGGTCGCGCCGGGGTGCAGCGCGACCCTCGGCCGGTCCGGGTCGCCGAGCACCCGCCGCGCCTCGGCCCGGTCGGCGTCGGTGACCGGGAAGCGCGGTACGACGGTGGTGGCGGGCGCGCCCACCAGCCCGACGACCTCCAGGTAGCGCAGCACCTCGTTCTGGTAGTAGACGTACCGGATCCAGCGGTCCAGCGGGGGCGCGTCCTCGGCCCGCAGCCCGGCGGTGAGCCGCGCCCCGAGCCCGTTGACGAGCGGGTTCGAGTTGCCGCCCCCGCCGTGCAGTTGCAGCGCCAGGTCGAAGCGTTCCGCCCGGGCGGCGGCCAGGAAGCGGGCCGGCTCCGACGCCGGCTCGCCCCGTACCGGGTCCCGGATGCCCGGGGCCGGGGGCACCACCAGCACCCGGTCCACCGGGCCGGGCCGGTCGCGCAACAGCTCCGCGTGCCAGGGCGCGCCGAGCAGCACCAGCTCCGCCTCCGGGTACGCGGCCCGCAGCGCGTCCAGGGCGGGCAGGACGAAGACGAAGTCGCCGAGCGCGTTGGCCCGCAGCACGGCGATCCGCTCGACGTCCGGTACCCGGTCGGCGACCGGTTCGAGGAGGGCCGGGGCGACCATTTCCGCTACGGCCGGTCGATCTCGTCGGTGGCGTCCGGGTGGTGCAGCTCCCGCTCGGCGGCCCGGTCGACCAGGCCGGGCGTACCCCGGTCGGCCGACGCGGCGGAGCCCCGGTGGCCCCGGCTGCCGTTGGTGGAGCGCAGCTGGCCGATGGTGATGGTGCGCGGCGCGGGTCGGGCCGCCCGGGGCAGCCGGACCCGGAGCAGACCGTGGTCCATCACCGCGTCGATCGCGTCCGGTTCCACCCGGGACGGCAGGTCGATCCGGTACTCGAAGCCCCGGGTCTCCAGCCCGCCGGGGATGCCGTGGTCGGCGTTGACCTCGGCTTCCGACCGGGCCCGCACGCAGAGTTCCCGGTCGTCGAGTTCGACGGCCACCTCCTCCGGGGCCACCCCGGGCAGCCGGACGACGACCTCCCACCCGTCGGCGGTCTCGGTCAGCTCCACCTCGGGCGGGCCGGACCGGCCGCCGACCAGCCGGCTCAGCTCGGCGCGCAGCGACTGCAACTCGCCCATCGGGTCCCAGCCCCCCGGCTGCCGGCCGCGCCAGCCCCGGCCCGAGCCGTCGCCGTGCGGCTCGCTCACCGTGCCTCCCCGACCCGGTGCGCGGTCGCCGAGGGGCGCAGCGAGCTGGGCGCATTCAGGTCGGCCTCCCGGTCGACCCCGACGCCGAGCCGGTCGACGAGTTCCCCGCCGAGCCAGCCGCTGATGCCCAGCAGGGCCAGAGCGACCACCTCGATCGCGATGAGCGCGCCTCCGGCCGCCCGCGAGTCCGCGTTGAACCGGACCACCCAGACGGCGGCGAAGAGCAGGATCACCGCCAGGTTGGCGGCGGCGTGGGTGAGCGCCACCCGCTTGGCCCGGGTACCGGTCGGGATGGCGAGCAGGTCGAAGGCCCCCGCGGCGGCGGCCAGCACCCCCATCACCAGGGCCACGCTGATGTTCCAGTACGCCACCTCGCCGAGGACGGCGGGGCCGCCGAGCGTGTCGACCACGTCGAAGAAGACCGCGGTCACCAGCAGGCCGAACGGGAACATCACCAGCATCGGGTGTACGGGGTGCCCCAGCACCTTCAGTCGGCTCTCCATCTTGGCCTCCCGGGATCGTCGGATCGGACGGACCGTACGCGGCGGGGGACACCCACCGGGCACGGTCGCAGCGACAGGCCCCGCCGGTACGTGGCGGCGGCGCGCACCACCGGCACGCGGCGACGGGCACCGCCTGGGGCGGTACCCGCGCACCTCGCGCACGAACCTCGCCCTGGCCGCCGCCCCGGGCTGGTGGGGGCGGCCCACCGGCTTCCCGGCGTGGGCGCTGTCATCCGGGTCAACGCACGGGGAGGGACAACGTGACGATGGAGATCACGAACGCGGAGCACGGCCCCGGCCCGACCGCGCGGGAGGTCGGAGCCGGGGCCGTGTCCACCCGAGTGTCCGTCAGTGCCGGCCGGAGGTGGGACCGGCCGGGCCGGTCGTCACCGGCACCAGGCGAACAGCTCGGGGTTGGTGGTGTGCAGCTTCACGACCGCACCGAGGGAGAGGTACGAGCCGGCCGGCAGGTCCGCGAAGATCGGCCCGTTCACCGGGTCGGCCAGCGTGGCGTAGTCGACCTGCTTCTGCGCGGCGGCTTCGAGCAGGCCGAGGCTCTTGAGGGTGCCGAGGCCGGCCTGCACGCAGGCGGCTCCCGGGTTGGCGGGTCCGGCGGCCGAGGCCGGCGCGGCGACGGCGAGGCTCGCGGCGAGGCCAGCGGCGGCGAGGCCACCGACGGTCATCATCTTCTTCTTCATGCTGGTTCCCTCTCTGTGACAGCTCCAGGGACGGTCCTGCCTCCTCTTCGTCCGGTCCGGACGCCCTGGATGCGCCGGCCCGGATCTTTTCAGCGGTACCGGGAGGGGTTGGGACGTCGCCGCCGGGCGGTGCAGGGCGCGCTGTGCTCGGTGGGCAGGGCACACCGGCCGCCGGCGGGCAGCAGCCGGTCACAGAACACCCGGTGCCGTACGCCCTGCGCGTCCTCCTCGGACACGGTCACCTCACCGGCGTCCACACAGGTCGTGACCAGGGCGAGCGCCCGGACGGCGGTGCGGGCGAAGATCCGCGCCCGGTTGAGGTCGGGTACCAGTACCGGCAGGTGGATGACCCACCGGTTCCGGGGCGCGGTCACCATCGGGCCAGCTCACGGTGATTCGGCCGCTGAGCGGACTGCCAGGTACGCAGGGCGTGCTTGATCCGGGCGTTCTCCTCACGTACGGCGGTCAGGGCGGTCTGGGCGACGGCCAGTTCGTCGGCGACCCGGGCGAGGAACAAGGTGATCTCGGCCGGGTCGGCTCCCCGGCGGCGCAGGGTGAAGCGCCGTTCCCGGATGCGTTCCGGCGAGAGCGGCGGGTGCCGGTTGTCGTGGGTGGACGGGGGACGTGGACGGTGCCGGCCCCGGGAGGAGAGCCGGCGCAGGAGCGCGCGCACGGGTGACCGCCTTCCAGAAGTCAGGTGATGTTCGCCGAAGTGGTGTTTCCTAGATGTGGGGGTGCCCCTGCTGGTTCGGGTCCGGCCGGGACACCCCCGCCCTGTCCTGCGCAGCCACGACCGGCGGACGACGACAGGGCCGCCCCGGGAACCGGGGAACGGGCAGCCGGCCGGGGGAAGCAGCCGACCACCCACCTCAGGGCAGGTGTGTTGAAGCATCGATGCCGTCCGTACGAGAGGTGCCAACCGACCGCCGGTGCCGCATCGCAGTCAAGACGCTACCGAGCGCTACAACCTCTGTCAACGCTGTCTTCCCTAGCTAATCTGTCTACACGTGCTGATCTTCGTCTGCCCACAGTCGTTGCCCGGTCACGAAACGGTGATCGATACTGGGAGCGCCAACCGACTGCAAGGGGCCTCCACGTGCCGATTCCTCCCACCATGGACGAGTTGCTCGCTGATCTCGTGAAGCGCATCGAGAGCGGGGAGTTCTCGCCGGGCTCTCAGATTCCGTCCACCCGCGAACTCTCCGACCACTACGACCTGTCCCACTCGACCATCCACAGGGCGGTGGCCAAATTGCGTGAACAGGGCGTTCTGGTCGGTCGGCCCGGCCGGGGCGTCTTCGTCGCCGAACGGTGAGCCGGACGGCGAGGTGATCGTGGTGGCTTCTGGCCCCTCTGAGGGCCCTTTCCCACCACGATCCGCCCTGCGGGTCGCGCTCTACGACGCGGAGAACGGGTGGGGAGCGGACGACGCGTTCTTCCTCGGGGTGGCCGGGGAGACCCCGGACGCCCGGGTGCTCGACCTGGGGTGCGGGACGGGCCGGCTGACGGTGGCCCTGGCCGCCGCCGGGCACCGGGTGACCGGGGTCGACCCGGACCGGGCCGCGCTCGACGCCGCCCGCGCGAAGCCGGGCGCGGAGCGGGTGACCTGGATCGAGGGCACCTCGGCGGTGCTGTCGGATCAGGCGTTCGAGGTGGCCGTGCTGACCAGCCACGTGACCCAGGTCTTCCGCACCGACCAGGAGTGGAACGCCGTCCTCGCCGACCTGCGCCGGGCGCTCGTACCGGGTGGGCGGCTGGTTTTCGACACGCGCGACCCGACGGCCCGGAGCTGGGAACGGTGGAACCCGGTCGACTCACGACGGAACCTGCGCCTGCCGGACGGCCGCCCGGTGGACGCCTGGACCGAGGTCACCGAGGTCATCGACGTCGCCGGCGAGCTGGTCACCTTCACCCACCACTACCGGCTGCCCGACCAGGAACTGCGGCACACCGAAACCCTGCGGTTCCGGGACCAGGCCACCATCCGTGCCTCGCTCGCCGCGCACGGCTTCGCCGTTCAGCACCTGTACGGGGGGTGGCGGCGGGAGGCCGTGGGCGCGGCGGACGGCGAGCTGATCGTGCTCGCCCGCGCCACCGCCCCACAGCTCGACGGCAGGCTACTCGGGCCGAACATCACTGTCAGTGCGGAATCCATCGACCCCGAACATGTCCCGGCAGGGCTCCAACCCGGTCACCGTGACCGGCACCAGCGGACGCCCGACCCGCTCCCAGTCCGCCCTGGTCAGCCGCAGTCGTTGGCTGACCAGCACCTGACCGTCGCGGACGTCCCGGCTGATCCCGTCCGGTCGGTACCCGAGCCTGCGGGAAACCGCGAGCGGCGCGGGGTTGTCCGCGAACGACGCGGTGGTGGCGTGCGCGGCCCCGAGCCCGGCGAAGGCCAGGTGCAGCGCGGCGGCCCGCATCTCGGTGCCGATCCCCCGCCCCTGGTACGCCAGGCCCAGCCAGGAACCGGTACCGACCTCGCGGCGGACCGCGAAGTCCTGCCCGTGCATCTCCTGCACGCCGACCGGCCGGCCGTCGACGAAGACCACCAGGTCGAGCACCCAGGACTGCGGCGTCCACGCACCCCTACGCCGCCAGTGCTTCTGGATCAGGATGCGGGACCGTTCGGCGGGGGTGCCCTCGGTCCACGGCACCAGGAACGGACGCTGGTCCGGTGGGTGTACGCCCCGGGCCGCCACGTCCGCCAGCGCCGCGAGTTCGGCCTCGGTGGGCAGGCGAAGCTCCAGCCGGGCGGTGGTCACCCGCAGCCCCAGCAGGGGCCAGTGATCGACGAGCACGTCAGTCCCCGGTCCACCGATCGACGGCCGGTTTCCAGCGCAGCCACTTCCGTGCGACCTCGGTGGGCAGGTCGACCTCGTGGTGGCGGGCCAGCAGCAGCACCTGGCACAAGACGTCGGCCAGTTCGGCCCGGAAACCCTCGTCGATCTCCCCGGCGGTGAGTTCCTTGGTCCGGGCCTGGCCGGTCCGCATCAGGTACGCCTGGGTCAGCTCGCCCACCTCCTCCTGGAGCTTGAGCAGGAACCAGGTCGCATCCTGGGTTATCCCGTGCCGCCGGGCGTAGGCACGCGACACCGCCTCGACCTCATCGGTCAACTGGCGCAGATCCATCCGGTTAGCGTAACGACGAGAGGGCACCCGAACGCGTGCCAGACTCACCGTCATGACTTCGGGCGCGATCACTGCGGCAGCGGCGGGGACGTGGCGGCTCGGAGGGCTGGCCGTCAACCGGGTCGGGTTCGGCAGCATGCGGCTGCCCCAGACGGGTCCGGCGTTCGCCTCCGACGCCCCGCCACGGGACCGGCACCAGGCGATCGAGGTGCTACGTCGGGCGGTCGAACTGGGCGTGAACCACGTCGACACGGCGGCCTTCTACTTCTCGCGGCTGCGCGCGGCAAACGAGCTGATCAACCAGGCGTTGTCCCCGTACCCGGACGACCTGGTCATCGCCACGAAGGTCGGGCCGCGCCGGGACTCCTCCGGCGGGTGGCTGCCGCCGGCAACCCCGGAACAGTTGCGGGGCGACGTCGAGGAGAACCTGCGCCAGCTCGGCCGCGACCATCTCGACGTGGTGAACCTGCGGGTGTCCGGGCCCGGCCCGATCGCCGAGCACTTCGGTGCCCTGGCCGCGCTGCGCGACGGCGGCCTGATCCGGCACCTCGGCCTGTCCAACGTCCGCCCGCAACAGCTGGTCGAGGCGCAGGCCATCGCCCCCGTGGTGTGCGTACAGAACTCCTACGGCCTGGGTCACCGACCGCAGCAGGACGAGTTCGTGCGCGCCTGCGGCGCACAGGGCATCGCCTTCGTACCGTTCTTCAGCATCGCCGGTGGACGACGGGAGGCGGGCGCCGGTGACGACGAGCCCGAGGCCGTACGGGCCGTCGCGCGGGCCCGTCGGGCGACCGTCGCCCAGGTCCGGCTGGCCTGGGCGCTGCTCCGCGGACCGCACCTGCTGGTGATCCCGGGCACCGGCGACCCCGACCACCTGGTCGAGAATGTCGCCGCCGGCGCACTGGAGCTCACGCCGGACGAACTCGCCCGGCTCGACGCGGCGCACCTCGGCGTCACCTGCGGAGACGACGGTGGCGGACCCCGGTGAACGGAGAAACCCGGGCCGGGTGGCCCGGGTTTCCGTTCGTCCTGGTGTCACGGCCGACCGACGGTGCTGCCGGTGCGCCCGTCAGGAGTCGGAACCGTTCACCCCAGGAGGCGGTACTGGTAGGGGCTCGATCCGCACAGGGTCGTGGACCTGATCGAGTCGTACGTCCATCCGAACGGGATGGTGCAGGCCCACAGGCCGTTGACCGGGGTCCGCAGCCGGTACTGGTACGGCGACGCCCCGCAGGCGCTGGTGTTCTGCACCCAGTCCCAGACGTAGCCGCTCGGCACCGAGCAGGACCAGGTGCCGTCGAGGCTGAGCACCACGGGCGCGGACTCCCCGTTGATCCGGTTTCCGTACGACGCCGCATCCGCATTCGCGGGAATTGCGGCGGGACCGATGATCAGGGGAAACGCCAACGCAAGAACGGCCATTACACGACGCAGCACCGATTCCTCCAACTGATCGACGAGAGCCTTCCTGTCTCTCGAAATCGTTTCAGATCCACTTGCGTACGTCTATTTTTCGATGTTGACGATTCACGTCTGCCGCACGGACGCATCCTCGACGGCGGCCCGGCTTGCCCGGCCTGCCGAGAATGGGCCGATGGTCACAGCAGACTCCCCACCCCAACCGCGCCGACGCTCCCGGAGCCTGGTCCTCTGGTTGCCGGCCGTGGGTGCGGTGTGGCTGCTCGCCGCCGGGCTGCACCTGTTCGGTCTACGGATCGCCAACCTCTGGCTGCTCGGGACGCTCGTTCACCTGGCGGGATGGCTGGCCGCGATCACCGTCACCGCGCTCGCCGTGCTGCTGACGTGGCGCGCCGGCGGCCCGCGTCGGGCCGCGCTGGTGCTCGTACCGGGTGTGCTGGCCCCGGCGGTGATCGTGGCCGTCGACTGGACGTCGCTCTACGTGCACCACTTCTACCGCCTGCACCGGGCCGACTTCGCCGCGGCCGCCGCGCTCGACGACAAGATCACCGCCAGGTACGACGACCGCTACGGGCAACTCCTCCCCGACGACCTGCAACACCTGTCCGCCGGTGGACGGGCGGTCCGGCTCGACACCGGTGCCGACGCCGGACCGACAGCCCCGTTCCTCCCGGTACGGATCGGTAGTCCCGACGGCGCGTCCGGATACGCCCATCTCACCGGCGCGGCGATCGGCACGACGTTCGACTGCTTCGCCGCCCCCTGCCGGGTGCGGTGGTCCCTCGGCGACGGCTGGTACTGGCTCGACGGTCCCGGCTGACCGCACCCTAACCGCAAAGCCGAAACCATCTGACCTGGTCTTCTGCATGCCGCCCACCGCGTGACCCACCCGAGCCTGACGAGAGCAACGTCGATGAACGGACGTCGTGAACCTCGGCGGCCTGCCGCGCGACTGTAGGGGCGTGACAGGCGATACGGGCGGGAGACGATGTGGACCGGGTCAGACGCGACGCGCTGCTGGTGGTGCGGGCGCAACTGGGAGACCGACGGTCGCTGGCCGAACTGGTCGGGTACTGGCACGAACCGGTGTGGCGCTACGTGCGGCGCATGCTCGACCGGGCCGACCTGGCCGACGATGTGAGCCAGGAGGTGTGGGCCGGGGCGCTGAAGGCGCTGCCGGCCCTCAAGGAGCCGGAACGGTTCGCGCCCTGGCTGTTCACGATCGCTCGGCGTTCGGTGATGAATCACCTGCGGGACAGGTACCGCCAGGCCGATCCGCTGGACGGTGAGCCGGCGGGGGACGACGACGTCGCCGCGGTGCTGGACCAGGCGCAGGTCATCGAAAGCCTGGCCGGGTTGCCGGTCTGCGAACGAGAGGTGCTGATCTTGTTCTATCTCTACGACCTGACGTTGGAGGAGTGTGCGCAGGTGTTGGCGATCCCGGAGGGGACGGTGAAGTCCCGGCTGTTCCGCGCGCGCCGGATGCTGCGTGACCACATGATCGAGAAGGGATATTCAGGATGACCGAGGGACCCGCGTACGGCCCTGACGACATCGTGCGCGGGCTGTCGCTGCCACGACGCGTCGGCCTCCTCGTGGCTGGGCTCGGTGGCCTGGCGGCGGCCGTGACCATCGGCCTCCTGCTGGCCACCGAACCCGGCGGGTTGCCGCTACGGACCAGGATCGCGTTCCTCGCGATGATCGGTATCGGGACGGCGTGGGCCGGGTTCGCGGGCTGGGCACTGGCCCGCCGCCCACTGTTCGCTGTCGACCGGGTGATCGCCGCCTGGCTCGCGGTCGCCTTCAGCGCCCTGATGACAGTCGGCATGGTGACGGTCGCCGTCATGCGTGCCGGCCCCGCAGGCGTCCTCGCCGTCGGCGGTCTCGGCGTGGCCCTGACCGTCGTGGCGAGCGTGCTGCTCGCCCGGGCCCGGGCCTACCGCAGCGCACTGCTCGCCCGCCGGCACGAACTCGAACGCCAGCACGGTTGAGCAGTCGGAGGGCGATTCATATCCCCATCAACAAAGATGAGCCCTGGCCAGCACTGATGCTGGCCAGGGCTTTTCCCTGAGCCGCCTGACGGAATCGAACCGTCGACCTACGCCTACCGAACGTCAAGCTCCCTGACTTGTCATTGATCGTCAAAAACCATTGCTGACCTGTATAGACACCATCGTCAGCTTGCCAACGTTCGTTACTGACAGTCGGCCCTCGCCAAGGATTTTCGGGGGGTGACGGGGGCGCCGCTGGCCCTTACCGGGACCTTCGCGGGCCCTACCAGGCGCTCTCGGGCATCCCCGCGACTTCGCCAACGCCTGGCGTGCCTGGCACGTCGCAGATCCGAGGCTGCAGCGAAAGCGCTGGATCAGCGTCCCCAGTTCTGGCGTGGGTGCAGCAGAGTGACGGGTGCTGTCTGCGCTTCAACACCCGGCAGCAGACCGGCAACGTCGATGCCGTCGTCAGCGAGTTCTGCAACCGGCCGGAATGCTACATCGGGAGAACGTTCTTCCGGGAGAAATACGCAGCCGCCCGCTTGAGGAACTCGTTCCCACCTCAAGCTGACGATGACGGCGGCGCAGCTCCTTCTTCTGTGCTGGTCGGCTGGCCCATGCCACCACCGGGGTCGTCAGTATCAGCTTTGGCCAGCCAGTTGCGCGGGCAGGACTCGCTGATCCCGAGATCCTTCGCGGGCGCACCTGGCGTGGCTGGAGCGGCAGCTCGAGCGCCCCGCTACCCGGACGGATACTGGAGAGATGCGCGTCCAGCAGTACCTGACGGGTTCTGACTCGCCTTCGGGAAGGGTAGAGATAACTCCCAACCCGACTGGGGGCTAGCAGGCTCGCACAAGATCCAGAAACCGTGGACGCTCATTTCCATGACCACACAGAAAATCTCCCGGTTCCATCGGGCTGCCCTGGCCCTCGTCCTTCCCGTCGCCGTGATAGGGGCACTCGCCGCATGTGATGACTCGACGGAGCCGCAGGCCGCGCCCGCGGCCAGTCCGGAAGCCGCGGTTCCCTCGACCTCGGTAAGCGCGGCGCCCGCAGCGGGCTTGCATATGATCGCCAACAACGGGCATCAGCTTGCCTTCCACGTCACGCCCGGAGGTTCTCCCACCATCGTGCTGGACGCCGGCGGCGGCGAGGACTCCTCGTACTGGGATGCCCTGGTGCCGCAGCTGTCGCAGGCCACCGGATCGCAGATCATCACCTACGACCGGGCCGGTATGGGCGCCAGCGAGGAGGTGCAGGGCCCGTGGGACCCCCAGGCCGCCGCCTCCGACCTGCAGGCCGGTCTGCGTGAACTCGGCGTCACCCAGAACGTGGTCCTCGCGGGCCACTCGCAGGCAGGGGAGGTGGCCCACTACTTCGTCCTCGCGAACCCCGGCGTTGTCTCCGGGGCGGTGCTGATCGATGCCAACGTGCCGCAATTCTTCACCGACACCCAGATCCAACGAATTGTCACGCTGACCGCGCCGCAGATCGAAGAGCTCAAGAAGGCGCCGTCGACGAAGGCGAACCGCCAGCTCATTGCCACGGCCGACAACTTCGGTCCCACGCACCAGGCGTACCACAAGGTCTCCTGGCCCGACAGCGTCCCCGTCATCTATGTCGTGTCGGACAAGACACCCTTCGACGGATCTCCGCAGGACGCTCAGGCCTGGCGCGACGCGGCCGCCGCGTTCGTCAAGGCGGGGCCCGACCGCACCCTCGTCGCCGCCAAGGGCAGCTCGCACGACGTTCCCCAGGACAAGCCCGTCCTGGTGCTCAACGAAATCGCACAGATGACCGCCACCGTCAAGTAACGGCATCGTGCCAGCGGGTGGCAGGGGCCCCGATCTCGATGACGGCGAGGTGGCGGCAGAGATTCCGGGGGCGGGCCGACACTGCTTGCGCGGCGGGTAAGGTGTGCGCCGGCTTCCATTGCCGAGAACGGACAACCTGGGTGCTGGCCCCGCAGGGAGTGAAGGAAACCCCACTGCGGAAATTGCGGATCGCCCGGGGCCGATATGGCCCGACCGCCAGTCCCGTCGATTCGGCACGATGCGCGACGAGGGAGTGAGATGACCGATTTCAGCGGAACCACACTTCCCGGCGGCTCCTCGCCCTCGCGGGAGCGCTCCGGGCCTGGTCCCGTCGCACGCAGCGGTCCAACTCCGCGCTCCGCGCTGGCCTTGCGGATGAGCCTGTTGGGCTGGTCGCTGGTGCTGCTGACAGGTTCGGTCCTGGGTGCCGTGCTGGCCACGGTCTGGATCACCTCGGTGTCAATCGCCGCTCTCGGCGTCGGAATCCCCTTGATTCTGCTCACCACCGCACTGGTGCGCTGGCTTGCCGACCTGCACCGCCAGTGGGCCGCCGACCGGCTCGGCGTACCGGTGCCCGCCCACCCCTATCAGCCGACGCCGGACGCCGGGTGGCTGGCGCGGCTCTGGACGATCCTGCGCGACCCGGCGACGTGGCGGGACTGGATCTGGTTGGTGGTCAACTCGATCACCATATGGTTGAGTAGCGGACTGTCGCTGCTGTTCTTCGCCTTCGGAGTCGTCTACCTGACCTATCCGCTCATCTATCAACTGACGCCTCCTCAGGTGTTCCGCACCCCGATGGGGGAGGCCTTCCGGCTGCACAGCGTCGCGCAGTCTTTCGCGCTGGTACCGCTCGGTCCGGTTTTCCTTCTGCTCTGGTACACCACTGCGGCACGCCTGGCGAACCTCAACGCTCGGGTGATCCGCGCTCTGCTCGGCCCCACCGAGCAGGCGCGCCTGCGGGCACGCGTTCAACAGTTGGCGACCTCGCGAGCCGAGACCGCCGACACCCAGGCCGGCGAGCTGCGCCGAATCGAACGCGACCTGCACGACGGCGCGCAGGCCCGGCTGGTGTCGCTGGGTATGAGCCTGGGCTTGGCCGAACAGTTACTGCCCAAGGATCCGCAGGCAGCCCAGCAGCTGCTGGCTGAGGCCCGCGAGTCGACCTCCAGCGCCCTGACCGAGCTGCGCGACCTGGTACGAGGCATCCATCCGCCGGTACTGGCCGACCGTGGCCTGGAGGGCGCCCTCAAGGCCCTGGCCCTGGTCAATCCGATCCCGACCACGGTGGTGACCCGCCTACCCGGACGGCTGCCGGCCCCGATCGAGTCCGCGGCCTACTTCGCCGTCGCCGAGGCATTGTCGAACGCGATCAAGCACGCCCAGGCCCGGCAGATCCGGATCACTGTGGAGCTCGCACCCCATCGGGACGGCGCCGCAGGAGAGTTGACGATGCTGGTGTCCGACGACGGCCGTGGGGGTGCTTCGATCGATTCCGGCACCGGCCTGCGTGGCATCCAGCGTCGGCTGGCGGCCTTCGACGGCACGCTGGCCGTTGACAGTCCGCCGGGCGGACCTACCGAGGTGAGGATGTCGCTGCCGTGCGTATCGTGATAGCCGAGGACCTCGCCCTGCTCCGCGAGGGCCTGATCAGGATTCTGCAGGCCAATGGGTTCGAGGTTGTGGAGGCCGTTGACAACGGGGCCGCGCTGATCCGGTCGCTGATGACGCACCGTCCCGACGTCGCCATCGTCGACGTGCGGTTGCCGCCGACCTTCACCGACGAGGGACTGCGTTCCGCCATAGAAGCCCGCCGGCAGATTCCAGGCCTGCCCATCATGGTGCTCTCGCAGTATGTCGAGCAGATCTACGCCAGAGAGCTGATGTCGGATCGGGCGGGCGCGGTGGGCTACCTGTTGAAGGACAGGGTTACGGACGTCGACCAATTCGTCGCCAGTGTCCGGCAGGTCGCTGCCGGCAGCACCGTTATGGACCCCGACGTGGTGAGTGCACTGCTCACCCGCCGCTCCGCCGACCCTAAGCTCCTGGGCCTGAGCCCACGCGAGCATGAGGTCCTCGCTCTGATGGCCCAGGGCCGGTCGAACGCTGCGATCGCCGCCCGGATGTTCGTCACCGAGAAGACTGTCAGCAAACACAGCAACAGCATCTTCGCCAAGCTCGGTCTCAAGCCCTCCGAGGACGACAACCGCCGGATCCTGGCGGTCCTGGCCTACCTGCAGGGCTGAGAAGCGGAGTTCAAACCGGCCACCTGATCTAGGCATGGCATCTTCGGTCAGGCCTGGGCATTGCGGCCTGGGCCCGCTCCTCGTCCGAACCCATCAGCACCGCCACGAAGTCGGTCGCCCCAGTGTCGAACGTCCGCCGGATCTGCCGCCGCACGCTCGCCTCGTCCCCCGGGGACATCGGCGTCACCACGGTCGAGAATCGCACGAGGAATCCGGCAACATCGCCGGACCCAGCGCTGCTCGGAGTACGGACGGAGCTGCGGTTTTCGGGGGGTGACTCAAATCCTCATCGATACAAACGATGCCCTGACCAGCGTCTCCGCTGGCCAGGGCATCCTTCTGAGCCGCCTGACGGAATCGAACCGTCGACCTACGCATTACGAGTGCGTCGCTCTAGCCGACTGAGCTAAGGCGGCAACGATCAACAAGTGTACGGCACACCACCCCAGCCGGTCTCGCGGGATCCCCCGCTGCCAGGTCTGCCCGGACCGACGAACCGGACAACGAGCCACAACCCGTCCGGCAACAGACAGCGGTCGTCAGCGGTCGGGGCTAGGCTCCGCCCGTGAGCGACGAGCCCCTACGCGACGAGCCTGTCAGCCGCGACCCGCGCCGCCCGCGCAGCACCGAGCCCCGCGAGCTGGGGTTCACGCCCCGCCGGGCGGTGCCGTGGCTCGCGCCGTTCCTGCTGATCAGCACCGGCATCCGTACGCTGCTCGCGATGCTCTTCGGGGCGTACCTGGACAAGCGGGAGTTGCAGAACGCCCTCGGCGACGGCGTGTTCCGCCAGGTCGGCCCGGACGGCGGGCTCTGGCTGGACTACGTGGCCGACCTGGGCGACGGCTTCGACGCCACGTACTCGGTGGCGTACCTGATCGGCCAGCCGGAGCTGACCGTCGACGGGCACCGGCTGCCCCGGGCGGGGACCCTGGTGATGGGCGGCGACCAGGTGTACCCGTCGGCCGGCTACGGCGCGTACGAGGACCGGTGCAAGGGGCCGTACCAGGCGGCGCTGCCGCTGGCCACCCCGGGCGGGCCGACGCTGTTCGCGGTGCCCGGCAACCACGACTGGTACGACGGGCTGACCGCGTTCCTGCGGCTGTTCGTCCGCTCCCGGGACCAGTTCTTCGGCGGCTGGCGGACCGCGCAGTCCCGGTCGTACTTCGCCGTCGAGCTGCCCGCCGACTGGTGGCTGCTGGGCCTGGACGACCAGTCCGGGTCGTATCTGGACGATCCGCAGCTCAGCTACTTCGACCAGGTCGCGGCCCGGCTCGGGCCACGGTCCCGGGTGATCCTGGCGGTGCCCGCCCCGACCTGGGTGCGCGCCGTCGACAGCCCCACCGCGTACGACTCGCTGGACTACTTCATCCGCACCATCGTCACGCCGACCGGGGCGACGGTACGCCTGATCGTCACCGGCGACCTGCACCACTACGCCCGCTACGCCGGCCCGGACCGGCAGCTGGTCACCTGCGGGGGCGGGGGCGCGTACCTCTACCCCACGCACAAGCTCCCGGAGCGGATCGAGGTGCCACCGCGCGACACCCTGGCCCGCCGGGCCAGCCACTCCGAGCCGTACGAGCTGGCCGGCCGGTACCCGACGGCGGCCCGCTCCCGGCGGTACGCCTGGGGCATCTTCCCCCGGCTGCCGCTGCGCAACCCGGGGTTCTGCGCGCTGCTGGGCACCCTGCACACCCTGCTGATGCTGGCCATGGCGGCGGTGTCGTCGAACCGTACCGGTGGGGCCGAGCAGCGGCTGTTCAGCGTGCCGCTGGTGGTGATGCTGCTGGTGACGCTGCTCGGCGCGGGGTTCTTCGCCAAGCCGCCCAGCGCGGACGGCAGGCGGCACGCCCGGCACTGGATCCTCGGCCTGACGCACGGGCTCGCGCACGTCGCGCTGGCCGCCGCCGGCACCTGGGTCTGGCTGCGGCTACCGTTCTACGACTGGCCGTGGCCGATGCCGGTGGTCGCCGCCGCCGTGCTGTACGGGCCGGTGATCGGCGTGCTGGCCAGCCAGCTCACCGCCGGATACCTGCTGGTGGCGGGGAGTTTCGGGGTGAACGTGAACGAGCTGTTCGCCGGCCAGGGCATCGAGGACGCGAAGTCCTTCCTCCGGCTGCGCATCGACCCGGACGGCACGCTGACGATCTACCCGATCGCCGTACCGAAGGTGTCCCGGCGCTGGCGGGTCAACCCGGACCAGTCGCCGACCGCCTCCTGGCTGGTCCCCGAACGTCCGCTGACCCCCCACCTGGCGGAACCCCCGATCGTCCTGCCGCCCTCCCCATGACCGACGCTGCCGGAACGGCGGGGACGGGCACCGTCAGCGGGTCGCCCCCGCCGGATCCGACGGGTCACGGCTGTCGTAGGCGCGCCGGGAGCCGCAGACGTCGGCCCGGGAGCACATGGAGCGCGAACCGTCGGCGTCCAGCCGGACGGTCACCGCGTCTCTCGGGACGCTGTGGCCCACCACCTTGCCGTCGCCCTCCGGAGTGGAGACGCGGGACCCGATCGACGGGGCCGACTCGTGGAACTTCTGGTACAGCGGATGTTCGTACTTCAGGCAGCACATCAGCCGGCCGCACGCTCCCGAGATCCGCAGCGGGTTGAGCGGCAGGTCCTGGTCCTTCGCCATCCGGATGGTCACCGGCTCGAAGTCGGTGAGGAAGGTGGCGCAGCACAGGTCCCGGCCGCAGGAACCGATGCCGCCCTGCACCCGGGCCGAATCGCGGGCCGACAGCTGCCGCAGCTCGACCCGGCAGTGCAGGGTCGCGCCGAGGTCCCGGACCAGGGCCCGGAAGTCCACCCGGTGCGGCGCGGTGAAGTACACGGTGGTCCGGCCGTTGCCCCCGGACTCGGCACCCAGGACGTGGTCGACGGCCACCACCTTCATCGGCAGCCCGTGCTCACGGATCAGCCGCTTCGAGGCCACCTTCGCCTCGGCCTTGCGCTTGCGGAGCTGCTCGTCGCGGCGTAGGTCCTCCTCGTCGGCGAGCCCGGCCAGCTTCGGGAAACCGTCGGTGTCCTCGCTGACCCACTGCGCCGCCCAGACGCACTCGGCCACCTCGGGCCCGTCGTCGGTGGGGACCAGCACCCGGTCGCCCACCTGCGGCCGGAACTCGCCCGGGTCGAGGTAGTAGAGACGCCCGTACCGGTTGAAGCTGACCGCACAGAGCATGCCCATGGTCTCACCCTACGACGGGGTGACCGTCCGCACCCACCCCGTCCGTCGCCGTCCGGTCACCCGGCGCAGCGATCCACCGACGGCCCGGCCCGTTCACCAGCGGACCCGGGTGGTACCGGACCCACCGGGCCCGCCCGACCCGCCGGCCGGTCGGGGTCGCCACGGGGTCTCGGCGAGGCTGGGCGCCCACTGCCTTAGCAGGGTCTCCGCCCCGTCGTACGCGGCGGAGAGGACGGCGAGCACCCGGGCCGCGATCTCGGCGGCGGCGAGCGCGCCGGCCTGCGCCCCGCCGGCCGGCTGGTCGAACCGGGCACTTCCACCGCCGGCCGGGCCGGTCGCCCAACGCCCGTCCCGGGTACCCTGGCCGGCGCGTTCACCCGTCGCCACCACCACGGTCACCGCCTCGGCCGAGCCGAGCACCTCGGCCAGGGTGCGGGCCAGCGACAGACGGGTACGGTCCACCCAGTCGGCGAGCGCGTCAGCGTACCCGGCGGTCGACTCCAGCCGCCCGACGAGACTGTCCGGCCCCTCGTCCAGGTGCCGTTGCAGGGTGGCCCGCACCTCCCCGTACGCGGTGGCGGCCGGACCGGACCAGGCGTGCTGGTCGGCCAGGGCGGCGCACACCTCGTCGTACCCCCGGACGAGCTGGCGCACGCCGTGCCCGGCACCGGCCAGCGGCGCGGGATGCACGTCGAGGAACGTCCGGACGGCGTCACCGGGCAGGGCCCGCATCCGGCGCAGCAGCGGCCAGACCGGGTGCCCCTCGGGCACACCGGCACCGAGCAGCGTGTCGACCCGGCCGAGCAGGTCCAGGCCGGGCTCGGCGAGCCGGTCGAGCCGGTCCATCAGTGGTCCTCGCCGCGTCGGGGCCGGGGTATCCCGAACCCGGACCGGCCACCGCCGCTCAGCCCCCCGCCCGTACCGGGCCGGCTGAACTCCCCGCCCGGACCGGACCCGCCCAGCTCCCCGCCCAGACCGCGCCGGGCCAGCTCGGCACCGAGGCCGCCGGTGGCCGGGTCCTCGGTGAACCACGGGTCGGGCCGGCCGGACGCCGCGGCGGTGGGCGACGCTCCCGGGTCGACCGGCCGGGGCAGGCGGTGCCGGACCGCGTCGTCGGTGTCGGCGTACCGCCCGGCGGCGTCGCGGATCGCGGACGCGGCGGCGGTGAGCCGGGCCGCGGCGGCGCTCGCCTCCCGGG
Organism: Micromonospora cathayae; assembly: GCF_028993575.1. Lineage (NCBI taxonomy): Bacteria > Bacillati > Actinomycetota > Actinomycetes > Micromonosporales > Micromonosporaceae > Micromonospora > Micromonospora cathayae. The sequence goes on along the minus strand of NZ_CP118615.1, from coordinate 1,803,852 downwards.
CCCGGTTGTCGGTGGCGGTGGCCCACTGCCGGTGCAGGGCGCGGCCGAGTTCGCCGGGGCGGCCCGCCCCGTCGGCGCCGAAGGCCGCCTGGGCCGGGTCGGTGGCGGTCACCGCGCGGGCCAGCGCGGCCAGCGTGGCGCTCGCCTCGTCCAGGCGGGCGGCGAGCGCGTACAGGCTCTCCATCTCAGGCTCCCGCCAGCGGCCGGTAGGCGGTGAAGGTCTCGTTGTGCAGCTTCTCCCGGGCCCACTGGGCGGCGTCACCGGCGGCGGTGACCGCCGCCTGCACCGAGTTGGCCACGTCGCGTGGACTGCGGTGGTGCAGTGGGCCGAGGAACCGGACGTCGGTGATCGTGCCGGCGGCGGTGACCACCACCTCGACCAGCCCGTCCGGTGACCGTACGGTGACCTGGACGGTGGCGACCGCCGCGTCGAACTCGGCCTGAAGGGACTCGATCCGGCGGTAGCGCCGCACCGCCTCCTCGATCCAGGCTTCGTCGATCTCCCCCCGCGGCATGGGCGGACTCCTCCCGCAAGCGGTGTCACTGAGGGTGCCGTCGCCGTCACCACGGCACGTGGACCGTACCGCAATCAATCGGCACTGTCGATCCGTGCGGGACCTGGGAATCCGTCAGCTCAGCGGTACCAGGTGACGTGTGGGCGCGCGACGTGACCGGGCGGGGCTCCCGGGCGGACACCGGGACGCCCGCGTGACCCGACTCAGCCCTTCCAGAGGGCGAGCATCATCGCCTCCACGGCGATCCGGGGCTTGACGTTGGCCTCGAGCGCGGCCCGGCACTCCAGTACCGCCTCCAGCCGCCGCAGCGCGCCCTCGGCGTCCCACTTCTCCGCCCCGGCGCGGGCCATCGCCACGGTGTCGGTGTGCACCGGCGCGACCGGGGCCCGTAGCGCGGTGACCAGCGCGTCCCGGTAGAAGCCGGCCAGGTCGACCAGGGCCCGGTCCAGCGCGTCGCGCTGCGCCCGGGTGGCCCGCGACTTCTGCCGCCGCTCCAGCTCCTTGAGCTGGCCGGCGGCACCCCGGATGGCTCCGGCGGCACCCCGGCCGGTGCCGCCCGCGCCGAGCGCGGTCTGCAACGCGGTCCGCTCGGCGGCGTCGGTCTCGGCGACCGCCGCCGCGGCCTCCGCCTCGGCCGCCTCGATCAGCGCGGACGCGGCGTCGAAGGCCGCGCCCACCCCGGTGAGCCGGCGCGGCACCGCGAGCACCGCGTCCCGGCGGGCCCGGGCCTCCGGGTCGGCGGCCAGCAGCCGGGCCCGGCCGACGTGCCCCTGCGCGGCCGACGCCGCCCACTCGGCCACGTCGGGTGCGATGCCGTCCCGGCGGACCAGCACCTCGGCCACCGCGCCGGGCGGCGGCTGCCGCAGCGGTACGAGTCGACAGCGCGACCGGATGGTCACCGAGATGTCGTCGGGGTGGGTGGACGGGGCGCAGAGCAGGAAGACCGTCCGGGGTGGTGGTTCCTCGATCGCCTTGAGCAGCGCGTTCCCGGCCGCCTCGGTGAGCCGGTCGGCGTCCGAGATGATCACGACCTGCCACCGGCCCCCGGACGGGGTGGACGCCGCCCGCAGCACCAGCGCCCGCATCTCGTTGACGCCGATGGAGAGCCCCTCCGGCACGACCAGGCGCACGTCGGCGTGGGTACCGGCCAGGGTGGTGTGGCAGCCGGCGCACTCCCCGCACCCGGTGCCCCGGACGCACTGGAGGGCGGCGGCGAACGCGCGGGCGGCCTCCGAGCGCCCCGAACCGGGCGGTCCGGTGAAGATCCAGGCGTGGGTCATCCCGGCACCCGGGTCCACCGGTGCCCCCGCCTCCCCCGGGCCGTTCCCGGTCTCCACCCCGCCGGCGGCGGCAGCGGGGGCGGGTCCGGCGTGGGCGGCGCGGAACACGGCGGCGGCAGCGGCGGCGGCCCGGCGCAGGGTTTCCACCGCCTCGTCCTGGCCGACCAGGTCGGCGAAGACCTCCGGCATCAGGCAGTGACCTCCGGCATCAGCGGGTCTGCTCCATCGTCACCAGCTCCGCGTCGGATAACTCCGGCTGCACCGAGGTGTCCGGCGGTTTCGCCGGGGCCGGGTGCACGATCGCGGACGGGTCGACCAGCATCTCCTCGATCCGGCGGGCCACCCGGGCGGCGATCTCGTCGACCGGGCGGGACGCGTCGAGGACCAGGTACCGCTTGGGGTCGGCGGCGGCCAGGTCGAGGAAGGCGTACCGGACCCGTTCGTGGAAGGCCAACGACTCGGCCTCCACGTGGTCGGTCGCCTCGCCCCGGCTGGCCACCCGGCCCAGGCCGGTCTGCGGCTCCACGTCCAGCAGCACCACCAGGTCGGGCTTGAGGCCGCCGGTGGCCCAGGAGGAGAGCCAGGAGACCTCGTCGACCGGGAGCGTCCGGCCGGCCCCCTGGTACGCCAGGGACGAGTCGACGTACCGGTCGCTGATCACCACCGCGCCCCGGGCGAGCGCCGGCCGGACCACGGTGGCGACGTGGTGCGCCCGGTCGGCGGCGTAGAGCAGCGCCTCGGCGCGGGGCGACGGGGTGTCCGAGCCGGGGGCACCGAGCACCAGCGCGCGGATCCGCGCGCCGACACCCGTGGCACCCGGCTCCCGGGTCACCACCACCTCACGGCCCTGCCCGCCCAGGGTCTCGGCGAGCCGGGTGACCTGGGTGGACTTGCCGGCCCCCTCACCGCCCTCGAAGACCACGAACAGACCGCTGGAGACGAACGGCTCGGCCGGGGTGAGCGGACGGCCCCGCATCGAGCCCCACAGGTCGGCCAGCACCGGGACGCCCTTCTTGTCGTCCATCTGGCCGAAGGCGCTGATCCCGGCGAAGATCCCGGCGAGCCCGGCGGCGAGCAGCAGCAACCGGGTCGAGGAGATGGAGATGCCCAGGTCGGCGATGCGCAGCTCCCGCGAGCCGCCGACGCCGACCAGCAGGCTGCTCAGCGAGATCGCGAAGATCAGTACCAGCCGGGTACCGATCTGGACCACGGCGAAGACCCGGCCGCGTACCTCGTCGGCGATCTCCCCACCGAGCAGGGTGGTGCCGGCGAGGAAGGCCATGCCGGCACCCGCGCCGACCAGCACCGCGCCGAGCATCGCCATGGACAGGTGGATGGCGAAGGCGAGCGCCAGCACGGACGCGCTGGCCAGCACGATACTCATCCCGAACCAGCGCCGCCGGGACAGTTCCCGGACGATCATCGGGCCGAGCCCGATACCGATGGCCAGGCCGATGAAGATCGCCCCGAAGAGGAGGTAGAAGGCGGCGTCACCGGCACCCAGCGAGGCGGCGAAGAACCGGGCGGTGCCGATCACGATGCCGCCCCCGGCGAACGCCCCGAAGATGCCGAGCACCAGGCCACGGACCAGCGGGGTCCGGCCGATGAACCGCCAGCCCTCCTTGAACTGGCGGAACATGCTCTGCTCGGTACGGGCCTGCTGGTCGGCCCCGCCCTGGCTGATCTCCTTGATGCCGAAGGCCACCACCAGCGCGGTCGCCAGCCGGGACAGCGCGTTGAACCAGAGCGCGAGCTGCGCCGGCTCGGACCAGGACGGCACCTCGCCGCCGGTGGCCGCGCGGACCGCGCCGTCGAGCCCGGCGATGCTCAGCGCGGCCAGGATCGGGGTGATGCCGTACGTGGTGATCAGGGTGAGCTGGTTGGCCGTCTCCAGCCGGGCGCGCGGGATGAGGTTCGGGACCGCCGCCTCCTTGGCCGGGATCCACAGCAGGGTGATCGTCTCGATCAGGATGGTCGCCACCACCGCCCAGCCGACCACCGTGGCTCCGCTCGCCCCGAGCAGCGCGACCAGCGGGATACTGGCGAACAGCAGGAACCGGAGCACGTCACAGATGACCATCGTCCAGCGCCGGTCGAACCGGTCGGCGAGAACCCCGGCGACCGCGCCGAGCAGCAGCGCGGGCAGCAGCCGGATCGCGATCAGGGTGCCGAACGCGGCACCCTTGGCGGTGCTGCCCTCCACCTGGCTGGCGGCGAAGACGGAGGTGGCGAGCAGGCCCAGCCAGTCACCGTACGAGGCCGCGCCGAGCACGATCCACAACCGGCGGAACGGCCGGATGCGCAGCACGGAGCGAAGTGCGGCGTAGCCGGTCCGGTCGACCTGGCTCGTCGGCGACACGCCGGACGACTCGCCGTTCTGCTGGCTTTCGATGGCCGTACCTCCAGTGCCGGCCCATCTCTGGGCATCCCCCGGTGTCACACTCTAGTCGCGGTGGGCAGTCGTCCCGCTCAGTGACATTCTCCTGCTCGGGCAGCCTAGGGGTTCGACGCCCGACGCCACAGACCCGAAGGATGCGAGGGTGTTTCGCATTACCCGTCCTCACAGTTAGCGTGCATCCGTGGCCACCGAACGCGACCTGCTCCGCGACCGCCTGGACCAGGCGACCGCCCACCTCGACCCGCCGTTCGTCGCCGTGGACCTGGCCGCGTTCGACGCCAACGCCGCCGCGCTCGCCGACCGCGCCGCCGGCAAGCCGATCCGGGTCGCCAGCAAGTCGGTACGCAGTCGTGACCTGCTGAGCCGGGTCCTCGCCCGGCCCGGCTGGCAGGGTGTGCTGGCGTTCACCCTGCCCGAGGCGATCCACCTGGTCCGCACCGGCGTCAGCGACGACGTGGTGGTGGCGTACCCGACCGCCGACCGGGCCGCCCTGGCCGAACTGGCCGCCGACCCGGCGCTCGCCGACACGGTGACCCTGATGGTGGACGCCCCGGCCCAACTCGACCTGATCGACGTGGTACGCGCCCCCGGGCAGCGCCCCGAGCTGCGGCTCTGCCTCGACCTGGACGCCTCCTGGCGGCCCCTGCGCGGTCGGCTGCACGTCGGGGTGCGCCGGTCCCCGCTGCACAGCGCCACGGCGGCCGGCGCGTTCGCCGCCACCGTCGCCGGCCGGCGCGGCTTCCGGCTGGTGGGCGTGATGGCGTACGAGGCGCAGATCGCCGGGCTGGGCGACGCCCCACCGGGGCAGACGCTCCGGGCCACCGCGATCCGGGCGATGCAGCGCCGGTCGTACCGGGAACTGCTGGCCCGCCGGGGCGCGGCGGTGGCCGCCGTACGGGCGCACGCCGACCTGGAGTTCGTCAACGGCGGCGGCACCGGCAGCGTGGCCGCGACCAGCGCCGACCAGTCGGTCACCGAGATCACCGCCGGTTCCGGGCTGTACGGGCCGACGTTGTTCGACGCGTACCGGGCCTGGCGGCCCGTCCCGGCGGCGTTCTTCGCCTGCGCGGTGGTCCGCCGTCCGGCACCGGGGCTGGCCACCGTGCTCGGCGGCGGCTGGATCGCCTCCGGTCCGGCCGACCCGAGCCGGCTCCCCCGGCCCTGGTTGCCGGCCGGGCTGCGGCTGGTCGGCACCGAGGGCGCGGGCGAGGTGCAGACCCCGCTGGCCGGCGCGCCGGCCGACCTGCTGCGGGTGGGCGACCGGGTCTGGTTCCGCCACGCCAAGGCCGGCGAGGTCGGTGAGCGGGTCAACGAACTGCACCTGGTGGACGGGGACGCCGTGGTGGCGACCGTCCCCACCTACCGGGGCGATGGCCACGCCTTCCTCTGAACGCGTCGGCGCACAGCCACGCGTCCCGCATCCCAGGGTCGACCTCGGGACGCCCGAACGCCCTGCCCGTGCGGGGCGGGCCGTCGGCCCGCGCGACCGGTCGGTGGCGGCGGTGCTGACGCACGGCGGTCCGCTGCACCGGACCGCCGTACCGCCGGACCTGCGCTCGGCCCGGCACCGCGCCGGAGCCGGCCGGCTGCCCGGGCTCAACCACCCGCGCAGCGTGGATCACCTGTGCTCAGCCCGGCTCCGCGCCGGAGGCGGCCGGGGTGCCGGCGGTGCCGGCGGTGGTGGCAGTGGCGGTGGTGGCGCTGGCGGCCACCTGGCGGTGCAGGTACTCCCGGATCAGCGCCTTCGCCTCGTCCAGTACCCGGTCGTCCCCCTCGGGCTGGCGGCGGAACGCCAGCTTGATCAGGGAGTCGGCGGCCTCCACGGCGATCTCCAGGATGAACCGCAGGTGGGGCTCGTCGGTCAGACCGAACCGCTCGGTCAGCACCCGGGCCAACTGGTCGGCGATCACGCCGTTGTTGTCCCGCTGCTCGTCCAGCAGGTGCAGGTCGACCACGTCGCCGAAGTGCAGGGTACGGAACCCGGGGACGGTGCGGTGCATCGTGATGTACTCGTCGATCGCCGCGTCGACCCCGTCCCACCAGTCGGAGAGGTCGTCGGAGGCGAACCGCTCGTCGAGCCGCTGGAGGTAGGACTCCATCGTGCGCAGGGTCAACGCCTGCACGATCGCCCGCTTGTCCGGGAAGAACTGGTAGACCGAGCCGATCGCCACCTCGGCCCGCTCGGCGAGGAGGGTCGTGGTCAGCCCCTCGTACCCCACCTCGTCGACGAGCTCGGCGCAGGCGTCCAGCATCCGCTGGACCCGCGCGACACTTCGCCCCTGCACCGGTACCCGGCGCAGCGGCCCGGTCGTGGCGGCTGGTGTGGACACTCGACGCCACCCCCCTTCGACGGATGAACATATCGACACGTCACGGAAGCGTGACGCTACCGGTTCTAACGATCGGACCGGCATTGCGGTGTTTACCAGGCACAACGTTCCTGATATGAAAACAGTTCGGATTGTGGATGGAGGGGCAGGCATGGTTCGGACGACATCCGTCGACACCGCCTGGTCGAACTGGGCGGGCAACCAGCGCAGCGTCGCCGAGACGGTACTGCGGCCCCACGACACCACCGAGGTGGCCTCGGCGGTCCGGGCCGCCGTCGAGACCGGCGCCCGGATCAGGCCGGTCGGCAGCGGCCACTCGTTCACCGGCATCGCCGCCACCGACGGGCGGCGGATGGAGCTGACCGACCTGGCCGAGCCGGTCCGGGTGGACCGGGAGCGCCGGCTGGTCACGGTGCCCGCCGGGATGACCCTGCGTGCGCTCAACGAACTGCTCGCCGGGCACGGCCTGGCCCTGCCCAACCTGGGCGACATCGACGCGCAGACCATCTCCGGCGCGCTCGCCACCGGCACCCACGGCACCGGCGCGCGGCTGGGCTGCCTGGCCACCGCCGTCGAGGCGTTGACGCTGGTCACCGGTACCGGGGAGGTGCTGCGCTGCACCGCCGACGAGCACCCGGACGTGTTCGCCGCCGCCCGGGTGGGGCTCGGTGCGCTCGGCGTCGTCACCGAGCTGACCCTGCGCTGCGTGGACGCCTTCACCCTGCTCGCCCACGAACGCCCGGCGAAGCTGGCCGACGTGCTGGCCGACCTGCCCACCCTGCTGGAAGGGCACGACCACGTCGAGTTCTACTGGTTCCCGTACACCGACCGGGTGCAGGTCAAGACCAACGACCGGGTGGCCGACGACGACCGGCCGCTGGCACCCTGGCGGGGCTGGCTGGACGACGACTTCCTGGCGAACACCGTCTTCGAGCGGGCCTGCCGGCTCGGCCGGGCGTCACCCCGGCTGGTCCCGACGATCGCCGCGGTCAGCGCGCGGGCGCTGACCGAACGCCGCTACACCGGCCGCTCGGACCGGATCTTCTGCACCCCGCGCCGGGTCCGTTTCGTGGAGATGGAGTACGGCCTGCCGCGCGCCGCCCTCGGCGAGGCGTTGACCGCGCTGCGCCGGATCGTCGACGGGCTGCCGTTCAAGGTGCTGTTCCCGGTCGAGGTGCGGTTCACCGCCCCGGACGACATCTGGCTGTCGCACGGGTACGGGCGGGAGTCCGTCTACCTGGCCGTGCACCAGTACGTCGGGATGCCGTACGAGCCGTACTTCCGGGCGTTCGAGGCGGTCGCCGAGGGGTTGGGCGGTCGCCCGCACTGGGGCAAGCTGCACTACCGGGACGCGGCTTCCCTCGCCCCCGTCTACCCCCGCTTCCACGACTTCCAGACCCTCCGCACCCGCCTGGACCCCCACCGGGTCTTCACCAACCCCTACCTGACCCGCGTGCTCGGCTGATCGTGGTGGGAACCGGCCCCCGGGAGGGCCGTTCGCCACCACGATCACCGGAACTCCGGGCCGGTCACTCCGGTTTGACGCCGGACTTCCTCGGCGGGGCCGTGGTCTTCTTCGCGGGCGTCTTCTTGGCCGGGGTCTTCTTGGCGGCCGGGGTCTTCGTGTCCCCGGCCTTCTTGGCAGCCGCCGTCTTCTTCGCCGGGGCCTTCTTCGCCGGGGCGGCCTTCTTGGCGGCCTTCTTCGGGGCGGGACCCTTGGCCCGCTTCTCGGCAAGCATCTCCGAGGCTTCCTCGACGGTCAGCGCCTCCGGCGTCTGCCCCCGGCGCAGCGACGCGTTCGTCTCGCCGTCGGTGACGTACGGGCCGAACCGACCGTCCTTGATCACCAGCGGCTTCTCGGTCAGCGGGTCGGCACCCATCTCCCGCAACGGCGGCGCGGCGGCCCGACGCTGGCGGGTCTTCGGGGCGGCGAGCAGGGCCAACGCCTCGTCCAGGGTGACCGTGAACATCTTCTCCTCGGAGTCCAGCGAACGGAACTCCTCACCCCGCTTGACGTACGGACCGTAGCGGCCGTTGTTGGCGAACACCTCCACCCCGTCGGGGGCCACCCCGACCAGCCGGGGCAGGCTGAGCAGCTTCAACGCCTCGTCGAAGGTGAGCGTGTCCGGTGACTGGGTGCGCAGCAGCGACGACTTCCGCTCCCCGCTGGAGACGTACGGGCCGAACCGGCCGGACTTGAGCAGGATCGGCTCCCCGGTCGCCGGGTCGTCGCCGAGCTTGCGCTCACCGCCACCGCCGAGGAACAGCTCGTGCACCTTTTCCGGGGTCAGCTCGTCGGGGGCCAACCCCTCCGGCAGCGGGGCCCGGTCACCGGGGGCACCACCCTCCTCGCCCTCGTGCGCGGCCTCACCCGGCACCGCCCGCTGGAGGTACGGCCCGTACCGGCCGACCCGGACCACCACCTCGCGGCCCTCGTCGTCGGTGAACAGCGGGATCGAGTTGACGCTGCGCGCGTCGATGTCGGTGAGGTTCTCGGTGACCAGCTTCTTCAGCCCGCCCGCGTGGGCGATGGCCTGGTCACCGGCCCCGTTGGCGCTGCCGAAGTAGAACGCGGTGAGGAAGTCGACCGCCGCGTGGTCACCACCGGCGATCTCGTCCAGCTCGTTCTCCATGCTGGCGGTGAAGTTGTAGTCGACCAGGCGCGGGTAGTGCCGCTCCATCAGCCCGATCACCGCGAACGCCAGGAACGACGGGATCATCGCCTGGCCGCGCTTGGTGACGTACCCCCGGTCCTGGATCGTCTGCATGATCGACGCGTAGGTGGACGGGCGGCCGATGCCGAGCTCCTCCAGCGCCTTGACCAGGGACGCCTCGGTGTAGCGCGACGGCGGCTGGGTGTGGTGGCCCTGGGCGGCCAGCTCGTCGGCGGTCAACGGCTGGTCCTTGACCAGGTTGGGCAGCCGACGCTCGGCGTCCTCGGCCTCGGCGTTCTCGTCGTCGGACGACTCGACGTACGCGCGCAGGAAGCCCGGGTCGGTGATGGTCTTGCCGGTCGCCCCGAAGTCGGCCTCCTCCTGGGCGGAGGAGATCGCCCGGATCCGCACCGACACGCTGGAACCGACCGCGTCGGTCATCTGCGAGGCGATGGTCCGCCGCCAGATCAGCTCGTAGAGCTTGAACTCGTCGCCGGACAGTTCCTTGGCCACGTCCCCCGGGGTACGGAAGTTGTCCCCCGCCGGGCGGATCGCCTCGTGCGCCTCCTGGGCGTTCTTCACCTTGCCGGTGTAGCGGCGCGGCTCCGGCGGCACGCTGCGCTCGCCGTACAGCTCGACGATCTGCCGGCGGGCCGCCGCGATGGCGGTCTCCGACAGGTTCACCGAGTCGGTACGCATGTAGGTGATGTAGCCGTTCTCGTAGAGCCGCTGCGCGGTACGCATCGTCTGCTGGGACGAGAACCGGAGCTTGCGGGCCGCCTCCTGCTGGAGGGTGGAGGTGATGAACGGCGCGTACGGGCGACGCCGGTAGGGCTTCTCCTCGACCCGGGTGACCGTGAACGGCCGACCCGCCAGGCGGGCGGCGAGCCCCCGGGCCCCACCCTCGTCGAGGTGCACCACGCCGGCACCGGGCTTCACCCGGCCGGTGGTCGGCTCGAAGTCCTTGCCGGTGGCGATCCGGTCGCCGTTCAGCGCGACCAGGGTGGCGGAGAAGCTGCGCGGCCCCTCACCGGGCTTCGCCACGGACAGGCTGGCGAGGATGTCCCAGTACTCGGCGGTGCGGAACGCCATCCGCTGCCGCTCGCGTTCCACCACGATCCGGGTGGCGACCGACTGGACCCGGCCCGCCGAGAGCTTCGGCATGACCTTCTTCCAGAGCACCGGCGAGACCTCGTAGCCGTAGAGCCGGTCGAGGATCCGGCGGGCCTCCTGGGCGTCGACCAGGGCCCGGTCGATCTCGCGCGGGTTCGCCACCGCCGCCTGGATGGCCGGCTTGGTGATCTCGTGGAAGACCATCCGCTTGACCGGCACCTTGGGCTTGAGGGTCTCCACCAGGTGCCAGGCGATCGCCTCGCCCTCGCGGTCCTCGTCCGTGGCCAGGAAGATCTCGTCGACCTCCTTGGCCAGCCGGGTCAGCTTGGTGATCTGCTGCCTCCGGTCGGCGGAGACCACGTACAGGGCGTGGAAGCCGTTGTCGACGTCGACGCCGAGCCGGGCCCACGGCTCGCCCTTGTACTTCGTCGGCACGTCGGCGGCGTTGCGGGGCAGGTCGCGGACGTGCCCGAAGCTGGCCTCCACGACGTACCCCGGGCCCAGGTAGCCCGAGATCGTCTTGGCCTTCGCCGGTGACTCGACGATGACCAGACGGGTGGTTTTGGCGTTGCTCGGCACGTCTCCCGCGACCTCACTCCTGCTCGTGGCCCGGCCGCCAACCGGACGGCACCGGCGGTACTACCGCCGCCGCCGGCGGCCGGATGTCCAACGTAACGCGCCGTCCGCGTTCGGGGTTTCGTGGGCGGGAACCCGCCCACGACGGCGGTCGCCGCCCGACGCCGCGTGGACGCATCTGCCGGACGGCGTCACCGTACACCGACGATCGGCCCTCGGGCGGGCCACTGTGTCGAACGTCGGCTCGCGGGCGACCACCTGACCGGCCGGTCCCGAGCGCCGTTCGGCACCCTTCGGTCCCCTACCCGACAGCAGGCCAGACCGTCCGGAGGACACCCGGCAGTCGCCCACGAGGGCGGGGAACCGGAGTACCGTACGGTCCGGTTCGCACTTTCTGCGGGCGATCGGTCACACTGAGTCACGGCAAGCAGGGAGTGATCAGGATACCCCGGACGGCCACTGCGTCGACGGGGCCGCCGCCGGCCGGTCGCCGACCAGTTCGGCGAGGCGGGCGAGGCGACGCCGGCCGGTGATCCGGTACGCCGGACCGCCCGCACCGACGTCCAGGAACGCCGCGGTCAGCCCGACGGCGGCCAGCGCCGCACCCGCCGGACCGTGGCACGGCCCGTCGTCCGGGCCGAGCCGGAGCAGGTGACCGGACGGTTCGGCAACACCCGCGGCGGCGAGCCAGAGCCGCAGCCGGCGGCCGTTGAGGTGGAAGCCGGGCGGGGGCCGCTTCACCGGTGCCGGCCCGACCCCGGTGCGGTCACCGGCCTGCTCCGGCTGTCCGCGCAGCCAGGCGACCGCGAGCGGGGCCAGCGCGCTGGTGTACGAGGTACGTACCAGGTGTCGACCGTCAGGGGTCGCCTCCCAGTTCGCCGCCAGCCCCCGGGTCGCCAGTTCGGCGACGAGCACGTGCACCCGCCAGGCGGCGTCCACCATGATCGACAGGCGGGCCGTGCCGCCCATCCGGACGATCTCACCCGGCCCGACGAGCAGACCGGCCAGGTCCGCCGGGGACGGGTCGGCTGCCTCGGTACCGAAGAGGGAGAGCTGGCGCACCGGCCCGCCGGACGGCGGCGACGGCCCGGCGCTGGGCGACGGCCCGACGACAGCCGACGGGGGCCCGGCGGCAGGCGACGGCCCGGCAGGCGACGGGAGGTCGGCCACCGGCGACGGCCCGGCAGCAGACGGCGACCCGGCCGGGCGTGGTGGCTCGGCGACAGGCGGCGGCTCGGCTGGCGTCAGCGACACTCCGGGACCTCGTCGAAGGCCTCTTTGAGTTCTTCCGAGTTGAGTTTGCTGGTGTCCAGCGCACTCGCGTCGTACTCCTTGTTGAGGGTCTCGACCGCGCCCCGGACCCCGTCGTAGAACTCGGTCGGCGTGCCGGTGCCGAGACCGGCGATGGTGCGCCGCGCCCGGCCGTAGGCGTCCCGGACCTTCTCCAGCGAGCTGAGGAAACCGGCCGAGACCTGCTCACCGTGCTCGGTGTCCGGCACCCCGGCCTGCTCGACCCGCCTGCGGGCGCTCTCGCTGGCCTTCTCGGCCCCGGCGAACAGCCGGACCAGGTTCTCCTTGGCCTGGGCCGGAGTGGTCTGCGCGGTCATCTGCTGCTGGGTGCTGCTGGTCAGCTTGCTGATCTCCGCCCGCCACGGGGTGAGCGCCTCGCAGACCGCCGCCGCCCACACCCGAGGGCTGGGACCACCGCCGCACGCGCCGGCGAGCAGGACGACCGTGGCCAGGACCACCGTGAGCTTTCCGGCGGTTGCCGCCCGGCACGTACGCATGCGTTGCAGCGTACGGCCTCGGTGGTAATGCGCCACCCCGCCGTCGATGCCCTGGTCCGGGGCCCGGCGGCGGCCCGGCCCCGCAGTGGACGGAGGTCCCCGGCCGGCGTGGACCCGCCGGCCGGGGACGACCCGATCCTGGTACGGCTCAGGCGCCGACCGTCTCCGCCCGGGTGCCCGGGTTGCCGGCGACGGTCCCGCCGTCGGTGTCGGAGTCGGAGTCGGACATCGCGACGCCCTTGCGCTTGCTGAACATCACCGCCGCGACGATGATCAACGTCGCCACCACCGCGACCGTGACCCGCAGGGCGGTGTTCCGGTCGTCGCCGACGCTCCAGGCCACCACGGCCGGCGCGATCAGCAGCGAGACCAGGTTCATCACCTTGATCAGCGGGTTGATCGCCGGGCCGGCGGTGTCCTTGAACGGGTCGCCGACGGTGTCGCCGATGACCGTGGCGGCGTGCGCCTCGGAGCCCTTGCCGCCGTACGCGCCGTCCTCGACCATCTTCTTGGCGTTGTCCCAGGCCCCACCGGAGTTGGACAGGAAGACCGCCATCAGCGTGCCGGCGCCGATCGCTCCGGCCAGGTACGACGCCAGTGCGCCCGGCCCGAGGCCGAAACCGACCGCGATCGGGGCGAGGATGGCGAGCAGGCCGGGGGTGATCAGCTCGCGCTGGGCGTCCCGGGTGCAGATGTCGACGACCTTGCCGTACTCGGGACGCTGGGTGCGGTCCATGATGCCGGGCAGCTCACGGAACTGCCGGCGGACCTCCATCACCACCGCGCCGGCCGAGCGGGACACCGCGTTGATGGCCAGACCGGAGAAGAGGAAGACCACCGCAGCGCCGATGATGAGGCCGACCAGGTTGCGCGGGTTGGCGACGTTGAGCGAGTTGAGGATCTCCGCGCCGACGTCCCCGACGCCGGCGTCGGCGTACGCGGTGCGCAGCGTGTCGGTGTACGAGCCGAACAGTGCGGTGGCGGCCAGCACCGCCGTGGCGATCGCGATGCCCTTGGTGATCGCCTTGGTGGTGTTGCCGACCGCGTCCAGCTCGGTGAGGGTTTGCGCGCCGTGCTCGTCGATGTCGCCGGACATCTCGGCCACGCCCTGCGCGTTGTCGGAGATCGGGCCGAAGGTGTCCATCGCCACGATCACGCCGACCGTGGTGAGCAGGCCGGTGCCGGCCAGCGCGACGGCGAACAGGGACAGGGTGATCGAGCTGCCGCCGAGCAGGAACGCGCCGAACACGCCGGCCCCGATCAGCAGCGCCGAGTAGACCGCCGACTCCAGGCCGACGCTGATGCCGGCGAGGATGACGGTGGCCGGGCCGGTCTGCGAGCTCTTGCCGATGTCCTGCACCGGGCGCTTGTCGGTCTCGGTGAAGTAGCCGGTGAGCGCCTGGATGGCGGCGGCCAGCACGATACCGATGATCACCGCGCCGATGGCGACCAGGCGCGGGTTGCGGTCCACGTCGGTGAGGCCGCCGTCGAGGTCGGCGAAGCTCGCCGGCAGGTACGCGAAGGCGGCGATCGCCACCAGCACCGCGGAGATCAGCGCGGAGAGGTAGAAGGCCCGGTTGATCGCGGTCAGGCCGGACCGGTCGGTGGCGCGCAGCCGGGTGATGAAGACGCCGATGATCGCGATGACCACGCCGATGGTGGAGATGATCAGCGGGAAGACCAGGCCCTCCTCGCCGAACGCGGCCCGACCGAGGATCAGGGCGGCGACCAGCGTGACCGCGTACGACTCGAACAGGTCGGCGGCCATGCCGGCGCAGTCGCCGACGTTGTCGCCCACGTTGTCGGCGATGGTGGCGGCGTTGCGCGGGTCGTCCTCGGGGATGCCCTGCTCGACCTTGCCGACCAGGTCGGCGCCGACGTCGGCGGCCTTGGTGAAGATGCCGCCGCCGACCCGCATGAACATGGCCAGCAGCGCGGCCCCGAAGCCGAAGCCCTCCAGCACGGTCGGCGCGTCACCCCGGTAGATCAGGACGACCAGCGCCGCGCCGAACAGGCCGAGGCCGACGGTGAGGAAGCCGACCACACCACCGGTACGGAAGGCGATCTTCATGGCCGCCTCCCGGCCACCCTGGCGCTCCCGGGCCGCCGCGGCCACCCGCAGGTTGGCCCGCGTGGCGAGCCACATCCCGGCGCCGCCGATGAAGGCGCTGAACCCCGCGCCCACGACGAAGAAGGCGGACCGCCCGATCTTCACCATGGTCTCGCTGCCGTCGGTGTCGTGCACCGGCAGCAGGAAGAGGAGTACGACGGCGACGACCACGAACACGGCGAGTGTTCTGAACTGCCGGAGCAGATAGGCCGAGGCGCCCTCCTGGACGGCCCCGGAGATCTCCTGCATGTTGGTGGTGCCCTTACCGGCTGCCAGTACCGCCTTGGTCAAGGCGGCGGCGAAGACGAGCGCCACCAACGCGATGACCGCGGCGATGACGACGTACGACACGTTGGCACCGGTAAGGGAGAGCTCGCCGCCGTCGGCGGCCAAGATCCCGGACATCTGTGTCCTCCTGTACCGAACACTCGCGCGCCGGCCGGAGGGACGTACCGACCGGACGCCTGGATGCGGACTCACAAGCGGAGCCGAACCACCGCCGGTACGCGGACAGC
This sequence comes from Micromonospora cathayae, assembly GCF_028993575.1. Lineage (NCBI taxonomy): Bacteria > Bacillati > Actinomycetota > Actinomycetes > Micromonosporales > Micromonosporaceae > Micromonospora > Micromonospora cathayae. The sequence continues at coordinate 1,788,574 of NZ_CP118615.1, read as the reverse complement.
GAAGATCACAAATAGCCGCTGGTGGTGGGCCGGACACTTGCTGACAACCCGCGTACTGTAGCCCCACCCCGTGTCGGAGGTCACACCGAGGGTACGCCACGTGTCGATGATCTTCGTCGCTGTGATATGAGAGAAAATCTGATATAGGCGGGACGCACGCCGAACAGGCCGTACCCGTGCGGGTACGGCCTGTTCTCGGTGTTCTTCGCGGTTCTGGTGTCCTACGCGCAGGTCAGCGGCCGACGGCACGTGGTCCGGGTCCGGGGACCCGGTGCGCCTGCCCGGCCCGCAGGTCAGCGGCCGACGGGCCAGACCATCCGTACCTCGGTGCCGATGCCCTCGTCCACCGGGCGCACCTGAAGGTCCTCCACGAACCCGGCGAGCAGCGCGAAGCCCACCCCGGTGGTGAGCGCCTCGTCGGTCAACGACTCGTTCGCCAACTGGTCCGCGTCCAGCGCGGCCAGGCCGATCCCCGCCTCGATCGGGGCCCGGTCCACCACCCGCACCGCGTACGCCCCGGAGTCCGACATCTCGACCAGCACCGGGTCGGACACCCCGTACTGCCGGTGCAGGGCGACCGCCCGGGTGCACGCCTCACCGATGGCGAGGCGCACCTCGTCCAGCAGATCCTCGCGGACCCCGGCCCGTCGGGCGACCGCCACCCCCACCAGTCGGGCGGTGCGGACGTGGACCGGGGCGGGCGAGAAGGAGAGCCGGACCGTCGCCATCACGCGCCCGGGGTTGACGGGTCGGCGGCGACCGCCGCGTCGACCGTGGGATGCAGCGGGAAGACCTGGTCCAGCGCGGTGATCCGGAAGATCTTGAGCAGCGGCTCCTTGTCACAGACCAGCGCGAAGGTGCCACCGGCCGACCGCAGCCGCTTCAACGCGCCGACCAGCACGCCGAGACCGGTCGAGTCGAGGAAGTCCACCCGACCCAGGTCGACCACCACCCGGCGGGCCCCACCGTCGATCAGCTCGATGAGCCGTTCACGCAGGCGGGGGGCGGTGTAGACGTCGACCTCACCGCCGACCTCGAGCACCGTGTGCTCCCCCACGGTGCGGGTCGCCAGCGACAGCTCCATCGGTCCTCCCTCGCAAGAGCCCTGAACTCTCCTGGGCATCTAACCATCTCCGCCGCCGACCCGATCAGGTCACCGGCGTCGGGCTCCTCCTACCCAGCCCCGGGCGTGCGGACTCCGGTACCCCAGTGCGAGAGTGCAGGACGTGACCTCCGCAGCCACCGTGTCGACCGGTTCCGGTCCCGGCCGCACCCCGGAGGAGCTGCTGCGCCGGCTCCGCGCCCGGACCGCCGCCGACCCGGTCACCCACGTCGAACGGGTACCGGCCCGGCCCGGCGTACCGGTGCCGTGGCCGGACTGGGCCCCGGCGGAACTGCGCGCGGCGTTCGCCCGACGCGGGGTGGTCGCGCCGTGGCGGCACCAGGCCGAGGCGGCCAGCCTCGCGTACGACCGGCAGCACGTGGTGGTCGCCACCGGCACCGCCTCCGGCAAGTCCCTGGCGTACCAGCTTCCCGCGCTGGCCACCCTGCTCGCCGACCCCCGGGCCACCGTGCTCTACCTCGCCCCGACCAAGGCGCTCGCCGCCGACCAGTTCCGCGCCGTCGCCGGGCTTGAGCTGGACGGGGTACGCCCGGCCACCTACGACGGGGACACCCCGCGCGCCGAACGGGAGTGGATCCGCCGGCACGCCCGGTTCGTGCTGACCAACCCGGACATGTTGCACCACGGCATCCTCCCCGGGCACGCGCACTGGTCCGGTTTCCTGCGCCGGCTGACGTACGTGATCGTCGACGAGTGCCACACCTACCGGGGCGTCTTCGGCTCGCACGTGGCGCACGTGCTGCGCCGGCTCCGCAGGCTGAGCGGACGGCCGAGCCGTACCTCCATGCCCGTCGGCCCGCCCGGTCCGGTGTTCGCCGGCCCGTCGGGTACCACCGGTTCGCCGGGTGCCACCCTGGCACGCTCGTCCGGCCCCACCCTCGCCGGCCCGTCCGGCAGCCCCGCCGTCGCCGGCCCGGCCGGTGGGCTGGTGGACCGGGACGCCGGACCCGCCCTCCGGTCGGGGGCTCCGCCCGCCGGCTCGACCGGCCCGACGTTCGTGCTGGCCTCGGCCACGTCCGGGGATCCGGCGACGGCCGCCGGGCGGCTCACCGGCCTACCGGTCGCCGCCGTCACCGAGGACACCTCGCCGCGCGGCGGGGTGACCTTCGCCCTCTGGGAACCCCCGATGCAGCCGGCCACCGCCGACGGGCCGGAGGATCTGACGCCGGTCCGCCGGTCGGCGCTGCGCGAGACGGCGGACCTGCTCGCCGACACCGTCATCGAGGGGGTAAGCACGCTCGCGTTCGTCCGGTCCCGGCGCGGTGCCGAGGTGGTGGCGGCCAACGCACGGCGGGCCCTCGACGAGGCGGTGCCCGGCCTCGGGGCCCGGGTGGCCGCGTACCGGGCCGGCTATCTGCGCGAGGAGCGGCGCGAGCTGGAACGGGCCCTGCTCGACGGCGAGCTGCTCGGGCTGGCCTCCACCAACGCATTGGAACTGGGGGTCGACCTGGTCGGCCTGGACGCGGTGCTGATCTGCGGGTACCCGGGCACCCGGGCGTCGCTGTGGCAGCAGGCCGGGCGGGCGGGGCGCTCCGGCGACGAGGCGCTGGCCGTACTGGTGGCCCGGGACGACCCGCTCGACACCTACCTGGTGCACCACCCGGAGGCGCTGTTCGGCGCGCCGGTGGAGGCGACGGTGCTCGACCCGGCCAACCCGTACGTGCTGGCACCGCAGTTGGCCTGCGCGGCGGTCGAGTCCCCGCTGACCCCGGCCGACCTGGAACTCTTCGGCGACGGGGCGAAGGAAGCGGTGGACGCGCTGGTCGCGGCGCAGGCGCTGCGACAGCGGCCGACCGGCTGGTACTGGCGGCACCGGGAACGTCCCGAGGTGGACCTGCGCGGCGAGGGGGGCGCACCGGTCTGCGTGGTCGAGGCGGCCACCGGACGGTTGCTCGGTACCGTCGACGGCGGTTCGTCGCACGTGCTGGTCCACCCCGGCGCGGTCTACCTGCACCAGGGCGTGTCGTACGTGGTGGACGAACTGGACCTGGCCGACGGGTGCGCGCTGGTGCACGCCGAGGAGCCGGACTGGTCCACGCATGCCCGGGACGTCACCGCGCTGTCGGTGGTGTCGGTGCGGTCCCGGGTCGACGCCGGGCCGGTGCAGTTGTTCCTCGGTGAGGTGGACGTGACCAACCAGGTGGTCTCGTACCAGCGGCGGCGCATCGCGTCCGGTGAGGTGATCGACACCCGGCCGCTGGACCTGCCGGCCCGGGAACTGCGTACCGTCGCGGTCTGGTTCACCCTCACGCCGGAGACGCTGGCGGCGGCCGGGGTGGAGCCACCCGACGTGCCCGGTGCGCTGCACGCCGCCGAACATGCCGCGATCGGGTTGCTGCCGTTGATGGCGACCTGTGACCGGTGGGACATCGGCGGGCTGTCCACCGCGCTGCACCCGGACACCGGGGCCCCGACCGTCTTCGTCTACGACGGACATCCGGGCGGGGCGGGGTTCGCCGAGCGGGCGTACCGGACGGCGGCGGCGTGGCTGCGGGCCACCCGGGAAGCGATCGCCGAGTGCGGTTGTGAGACCGGCTGCCCGTCCTGCGTACAGTCCCCGAAGTGCGGAAACGGCAACAATCCGCTGGACAAGTCGGCCGCCGTCCAGGTCCTCGACGTGGTCCTGGCGAGTCTGCCAGGCGAGACGCACGCATAGATCAGGTCCTTTCGGGGCATGGTGGCTTGGGAGCGCTTCCATGCCCCCCCGAGGAGGAGTTGTGGCCGACACCATCACCGAGACCGTCGACCTGCTCTACACCATCGACCAGGAAAACCTGACCCGTGACCAGCAGATCGCCCTCGGCGCGGCCCTGGCCCAGCTCGCCCAGGCCGAACGGCTGGACCAGATCAACGAGCGGCTCCGCGCCATCCACCAGGTCCTCAACGCCTGGGTACTGCGCGCGACGGTAGACGGTGCCCGCTGACCCGCGCACCCTGCCCCGCGCATGCTCCCCGGTGGCGGCCGACTCTCGCCCGGTCGGCCGCCACCAGCCGGGCCATGCCGGCTCTCCCCTCACCGCGCCGGCCCCTACCCGGCCCCCGCAGCGCTCCCGAGGGCTCCGGACCCCGACCCCGCCACGCCGACTCTCCCCGGCGCTCCGGCCACCGCCCGGCCATGCCGGCTCTCCCTTACCGCGCCGGCCCTCACCCGGCCACCCCGACGCCCCCCAACGCTCCGGCAACCGCCCGGCCACGCCGGCGCTCCCCGACGCTCCGGCCCTACCCGCAGCGGCCCGGATCTCACCCCCGGATCCGACCCAGCGTCGAACTTCACCCCACGTCGCCCGGATCTCACCCTGCTGTCGCCCGGCGCTCACTCAAAGCCGGACCTCGGCCCACCATCGGGCCCGATTTCTCCCCGCGCCGGACCTCCACCCCGCCGTCGGCCAGGTCTGGTCCAGCGGTCGGCCGGAAGCTGTGCGAGAGTCGGGCCCAGAAATGGGGAGGAACTCTCATGCAGCTTGAGCAGCTCCAGGGTCAGCAGCGGTTCCATGTCCGGCAGCGCATCCGGATGATGGTCAATCAGTACGAGGTGCACGCGGTCGCCCCGGACGGCTCCGAGGGTGGGCTGCTCGCCTTCGCTCAGCAGAAGCGGCTGGCCTTCAAGGAGCAGGTGACCATCTACACCGACGACAGCAAGCAGTACCCGCTGCTCGGCTTCAAGGCCCGACAGCGGCTCGACATCGGGGCCACGTACGACGTCACCGACCCCACCGGCAACCCGATCGGGCTGTTCCGGAAGGACTTCGCCCAGTCGCTGCTGCGCTCGACCTGGCACGTCGAGCAGCCCGGCCTGCCACCGGTCACCGGCCAGGAGCGGAGTATGCCGGTGGCGGTGCTGCGCCGGTTCGTCGACTCGCTGTCCTGGTTGCCGTACCACTTCGACTTCGTCGCCCAGGGGCAGCCGGTCTTCTCAGTGGTGAAGCAGTGGGGTCTGCGCGACCGGTACACCGTCGACGTGGCGCACCCGGGCATCGACCGTCGCCTGGTGATCGCGATGGCGATCGGGTTGGACGCCCTCCAGGGCCGCTGAACCAGCCGGCCCTACCGCCGCCCCGCCCCGCCCCGACATGACGTGGGTCAGCCGCGGGTCGGGCCGGCGCGTGAGGTGATGCTGGCCCGGCGGGTCAGCCCGGGGGCCAACTCGACCGTCACCTCGGTCGTGACCAGCAGGTCCAGCCCTTCCAGCTGACATCGGGTCAGCCTCGCCCGGTTGGCGTTGGCGAAGTCGGCGGCCCGGCGACAGGCGGCCTCCTCACCCCGGACACCGAGGGCCGCGCCGGCCAGGGCAGCGAAGTCGGCCGCCATCCGGGCCTGCTGCCGGGCGGTGCGGGCCGCGCCGACCACCGCACCGAACACCCCGGTCAGCAGCAGCACCAGACCGACCGCGAGCAGCAACACACTCGCCCCACCCTGGTCCCGGCCGTCCGGCACCAGTACGGCACCAACTCCTGCCCTGCCCACGGACCACATCCCTCCTTTCACTCCACCGGATACGGGATGCCGGGCTCGACGGCGGCGACCGCCGTGGCTGTCACCGTGAGCCGGGGTAGGTGCGCGCCCAGTGCCCGTACGGGTGCCCGCACCGTCACGGTGACCCGGTCCCCACCGACCCGGATCGCGATGTCGGCTCCGTCCGGGGCGCTACCGGCTCCGGCCTCGGTGCCGGACCGGCCCCGGGAGGCGGCGAGCGCCGCCTCCCGGGCGGTGTCCAGACAGGCGGCTTTCGTGGTCGCAGCGTTCACCGCGGTCAGCCCGGTCAGAAGAAGCAGCATCAGCGCCGGCAGGCCGGCCGCCAACTCGGCCGTGAAGGAACCCTGGTCGCCGCCCGGCCGGCAGCCGCGTCGACCGTTGCGGGACGTGGCGGAACCGCAGGGGCGGTCAGCCGGCCGGCGCGCGGTCACTTGAGCGCCCGGTCGATCACCGCAGTCAGCGCGGACTGCACGTTGCCGCTGGTCAGCACCTTCAGCAGAATGCCGGCGAAGGCGACGGCGGCGAGGGTGCCGACGGCGTACTCGGCGGTGTTCATTCCGGCGTCCCCGCGCAGGCGGGCCATCAGTTTGCGCACGACTGTTCCTTTCTCGACGGTTCGTTCCTCAGAGCACGTCGCCGAGGACGGCGACGATCACCGGCACCAGGCCGGCGAGAATGAAGGCCGGCAGGAAGCAGAGCCCCAACGGCAGCACGATCAGGACGCCGGCCCGGCGGGCGGACGCCTCGGCGGCGACGGCCCGGTCGGTACGCAGGTCGTCGGCGAGGCGGGTAAGGGCTCCGGCCAACGCGGCACCGCTCTCGGCGGAGCGGACCGCAGCGGTGACCAGCCGGTCCGCTCCGGTGACGGGCGCGAGGTGCGCCCACGCCTCGCCCGGACCACCGCCGAGGTGCAGGGTCCGCCCGACCCGCCCGAGCCGGTCGGCGAGTGGCCCGCCGAGCGCCTCCGCCACGGCGGTCACCGCCCGGTCGACGGGAGCGCCACCCCGCATCGCCGCTGCCAGCAGGTCCGCGGCCAGCGGCAGGTCAGCCGCCTCGGCGAGCCGGCGGTCCCGGACGGCCGGCGACTCGATCCGCCGGAGCAGCCGGTCCGCCGCGGTGGCGGTCAGCAGCCCGCCGACCATTCCGGACCAACCACCGAGGACCACCACGACCGAGATCCCGGCCAGTACGGCGGCCAACCGGACGCGGTCGAGTCGGGGCGGTGTCTGCGGCTCGCCACCGGTGTGACCGCCGGCGGCACTGGGTCGACCGGCCATCAGCGCACCCCGTGCGGCGGGGCGCCGAGCCGCTCCGCCCAGAGCAGTCCGACGGTCTGGAGTCCGGTGGCTCCCAGCGCGCAGGCCGCGCCGACCGGGGTGTGCAGCAGCACCCCGACCGGATCGACACCGACGGTGTACCCGAGCACGATGCCGCCGAGCGGCAGGGCGGCGAGCAGCCAGGCGGTGGCCCGCGCCCCGGCAGCCTGGGCGGCCGCGGCGGCCAGCCCCCGGTCCACCGCCCGCGCGTCGGCTTCGATCCGCTCCACCAGCTCCGCCAGGGGCGCGCCGGTCCGGTCGGCGAGGCGGGCGGCGGCGCGGGCCAGCCGGTCGAGCCGGGAAGGAGGGACGACGGTGGTGGAACCTGTGCCGCCAGAAACCGCCCCGATGTGCTCCTCCCCGGCAAGGCCCACCGGGACCGGCAGACCCGCTCGCAGGTCGGCGGCGAGTGCACCCAGGTCGTCCAACTGACGACGGCGGAGCTGGTCGGTCGCCGCGACGGCCCGTCGGCGCAGCAGGGCCCGCGTCCCCAGGGCGACGTACGCGGCAGCGACCAGAGCGGCCACCGGCCCGGCGACCACCCCGCCGACGACCGCCGCTGCACCGGTCACCAGCGCGGTACGGACGCGGGGCACCAGCCTCCACCGGCCGATGCCGGTCACCGGACGACCCGCTGGACCCGTCCGGCCGGACCCGCCGGTGACGGCACGGTGCGGGCCGGCGTCGCCCGGCCACCCGTCGGGTGGTGGGGCGGCGGGGCCGCCGCCGGCTGCCGGACGGGTCGGGTCGCGGCGGCTGGGCGGCCCGGCCGGTGCCTGCCGGGCCGGTGATCGCATCGGCCCGGCGACCGGCCATCGGGGCAGGTGGCCGTGGCTCCGCAGCCCCGCCGTCAATCGCGTCCCCGGACGGGCGGCCCGACTGTCGGTCGAACCCCCGCCGGTGGGGCCGATCACGGAAAAGAGCGCGCGGTGCCGGGGCCGCGAGCCGCCCGTCGGCCACCCGATCACGGCCGCTGCGGCGAGAACCAGCAGGACCACCGGCCAGGCGGAGGCACTCACGACGACGTCTCCGCCGAGCCGGACCAGGCCCCACCCGGCCAGGGTTGGGCCAGGATCGGCGGAACCGGAACTCCGCGCTGCTGGATCAGTGCTCCGAGTGCCCGCGCGGCGAGGCCCAGGCCGCGTCCCCGCAGCCAGGCAGGCACGACGCTGACCAGCCGATCCGGCCCGTCCGGCAGCAGCAGGGAGACCGACTCCAGCACCCGCCCGTGCCGGCCCCGCCGCATCTGGAACACCACCTGAAGGGCGGCGGTCACCTGGGCGTGCAGGGCGGCCCGCGGCAACCCGCCGAGCAGGCCGAGCGCCTCCAGCCGGGCCGGCACGTCGGACGGGGCGTTGGCGTGCAGGGTGCCCGCTCCGCCGTCGTGGCCGGTGTTCAGGGCGGCGAGCAGGCCGACCACCTCCCCACCCCGGCACTCACCCACTACCAGCCGGTCCGGTCGCATCCGTAGCGCCTGCCGGACCAGGTCGCTCAGCCCCACCGCGCCGGAGCCCTCCACGTTGGAGGTGCGGGCCTGCAGCCCGACCACGTGCGGGTGCCGCGGGTGCAGCTCGGCGGCGTCCTCCACCAGCACGATCCGCTCCGTGCCCGGCACCAACCCCAGCAACGTGTTGAGCAGGGTGGTCTTGCCCGAGCCGGTGCCCCCGGTGACCAGGTACGCCAACCGGGCCGCCACGACGGCGGCGAGCAGTGGGGCCACCGGCCGGGGCACGGTGCCGTGGTCGACCAGTTCGTCGAGGGTGAAGGGACGCTGCCGGAAGGTCCGCAGCGACAGGTACGGGCCGTCGGTCGCCACCGGGGGCAGGACGGCGTGCAGTCGGGTGCCGTCAGCGAGCCGGGCGTCGGCGTACGGGGAGCCGTCGTCGAGCCTGCGGCCGGCGGTGGCGGCGAGCCGCTGCGCCAGCCGGCGTACGTCGTCGACGGTGCCGACCGGCACCGCCACCTGCCGCAGGCCGTCGCCCCGGTCGACCCAGACCCGGGTGCCGTTGACCAGTACGTCGGTCACCTCGGGATCGGCCAGGAGCGGACCGAGCGGACCGGCACCCACCAGGTCGTCGTGCACCCGGTCGGCCATCCGCAGCACCACCGTGTCGCCGAGGACGGCGGCGGTGGGCTCGGCGCGTACCGCCGACACCACGGCAGCGGGCGTGACCGGGGTGGCCTCGGCCGCGAAGCGCTGGCGTACCCGGGCGGACAGGTCGGGCGCAGCCGTGCCCGGACGGCCGGCGGCGGATCCGGCCCGGGGCTGGCCGGTCATGCCGCGTCCTCGACGGGCCGGCCGGTCAGATCGGCGACGATCCGCTGGCAGAGGGCGGCGAGTGGACCCTGACCGGCCGCCGCCGGGGCCTCGCCCCGTTCCAGCCCTCGGCAGATGGCCGGCTCCGGGCGGAGCGTGCCGGCCAACGGCAGACCGAGTGACCGGGCCACCTCGGCGGCCTTCAACCGCCCGGGGGCGGGGCCGCGCACGATCACCGCGAGTTCGGCGCAGTGCGGCGCTGCGGCGGCGACCACCCGGGTCGCCGCGGCGGTGGCCCGCAGCTCGGCCGGGACGATCACGAAGGCCTGGTCGGCGGCCTGCAGTGCGACGACGGCGGCGTCGTCGAGTTGCCGGGGCAGGTCGACGACGACCATGTCCCGGCCCCGCCGGGCGGCGTCGAGGGTGGCGGCCATCGCCGGCGAGGGCAGTGGCAGCAGGTCGCCCCGGTCCCAGGAGAGGACCACCAGGTCGCCTCGACTGGGCAACGCCTGGACCAGGGCGGGTGGGTCGACCCGGCCGTCGGCGTCGGTGAGGGCGGGCCAGCGCAGCCCCGCCAGATCCTCCCAGCCGAGCACCAGGTCCAGGCCGCCGCCGAGCGGGTCCGCGTCGACGAGGAGGGTACGCAGCCCGGCCCGGGCGGCGGTGACCGCCAGACCACCGGCGAGCACGCTGGCACCGGCCCCACCCCGCCCGCCGAGTATGGCCACGACCCGGGCGGCAGCGGCCGTCTGCTGGGGCGCGCACTCGGTGAACCGGTCGACGATCCAGGGCTCGGCCGCCGGAAGCACGGCCACGTGTTCCGCGCCGATCAGCTCGGCGACCTCCCAGCCCGGGTCCGTCACGCCGGAGCGCCCGACCAGCACCAGCCGGGCCCGGCGCGGTAGCCGGGCCCGCAGGCAGTGCTGGGCCTGGTCGCTGCCGACGAGCACGAGCGGGGCCGGCGACCACCGGGTTCGGGCCGCCGCCGGGTCGGCGGCCACCTCGACCTCGGTGCCGCCGGCGGCAGCGAGCCGGAGCAGGTCGTCGAGCAGCTCGGCGTCTGCGGTGACGACCAGCGGCAGTCGTTGGCGCGGCCGGACGGCGGTACGGGATGGCATCGCGGCCTCCAGTGGTCGGGGTGTTGCCGAGACCCTGCTCCACCGGACACCCCGCCCGCTGGCTTCCGACCCGTACCTGTGGATAACTCGACCGCCTGTGGACAACCCCCGATCCGGCAGTTGATCTGCTAAGCGGACGGACCTCGGACCGGCGGTTGTCGCTGGTCCCCGCGTGATCACATCGAACGGTGCCGGTAAGGTCCATTGATCCACGAGAACGTCCGTACGGATGATCGGGCCTTCGCCCGCCTTTGGCGGCAGCGTCGGCGAACGGAGACCAGAACGTCGATGGTTGAGTCCAGGGAACACACACCGGGTGCACGGGCGGGCACCGACGAGACCGCGGCCCGCCCGAAGCGGCTGTGGCACCTGCTGCTGGTCGCGCTCGCGGTCACCGCGTTGACCACCACGGTGGGGTGGGCGATGGCCCCCGCCGAGGAACGTCCGCCTCCACGGGTGGTCGAGCCGCCGCTGCCCGCCGTGCCGCTGCCCACCCTCGCCGGTGCCGCCCCCAGCGGGTCGGCACGGCCGGTCCAGCCGGTCCGGGCCAGCCCGTCGGGGACCACGTCGCCGTCGCGTAGCGCCCCGCCGGAGCCGACCAGGACCACCAGTCCCACTCCGGGTCCCGCCTCCCCCACCCCCTCCCGCTCCCCGGAGGTACCGGAACTGACTCCGCTGCCGGCCAGCAGCGAACGGGAGCTGCGGGCGGAGGACGGCGGACCGGAGACGACCGTCGAGTTCGTCAACCGCCGCGACGACCAGGTGACCCTGTACCGGCTGAACGAGTGGGGCTACCGGGTGCGCGTCACCCGGTTGGCGGCGGGAGAGTCGCACCCGCAGGCCACGCAGGTGGGCCACCCGTGGGTGGTCACCAACCGGTACGGTTCGACGCTGGCCGTGTTCCAGCCGGTCGCCGAGCCCGCCCGGGCGATCATCCAGTAGTCGACCGGAAAGCGTTCCGGAATGCGATCATCCACGGTCGACCGAATCGCCATCCTGGCCGCCCGGCCGAAAGTCGACTGATCCACGCCCGTCGACACGGAGAACTGTCCGAAACGGGCGCGGGCCGCCGGCGACGTCCGTCGCCACTTTCGCCGGCCGGCGGGCAACCGACCGGCTCGGCCGTCCTGTTCCATCAACCCTCAGACGAACCAGGCGGCCGCGTCCAGCGAATGCCTCTTCTCGCGGCGCGGTCTCGCTTCTCGTCTCCGGCCCGAGAACGCCGCCGGTGGCCGCCCGATTGATTCCTGGACGCCGATGAAGGCGCTCGTGGCCGGCAGCCCGAAGGTCGGGCCTTCGGCCAGAACCTTGCCACTGCATCGGTTCCGGGAGCGTTGCCGCCGAGCGACGGCGACGCAGGTCGACCCGTACGGCGAGAATGTCAAGACCTCCCGCACCAGGAAACAATGTGGCTGCGGTCGGACAATCTTGCTCTGCAATACGTCAGAGAAGTCGTGGTGTCCGGTCGACGGCCCCGACGAGGGTGGCGGTCGGGCCGGCGGACACCGCGACGTGCCCGTTCGGTCTTTCGGTTATCGGAGGCGATGGAGCGGCGCTGGCGGACGAAGCGACGACGACACCGACGAGCCCGCCCAGGCACGCACGACCGAGCGAAAACGCATCAGCCTTTCCTCCCTCCGAGCAGGGCACCGGACCGGTCCATTCGCATAGCCATTCGAAGCTCAATTGTCGATGGCCGTCTCCTGGCTGACCCGCGGCGCGATCCGGTCACCGTCTGACTGACCCGCGGCGCGATCCGGTCACCGTCCGGCAGACCGCTTCGCCCCTCGGGAGCGGCCGGAACGCCGACTCATGTGCCGGGGCGATCGGGTGGACGTCCGGCCCCTCCCGCTGACCGGCCCGCAGCGAGGTCACCGACAGCAGGGCCTCCACCGGCACCACGGGTGTCGTGCACAAGAGCGTTCCGCTGCACCACACCCCAGCCCTCGGACGATCATGGGAGCCGGGCGCCGTCACAGGTCCCGCCGCTTCCGGCCGGGGATCAGCCTCCGGGGACGGCTCCGACGAGGACGGCGACAACCTGTGAGCTGCGCCGGAGCGTCTACCCGGACAAGGGACGACCCCCGTCGGGGGGATGCGGACTGAAACTGCCGGCCGCTGTCAAACGGTGGCGGCCTGCGTCGGTGAGCAGGTGCCAGGCGTCGTCGGTTCACGTTCGGGGCCGACCTGCATCGACGCTCGCGCTGCCTTCTTGCTGCCTTGCCGCTGCCCGATGCCTCGCTTACAAGCTCTGTGCACAGCGTCCGCACGCGTCCGGGAACGGCTGCAAGATCGGGCTTCGTCGGTGCACGTGTTCCTCAGCAAGCTGCCGTCCGGCATGGTTGCTGTCATCGTTACTGTCGGCAGCCATTCCGCTGCCACCCCATGTCGTTCTGCTAGGAAGCTCTCATGGCACGTCTATCCGGGTGAGGACTCGCTACCCAACTCGTCATCAAGGTAGATGCGGTGCCGGGCCTCCAACGTCGCTGCCGCCTCTCCACGGTGATAGCCACATACAAAGCAGGTTCCGATTCCCACGCCAACCCCGTGAGGATCAATGCTTGTAACCACTAGTGTCTCTTGCCCGCATACGTCGCACTCTTGCGGATCAGGGCTTGCCGCTCGCTCCTTCGGGTCAAACGGCAAAGCGTCATCAAGGTTTGCCACTCGACGTGCAACCTCATCCTCACTGAGCAGAGCGAGGTACAACTCTGCGAAAGCTCGTGCGTCTGCGTCGCGGGCTAGATCCTGCGCCTCACGCTCATCGCCCTCGAACATGTCCAGCACAAGCAGGGCCGGATGCTGATCTAGGTCTCGCAGTGCTTCCACGGCGTTTGGATGGACGGAGGCCCAACCCCCGCTCCCATGCCTGGCGGGTGCCAACTCCGTCACAGTCTTCCGCAACACACCAGTGTGGTTCGCGACTCGTCTGGCGGCATCGGACAGCTCGGCGTCACTACCAACCTTCGAATCGATGAGATTCAGCAGACGTCGCGCGGAGAGCATGTGTCCTGTCCTGCCAGGCTCAACCTCTTCCCCGGGCCACTCGTACGCAACGATGGCGACGAGTGCGTTCGTGACAGCCGCATCAAAGAGAGCCGGTGCTCCCGGGCGTTCGTATCCAAGGCCGAGCGCAAGGGTGTTCTGGGCGTACTCGTCGCGGGCGTGGCGGGAACGACTCACGGTCAGCAGTCTAGGGGCCGCTGGCGAAGTCTCCCAGGCTTCACAACCGCCTCGTTCACTCGGGCCGGTCGACGCATCACGAGTTAGCCGCCCGGCACCGGCCCACAGCTTGATCCTCATGCCAGCCTGATCGTCCGGTACGGCATCGTCTTAAGGTCGCGGGCTTGGCTGCTCGGCCGGATCCTGGCTCCCACGCTCGACATGTCGTCGCCGACCCAGTCGCAGCCCAGGATCCGGTCAGCCCGCAATAGACACTCATTGAGTCGGCTGGTTTGTGGGGCGGTCACCGTCGCTCACGGGAATGTGCGGATCCTCAAACAGCGTCTGCTCATCGACTGGGTCCTCATCCGCCCGGAGACTGACTCCGGACGACTCTACTCTTACTAGGAAGTCCCGGTGTGCGCGCTTGGTGAAGTCGAGGAGTTCATGCCAGGTACGGTGAGAGACGCGAGCATCCGAATTCAAAGACGAGAGCGAAACAGGGCTAAGTTTGTCCATATAATCGGACACGAAAGTTAACCTTCGTATCGGGAACTGCTCGCCGAGAACTGGATTATCGTCAAGGAATTTCGTCAGTGCGGCGAGATAGCCGAACCCGCGCTGATACTCTTCATCCGTCAGGTGATATTCAAGCCGTTTGATCTCAACGATCCAGAGGACTCCGGCGTCGTTGAGCATAACGAAGTCGGGCTCCTTTCGCTCGTTGTCGATGGCAGACGTAACGACGGCAACCCCGAAGACCTTCTCATACCATGCCTCGAAGCTTGCCCGCACCCGCTTCAGTGACTCATTCATCCCGAGAGGCGTCCACTCGGGAGCCAATAGCCAGGGTGCCTGCTCGATTAGCTCTTGCAATGGCCTCTCAAGCGTCCTCCCATTGGCAATTAACTCTTCCAGCTTTGTGATTACGTCGAGGCGCTCCTCAGCCACTTGCCCCAGGGAGTACATTTCAACCATACGAGCCCGCTGAAACAGTGCCATGACAGCGTCAACTGTTGTAGCCGTCGTCTCGGAAACCTCTCTGAGGGTTCCAAGTAACGTTTGGTGCGGGCCAATAGAGAAGGCGAGTTCAGTTAGCCGGTCGACGTGGTCCTGATCCTCCAGGGCCTCGGGGTCAACGTCCTTGACAAGCAGTTTCGCCGCCTCAGTTACGGAGTGCTTCAGCTCCGGCTCATTCGGCGCTGCTTGATCAAGGCGCTTCTTCAGATCAGATTTTTTCTCGAACTCCGCCCATTTCTCTTTTTTCATTGCCGCCGCGCCACGCTTAGCGAGGGCTTTGGTAAGTTTCTGCCCCCAATTCCTCAGAGCCTCACCCTGGTCTGAATGCCAGATAATGTCCTGGCGGTCCGACCGCACTAAATCATCTTCCTGGTCTAGCCATTCGGCATGAATCTCGCCGACAAGGTATGACCTTAGAGTGAATTCGCCAGTGAAGCCAGCGCCGATGTCAAAATCCCGCGTCTGGGCGACAATCTTACCTCGCGCATATATTCGGACACCAGCCATAGCCGGGTCCTTATACGGCTTCTTCGAGTAGGCGACGAAGCCCGTGACAGGCAGAAAGCTATCTTCGAATCTGACCGGCATATCGGACACATCCATAAAGGTGTCGTCCATAAAATCTATTTTCAGTGTGCCTAGCTCAAATGACTGCTGGGCATTGAGCGAGTTTACGACTCTGACCATCCAGTCAGTACGCGTCAGGCCGAACCGAGCCGAAAGCTGCCTATCGAGTTCATCACGACTAGGGACACGCTTTCTGAAGAAGTCCCTCAGTTTTACAGTTGTGCCCGACTCTTTGGAGAACGTCCCGTCGAACTCGCCTGGCTGCGGATTGTATTCATCATCCGTGTCAGCAAGCATTTCCGACAACCGCATTATGATATGCGACACGCGATAGCCCATCGGCGTTTCTTCGCCGCCAGCGGTGATTACCTCTACGGTCTCGCAGATCCCAAAGGGGGCAAGCTTCCCGATACCCTTACGGCCCATGACCGGTCGGTGGCGGTGGCGAGATTTATCACTTCCCGTCCGTTTCCTCCGGTCTGCGCCAACCGAGAGATATTGCTTGTTCAACTCATCGGACGTCATGCCGTGGCCGTCATCCACGATCAAGATCTCATGGCCTCGCCCCTGACCGTCTACTCCACCGGCGTCATCACTGCTCAGTAGCGCTCCTTGTGCATCCGCTACCTCAACCGCCTGGTGCCTCCCGTCACCAGCTTCGGCAAGCTGCACATGGTCGCCTGGTCCGGACTTGCCGGCACGGGCCAAAAGTGTTCCCCAAGGCAGGGTGATGGTTACTGTCGCCGCGTCCGCGTCGTAAGAGTTTGCGATCAGCTCGGCAAGAACGGCCGTGACCCTGTCATAGAGCTTAATGCCCAGCTTGTCGATGGTGAGCCGGCTGATCTTCATCGTGTACTTAGGTAGCCCAGCTGCCCCGTCAGCCGCAGGGCGCGTAGCTGGCACCTGCGCTCCACCTGAAGACGATGGCTGCGGAGATCCGCCTGCACCGCCACGTTCTCCAGGTTGATAGGTCTCGTGCACTGGACCTCCTCGCCGTCAGAACATGCATAGTGACGGATCAGAGCCGGGCTCGCTACCCCACTGTCCACTGTCTACTACGGCGTGTGGGGTACACTGCGCGCCCTTGATCAGGTAGCATGCGGGCGTGATCCGCCTAACATGCGTCGACTTGTTCGCCGGCGCCGGTGGCGCCACCGAGGGACTTCGGTCAGCTGGATTTGACGTCATTGGGGCTGTGGAAGTTGACCCCGATGCCGCCGCGTCTTATAGAATCAATCACCCTGATGTCAAGCTTTGGGATCGCGACATTCGGCTGTTAACTGCGACGGGTATGCGCCGGGACTTGAACCTGAATGTCGGCGAACTGACGCTCCTGAAGGCATGTCCGCCGTGTCAAGGGTTCTCGACTCTCGGCCCTGGCGGCGATTCGGCAAAAGGTAGCGCCCGGAACGACCTGGTTCTCGACGTGATCCGGTTCGTGCGCGCCTTCAAACCCTCTGCGGTGTTGTTAGAGAACGTTCCTGGCCTTGAGAGGGACGCGCGGTTCAGCCGACTTCAGAAGGCCCTTAGCGCGCTGGGCTACCAGATCAAGAGTTTCCGTCTCGATGCTGCCTGGGTTGGGGTGCCTCAGCGAAGGCGACGATTGATCATGCTGGCCATTCGCGGTCGCCGCGTCCGGCTCCCCGACACTGTCTCCGACCTACTCGGAGAATGGTTCACGGAGAATCCAACGACCGCACGAACCGCCTTGGAGCAACTGTCCTCCACGATACTGGAAGGCAGCAACCTGGATAGGCATCGTGTTCATTCGCCAAAGGTTCTTGCTCGCATCAAGGCAATCCCTGTTGGAGGCAACCGTTTCGACCTGCCTCCAGAGCATCGTTTGGCTTGTCATGACAATCTGCGGGCCAGGCATGCGACGGCATCGTACGGTCGAGTTCGCTTGGATGAACCTGCGCCGACGATGACCACCAGGTGCACCACTCCGGCGTGCGGTTCATTCATTCATCCAACGGAACATCGCGGCCTCACGCTTCGCGAGGCGGCAGCTTTCCAGACCTTTCCACCGACCTATGCTTTTAAGGGTGACTTTGGATCAATTGAGCGGCAAATAGGTAACGCCGTTCCGGTTCGTATGGCGAAGGCTCTTGGAGCGACTGTCCGCCGTCTCGTCCAAGGCGGCTCGGCCCAGTTGTCGGATTGCGGACAGTCCGCCACACCTGGACCCCTGCCATCCCGTCTGCCGTCGACCCGCACTCCTGTGGAGCGGGCCGCTGCCCGGCCCGCCACGTCAAGACGGCCTTGACACCCGCACGGACGCTGGCGGGTCGGGCGGTGGTCTGCTCGGCTCGCCCGGGTCGACGGCGGGCGGGATGGCTCCCCACCGCCACCACCCACGGACCGCGAGCCGCCGACGGACCCCCGGCCGGTCCTGGAGCCGGAGCGCCCCCGCCGGAGGCGCAGTAACCGCAACCCCACCACCGGCCGCCGGCCGCCGACGGAGCCGGCGTTCGCTCCCCCACGCCGCGCGGGTGTCGGCCGCGCGGCCCGGCCGGCTGCCGGCCCCGCCACCCCGCCGGGCAACGGCCTGTCGTCATGCGGCGGCCCACCGGGCTACCCGCCCTCCGCGCCAGCCGCCGGGCGTGTTGCGTGACCGGAGTGGAGCGCCAGCGCAGCGACGGGCACGCGCCCTGGCGGCGGCGCGTGCGGCCCGTCCAGGGCCGCCTTGAAGACGTACAGAAACTTTGAACCACATCGCCGGCAGCCGGCCGCCACCTAGGTTCCGGTCGCCCAATCGACACGGGATGGCGCGGACCGTGCGCTCTCCGTACCCTGACCGCATGGCCGCCCTCGTCGATGTCGCCCGGGAGATCGCCCGACGCAAGCTGGAGACTCCGCTGCCACGTCGATGGAGCCACGTCCAGGCGGTCGCCGCCAAAGCGAGGACCGTCAGCGAGGCGGTTCCGGCCGAAGATCGTGACGTCCTCGTGGCGTCCGCGTGGCTACACGACATCGGCTACAACGCCGAGCTTGTCGACACCGGGTTCCACGCGCTCGACGGTGGTCGGTGGCTGCGGCGGGAACGCTTCGACGAGAGGATTGCCGCCCTTGTCGCGCATCACTCCTGCGCCTGGCTGGAAGCGGAGGAACGCGGACTCGGTGACGTCCTGGCGGCGGAGTTCCCGCGAGAGGAAACGGCGGTCACCGACGCGCTGTGCTTCTCGGACATGACCACCGGGCCGGACGGGCAGGACTTCGAGGTACTGGAGCGGCTGGCGGAGATCCGGTCGCGGTACGGGCCGGATCACCTGGTGACCCGGTTCATCATCCGTGCCGAGCCGGAGATGGTGGCTGCCGTCCAGCGTACTGAGCGCCGTCTGCCCGGCCGGGTTCGTCAGCCGATGTAGGGTTCGCCGCGTTCCTGATAGCCGTGCTGAATGCGGAGCAGGGTCGACGGGTGGATGTCCAGCGTCCCCAGCTCGTCGCGCGCGACCCATCGGACGTCGCTTGACTCGTCGCTCGGGGTCGGCTCGCCGCCGACCGGCACAGCGCGGAAGCAGAGCGAGAACTGTTGCCGCACCTCGCCGTCCGAGTACTCGATGACGTGGCCGGGGTCGGAATAGACGCCTACCAAGCCGGTCACCTCGACGCTGATGCCGGTCTCCTCGTGGGTCTCCCGGACCGCCGTCTGCGCGACCGACTCGCCGATCTCCTGGCCGCCGCTTGGCAGCGACCACAGCCCGTTGTCGGTGCGCTGGATGAGCAGCACCCGGCCACGGTCGTCCCGGACGAAGACGGAGACCGCCACGACGATGGTGTTGGCCCTCGGCGCGTTCGGGTCGTGGTAGTGCTCGATCCTCGCCATGCCCTCTAGGCTGCCACCTCGCCGCCCTTCAGCGACCAGGAGGCCGACAGGACCCGGTCGAAGCTGTCGGAGTAGGTGCGGAACAGGTCACCGCCGTTGATCCTGCGCAGGTGCATCACGGGCGCGTGTGGTGCCGGGAACCCGAGCACGTGCATGTTCACCAGCATCTCGTCATCGAAGCGGTAGATCGAGTTGTACAGCGTCGTGTCGTGGTAGAGCACCTTGACGCCTTGCACGCCGTCCAGCCGGTTGTAGTACTGCTGCACCTGACGGATCTTCGCGGCCATCACGCCGGGCGTACCCTCCTCGACGCTCTTACGCTCGATAGCGTCGCTGGTCGGATCACCGAGCAGGATCTTCACCTCGACGCCGTCCTCCGCCTTCTGCCGCAGGGTGTCGACGAGCATCGGATCCTGCTCCACCAGGAACAGGCCGGCGTAGGCCAACACGTCGATCCGCTTCTCCGCCCGCTCGATCAGGCGGCGCCAGAGGTCGTACGGCACAGAGGATCGCCGGGAGTAGAGCTGGATCATCTCGCTCTGCCCGATCTGCGAGGCAGCCTCCGCAGTCACCGCGTCTGGCCAGAGGTACGACTCATCCTCGCGGACGAGTGCGGCGATTGCGTGCCGGTGGCGCGGGTACGGCGTCCGGTCCTGGGTGATCCACCGTTCCACCGTCTTCGGGTCGACCCCGATCTTCTCGGCGATCACTGCGGGCGTCATGCCGTTGCGGAGGATGGCGTCACGCAGGCGGTTGTTCGGCATCCGACCCTCCAGAGGGGACGACTAGGACGCATTCAAGGTAGCAAAGACGTCCCTAGTCGTCCACCTCGTCGGGTGGCTCGTCCGCCCATTTCCGGGAGTGTTGTCGGCAGAGGCCACGAGCAAATGTCCACCGGGGACACGCTCAATCTCTGGCCCGAGACACAGGAGGTCTGTAGTGAAGCTGTACGTGGACACCCAGGGCAAGCAGGTGACGGTGTCGAAGGACCCGGAGCCGAAGAACGACCAGAACGGCAACCAGCGGTCCGAGAAGGGAACGGGCCGGCTCATGTGGTCCACCCAGGTCTTCGTACTCGACGAGACGGGCGGTGAGGTCATCACCATCACCACGGCGGGTGAAAAGCCGAGCGTGAAGGTGGGACAGCTCATCGCGGTCGAGCAGTTGGAGGCCATCCCGTGGGCGACCAACGGGCGCAACGGCGTCGCGTTCCGCGCGATCTCGCTGAAGCCGGCGGCTGGCACCTCGGCGGCGAAGTAGTTCCTCGCACATCGTGCTGTGTCTGCCACCGGTGTCCGTGGCATCTGTAGCGGCCTGATGGTCCGCTGATCCGGTTCTCATCGGTTCGGGAAAGTCGCTGGCTCCTACCTTCCCGATCCTGGCAACCCGTGGTTGCCCTTCTCGAAATCTGTGGCGCGGGGTCGGACTGGCTCCTACACCTGCCGGCCCCGCCCACCTTCCAACCCATCGTCCCCCGAATGCAGGGAGTGGTTGTCATGCTCGAATCCGCCATCGTGTTCGCCGTTGTCGCGGCGACGTTCTACGCCGGCCACCAGGTCGCTGACCACGTTCTCGGCCAGTCCGACAAGCAGGCCGCACACAAGGCCGCCCCGGGTTGGGACGGCTGGCGTCACCTGTTGGGCCACGTCGTGGCCTATCACCTGGTCGTCGTGGTGATGCTCACCATCACCATCGCCGTCCTCGATCTGCCGGTCACCGTGGCCGGGCTCGCCGCCGGACTCGCCTTCTCGGCGGTCTCTCACGCGATCCTCGACCGGCGTTGGCCGGTGCGCTGGATTCTCAACCACACCGGAAGCGGCGATTTCGCCGACCGTCAGGCCCCGATCTGCGGGATGTACCTGGCCGACCAGTCCCTTCACGCGGCATGCCTGTGGGCGTCCGCGCTTCTCGTCGCTGCTCTCTGAAAGGGAACGCCATGATGCACATGCTGTGCCAGTACCCCGTTTGTTCCCAGTACGCCGACCGTGAGGTCAAAGCCGAAGGTACGTCCTTCAGCTACCTGGTCTGCTTCAGCGATGTCAGTTGGGCCAAGCGGGAAATCCTGAAGGACTTCCCGGGCCGCCGTGTGGTCGTGCAGATCACGCGCAACTAGGCGATTCGAGCGCGGGGCCGGTACTGGCTCCTACACCTGCCGACCCCGCTCTCTCCAACCCATCCACCCCAATTCCTGGGAGGACGTGTCGTGTCCAAGTCTAGCCCTGCCCGCCTGTTCGGGCGGAAGTCCTCGCCAACGGTGACGGTCATCGAGGCCAGGGTTCACCGTTCCTCCGCACGTAACGCCCGGCTGGCGTTCGTGCTGACCGGCGTCATCGTCGGTCTCCTGTCGGCCGTGGTCGCCGCCTCGTACTGGCACCCGATCATTGCCCTGTTCGTCGGCGCGGCCATCGGCATCCCGACCGGTGCCGCCGCCTGGCTGCTCGTCCGTATCTGGCCGGTCCTGCGGCTGCTGTGGTGGTGGCTGCCCGAAATCCTGATCACGACGACCCTGCTCGCCGCCTGGGTGCAACTCGCCACCCACACCCCGGCCCTGGTGACCCTCGCCGTGGTCGCCCTGGTCGTTGGTGTCCCCGCCGCCATCCCGGTGGTCCGCCGGGCCATCGTTGCCTGGGCCTGGTGCCTGATCGTGCGCCACCGGCTGCGGGTGTGCTTCTCGCAGTTCATCATCGCCAACCAGTCCGGCTCCCTGCCGCTGATCCTCTGGGCTCGCCCCACCCCGGTGGGTGAGCGGGTCTGGGTCTACCTGCGTCCCGGCCTGTCGGCCAAGGACCTGGAAGGCCGCCTCGACAAGATCGCTGTCACCTGTCACGCCTCGTCCGCCCTGATCGAGCGGGCCTCCGACAGCAATGCCGCGTTCCTGCGGTTCGACATCAAGCGCCGTGAGGTGCTCACCGCGACCGTCGGTTCACCTCTGGTCGACGTGATCGATCCCGACACCCCGGTCAGCGACCGGGCACCGGTCACGCCACCGACGGCCCTGGATCTTCCCGACGTGGAAGCCTCCACCGTCACCCTGCCGGCACCCCGCCCGGCCACCGCCAACGGCTCCAAGCCGTCGGCGGCTTCGTCGTCGACCGACACCGACGACATGTCCGACTGGATCTGATCCCAACCACATCAACCAGGACGCGAGGAGCCCGCTACGGCTCGTTCGTGGGGTTCCTCGCGCCCAACAACCGCCCAAGGAGGGCCACCATGAACCGCACCACTGCCGCCCCGACCGCCGGTGTTCCGGTGGGGCCTGGCCTGTCGATGTTCGACCCGATCTTCATCGGCATCGACGAGTTCGGACAGCCCGTCTACATCACCCTGGCCTACCGCAACCTCCTCGCCGGCGGTGAGCCCGGCGGCGGCAAGTCCGGCCTCCTCAACACCATCGCCGCACACGCGGCCCTGTCCGTCGACTCCCGGCTCGTGCTCCTCGACGGCAAGCTCGTCGAACTCGGGCAGTGGGAAGACATCGCCGACGCCTTCATCGGCCCCGACATCACCGCCGCCCTGGCCGTCCTGCGACGGCTCCAGCAGGTGATGAACAACCGGTACGCCTGGCTGCGCGCCCACGGCCGCCGCAAGCTGACCGCCGCCGACCGACTCAGCGTGATCACCGTCCTGGTCGACGAGATCGCCTTCTTCTCCGCCACCGTCGGCAGCAAGCAGGAACAGGAAGAATTCGTCGCCCTGCTCCGCGACCTGGTCGCCCGGGGCCGGGCCGCCGGCATCCCCGTCGTCGCCGCCACCCAGCGGCCGTCGTTCGACATCATCCCCACCAGCCTGCGGGACCTGTTCGGCTACCGGGCCGCGTTCCGCTGCACCACCCCGAACAGCTCGAACATCGTCCTCGGCCACGGCTGGGCCGAGCAGGGCTACTCCGCCACCGACATCCCGCCCACCAACCAGGGCGCGGCCTACCTCATCGCGGAGGGCGGCACGCCCCGCCGCATCAAGGCCGCCTACCTCTCCGACGCCCAGATCGCCGGCATCGCCGACTACGCCGCCTGGGTCCGTCGCCCCGGTGGCCTCACCACCCCGACCGGTACTCCCGCTGACTGGGGGATGGCCGCATGAAGCACACCCCTCGCCGGTTCACCGAAATGGTCGTCACCGGCACCCGCGAAGAGATCGACGTGATTCAGGCGATGGCCCGCCAGTGCGGCCGGCTCGTCTTCATGTCCGTACCCGCTCCGGTCAGCGCGGCAGACACGCGGCTGCGAATCGTCGTCCGCCTGACCCCCACCACCTAGCAACCGACAGGACCAGCGCATTCCGCCTGCCAGCAGAGCTGGTCCTGCCGGCCTCACCAACAGCCCTCGAAAGGACGTGGCTGCCATGAAGGCTACCCACAACCCGCCCACCGGAGAACCGGCCACCCCGGCCGAGGTTCTCCGTGGTGCTGCCCTCTACCTGAGCCGGCACGGCTGGATTCAGGGCATGTACTACCTGCCCACCGACTGGACCGACCCCACCCCGCCCGCCTGTCTGGTCGGGGCTATCGGCATGGCCTGTGAGGGCCGGCAGGCCAAGCACCTCACCGAGGTGCATCCCGACTACCGGGCGGTCTACCGGGCAGCTATCGCCGCGATGGTCGCCTACCTCGACCTCGCCCACCCCATCCACCTCGTCGACGAGGACGGCTACTGGCTCGAAGAGCACTCCGAACCGTTCGCCTGGAACGACAGCGCCGGCCACACCGCCGAGGACGTCATCGACGCCCTCAACGCCGCCGCCGACGAGTGGGAGCACCGCCACGCGACCGGTGGTGACTCCCGATGACCACCACCGTCTTCATCGACTGGAGCAAGTCCGGCAGCGCCGGCACCCCGGAACCCTGCGTCATCTGCGGGCAACCGGCCATCTGCCGTAGCCCCAAGGGCAAGCCCTGCCACAAGGTCTGTGCCGAATCCTGGGCCACCGACCACCAGCAGGTAGACCCGACCCCGGGCGGTGCCGCATGACCGCTCCGACCGTCAAGGCGTCCTTGACGCCCCTCCCCCGACAGCAACGGCGTCGGGACGTCGTCGAGAACGACGAGTTCGCCGCCTTCGCACGGCGGATCATCCGTGCCCACGGTCGCCGGGTCGCCACCGGAGACGTGGAAGCCCTCCGCGACCTGGTCTCCCTCTCGGCCGCTCTCGATGACGCGATCGGTGCGGCCGTCGTCGGCCTCCGTGCCTTCGGCTACTCCTGGGCCGAGATCGGTGCCCGGCTCGGCATCTCCCGCCAGGCCGCCCAGCAGCGCTGGGGTGACCGGCCATGACCGACCTCACCCACCTGATCGGTCTGCGCCTGCGGTTCTACGACCCGCTCGGCACCCGCCACGGGTTCCCCACCTTCCCCTACCTGATGGCCCCGGCCGGGCTCGCCACCGTCCGGCAACTGCGGGCCGCCGGCCTCCGCCCCGGCGGACAGACCCCTGTCGCCCAGATCCTCTGGCGGCGCGGCAAGCGCGTCGCCTACCTGTACCGGCTCGACCTGGCCAAGCCCAAGCGCACCGCCACCGCCTCCCAACGGGCCGCCATCGGCAAGGCGCTGCGTGCCCGTCGGACCTGCCGACTCTGCGAGCAGGTCAAGCCCTACTACATCCCCCGCCGCTACGGCTGCTGCCTCGACTGCCACGGAGGCCACTGACCATGACCGCACCCGAAACCGGCACGTTCACCGAACAGTTCGCCGCCGAGTACGCCCGCAACGCGGTGCCGACCATGCTCAAGGCAATCGGTTCCATCAAGCGGTACAACCGCTTCGTCCTGCTCGGTGCGCTGCTGACCAGCTACCTGCACCAGGCCCACTACCTGTGGACCCAGAACGCCGGCTACTTCGCCTACCTCGTCCCGCTGATCTTCGACGCCGCCATGGTGTCGATGCTGACCGTCGTCCGTACCTCGGGCATCGCCCGTGACGCCAAGCGGGGCGCGATGGTCGTCTTCGTCGGTGCCGCGCTGCTGTCGGCAACCATCAACTTCGCGTCCCCCGGCAGCCTCGGCCTACGCCTCGTCTTCGCCTTGGTCGTCGTCCTCGTCATCGGCGTCGAACTCGTCGCCGGACGCATCCGACCCGACTTCGCCGCCATCGAAGCCGAAGCCGCCGCACTCCTCGCCGCCGCCAACGACCTGGCCGCCAAGAACCAACCGTCTGCCGTCGAGCAGGTCAACCCCATCTCCGTCCAGGTGGCAGAGCAGGTCACCTCCGAGCCGACTCCGCCGGCTGCCATCACCTCGGCACCCGCCACGCCGGCAGAGCCGGCCGTCACCACCGAACCCGACTCCGACCCGGTGCCCGTCGCGGTTGCCGACCCGACCCCCACACCGACCGCCGTCCCGGCTCCTGAGCCGGTCAGCACGCCGGCCGCTGAGCCGGTGACGGTCCCTACCCACCTGCTGCCGACGGCACGGTTCGCCGCCGTCCAGCACGAGCAGGCCACCGGCCACCCCATCACCGCCGACGAGCTGGCCGCCCGGCTCAACCTCACCCCGCCCGTCGCGGCGGCGCTCCTGGACGCCATCACCGAACCCACCGTCAACGGCACCCCGGTAGGTGCCCGATGACCATCCACATCGTCGACATCGAACACGTCCTCCACACCTGCCCGGCCGAGCCGGAGCCCCATCCGTACGACACCCGACGCACCGTCGTGCACGTCATCCCCGGCGGTCCCTGCCGGACTCCGGTCACCCTTCGCTGCGGCGACGTGACCACCTTCATCCCGTGCCACCGGCACGAACCGGCTGCTCGCCAGTGCGGTGCCTGCCGGGTCATCGTCTCCGAACGCACCATCACCAACCGGCACCCCGACGACGGGGTTGCCGCCTGATGGCCTCGACGCTGGACCTCACACCCCGTGCCGCTCTGGCCCGGGGTGTGGGCTCGAACGCCGACACCATCCCGCTGGCCGGCTACACCGCCGCCGGGCAGGCCCTGCACCGTGCCGGCCGACCCGACTACTTCGGCTGGCTGGAGCACGTCCGGGCCGCCGCCGGCTGCACCCGCCCGATCCGCCTCGCCGGCAGCCTCTACACCGTCGACCCGGCCACCGGCCGGATGCTGGACCAGCGGCACACCGATGGCATGCCCGACGCCACGATCTACAAGGCGTGCGGCAACCGCCGGGCCACCGTCTGCCCGGCCTGCGCGACCGTCTACCAGCGCGACGCCTACCAGCTCCTGCGCGCCGGCCTCGTCGGCGGCAAGGGCGTCCCCGACACCGTCACCCGACACCCGGCGGTGTTCGCCACCTTCACCGCACCCTCGTTCGGCGCGGTGCATGTCCGCGCGGTCAAGCGGCACACCTGCGGCAACCGGCACCGCTGCGACTGCCGGCCCGACCCCTGCCACGCCCGCCGCGACGCCGGCACCTGCCCCCACGGCCGCCCGGCCGTGTGCTGGGCACGGCACGACCAGGCCGACGCCGTTCTTGGGCAACCGCTCTGCCTCGACTGCTACGACCACGCTCACCAGGTCGTCTGGAACCTGCACACCGGCGAACTGTGGCACCGCACCAAGCAGGCCGCGGAGCGGTACCTCACCAAGCTCGCCCGCCGCCGCGGTATCCCCCGCGTGCAGGTCACCAGCCCGTCCGGCAAGACCCGCCTCGTCTCCCCGGTCCGGATCTCGCACGGGAAGGCCGCCGAGTTCCAGGCCCGCGCGGCGGTGCACTTCCACGCCCTGATCCGCCTCGACGGCGTCAACCCGCACGACCCGGCCGCCGTCGTCCCACCACCGGCCGGGTTCACCGCCGCCGACCTCGACGACGCGATCCGGTACGCCGTCGACCTGATCGCCTTCACCACCCCGCCGCACCCCGACCAGCCGGAAGGGTGGCTGATCCGCTGGGGCGCACAGCTCGATATCCGGCCAATCTCGCTGACCGGCCGTGGCGAGGTCACCGACAGCATGGTTGCCGGCTACCTTGCCAAGTACGCCACCAAGAGCACCGAGGTAACCGGGCACCGATCCGTCCGGCTGACCGCCGACACCATCGGCGACTACGCCGACCCCGACGGCGACCACACCGCCCGCCTCGTCGACGCCTGCTGGCGACTCGGCCGACCCACCGGCACGCCCGTGCCGCTCTCGCAGCGGCCCCGCGACCACCGGCCCCGGCCCGGCTTCGTCGACCCCTGGGAGTGCCCCGACTGCGGCACCCACACCCGGTACGCCGCCTGCCCCGTCTGCGTCGCCGAACGTCAAGCCGGCCTTGACACCGAATCGACGAAACCGGCGACGGCCAACCCGTACGCCCGGCTGCGCCGCTGGGCGCACATGCTCGGCTTCGGCGGCCACTTCCTCACCAAAGCCCGCCGCTACTCGGTGACCTTCCAACTCCTGCGCGACACCCGGGTCACCTTCCGGCGCAGTGAGGACCAGGACCACGCGCACCCCGACGGCGTCCAGGCCGTCGACCACCTCGACGACACCACCCTGATCGTCGGCGCTCTCACCTTCGCCGGGGTCGGCTGGCACACCAGCGGAGACGCGCTGCTCGCCAACACCGCCGCCGCTCTCGCCCGTGAGCGACGCGCCGCCGGCCGCGAGGAACTCGCCCACGAACTCGGCACCCCCTCGGCCGGCACCGTGCCGGCCGCCGCCTGATCCGACACCCCTCAGGAGGTCAACGCAGTGAGCAACACCGCTGGCAGGAGTCCGGTCCTCCGGCTCCTCCCCCGCTCCGGCGCGACGGTCGTCGAACCGGTCACCTACACCGTCCGCGAGGTTTCCAAGCTGCTCGGGATCTCGCTGGGCAGCACGTACGCGCTCGTCCGTGACGGCACGATCCCCGCGACCCGGCTCGGTGGGCGCTGGCTGATCCCGCGTACCCGGTTCCATGCCTGGCTCGACGGCATCGCGGAACCGGCCGCCGCCACCGGCACCGAACACGGACGGAGGCGCTGATGGGCTTCGTCCGCAAGACTCCGGCCGGGACCTTCCGGGCCTGCTGGCGTGACCCGGCCGGCGCGCAGAAGTCGAAGAGTTTCCGCACGAAGCGCGAGGCCAATGCATTCCTGGCCGAAGTGGAGGGCAGCCTCAACCGGGGCACGTACGTCAACCCGCACGCCGGGCGGACCCGGTTCGGCGACTTCGCTGAACAGTGGCTCGCCACCCGGACGGTGGAGGCACGTACCGCCGAACGGACCGTCTCGATGCTCCGCGCTCACGTCCTGCCCAAGTGGGGTGACTGGCCGCTCGGGAAGGTCGACTTCATGTCGGTGCAGGAGTGGGTGACCGGCCTCAACCGGCAGCTTGCGCCGACCACGATCGCCAAGTGCTACCAACTGCTGTCGATGATCCTCAAGACGGCTGTTCAGGCCCGGCTGATCGCCGTCAACCCCGCCGAGGGTGTGCGGCTACCGCGTGACCGATCGCGTGACGTCAAGCCGATCACAATCGGTCGGAAGGACTTCTTTGACCGACTGCTCCCGGCCGTCCCGCCTCGGCACCGGGCCATCGTCAGCGCTGCTGCCGGGGCCGGGCTCCGCTGGGGTGAGTGCGCCGGGCTGACCTGGTCGTCGGTCGACCTCGAGCGGGCTTCCGTGCGCGTGGTCCAGGTCGCCGAGGAGACGCACGGCGGCATCGTGCTCCGCCCGTACCCGAAGAGCCGGGCCGGCGTCCGCACCATCCCGCTGCCGGGCTTCCTGCTGGCCGCGCTGCGCCAGCTCCGCGCCGACTCCGGTGATCCGGACCCCGGAACCCTCGTCTTCCGGGACCGGGTCGGACGTCCGCTGCGCCGGTCGAACTTCCGTCGCCGGGTCTGGCTCCCGTCGCTGGTCCGCGCCGGCCTGCTCGGCCAGGTGATCAATTCCGGTCCGCACCGGTACCTAGCTGTCTGGGTCGACCGGGACGGCGTCGAGCGGTCGGCGGAGTTCACCACCGAGCGGGAAGCGGTCGCCCAGGTCGCGGCCAAGGCTGCCGGCGGGATGCGGTTCCACGACCTGCGGCACGCCTACGCAACGTGGCTGGTGACCGACGGCGTACCGATCAACCTGGTACAGCGGGTGATGGGCCACGAGCAGGCGTCGACGACCCTCAACCGGTACACCCACACCCCGGACGACTACGCGGCTCGCGTCCTGGCTGCCTTCGACGGCCCTGCTGCCTCTCTGCTGCCTCCGGCCGGGGAAACGCCCGCTGAGAACGCTCCCGAAGAGGACGGGGATGACCTGTGACCTGCGGTGGCGCGCTCCCAGGGAAAAGGGACGACCCCCGTCGGGGGGAGACGGGGGTCGTCGTGGAGTTCGGCTCCGGGGGGGATTGAGCCGAACTCACTCAGCGGTTACGGGGGGTGCAACCGCCGAGGGCCGTTGTTGTGCAGATGTGAAAAGTCGTCGCACTACCAGCATGCCGTAGCAGACCTGCTCACGTCGAGTGGCCTAACCTCCACTCCCTGCGAATTTCCACTCAAGTCGTGTGACGGTGGTCACTTGGAGCCGGCTTTCTGGCAGCGTGTGCGCAGGTGAGCGGGGTCCTCCGCCCCCAGGCACCCGCCGACCCTAGACCATCGGGCTAGACTTTCGCGCCGTGGGCCGAGGTGCCGCTTTCTTTGATCTGGACAAGACCGTCATCGCCAAGTCGAGCGCGCTGGCCTTCGGTCGGCCGTTCTACCGCGACGGGCTGATCACCCGGCGGGACGTCGTCAAGTCCGCGTACGCCCAACTGATGTTCCGGTTGGGCGGCACCGACGAGCAGACCATGGCCCGCACCCGGGACTACCTGGCCGCCCTGTGCAAGGGCTGGCAGGTGGAACAGGTCCGCCAGATCGTCGCGGAGACGTTGCACGAGCTGATCAACCCTTACGTGTACGCCGAGGCCGCCGCCCTGATCGAGGAGCACCAGGCCGCCGGCCGGGACGTCGTGCTGGTCTCCGCCTCCGGCGAGGAGATGGTCCGGCCGATCGGTGAGCTGCTCGGGGTGACCGACGTGATCGCCACCCGGATGGCGGTGCAGGACGGCCGGTACAGCGGCGAGGTCGAGTTCTACGCCGCCGGGCCGAGCAAGGTCGAGGCGGTCGGCGAGTTGGCCACCGCCCGGGGCTACGACCTGGCCGAGTCGTACGCCTACTCCGACTCGTACAGTGACCGCCCGCTGCTGGAGTGTGTCGGGCACCCCACGGTGGTGAACCCGGACCGGCAGCTCCGCAGGCTGGCCAGCGAGAACTCCTGGCCGGTGCTGGAGTTCCGGCACCCGATCCCGCTCGGCCGCCGGCTGCGGGAACGGCCGGCGGTCCCGGTTGCCGCCGCCGCGCTGGGCGTCGGGGTGGGTGTCGCTATCGGCATCGCCTGGTACGGCCGCCACCGTCGCACCCGGATCGCCCCGGTCGCCTGACCGCCACCCGGCCGGATTCACCCCGTTCGCCCCGCTCTTCCGCGCACCGCCCGGTCGCCTGACCGCGCATTCTCCCCATGTCGGTCCGGTCGCTGGCCGCGCGTCTTCCTCATGTCGGCCTGATCGTCGGCCGCCCTGTCCTCCTCGTGTCGGTCCGATCGCTGACCGCGCCCTCTCCGCACATCGATCCGGTCGGCTGACCGTGTCTTCCGCACCTCCCGGCCCCGTCCGGCCCGGCGTGCCGTTCCGGCTCGTCGCCGTGTCCGGAACCCGACAACCCCTCTTGAGCGGTTGCTCAAACTCCTCTACGCTCCCGTTGAGCGGTCGCTCAAAACCCCGAGAACGAGGAGGTACGCCGTGGTGGAGCCGGCACCACCGCCCCGCCGGACCAGCGCGAACTGGATCCTGGCCGGGCTGATCGGCCTCTTCGGGCTGGTGGTCTTCGCGGTCGCCGTGCGGGACGGTCGGGCCGACAGCGCGCTGCTCTTCGTCGCCCTGCCGGTCCTGCTGGCCGCGGCCCTGGCCCTGACCCCGGGCCGTACCCCGCACGGCCAGGTCTTCGTCACCACCACGATCGCCCTGCTGCTGGCGGCGGTGGCCCTGCAGGAGGGCGCGATCTGCGTCGTGTTGGCGGCACCCCTGGTCTACGCGGTGGCCCACGGCGCGCTGGCGCTGATCAACCTGGTTCGCCGCGCCTCCTCCCGCAGCTACTCGGTCCTCCTTGTGCCGCTGCTGCTCCTGCCCGGCCTGGAGGGCAGCGGGATCGGGCCACGGATCGCTCCGGACCAGTCGGTGGAGGTGGTCCGGCTGGTCGCGCTCCCCGCCGCCGTGGTGGCCGACCGCCTGGCGGCCGGTCCGCGGCCCACCCCGGTCCGGGCCCCGGCGCTACGGCTGCTGGGCGTGCCCCTGCCGGCACACGTCGACGGCGGTGGTCTCGGCCCGGGTGACCGCTGGACGTTCGGTTACCACGGCAGCGCCCACGGACCCGGCGGGCGACTCGTCGCCGAGGTCACGGCCGGCACGCCCGGACACCTGACCTTCCGGTTCGTCGAGGACACCGCCATCACCGGCCGCTGGTTCACCTGGCAGCGGGCCGACCTGCGCTGGCGGGCGGTCGACGCGGACCACACCGAGGTCCGCCTCCTCATCGGGTACCGACGCGGTCTCGACCCGTCCTGGTACTTCGGGCCTCTCCAGGACGCCCTGCTCCACCAGGGCGGCGGGCACCTGCTCGACATGATGGCGCTGCGGTGACCGCGATCCGGTACCTCTGCCTGGGTCTGCCCCTGCTGGCGGTGCTGGCGGCGGCCCGGTGGGACCGGGACCGGAACGCGCGGGCGGCTGCGCTGCTGTCGTTCGTGGCCGCCGCCGTCGGCGTCGCCGTCCTGCACGAGCTGGCCCGGTCCACCGGCTGGTACACGTTCGCGCCGGTGCACGGGGCGTACCGGGAATTGCCGGTGGACCTGTGGATCGGCTGGGCCGCCCTGTGGGGGCCGCTGCCGGTGCTGCTGCGCCGGGTGCTGCCCCTGCCGGTCGCCCTGGGCCTGCTGGGTTGGCTGGACGCGGTCACCATGCCGGCCCTGGCTCCGCTGCTCCGGCTCGGGCCGGACTGGCTGGCCGGTGAGGCGGTCGGGCTGCTCGGTGTGGCCCTGCCGGCCCAGTTGCTCGGCCGGTGGAGCGCCCGGCGACGACACCTGCGGGCCCGCGTCCTGCTCCAGACCGGGCTGTTCGGCGTTCTGCTGCTGTGGTTCCTCCCCACGGTGACCTTCACCCTCACCGACGGCTCCTGGGCGCGCCTGGGCGACCTGACGGTGTCCGGCGCGCTGCTCCTCGCGCAGCTGGCCCTGCTACCCGCCGTCCCGGCCCTCGCGGCGGTGCGCGAGTTCGCGGTCCGGGGCGGCGGAACGCCGTACCCGTGGGATCCGCCGCGCCGGCTGGTGACCACCGGCCCGTACGCCTTTCTCGCCAATCCGATGCAGACCGGCGCGGTGGCCCTGCTCCTGCTCACCGCACTGGTTACCGGCAGCCTTCCGCTCGTGGGGTGCGCGGCGCTCGCGGTGGCCTTCGGCGTCGCGGTGGCCGGCCCGCACGAGGCGTACGACCTGGAGAGCCGGTACGGGGCACGCTGGCGGGACCACCGCCTGCGGGTACGCCCCTGGTGGCCCCGGTGGCGGCCGTACCTCCCGGGTGAACCGGCGGTGCTCTGGCTCGACGACGGGTGCGGGCCGTGTTCGGGGCTCCGCCGGTTCCTCGACCGCCGGGGTCCGGTGAACCTCGTGATCGTGCCCGCCGCGCGGTACCCGTACGGGGTGCTGTGGCGGGCCGGGTACGCGGGCGGCGACGGCCACGCGGAACGGGGGGTGGCCGCCGTCGCCCGTGCGCTGGAGCACCTGCACTTCGGCTGGGCGTGGCTGGGGTGGCTGCTGCGGTTGCCGGGAGTCACCTGGCTGGCGCAGGTGGTGACCGATGCGATGATCGCACCGCCGCACCCGGCCCGTCCGGGATGATCGCACCGCCGCACCGGCACGACCGCGAGGAGAGCGATGTCCGACACCAAGCAGCGTCTCCTCGCCGGAGCGTTGACGGCCATCCGCCAGCACGGTATCGCCGGGGTGTCGGCGCGGACCATCGCCGCCGCCGCCGGCGTGAACCAGGCGCTGGTGTTCTACCACTTCGGCAGCGTGGACGACCTGCTCGCGGCGGCCTGCCGGGCCGGTACCGCCGAGCGGGTCGCCAGCTGGTCGGGCCGTTTGGCCGGGGTACGCAGCCTGCGGGAGCTGCTGGAGGTCGGGCGGGCGCTGCACGCCGAGGAGCGGACCTCGGGCAACGTCTCGGTGCTGGCCCAGATGCTGGCCGGAGCGCAGACCGAGGAGCGGCTCGTCGCACCGACCGCCGACGCGCTCCGGATCTGGGTGGACGAGATCGAGGCCGTGCTGCGCCGGCTGCTGACCGGCTCGCCCTTCGCCGAGGTCGCCGACGTGCCGGGGCTGGCACGGGCGGTGTCCGCGGCGTTCGTCGGGCTGGAACTCTACGACGGGGTGGACGCCGCCGGCGCCGAGCGGGCGATGGCCGCGCTCGACCAGCTCGGCGTGCTCATCGAGATCGTGGACGAGCTCGGCCCGGTCACCCGGCAGCTCCTCCAGCGCAAGATCACCAAGGCCACCCGCCGGCCATGACCGGCCAGCGGTGGCGGTGGCCGGGAGCCGCCGCCGGTACCGTGCCCGCCGGCCGGGAGCCGGCACCGTGACCCGGCAGCGGTGCCGGCCGGCCGCGAGCCGCCGACGGTACCGTGACCGGCGGCCGTCAGGCGGCGGCGAGGACGTCGTCGCCGACGACGGTGAGCTGGGCGGCGGCCACCTCGGTGGCGGTCATGCAGTGGCGCAGCCAGGAACGCAGCCCGTCCGGGGTTCCGGTGGCGAAAGCGCCGGCCGCGCCGACGTACTCGGGTTCCCGCTCCCGGTGCCCGACGTCCATCGCCAGCAGGCCCCGCGGGTCGAAGCCGGTCGACAGCAGCACCAGCCGGGCGGCGGCGCGGGCCACCACGCCGGACGGCCCGGCGAACGGCCGCAGTGCCAGCAGTTCCCCGTGCACCACCGCGGCGAGCAGCGGCGGCGGGACGCTGGTGCCACCGGCGACCAGCCCGGCCAGCCCGTCCAACCGGGCCCCGACCACCGGGTCGGCCACCGGACGTCCCAGTTCCGCCTCGGGTACGACGTCCCGGGCGGCGAGCACGTGCAGCTTCGCCAGCACCTGCCGGGGGGCCTTCGGCCAGAGCTCGGTGAGTCCCGGTAGCGCTCCGGCCACCCGCAGCGCGCCCTGGAGCACCGGATCGGTGACCGTACCGGCGCGGACCGACTCCCGCTCGTGGGCGTACCCCTCGAGGGCGGCGCTCGCCACCGCGGACCGCAGGCTCACCTCGGCGGCGACCTGGCCGCCGTGCCGCCGCAGCGCGCGGTGTCGCAGGGCCTGGTCGACCTGGTCCCGGGCCCGTTCGACGGCCGGGGCGACGTCGGCGAGGGTGAGCAGTGGGGCGAGCGGATCGGTGGTCACCCACCCACGCTAGCGACCGCCCGGGACCCACCGACGGGCAACCGGACCCGGGGCCGACGCCGGGGCCGGACGGGTCGGCCCGGCCCAGGACCGGTGTGGCCGCCGCCGGCCGACCCTGGCCGCTGGTGGTCGCCGCCGGCCGGTCCCGGACCGGTGGCCGCCGCCGGTTCCGGGACCGGTGGCCGCTGGTGGGGACGGCCGCACCGGCCCGGGCCGGTGCGGCTGCCGTCGGCCGGTCCTGGCCGCCGGTGGGCGCGCCGGGTGGGCCGCTGGGCGCGCCGGAGGTGACGGCGGTCGCGGGGGCAGGCCGGCGAAGTTAACCTTCCTGCAACGAGACGCAGGTCATCCGAGCGACGAGGAGTCACGCCCATGAGCGAGGCCTTGGCCAACTTGCTGAACGAGACGCGGCAGTTCCCGCCGCCGGCCGCGCTCGCCGCGAACGCCAACGTCACCGCCGGGGCGTACGAGGAGGCGGCAGCCGACCGGCTCGGCTTCTGGGCGACCCAGGCACACCGGCTGACCTGGGCCAAGGAGTGGGACCAGGTGCTCGACTGGTCGAACCCGCCGTTCGCGAAGTGGTTCGTCGGCGGGCAGCTCAACGTGGCGTACAACTGCCTGGACCGGCACGTGGAGGCGGGGCTCGGCGACCGGGTGGCGATCCACTGGGAGGGCGAGCCGGGCGACACCCGGACCATCACCTACGCCGAGTTGCACCGGCTGACCTGCCAGGCGGCGAACGCGCTGACCGACCTGGGCGTCGCGGCCGGTGACCGGGTGGCGATCTACCTGCCGATGGTCCCGGAGGCGGCGGTCGCGATGCTGGCCTGCGCCCGGATCGGGGCGGTGCACAGCGTGGTCTTCGGTGGCTTCTCCGCCGACTCGCTCACCAACCGGATCCAGGACGCCAGCGCCAAGGTGGTGATCACCGCCGACGGTGGGTTCCGGCGGGGCAAGCCGTCGGCGCTGAAGCCGACCGTGGACGAGGCGGTGGCGAACTGCCCGTCGGTGGAGCACGTGCTGGTGGTCCGGCGCACCGGCGAGGAGGTCGCCTGGTCGGCGAAGGACCACTGGTGGCACGAGACGGTGGAGACCGCGTCCACCGAGCATGCCGCGCAGCCGTTCGACGCCGAGCAGCCGCTGTTCATCCTCTACACCTCCGGCACCACCGCCCGGCCGAAGGGCATCCTGCACACCACCGGCGGGTACCTCACCCAGGCGGCGTACACGGCGTGGGCGGTGTTCGACCTGAAGCCGGAGACGGACGTCTACTGGTGCACCGCCGACATCGGCTGGGTGACCGGGCACTCCTACATCGTGTACGGGCCGCTCGCCAACGGAGCGACCCAGGTGATGTACGAGGGCACCCCGGACACCCCGCACAAGGGCCGGTTCTGGGAGATCGTGCAGCGGTACGGGGTGACCATCCTCTACACCGCGCCGACCCTGATCCGCACCATGATGAAGTGGGGCGAGGACATCCCGGCCCAGCACGACCTGTCGTCGCTGCGGCTGCTCGGCAGCGTCGGCGAGCCGATCAACCCCGAGGCGTGGATGTGGTACAGGCAGCACGTCGGCCGGGGTGAGCTGCCGATCGTCGACACCTGGTGGCAGACCGAGACCGGGGCGATGATGATCTCGCCGCTGCCGGGGGTCACCGAGACGAAGCCGGGCAGCGCGATGGCCCCGCTGCCCGGGATCAGCGCGGACGTGGTGGACGACCAGGGCCAGTCGGTGCCCAACGGCGGCGGTGGCTACCTGGTGCTGCGCGAGCCGTGGCCGTCGATGCTGCGCACCATCTGGGGTGACGACGACCGGTTCATCGAGACGTACTGGTCGCGGTTCGAGGGCATGTACTTCGCCGGGGACGGCGCGAAGCGCGACGACGACGGGCACATCTGGCTGCTCGGCCGGGTGGACGACGTGATGCTGGTGTCCGGGCACAACATCTCCACCACCGAGGTCGAGTCGGCGCTGGTGTCGCACCCGTCGGTGGCGGAGGCGGCGGTGGTCGGCGCGACCGACCCGACCACCGGGCAGGCGATCGTCGCGTTCGCCATCCCGCGCGGCACCGTGGACACCGCCGGGGAGGCGGGCGAGCAGCTCATCGCCGACCTGCGCAACCACGTGGCGCGGACGCTCGGCCCGATCGCCAAGCCCCGGCAGATCATGCTGGTGCCGGAGCTGCCGAAGACCCGGTCCGGCAAGATCATGCGCCGGTTGCTGCGGGACGTGGCGGAGAACCGTTCGCTGGGTGACGTCACCACGCTCCAGGACTCGTCGGTGATGGAGCTGATCTCGTCCGGTATGGGTGGCGGAAAGTCCGACGAGGACTGACGTACCGACGTGTCGCCCGGTGGGTGACGGTCCGACCGGACCGTCACCCACCGTTGTTTTTCCGGCATGCTCCACTGCGGCCCCGGGGCGGGATCCGCCTCGGCCCGGCCGTGATCCACTCTCGGACGGTCGGGGGAACCGGAGAAGGCTGATCGGCTGGAGAGCGTCCGGAGATCTGTACCCCGGTCGATTTCTGAACTACTTTCACGCCGTCGGATCCGTTGACGACCGTCGCTTTACCGCCCGGTCGTGATTCCGGCTTTCCTTCCATGCCCGAGAGATGGAGCGGCATGAAACACATTGTCCCGCTACGCGGGTCGCGTCGACGCCTGATCGTCGCACTCCCGGCCGTCGCGCTGGCCGCCTCGGCACTGATCGTGCCCGGCAACGCCGCGGCCGAACCGACCGGACCCGCCCCCGCCGTGATCGGCGCGGACGAGTACTACATCAACTACGCCGAGCCGGCGGTGCAACCCGACACCGAGGGTCGCGAGGTCAAGGGCAAGGGTGGCATCCACGCGCCGGCCGTCGACGCGGCCCGCGCGTACGACCGAAAGTACGCCCGGGGCAACCCGGTGACCGCCCGGGAACTGGCGAAGGCCGAGGCGAAGGCGATCCGGACCGGGGAGAACCCGCGGCGGTTCAAGAAGGCCCCGAGCACCCAGACGGCGAAGCTGCTCACCCTGCTGGTCGAGTTCAACGACCAGGCGAACGACGACTTCACCGGGACGATGGTGCCGAAGACGGTCTTCGGGGACCGGACCTGCGTCCCCGGCACCGTCCAGAACGGACCGTTGCACAACAACATCCCGAACCCGGCCTCGTACGCCAACGAGGACAACAACTCGTTCTGGGTGCCGGACTTCTCGCCCGCGCACTTCAACAAGATGCTCTACTCCACCCAGGGCATCACCCAGCGGGTCCGTACCGACCTGACCGGGCCGGACGGCCGGCCGGGCATCGACATCTCCGGCCGCACCATGCGCAACATGTACCTGGAGATGTCCAAGGGCGCGTACACGGTCGACGGGCAGGCCAGCCCGTGGATCAAGCTGCCGCACTCGGAGGGCTGGTACGCGGCGTCGCGCTGCTTCCAGGACGAGACCGGCGCGTGGGTGGCCGGCCGGCAGCAGTCGATGAACGGGCACCCGGACAACCCGCAGGGCGCGGGCCGGCTCGCCACCGACGCGGTGAACGCGCTGGCCGCGATGGACCCGAGCTTCCCCTGGGCCGACTACGACATCGAGGACCAGGGCGACCGGGACGGCGACGGCAACTTCCACGAGCCGGACGGCGTGATCGACCACCTGGTGCTGGTGCACGCCGGCCAGGGCAAGTCGCGCGGCGGCGGCGCGGAGGGCACGTACGCCATCTGGGCGCACTCCTCGGCGGTGGCCGGCGGCTACACCATCCCCGGCACCGACAAGCGGATCTCGAACTACATCGTGCAGCCGGAGGACGCCGGGGTCGGCGTCTTCGCCCACGAGTACGGCCACGACCTGGGCCTGCCGGACCTCTACGACACCTCCGGCAACGCCGACTCGGACGTGGACTTCTGGGACCTGATGGCGTCCGGCTCGCACTCCGGCGAGGTGTTCCAGGCGCTGCCCACGCACATGGGCCTGTGGGACAAGTGGGTGCTCGGCTGGGCCGACCCGCTGGAGATCCCGGTCGGCGCGAGTCCGCGCACCGTCCTGCTCGGGCAGACCTCGCGGACCCCGCGCGGCACCCAGGACGGCATCAAGGTGAACCTGCCGGACAAGGTGATCAACCTTGCCGATCCGCACAGCGGCGAGAACATGTGGTACAGCGGCGCCGACCAGGACTGGGCGGACGTCAAGCTGAGCCGCGAGGTGGCCGTCCCGGCCGCCGCCGACGCGAAGTTCTGGATGTGGAACAACTACGTCATCGAGGAGGACTGGGACTACGGCTTCGTCGAGGTCTCGACCAACGGCGGTACGTCCTGGACCGAGCTGAAGGTGTACGACGAGGCCGGCAACCTGGTCAGCACCAACGACGGGTACGCCGACCCGAACGGCCGGATGGTCGACTTCGGCAACAAGAAGTACGGCCTGACCGGTGACTCGCACGGCTGGCGGCACGACTACGTCGACCTGTCGGCGTACGCGGGCACCACGGTCCAGGTGCGGCTGCGGTACGCCACCGACGCGGCGTTCGCCGAGCGGGGCTGGTTCGCCGACGACTTCTCGGTCACCGGCGGCGGGGCCACCACCTGGAGCGACGACGTCGAGGGCGGCGAGGCCGGCTGGACGAAGACCGGCGGCACCTTCACCGACACCACCGGCGGCGGCTGGCACACCGACTCGGGCACCAAGGTCCAGGCGCACTACTACCTGGCCGAGTGGCGCAACTTCGACGGCTTCGACAAGGGCCTGAAGTACACCTACGACACGGTGTACTCGAACGACGCCTGGAAGGTCGACCGGGTCGCGTACAACGCGCCGGGCATGCTGGTCTGGTACCGGGACACCACTCTCGGCGACGTCAACCACACCACCGCGCAGCTCACCTCGCTGCCCAGCTACGGGGCCAAGGGCGGCCTGCTGATCGTGGACGCCAACTTCGACCCGCTGCGCCGTACCGGCGAGGCGGCCGTGAAGGACCCGTCGACGCTGGACAACCTGCCCAGCCGGCCGCAGTCGTCGAACGCGGCGTTCTCGCTGCACCCGACGTACCCGTTCACCGAGTGCCTGGAGGCGGCGGGTGAGCCGTTCAGCGAGTACTGCACCAGCTTCCCGGCGCAGCCGGCGGTGAAGGGCTTCACCGACGCCAGGGGCTGGGTCCCGGGCATCGAGGTGCGCAACGGTTCGCAGCTGTTCGCCCGGGACAGCGACGCCTCGGTGGTGCTGCCGTCGCGCGGCAACGCGGCATACACCACCCGGGCGGTCAACCCGGACGGCACCCCGGCGACCGGGGTGTACGGGACCGACCTCGGCTTCACCATCCTGGGCACCGGCAATCCCGGTGACCTGGGGGTGAACTACGGCGTGAAGCTCACCATCAAGCGGGCCGCGCCGAACAACCAGCACGCCTGGATCCAGGTCACCCCGGCCACTCCGTGACCTGAACCGGTGCCGTGCCGTCCCGGCGACGGGCGGTACCGGGCGGGGCCCGTCCGGAGCTGACCGCTCCGGGCGGGCCCCGTCGTGCTGCTGCGGGGGCGACCGCCGGTGCGGGCGGTACGCACGGCGGTGCGGGCGCCGAGATCGTCCAGCGGGGGCGGGGATCATGCTTGTGACACTGAAAAGCGTTCGCAACTAGTTTGTGCAACAAATCCATGTCAGCGTCTTCCCACCGGTCCCACCAGTGTCTATGTTCACCAGTAGTCCCACTCGTGGGATCTGATCACCGGCCCAGCACCCCGATCGGGCCGGTTCCCTTTACACCGGAGGTACCACGTGCGCAAAGTCGCAGTGGGTCTGCTCGGGTTGACGTTGACGGCGACGGGTCTGGCGGTCGGCACCTCCGCCACCGCCGCGCCCCCGGCCAACACGCCGGGCGCGGCCCCGTCGGTCGCCGAACCCGCCCACGCCGACCACGACCTGCCCAACCCGCTCGAGACCAAGCGGCGCGCCCTGCGCCAGGAAGGTCTGAGCAACGTCCTCTCCGGGCGCGCCAAGGCTGAGAAGATCAACGGCAGCACGGTCGTCAAGGTCGGCGAGACCCCGGCCGCCGCCGGCCCCACGGCCCGCTCGGCCAAGGGCGGCAAGCAGACCAAGGACCAGTACGTCGAGCTGGCCCGCGAGAAGACCGACCGGATCTTCGTGATCCTCGCCGAGTTCGGCAACGAGCGGCACCCGGACTACCCGGACCAGGACACCGACCCGAACACCGCCGGGCCGGCCCGGTTCGACGGGCCGCTGCGCAACGAGATCCCCGAGCCGAACCGGGCGGTGGACAACTCCACCGTGTGGGAGCAGGACTTCAACGCCGACTACTTCCGGAAGCTGTACTTCGGCACCGGCAAGGGCGACGAGTCGGTCAAGCAGTACTACGAGGCGCAGTCCTCGGGCCGGTACTCGGTGGACGGCACCGTCACCGACTGGGTGAAGGTGCGGTACAACGAGGCCCGGTACGGCCGTTCCAACGGCTACCCGTGCGCCGCGACCACCTGCAGCAACATCTGGGCGCTGGTCCGCGACGCCGCCAACCAGTGGGTCGCCGACCAGAAGGCCGCCGGCCGGACGGACGCGCAGATCGCCGCGGACATGAAGTCGTTCGACCAGTGGGACCGGTACGACCACGACGGCGACGGCAACTTCAACGAGCCGGACGGCTACATCGACCACTTCCAGATCGTGCACGCCGGTGGCGACCAGGCCGACGGTGACCCGTGGCAGGGTGAGGACGCCATCTGGAGCCACCGCTGGTACGCCTACAACTCCGACATCGGTCGGACCGGCCCGGCGAACTTCCCGGCCGGTGGCACCCAGATCGGCAGCACCGGGATCTGGATCGGTGACTACACCGTGCAGCCGGAGAACGGCGGTCGGAGCGTCTTCTACCACGAGTACGCCCACGACCTCGGCCTGCCGGACGACTACAACCTCAACAACGGCGGCGACAACAACAACGAGCACTGGACCCTGATGGCCCAGAGCCGGCTCGGCGCCAAGAACGACGGCGGCATCGGTGAGCGCGGCGGTGACCTCGGCGCGTGGAACAAGCTCCAGCTCGGCTGGCTCGACTACGAGGTGGTCGTGGCCGGTCAGCAGCGCACCCTGGAACTCGGCCCGCAGGAGTACAACTCCGCCAAGCCGCAGGCCGCCGTGGTGGTGCTCCCGCAGCGGGATTACGCCTTCGACAACGGCAAGCCGTTCGAGGGCACCAAGCAGTTCTTCTCCGGCAACGAGGACGACCTCAACACCACGATGACGAAGTCGGTGGACCTCACCGGCAAGTCGTCGGCGGCGCTGTCGCTGAAGGGCCGCTACAGCATCGAGGCCGGCTACGACTACCTCTTCTTCGAGGCGTCGGTCAACGGCGGGGCCTGGACCCCGCTGCCGGGCACGGTCGACGGCACCCCGATCCCCAACATCCCGGACACCACCGTGCCGGCGCTGGACGGCTCCAGCAACGGCGCGTGGCGCGACATCAACATCCCGCTGGACTTCGCCGCCGGCCAGAACGTGCAGGTCCGCCTGCGCTACCAGACCGACGGTGGGGTTTCCGAGGGTGGCTTCTACGGTGAC
Organism: Micromonospora cathayae; assembly: GCF_028993575.1. NCBI lineage: Bacteria > Bacillati > Actinomycetota > Actinomycetes > Micromonosporales > Micromonosporaceae > Micromonospora > Micromonospora cathayae. Next base: position 1,746,784 of record NZ_CP118615.1, on the reverse strand, counting down.
GCGATCACCGTGACCGCCGACGGTGCCCCGATCTCGGTCGACGGCGGCGAGAGCGGCCCGGGTGCCTGGGCCCTCAACGGCTGGACGATCCAGGCGGAGACCTACACCCGGAAGTTCGACAACTACTACATCGCCGGCAACCGGACGTACGTGTCGTACGACAAGTACCTGAAGACCGGCCCGTACTTCTTCGGCTACGCGAACACCCGCCCGGACTACGTGGACCACTACGCGTACCAGGAGGGTCTGCTGATCTCGTACTGGAACCTGCGCTGGGCGGACAACGACACGTTCGACCACCCGGGCGAGGGCCGGAACATGATCATCGACTCGCGTCCGCGGCCCCTCTACAACCTGACCGGGCAGCCCTGGCGGGCCCGCGTCCAGGTCTACGACGCGCCGTTCAGCCTGAAGAAGGCCGACTCGTTCACGCTGCACCTCAACAGCCAGCCGCAGTACATCCGCGGCCAGGCGGCGCAGCCGCTGTTCGACGACACCAAGCAGTACTGGTTCCCGGAGCTGCCGAACCACGGGGTCAAGCTCCCCGCGACCGGCACCAAGATCCGGGTCCTGGAGCAGGACGGCACCTCCGTCAAGGTCCGCTTCTCCTGATCCGACCGCACCACGCGACGGCGCCCGGGGCACCCCCGGGCGCCGTTCGCCTGTCCGGGCACGGCCCGCCGACCTGACCCGACCCGGCCGGAACGCCCCGGTAACCCCGTACCAGCAGCCAGGATGCCGCCGGGTCCTAGGCTGTGGACATGACCGAGCAGCATGACGGGCCGATCGACGAGTCCTGCGTCCTGACCGAAGGGCCGTGGCACCACCGGTTCGTCGGCGCGAACGGCAGCCGGTTCCACGTGGTCGAGGCCGGTACCGGGCCGATGGTGCTCTTCCTGCACGGCTTCCCCGAGTTCTGGTGGGCCTGGCACGAGATGCTGCCCGCCGTCGCGGACGCCGGCTTCCGGGCCGTCGCGGTCGACCTGCGCGGTTACGGCGCCACCGACAAGCCACCCCGGGGGTACGACGGCTACACCCTCGCCGCCGACGTGGCCGGCCTGATCCGGGCGCTCGGCGAACGCTCCGCCACCGTGGTCGGCAGCGGGGCCGGCGGACTGCTCGCCTGGACCGCCGCCTCGTTCCATCCGGCGCTGGTCCGGCGGCTGGTGGTGCTGGGCGCGCCGCACCCGCTGCGGCTGCGGGCCGGCATCTTCGCCGACCCCCGCGGGCAGTTCAGCGCCGCCACCCCCACCCTGAAGTTCCAGCTCCCCCGGTACGAGCACGTGCTCACCCGCAACGAGGCGGCCCGGGTCGAGGAGGTGCTGCGCCGCTGGGGCGGACAGCAGTGGGTGGACAGTCCCGGCTTCGCCCCGTACGCGGCCCGCTGCCGGGAGGCGATGCGGATCCCGCAGGCCGCCTTCTGCGCCCTGGAGGCGTACCGGTGGGCGTTCCGGTCGGTGCTGCGGCTGCACGGCTACCGGTTCGTGAAGCTGATGCAGAAGCCGCTGGTCACCCCGACCCTGCAACTGCACGGCGCGGAGGATCTCGCCTCCCTGCCGCGTACCGCCCAGGGCTCCGGCCGCTACGTCCAGGCCCCGTACGAGTGGCGACTGCTGGAGTCCGTCGGCCACTTCCCGCACCTGGAGTCGCCGGACGTGGTGCTGGGCGAGGTGCTGCGCTGGGCGAAGTCCTGACCCGTACCGCGCCGCCCCGGGACGACGCGCGCACCCCGCCGGCCGCACACCGCCCGTCGGCCGCCCGGACGACCCCGGCGGCCGGGGCTCGTGGACGGGATCGGGGACGACGGGGGCGGGTCGTCAGACCCGGTGTTCGCGCAGGTCGGCGACCTCGCTGGCGGGCGCCCAACCCTGGTAGACGCCGAAGTCGAAGACCTCCAGCCCCATCGCCTGCGCCACCGGCCAGCGGCCGCCGGTGTACTCCACCCGCAGCCAGCCGTCGTGCTCGGCCAGCACGATGAACGGCTGCCCCTGCCAGGTGCAGGTGGTCCGGATGTACGCCAGGTCGTCCACCTCGTCCACCGGCAGCACCCGCACGTACCGGCCGGGCCGGACCTCCTCGAAGCCCTCCCCCGGTTCCGGCTGGTAGAGCCGGACCTCGCCGCCGTCCGGGCTGGCCTGGTACTCCCGCCCGCGCCAGCGGGCCACGTAGCCGTCGCGCATCACGCTTCCCCGACCTGTCGCCAGAGCACCGCGTCGGTGTCCAGGACCGCGACCACCCGCTCGCTGCCGTCCGCCCCGATCCGCCAGAGCTGCGTACCGTGCGGCAGCCGGGCGCTGTCCACCTTGAACTCGGCGACCACGTCACTGCTCTCGCCCGGCGCGAAGCCGTTGCCCCGGAACGGCGGGCGCTCGATCACCCAGCCCTCCATGGCCCGCATCGCGCCCTCGTTCTGGCCGCCGTACGGGATCCGGTAGAGGCTCGGCCGGTACGCCGGCCAGCGCAGCACGTAGACCTCGTCGGCGTCCGGGGAGAACGGGGAGTCCGGGTAGCCGAGGCCGAGGGCCGCGTACAGCCGCCCCGGCGTGTTGAGGTGCGCCACCTCACCGGCCCGGTGCACGAAGCCGGAGACCCGGTCGTAGCCCCGCTCCAGGTAGTAGGCGAGCTGGCTGGGCGCGATGGCCTTCTGCATCATCGGCGGTCGGGTCGGGTCCTCGGGCGTGGTGGCGTACCGGGCCGGGCTGACCGGCACGTCGGCGGCCGGCGGTTCGGGGCTCGGCTCCGGCTCAACGTCGTCGCCCAGCCCGACCTCGGCGGCCCAGTTGGCCAGCGCCACGATCTGCTCGCCGGGGAGCTTCGCCCCGACCGGGGTGCCCGGGTTCACCGCGAACGACCACTGCTCGTCCGGCCACCGTCGGATGAGCTGGACGAACCTGACCCGTACCGTCTCGACCGAGACGATCGCCCGGTCCGCCAGCCGCTCCGGCGAGGTGTACACCACCACGTACGTCTCACCGTCGAGCTGCTCGGTACGCCAGACGAACCCGCTCTCGCCGGGTTGGCTGCCCGGCGCGGACTCGGCGGCGACCGGCAGCAGCACCCGGGCCAGGAGCAGGGTGGACAGGAACGTGTCGGTGCTGCCGGTGCCCGCCGCCGCGAGCAGATCCTCCTCCACGTCGTTGGCGGGCCGGAAGTCGACGGTCGACGGGTCCGTGGTCCCGAGCGGCGCGGTCGCCTCGGCCGCTGAGGAATCGGCCACCGACGACTCGGCCACTGGCGACTCGACCACGGTCGGCTCGGCCACAGTCGGCCCGACCACCGGCGACCCGGCCAGGGACGGCTCGGACACGGTCGGTGCCGGCCCGGCCGGTTCCGGAGCTGGCCGGTCCGGCACGGTCACCGCGGTCGGCTCGTCCCCCCACGCCCCGGTCACCCCACCGGACGGAGAGGTCGGTGCCGGGTCGGCCGGGTACCCCGACCCGACGCCGGTCTCCGGGTGGTACGCCGGCGCCGGCGCGGCAAGATCCCGGGAGTCGACGACGGTCCCCTCGATGACGACCGGCGAGGGCGGACGACGCGGCTCGGGCGGGACCGGGATCGGCTCGGTCGGCGCCGCCTCACCCGCATACCCGGTCGCCGCCCCGCCTGCGTACCCGGTCGACGGGTCCGTCCCCGACGTCGGATCGGCGTACCCGGTCGGAACGGTGTCCGGATGCCCGGGTGGCACGGGACCGGCGTACCCGGATGGCACGGCCTCCGGATAGCCAGGTGGGGCGGGATCGACGTACCCGGGTGGGTCCGCTACCGGGGCGACGGCGGCCGTGGGGTAACCGCCCGACGTGGTGACCGGCGCGGGATCCGGGTGGCTCGCCGGCCCGGCGGGCGGCGGGATCGGCTGGGTCGGTTCCTGCCCGACCGCCTCGTCCAGACCCGGTGGGGTCCGCCGCGGCAACGCCTGGGTGGGCTCGGCGACGGCGGGCGGCGGCATCCGGCGCGGCAGGGCCTGGGTGGGCTCGGCGACCGCCGGCTCCGGGGGCGGCGGCTGACGGCGGGGCAGCGCCTGGGTGGGCTCGGCGGCCGACGCCGGCGCGCCGAACCGGCTTCCGGTCGCGGGGGGCGGTGGGGGCGGTACCGGCGGCTGCTCGGCGGGCGGCTGCTCGGTGAACTGGAACGCCCGGGTGGGCTCGTCGCCCGGTTGGACCGGTCGCCGTCGGGGGAAGGCACGGCCGGGCTCACCCAGGCGGGACGGCGGGACGGCCCGTTCCTGCGGACGCAGCGGGGACACCGGCGCGGGCCCGGCACTGCGCCCGGGAGGAGCCGGCTCGAAGAAGGAGTTCCGGGGGGCGCTCCCAGCGGGCTGGCCGTTCGCCGGTGGAGGCGGCCCCGGGTCGGGACGGGCCAGCCGACGCGGGTTGGTCAGCCAGCCGGAGACCGGTTCGCCGGGGCCCCCGGCCGGATCGGGACCGGGCTGGGCCTGGTCGGGCGGCGGAAACCGGAGCGCCTCGGTGGCCTCCGCCGACCGGTCCAGGGTGCTGCGGCGCGGCGGAGTCGCCATCGGCGGACGGTTCGTCCCGTACGGGGACGGCGTGGGCGACGACACCCGGGGCGGCGGTGGCGACGGCGGAACGGCGTCGGTGGGCGCGGTGGGCTCGCCGCCCCCGCCCCGGGTCCGGGCGATCTGCTCCGCCCGCTCCAGCCGGGCGCGGGCACCGAGGGTACGGCCGGGCAACCGGACGTCCCCCCGGGACAACTGCGACACGAACCAGGCCGGCAGGTAACCCTCGATCGGTAGTCCCGGGTTCACCGCCAGCCACCACTCGTGGTTGGGCCAGCCGGCCGCCAGGTCGTGATAGGCGCTGCGCCGGCTCGACCCACCGTTGTCCCCGAGGCAGGCCCGTAGCGCGGCCTCAGAGGTGAAGGCGAGCACGTGGGTACGACCGCCGGTGGTCCAGGTCCCCCACCCCATCGGGGCCTGCCCGGCCAGCGCCTCCGCCGAGACCGGCAGGTGCAGGTCCGTCCGGGCCAGGACCCGGAAGTAGAGTTCCTGGTCGTTCGCGCGGAGCGCGTCCCGCATCGCGGCCTCGGCCTCGGTGGCCGGCTCCCATTCGGTCACGGCCACCTCTCCTCCCGTGAACAGGCCATAGGCATCGCGTACAACCTACAAGGTAGTAACAAGATCACAATGTCTGGCCGCCGCGACCCGCGTCGATGACTTCGGGGCGCTAACATGCCGTCCCGGAGCCGACACGATACGGAGGCGACGAATGCCCGGACCGAGTTCGCGTCCGGTCGCCGCCGGGCTGGCCGCCCTGCTGCTGGCCGCTCTCCCGGTCAGCCCGGCCGCCGCCGCGCCGGACTGTGCCACGCCCCTCGCCCCGACCCGGCCGGTGGCCGAGGCACCCTGGCCACAGCTACGGTACGCCCCCGACCGGCTGGCCCCGCTCGCCACCGGGACCGGGACGGTCGTCGCCGTGATCGACTCGGGCGTGGACCGCCGGCACCCGCAACTGCGGGGGCGGGTCCTCGACGGGGCGGACTTCCTCGACCCGGGCGGCGACGGCCGGCGGGACTGCGCCGGCCACGGCACCGGGGTGGCGAGCATCATCGCCGCCGGCCCCGCGGCCGGAGTCGCCTTCCGCGGGTTGGCTCCGGACGCCCGCGTCCTGCCGGTACGGGTCAGCGAGCAGCAGGTGGTCGAGGGCCGGGAGTCGGGGCGTACGGTCAGCGCGGCGGTCTTCGCCCGGGCCATCCGGTGGGCGGTGGACAACGACGCCGACGTGCTCAACCTCTCCGTCGTGCTGTACGCCGACGAGCCCGTCGTGCGGGCCGCGATCAGGTACGCGGTGGAACGGGACGTGGTGGTGGTCGCCGCCGCCGGGAACCTGCACGACAACGGCGACCCGCGCCCCTACCCGGCCGCCTACGACGGGGTGCTCGGGGTGGGTGCCATCGCCGCGAGCGGCTCCCGGGCCGACTTCTCCCAGGTCGGCAGCTACGTCGACGTGGTCGCCCCGGGCAGTGAGGTGCTGATGGCCGCCCCTGGGCGGGGACACCGGCGGGCGGAGGGGACCAGCTACGCGACCCCGTTCGTGGCGGCCACCGCCGCGTTGCTGAGGCAGTACCGGCCGGAGCTGACCGCCGCCCAGGTGGCTCAGCGGATCGTCGCCAGCGCGGACCCGGCACCCGGGCGGGGGGCCGGCTACGGCGCGGGGGTGCTCAACCCGTACCGGGCGGTCACCGGGACCGGGACGAGCGGGGCCGGGCGGTCCGGTCGGGCCGAGGGGCTCCCGGCGGACCGGGCCGACCCGGCGCTGATCGCCCGGGAGCAGCGGCGCGCCGAGGCCCGGCGGCGGGCGCTCCTGGTCGCCGCCGTCACCGCCAGCGGGGTCGCGGTCGCGCTGGTATTGGCGGTGGTGCTGCCGCGCGGTGCCCGCCGTCGCTGGCATCCCCCGGCACCGGACTGACCGCATCCCACCCCCGGACCGACAGCGTCCCCACCACGCCGGGACCGGCTCCGGATCCATGGCGTCCCGGCCACGCCGGGACGTGACGGCCCGCCGCGCGACCGGGCGTCCGGAGGGCCGGCGGGAACGCCCTGGCAGCGACTCCCGCCGGCCGCCGGCCTCACTGGAAGAGGTTGACGTTCCTCTTCTCGGTGTTCAGGTAGTCGGCGGCGGAGTCGTCCACCGCGACCTTGATGTCCCGCAGCATCGTCTGGAGGTCCTGCGAGGCCGAACGCCAGCGGGTCTGCCGCTGGGCGTACGCCTCCTTGGCGTCGCCGGACCAGGTCGCCACCAGCGGCGCCGCGTCCCGCTCCAACTGACCGAGCTGCGAGTCCAGCGTGTTCAGCGCCCGCTGGATGTCCGCGCTGGCCTGCTGGAGCGCGGCGAAGTTGACGACCAGCACACCGTCGTTCATCGGATCTTCCCCTTCTCGCGGATCGGTGGTCTACAGCGGCAGTTGGATGCCGCGGTTGGTGTTGGCCACCCGGCTGGCCGCCTCAGAGTCCGACGTGTCGTACTGCGTGCCGGCGGTACGGATCGCCTGCGAGGTCTCCCGCAGCGCCCGGTGCAGCGTCGCCTGGTCCTGCGACCACTGCTGCTTGACCTGCTCGAACGACCGGCCACCGGCCCCTCGCCAGGCCTGCTGCAACACCTCCAGCTCGGCCATCAGCCGGCTCAACATCGTCTGCAGCGACTGGTCGACCTGCTCGAACTTCGTGGCGGTCTGCTGCATCACCGCGGCTTCTGCCTGGGTCTGGGACACCCCGGATGTCACCTCGTCTCATCGGTCGTGGCTGCCCGCCGACACCCCCGGGTGGACGCGTCGGTCGCCCCGCGTCCCGTCAGCGGACCGCGGTCGGAGCGGGTCAGCGGAGTTCGTCGCTGACGGTAGCGGGCGGCCCATGGTTGTGCTACCCCGCCCAGGTCGCCTGTGGACAACCGGCCCCGTCCCGGGCGGACCGAGCCCCTAGCATGGGCCGCTGTACCGGACCGTTGGTTCGTGGATCGGACGGGGAGGCGCACGGTGACGATGACGCAGACCGGGCATCCGGGCTCCTCGGCGCAGGTCGGCGCACCGGCCCCGGCCACGGCCGGGCGGCCCGGTCCGCCGGTTCCACCGCCGTCCACCGTGGACGGCCGGGCCGGACAGCGGACCCCGCCGCCCGCCCGGTGGAGTGCGCGACGAGCCCGGACGGTGTTCGGGATACGGGCCGGGCAGGTCGTCGCCGCGCAGGTGGCGGTCGCCGTGGTCGCCGCCGCCGTCGGCCGGGGCATGCTGGCCGTCGGCGCGGCGGTGCTGGTCGCGGCGGTGCTGCTGCCGGTCGCCTGGCTGCGCATCCGGGGACGGTGGCTGTTCGAGTGGCTGGCGATCGCCGTCGGTCACCTGACCCGCCGGCGGGTCCTGCCGCCGGCCGCCGCCCCGGGGGCGCTGCTCGCCCTGGTCGCGCCGGACGCCTCGCTGCGCGCCGCCGAGCTGGCCGGTGACCCGGCCGCCGTGGTCGGTGACCCGGACGGGCTGACCGCCCTGCTGGAACTGGCCGACCCGGGCGGGCTGCTCGGGGACGACCCCCGGCTGCTGCCCTCCCCGGCCGCGCTGCTCCCCCCGGTCGGCCCGGAGAGCCCTCCGCTGCGGGTCCAGCTGCTGTTCGCCGGGTCGCCCGCGCCCACGCCGGGTGCGGGTGGCAGCAAGGTGGCGACGTCGTACCGGCAGCTCACCGAGGGGCGGCTGCCCGGTCGGGAGCGGGCGGTGCTGGCCGTCCGGGTGCTCCGGGTCGACGGCTGGTCCGACGAGGAGCTGCGTCGGGCCCTCTCCGGCGCGGTCCGGAAGGTGGCCCGCCGGCTCGGGCCGGCTGCGACCCGTCCGCTGGGCGGGGCCGCCGCGCTGCGGGTACTCGGGGAACTGGCCCACCACGACGGCGACCAGCCGGCCCGGGAGAGCTGGCAGGTGGTCCGCCTGGGTGGCCTGGTGCAGAGCACGTTCCGGCTGCGCCGCTGGCCCGACCTGGCTGCCGAGGGCGGCCGGCAGCTCGTACCGCGGCTGCTCGGCCTGCCCACCGCGGCGGTCACCGTCGCGGTGTGCGCCGGCCCGCGCGGCACCGACCCGGCCGTGCTGCCGGTCGAGCTGTCGGTGCGGCTGGCCGCCGACAGTCCGGGCGAGTTGTCCGTGGCCGAGCAGGCGTTACGTCGGCTGGTCGGTGGGCTGGGCGGCGAGGTGCGCCGGCTCGACGGCTACCAGCTTCCCGGGTTCGCCGCCACCCTGCCGCTCGCCCGCGCCGGGCTGGGCCCGGCCCTGCCGGTCGGCCGGATCGACACGTTGGAACTGCCTCTCGGCACCGCCGGCCTGATGATCGGCATGAACCGGCGCGGTGGTGCGGTCACCCTCCGGATCTTCCGGCCGGAGGCCACCCGGATCTTCCTGGTCGGCGGGGTACGTGCCGCCCAGGTGGTCGCCCTGCGGGCGATGGCGCTGGGGGCCCGGGTGGTGGTGCAGACCGCCCGGCCCCGGGCCTGGGAGCCGTTCGTCCGGGGGGTGGGGGTGCCGGGCGGTTCGATCGCGACGCTGCCGCCCGGTCGGCCACCGGGTGGCCCGGCCGGGTCGCCGCTGCGTCCGCTGCTGCTGGTGGTGGACGCCGGGCCGGTCGTCGCGGATCCCGCTCCCGGGCCGGGCTGGCAGGCCACCCTGGTCGTCCGGGACGAGTTGACCCCGGCCGACGGGGACGCCCTCGGCCGGTCCGACCTGGCCGTGCTCCAGCCGCTGGACCGGGCGGAGGCCGCCCTGGCGGGTGGTGCGCTCGGACTGGGCGGCTCGGCCGAGTGGCTGACCCGGATCCGGGAGGACATGGTCGCGGTGGTGAACCGGCGGGCGCTGCGGTGGGCGCTGTTGTCGCCGACCCCGATCGAGAGCCAGTTGATCGGGCCACCGACCCGCCGCTGACCCCGACGTCGGCCGCCGCTCCTGCACGGGACGGCCGGCCCGCCGGCCCGCTGACCCCCGCTGCCGGCGGCCACCGCCCCCGGCATCGACCGGCGTCGACGATGCCGAGGGTGACGGGTTCCACCGGTCGCCTGGTCATGGCACCATCGCCGCCATGAAATCCCTTCTGATCCGGTTGGGCAGCACGGTGCTGGCGCTCTGGCTGGCCACCCTCCTCATCCCCGGGATCGCCGTCGACTCCGACTCGACCGTCGAGACCGTCGTCACCCTGATCCTCGTCTCGGTGATCTTCGGCGTGGTCAACGCCGTGCTCCAGCCGATCATCAAGACCGTGGGCTGCGGGTTCTACCTGCTGACCCTGGGGTTGATCGCGCTGGTGGTCAACGGGTTGCTCTTCCTGCTCACCGGCTGGATCGCCGGCCAGGCCGGGCTGCCGTTCGAGGTGGACGGTTTCTGGCCCACCGCAGTGCTCGGCGCGCTCTTCGTCGGCGTGGTGACCTGGATCCTCGGCGTCGTCCTCGACCGCGACTGACCCACCACTCCCCGACGGAGACCACCCGGCCGGCACCACCCCCGACGGAAAGCGCTCGACCGGGACCGGTCGGCCGCCGGCCGGGTGACCGGCCCCGCACCGGTCGGCCACCATCCGGGAAACCGGTCACCGTCGGTCGGCCCGCCAGGGCTAGCCTCACGAACGTGCTGACCATCACCCGCGCCGACGGCTACCAGCTCTCCACCGACCCGACCCGCCTCGACCTGGACCTGGTACACCGCTGGCTCTCCACCGACGCGTACTGGGCGATGGGGCGGGACCGGGAGCTGGTGGTCCGGGCGTTCGCCGGCTCCATCGGGTACGGGGTGTACCGGCCGGGCGACGGCGGCCAGGTGGGGGTGGCCCGGGTGGTCACCGACCGGGCCACCTTCGGGTGGCTCTGCGACGTGTACGTCGACCCGGCCGAGCGGGGCCGCGGGCTGGGCACCTGGCTGGCCGACGCGGTCCGCGACCACCTGGCCGACCTCGGGGTACGCCGGATCCTGCTGGCCACCAACGACGCGCACGACGTGTACGCGAAGGCCGGCTTCACCCCGCTGCCGGAGCCCGCCCGGTGGATGCAGCTCGACCGGCGCGACGGCTCGTGACCGCAGCCCGTTCCGGTTACCTGTACGCCCTCGGGGCGTACCTGGTGTGGGGGTTCTATCCGCTGTTCCTGCGGCTGCTCCGGCCGTCCGGGCCGGTGGAGGTGCTCGCCCACCGGATCGTCTGGTCGGTGGTGCTGGTCGCGTTGCTGCTGGCCGTCCTGCGCCGGTTCGCCGCCCTACGGGCCCTGCTGCGCCGCCCCCGGACGCTGGCCGGCATCGGCCTCGCGGCGCTGCTGATCGCGGTCAACTGGGGTGTCTACATCTACGGGGTGGACAGCGAGCAGGTGGTGGAGACCGCGCTCGGGTACTTCGTCAACCCGCTGGTGTCGGTGCTGCTCGGGGTGGCCGTACTGCGGGAGCGGATGCGGCCGGCGCAGTGGGTGGCGGTGGGGGTCGGGACGCTGGCGGTGGCCGTACTGACCGCCGACTACGGTCGCCCGCCGTGGCTGGCGCTGGTCCTGGCCGTCAGCTTCGGCGGGTACGGCCTGGTCAAGAAGCGGCTCGGGCTGCCCGCCGCCGAGGCGCTGTTCGTCGAGTCGGCGGTGCTGGTCCTGCCCGCCGTCGGGTATCTGGCCTGGCTCGGTCTGGCCGGTGGGCTCACCTTCGGCCGGGTGTCGGTCGGGCACACCGTGCTGCTGGTGCTGACCGGCGCGGCCACCGCCGGGCCGCTGCTCTGGTTCGCCGGGGCGGCCAACCGGCTGCCGCTGACCACGCTGGGCATGATGCAGTACCTCACCCCGAGCCTCCAGCTCGGCTGCGCGGTGCTGATCTTCCACGAGCCGATGCCGCCGACCAGGCTGGCCGGCTTCGTGCTGGTCTGGGCGGCGCTGGCGGTGTTCACCGTGGACGCCCTCCGACAGGCCCGTCAGCGACCCCGCGTCACCGGTCCGACCCCCGACCAGGCTGCGGCGGTCGCGGGCCGCTGACACGCCCCTCAACCGCCCGCACGCCCGGCCGGCACGTCAGGTCCGCACGCCCGGCACGCCCGCTGCGCCCGCACGTCAGGTCCGTCAGCCCGGCACGCCCGCTGCGGCCGGTCGCCCGGCCCGTCGGGCCGGCACCTCCCGCAGCCGGTGCCGCCCGCCCGGGCGACGGGCCGGGACCGGCCCGAAACCGGGGAGAGCGGACCCGGGTCAGCGGACGTCGTAGCCGAGGACGGGGCTGCCGTCGGCCCGGAGCAGTTCCAGCCGGGCCAGCTCGGCACCGGTGAACCGGGTCGTCCCGGTGAACCGGACCTCGTCGCCGGGCGCGGCCACCCACGACCCGACCTGCTCGGACGCGCCGTCCGGGCCGTACGCCACCAGCCGGAACACGTACGCCTTGTGGTAGTCGGGGCGCGGGTCGTAGCCGCACCGCATCCGGACCTCGGTGCCCCACTCGGTGCCGGTCAGCCCGATCTCGGCGCGTACCGGTGCGGTCCCGGCGACCGGCCGCATGGCGACCATGCGTACCCCGTCGTCCTCGCCGGCCGGCCACAGGGCGGCCGTCCCGAACCCGACGACCAGGGTGAACACGGCGGCGGTCAGCGCGGTCACCGCGTACCGCCAGCGGGCGCGGACCCGGGCGGCGCGCCGGGACCGGTCGGCGGCGGCCAGCAGGGCCGGCACCCGGGAATGCTCCGGCGGCGGCATGAGCTGGTCCAGGTCGGCCGGGTCGAGCCGACCCAGCAGCCCCGGCAGCACGGCGATCTCGGCGACCGCGTCCCGGCACGCCGGGCAGCCGGCCAGGTGCCGCTCGTACGCCGCCCGCTCGGCCGGGGCGAGGGCGCCGAGCACGTACGCGCCGTCGTCGTACGCGAACTCGCAGCCCGTCATCTCGTCACCCCCATCTCGGCCAGCACCAACCGTAGTGACCGCAGCGCGTAGTGGGTGCGGGACTTGACCGTGCCCGGCGGCACCCCCAGCCGGGCCGCCACCTCGGCCACCGACCGGCCCTGGTAGAAGCACTCCACCAGCACCTCCCGGTGGGTCGGGCTGAGTCGGGCCAGCGCCTCGGCGACCGTCCACGCCTCCACCGCCCGCTCGGTCTCGTCGACCGTCTCCACCGGCTCCGGCAGCTCGTCGGTGACGATCTCGCCGACCCGGGTGGACCGTCGCCGCCAGGCGTCGATGGCGAGGTTGCGGGCGGTGGTGAACAGCCAGGCCCGCACCGAGCCGCGTTCCGGGTCCAGCGCCCCGGGGTTGCGCCAGGCCCGCAGCAGGGTCTCCTGCACCAGGTCCTCGGCGCGCTGCCGGTCCCCGTCGACCAGCCGCAGGGCGTGCGCGTAGAGCGCGTCGGCGTGCTCGTCGTGCAGCGCCCGCAACAGGTGGGCATCCTGGTCGCCGATGGCGGTCTCCTCGCTCGTCGCCGCAGCGGAGGGTACGGACGGTACGCCGGAACATACGTGCCACCAACCGGATCGGTTCACTGACCTGGAGGTGTTCACGTCCGGTTCACGTCGAGGCCGACCCACGATCAACCGGCCCTCCTAGCGTCCGGCAGGTACGCGCGCCCGACGTGTCCCGGCGCGCACCCACCCCTCCAGGAGGCAACTCCCCATGAGCGACCGACGCCGGCTGCTTCCCCTGCTGGGCGCCAACCGCCACGGCAGCCGCGACTCGATGACCTGTCTCTACCGCTGCGGCAACGCCTGTGACCACCCGGTGCCCAACACCTCCGACAACCCGTACCTCGGTGACCTGGTCGACGCGGAGGTCTCCCGGCGCGGGGTCGTCCGGGCCGGCGCGATCGGCGCGCTGGTGCTGGGCGTCGGTGGCTCGCTGGCCGGGGCCGGCCCGGCCACCGCCGCGCCCGCCGGAGCTGCCGCCCCGGCGCTGCCCGAGGTGGAGAACTTCGCCGCCGGCCAGCGGGCCGGCAACGGCGCGCTGACCTTCAAGGCGGTACCGCCGAACAAGCTGGACAGCTTCATCGTGCCGAACGGCTACGACCACGCGGTGGTGATCCGCTGGGGCGACGAGGTGGTGCCCGGCGCGCCCGAGCTGGACGTGCACCGGCAGACCGGGGCCCGCCAGTCGAAGCAGTTCGGCTACAACAACGACTTCGTCGGCGTGCTGCCGCTGGACAGGAAGGGCAAGCGGGCGCTGCTCGTGGTCAACCACGAGTACACCAACGAGGAGCTGATGTTCCCCGGCTTCACCAGCCACGACGCGCTCAGCGTCGAGCAGGTGAAGGCCGCCATCGCCGCGCACGGCCTCTCCGTGGTCGAGCTGGAGCGGGTCGGCGACACCGGCGAGTACCGGGTGGTCGGCAAGGGCGCCCGCCGGTACAACCGGCGGATCACCGCGCTGGCGACGAAGTTCGAGCTGACCGGCCCGGCGGCCGGCTCGTCGTGGCTGCGGACCGCCGCCGACCCGAACGGCCGTACCGTGATCGGCACGCTGAACAACTGCGCCGGCGGCGTCACCCCGTGGGGCACCGTGCTCTCCGGTGAGGAGAACTTCAACCAGTACTTCGTCGGCGGCGACGCCGCCCCGGCCGACCTCAAGCCGAAGCTGGCCCGGTACGGCATCGACACCACCAACCGGTACCCGTCGGGCAGCCGCAAGTGGGAGCGGGCCGACGAGCGGTTCGACCTGGCCAAGCACCCCAACGAGGCGCACCGGCACGGCTGGATCGTCGAGGTCGACCCGTTCGACCCGGAGGGCCGCCCGCGCAAGCACACCGCGCTGGGCCGGTTCAAGCACGAGGGCGCGAACGTCATCGTGGCGCGCAGCGGCCACGTGGTCGCGTACATGGGTGACGACGAGCGGTTCGACTACCTGTACAAGTTCGTCTCCGACAAGAAGTACATGAAGGGCAACTCCTGGGTGGCCCGCCAGCACAACCTGAGCCTGCTGGAGTCCGGCACGCTGTACGTGGCGAAGCTGGAGTACACCAGCGCCGCCGAGATCGACGGCTCCGGCAAGCTGCCCACCGACGGGGCGTTCGACGGCCGGGGCCGGTGGATCAGGCTGGTCAGCGGCAACCGTTCCTACGTCGACGGGATGACCGCCGCCGAGGTGCTCACCTTCACCCGGCAGGCCGGCGACAAGGTGGGGGCGACCAAGATGGACCGCCCGGAGGACGTCGAGCCGAGCCTGCGCACCGGCAAGGTGTACGTGGCGCTGACCAACAACTCCAACCGGGGTACCGGCAGCAACCCGAAGGCGGACGAGGCCAACCCGCGTACCGCCAACCGGCACGGGCACATCCTGGAGCTGGTCGAGGACCGGTCGGACAACACCGCCGAGACGTTCGCCTGGTCGCTGCCGATCGTCTGCGGCGACCCGGCCGACCCGTCGACCTACTTCTCCGGGTACGACAAGACGAAGGTCTCCCCGATCTCCTGCCCGGACAACGTGGCCTTCGACAGCGCCGGCAACCTGTGGATCTCCACCGACGGCAATGCGCTGGGCAGCAACGACGGCCTCTTCGCCACGCCGGTCGAGGGGCCGGAGAAGGGGCACCTGAAGCAGTTCCTCACCGTGCCGCTCGGCGCGGAGACCTGCGGCCCGTTCATCACCGGCGACGACCGCTCGGTCTTCGTGGCCGTGCAGCACCCCGGTGAGATCGGCGGTGCCTCGATCGACAACCCGGCCTCGAACTGGCCGGACGGCGACTTCGCCAAGCCGGGCGTGGTCGTCACCTGGCGGCTGGACGGCGGCCACATCGGCGCCTGAGGTACGCCGGAGGGGCACCCTGCGCGCGCAGGGTGCCCCTCCTGTGGTCCGGATAGGGACGGCGGGGTCAGTGTTCGGCGGCGATGCCGTCGGCGACGTTGCGGGCCACCGCGAGCAGCTTGGCGCGGACCACCCGGGCGGAGGTCATCATCTCGCTGGCCGGCAGGGCGCAGGCCAGCACCACCCGCCGCTCGAGGTCCTTGTCCGGCGCGACGAGCACCGCCGCGCAGGCCACCCCCTGGCGGAACTGGCCCAGCTCCATCTGCATGCCCCGACGGTCCCCGGCGGCCAGGTCGGTCTCGAACGCCTCGGCCGTGGTGAGGGTGGCTCCGGTGAACGGACGCATGCCGTACTCCCGCAGGTAGCGGAAGCGCTGTTCGGCGGTGAGCGTGGCCAGCAGCGCCTTGCCGAGGGCCGTCGCGTGGGCGGCCTCGTCGAACCCGGGCACCAGGTCCTCCAGGTACGGCGAGCGGCCCCCCTCGGCGACCGCGGTGATCGCCACCTGGCCGCCGACGAACCGGCCCAGGAAGTGGCTGTAGCCGCTGTCCACGGCGGCCCGCCGCAGCGTCTCGCCGACCACCGCCGGCCCCCGGAACGCGGTGACGAGTTCCCGGTACCGGTCGGCGATCTCCAGCCCGACGATGTACGTGCCGTCCTCGCGCCGGATCACGTAGCCCTCGTAGGCCAGCGTCCGGACGAGATGGTAGGTGGTGGCCACCGTCAGCTCGCAGCGTCGGGCGATCTGCTTGACGGTCAGGCCCTTCGGAGCTCGACCGACCGCCTCGAGGACCCGTAGCGCGCGGGACACGCTGCGGATGAGATCGGAAGGTTCCGCCAAGGGGTCGCGCACAACCACCTCCGCCGCCGGGGATCTACACCATATGAAAAACAGGCGTGGTGTGGAATGCCTGCCCGATCGAGGATGCCAGATATCCGTCGACTGTGTGTGTACCGACAGACACCGTGGGTTGATCAGCTTGTGATCTGCGCCCGATTCCCGCCGGTTGTAACCGCCGCTCGGTAGGTTCGCGGACGATGACCGAGACCGATACCACCCCCACCGTCCGGCCCTCGTCGACCCGTCCGGTACGGATCGGCTTCGGCGCGGTCACCACCACCGTCGCCTGCGTCCTGCCGGTGTTCCTGGTCGGCGGCCTGGCCGTGCAGATGGGCGACGAGCTGGGCTTCTCGCCGAGCGGGCTGGGGGTGGCCGTGGCGGTCTACTTCGGCGTCAGCGCGCTCGCCTCGGTGCCCTGCGGGAAGCTGGTGGAACGGTACGGCCCCACCCGGGTCGCCCGGACCGGGATCGGCCTGGCCGCCGCCAGCCTGCTCGCCGTCGCCGCCCTCGCCCGCTCGTACCCGGTGCTGCTCGCCCTGCTGGCGGTCAGCGCCACGGCGAACGCCCTCGGCCAGTTGGCCAGCAACACCGCCCTGGCCCGCCACGTGCCCGCCCACCGGCAGGGCCTGTCGTTCGGCGTCAAGCAGGCCGCCGTACCGGTCGCCACCCTGCTGGCCGGGGCGGCCGTCCCGGCCGTCGCGCTGACCGCCGGCTGGCGGTGGGCGTTCGTGATCGCGGCGGTCGCGGCGGTCGCCGCCCTGTTCGCCGTACCCCGGGAGCCGGCCGGACCGGTCCGCCGACCCGGCGGCGGCGGTCGGGGCCGGCCCGCTGCGGCCCTCGTGCTGATCGGGGTGGCCGCGACGCTGGCCGCCGCCGCCGCGAACGCGCTCGGCACCTTCCTGGTCGACTCGGCCGCCGGCCGGGGGCTGGCACCCGGGCTGGCCGGGCTGACCCTGACCCTGGGCAGTGTGGCCTGCGTGCTGGCCCGGGTGGGGTTCGGCTGGCTCGCCGACCGGCGGACCGGCGGCCACCTGACGGGGATCGCCGGCATGCTGGTGGTGGGCGCGCTGGGGCTGGCGCTGCTCGCGGTGGCCGGCACCGGGCCGTTGGTCGTCGGGGTGCTGCTCGGCTTCGGCCTGGGCTGGGCCTGGCCCGGCGTGATGAACTTCGCCGTGGTGCAGCTGCACCCGCAGAGCCCGGCCGCCGCCACCTCGATCACGCAGACCGGCGTGTACGCGGGCGGCTGCCTCGGCCCGCTCACCCTCGGCCCGCTGGCCGCTCAGCTCGGCTACCCCGCCATGTGGCTCACGGCGGCGCTGGCGATGCTGCTCGCCGCCACCCTGATGCTGACCGCCACCCGGAACCTCCCCCGGCCGGCCACCACCACCGCGACGGTGCCCGGCTGATCAGGGTCACGACCACCACGCCACCCGGCTGACCCGGGACCGGGGCCCGGCCGGCGTCGGCGGGGCCGGTCAGTCCGTCCGCTCAGCTCGTGCGGTCAGTCCGTGCGGGTCAGCTCGTGCGGTCGACCCGTCCCGTCAGCTCGTCCGGTCGGCGACGAAGTCGCAGAGCGACTCCAGGGCCCGCCGGGCCGGCCCTTCCGGGAGCGGGGCGAGCTGCTCGCGGGCGTCCTCGGCGTAGCTGCGCACCGTCTCCCGGGCCCGCTTCAGCGCCGGGGACTCGCGGAGCAGGCCGAGCGCCTCGGCGTGCAGCTCGTCGTCGGTGAGCGGACCGGTGGCCAGGATCTCCCGCAGCCGCACCGAGGCGGCGTCCGCGTCGTCCGAGGCGAGCGCGTACAGCACCGGCAGGGTGGGGACCCCCTCCCGCAGGTCGGTGCCCGGGGTCTTGCCCGACTGCACCGACTCGGAGGAGATGTCCAGCAGGTCGTCGGAGAGCTGGAACGCCAACCCGATGGTCTCGCCGTACCCGGCGAGGGCCTCGGTGTGCGCGGCCGGCGCACCACCGAACATGCCGCCGAACCGGGCCGAGGTGGCGATCAGCGAGCCGGTCTTCTCGGCGATCACGTGCAGGTAGTGCTGGACCGGGTCGTCACCGGCGCGCGGGCCGACCGTCTCGGCGATCTGGCCGTGCACCAGCCGGGCGAAGGTCCGCGCCTGGAGCCGGACCGCCTCGGTTCCCAGGTCGGCCGCGATGTCGGCGGCGCGGGCGAACAGGTAGTCGCCGACCAGGATGGCCACCGAGTTGGTCCACCGGGAGTTGGCGCTGGGCGCGCCCCGGCGCACGGCGGCCTCGTCCATCACGTCGTCGTGGTAGAGCGTCGCCAGGTGGGTGAGTTCCATCACCACCGCCGCCGGGACGACCTGCGCGCCGGTCGGATCGCCGAACTGGGCGCCCAACGCCACCAGCAGCGGGCGGAACCGCTTCCCACCGGCCTCCACCAGGTGCCGGGCCGCCTCGGTGACGAGCGGGTCCGCGCTCGCCACGCTCGACCTCAGCTCGGTCTCGACCGTCTCGAGCAGCCCGAGCACGGACGCCTCGATCCGGGAGTCGGCGAGGTAGAGCCCGAGCGAGTCGAACTGACCCACGCTCGGCCGGCTCCGGCGACTGCCGGAGCCGGTGGCACCTGTTCGCTGGCCAGCCGCTGTCTCCACGCTCTCAACCATGCCACACCCACTCGACCCCGTCCGGTCGGGGCAGGCCCGCCCGCCGCCACCCGCGTTGATCATGAAGTTACTGCCCGCGACACGCCGATGCGGACGACAACAACTTCATGGTCAACAGGGCGAAGCGGGTTGGGGGGTGGGGGGCAGGGGGTGGGGGGGGTGGGGGTGCAACGGGGGCAGCCGCCGTACCCGGGTGAACGGGTACGGCGGCTGCGGCCGGAACGGAACGGCCGGGTCGGTCACCGAATGAACTGGGCGGCTCCGTCGGCCAGGTCCAACAGCGGGGCCGGGGCCACGCCCAGGATCAGCGTGGCGGCCACACCGATCATCAGCGCGGCGGCGGTCAGCCCGCCGGGCACGGTGACGGTCGGGGTGGCGTCACCCGGCTCGGAGAGCCACATCATCACCACGACCCGCAGGTACGGGAAGGCCAGCACCATGCTCGTCAGCACACCGGCGACCACCAGCCACGCCTGGCCGCCGTCCAGGGCCGGACCGAAGACCGCGACCTTGCTCATGAAGCCGCTGGTCAGCGGGATACCCGCGAAGGCCAGCAGGATGAAGGTGAACAGCGCGGCGTAGAACGGCGACCGCCGGCCCAACCCGGCCCAGCGGGACAGGTGGGTGGCCTCGCCGTCGGCGTCCCGGACCAGGGTGACCACCGCGAACGCGGCCAGCACCGAGAAGCCGTACGCGACCAGGTAGAACATCGTGCCGGAGAGGCCCTCGCTGCCCGGGGCGAGCACCCCGACCAGCAGGTAGCCGGCGTTCGCGATGGACGAGTACGCCAGCAGCCGCTTGATGTCGGTCTGGGTGACCGCCAGCACCGCGCCGACCAGCATGGTGAGCACCGCCACCGCGCCCAGCACCGGGGTGAAGTCCCAGGCCGCCCCGCCGAACGCCACGTGGAAGATCCGCAGCAGCGCGCCGAACGCGGCGACCTTGGTGCAGGCGGCCATGAACCCGGTGATCGGGGTGGGCGCGCCCTGGTAGACGTCCGGCGTCCAGACGTGGAACGGGGCCGCCGCGGCCTTGAACAGCAGACCGATGGAGATCAGCGCGATACCGGCGAAGAGCAGCACCCGGCTGGAGGTCGACTCGGTCACCGCGGCGGCGATGGTGTTCATGTCCACCCCGGCCTCGCGGTTCGGGATGCCCGAGGTGAACCCGTAGACCAGCGCCACACCGAACAGGAAGAACGCCGAGGCGTACGCGCCGAGCAGAAAGTACTTCATCGCGGCTTCCTGGCTCAGCAGCCGCCGGCGACGGGCCAGCGCGCAGAGCAGGTAGAGCGGCAACGAGAACACCTCGAGGGCGATGAACATGGTCAGCAGGTCATTCGCCGCCACGAAGATCAGCATGCCGGCGATGGCGAAGCTGGTCAGCGGGTAGATCTCGGTGGTGCCGTTCTGCCCCTCGGCCTGCCGCCGGTCGTCGGCCGACTCGGCGGTGACCGCGGCCTGGGCCACGAACGCGCCGCCCCGCTCCACGGTCCGCTCGCCGATCATCAGCAGCGCCACCGCCGCGAGGATCAGGATGCCGCCCTGGAGGAAGAGCGTCGGCCCGTCCACCGCGATCGCCCCGCCGATGGTGATGCCGCGCCGGTCGTCGGCGAAGACCACCGCCACGAACGCGCCGACCACCGCGGCCAGCGCCAGCACCAGCTGGGTCGAGTGGCGGCCCCGGCGCGGCACGAACGCCTCGACCAGGACGCCGAACAGGGCGGCGCCCAGCATGATCAGAATCGGCAGGAGCGCCAGATAGTTGATCGACGGCAACTGGAGCTGCTCGGTCACTTTGCTGCCTCCTGGACGCTACCGACCGTCGGGGCGGGGTCGGTCTTGCCGACGTCCTGCATGGTCGCCTGGACGGCGGGGTTGATGACATCGGTGAGCGGCTTCGGATAGAAGCCGAGCAGCACGATCAGCGCGATCAGCGGGGCGACCACGACCTTCTCGCGCAGGTTCAGGTCCCGCTTCATGCCCTCGACCTCGGTCAGGGCCGGGTTCAGCGTCCCCTGCGTGGTGCGCTGCACCATCCACAGCACGTACGCGGCGGCCAGGATGATGCCCAGGGTGGCGATCACCGCGACCGGCTTGTTCACCGTGAACGTGCCGATCAGCACCAGGAACTCGGAGATGAACGGCGCGGTGCCGGGCAGCGCCAGCGAGGCCAGACCGGCGAAGAACAGCACCCCGGCCAGCACCGGGACCAGCTTGCCCGCGCCGCCGAAGTCGCTGATCAGGGCCGAGCCGCGCCGGGCGATCAGCATGCCCACCACCAGGAAGAGCAGGCCGGTGGCGAGCCCGTGGTTGACCATGTAGAGCACCGCGCCGGTGCCGGCCTGGGTGGTGAAGGCGAAGATGCCCACCCCGATGAAGCCGAAGTGCGCGATCGAGGTGTACGACACCAGCCGCTTCAGGTCGTTCTGCCCGACCGCCAGCAGCGCGGCGTAGATGATGCCGATCACGCCCAGCGCCAGCGCCCACGGCGCGAACCACTTCGACGCCTCCGGGAACATCGGCAGGCAGTACCGCAGGATGCCGAACGTGCCGACCTTGTCCATCACGCCGACCAGCAGCGCGGCGGAACCGGCCGGGGCCGCCCCACCGGCGTCCGGCAGCCAGGTGTGGAACGGGAAGAACGGTGCCTTGATCGCGAAGGCGACGAAGAAGCCGAGGAACAGCCAGCGCTCGGTGCCGGTGGAGATGTCCGCCTGCACCAGGGTCTGCCAGTCGAAGGTCTTCCCGCCGACCACCCACAGGCCGATCACCGCGGCCAGCATGAACAGACCGCCGACCAGCGAGTACAGGAAGAACTTCACCGCCGCGTACTGCCGCTGGTGGCCGCCGTAGCTGCCGATGATGAAGTACATCGGCACCAGCATGACCTCGAAGAACACGTAGAACAGGAAGACGTCGGCGGCGGCGAAGACGCCGATCATCGTGCTCTCGAGGACCAGCAGCAGCGCGAAGTAGACCGGCACGGACCGCTTGGACTGCTCGGCGTCGTGCCAGGAGGCCAGGATCACCAGCGGCACCAGCACCCCGATCAGCATCAGCATGACCAGGGCGATGCCGTCGGCGGCGAAGGTGAACCGGGCGTCCCACTGCGGGATCCAGGTGTAGGACTCGCGGAACTGGAACCGCTCGCCGCCGGCCTTGAAGGTGATCCACATGACCACGGTCAGCGCCAGCACCGCCAGCGACCAGACGAACGCGACCTGCTTGGCGAACTCCGGCCGGCTGCGCGGCAGGAGAGCCACGATCAGCGCGCCGACCAGCGGCGCGACGGTCAGCACCGAGAGGAAGGGGAAGTCGGACATTATGCGGCCTTACCTCCGTCGTGACTGCGCGGTCCGCCGGCAGTGGCGGCCAGGAAGAGGTCGATCACGCCAACCACCCCGCCTGTACGGCCAGGAACGCGGCGACCACCAGCAGCGCGCCGGTCAGGATCGACGTCGCGTACGACCGGACGAAGCCGGTCTGGAGCCGCCGGAGCCGACCCGAACCACCGCCGACCCCGGCGGCGAGCCCGTTGACCAGGCCGTCGACGCCCCGGTTGTCGAGGTAGACGAGCGCCCGGGTGAGGAAGATGCCGGGCTTCTCGAAGACCGCCTCGTTGAAGGCGTCGGTGTAGAGGTTGCGCCGGGCGGCGGTGACCAGCACCCCGGCCGGCTGCGGCGTGGTGGCGGTGCCGTTGCGGAACAGCGTCCAGGCCAGCCCGACACCCAGCGCCGTGACCAGCAGCGACAGGATGGTGATGACGGTGTGCGACAGGACCGCCTCGTGCTCCTCGGCCTCGCCGCCCAGCCCGGCGGTGGCGGTCAGCCAGTCCGGTACCGAGGTGGCGAGCAGGAAACCGGCGCCGACCGAACCGATCGCCAGCAGGATCAGCGGGATGGTCATCAGGGCCGGCGACTCGTGCGGGTGGTCGATGTCCTCGGTCCACCGCTTCGGCCCGTGGAAGGTGAGCACGAACAGCCGGGTCATGTAGAACGCGGTC
Source organism: Micromonospora cathayae (assembly GCF_028993575.1). Taxonomy (NCBI): domain Bacteria; kingdom Bacillati; phylum Actinomycetota; class Actinomycetes; order Micromonosporales; family Micromonosporaceae; genus Micromonospora; species Micromonospora cathayae. Next base: position 1,724,120 of record NZ_CP118615.1, on the reverse strand, counting down.
AGCCCGGCACCGAGCAGCGCGGCACCACCGAACAGCCAGGCCGTCCAGTCGTCGCGCTCGAACGCGGCCACGATGATCGGCTCCTTGGAGAAGAAGCCGGAGAACGGGAACATGCCGATGATGGCGAGCCAGCCCATCATGAAGGTGATCCAGGTGATCTTCATGTGCTTGGCCAGGCCACCGAAGCGGCGGATGTCCACCTGGTCCTTCATGCCGTGCATGACCGAACCGGCCCCGAGGAACATATTGGCCTTGAAGAAGCCGTGCGCCAGCAGGTGCACGATGGCCAGCGCGTACGCCGCGCCGCCCAGCCCGACACCGAGGAACATGTAGCCGATCTGGCTCACCGTCGACCAGGCCAGTACCCGCTTGATGTCGTCCTTGGCCGCGCCGATGATGCAGCCCAGCAGCAGGGTGAGCGCACCGACGCTGACCACCACGAGCTGGAGCGTCTCGTTGGCGGAGAACACCGGGTTGGACCGGGCGATCAGGTAGACGCCGGCGGTGACCATGGTGGCCGCGTGGATGAGCGCCGACACCGGGGTCGGGCCCTCCATCGCGTCCGGGAGCCACGCCTGGAGCGGGAACTGGCCGGACTTGCCGGTCGCGCCGAGCAGCAGCAGCAGACCCAGCGCGAGCACGGTGCCGCCGGCCAGGCCGCTGACCCCGTTGAAGACCTCGTCGTACTGGGTGGTGCCGAGAGTGGCGAACATGATGAAGATGCCGATGGCCAGGCCGGCGTCGCCGACCCGGTTCATCAGGAACGCCTTCTTGCCGGCGGTCGCCGCGCTCGGCCGGTCGGTCCAGAAGCTGATCAGCAGGTACGACGCCAGACCGACGCCCTCCCAGCCGAAGTACAGCATCACGTAGTTGTTGCCGAGCACCAGCAGCAGCATGGCCGCGACGAACAGGTTGAAGTACGCGAAGAAGCGCCGCCGGCCGGCGTCGTGCGCCATGTACTCCACCGCGTACAGGTGGATCAGGAAGCCCACCCCGGTGATCAGCAGGACGAAGACCGCGGCCAGCGGGTCGAACAGCAGGCCGAAGTCCACCCGGAGGTCACCGACGGTGATGAAGTCCCAGAGGCTCAGCTCGACGGATTTGTTCTCCAGGCCGCGCAGCTGGAAGAAGTAGCTGAGACCCAGCACGAACGCGGCCCCGATCGCGGCCACCCCGAGCCAGTGCCCCCAGCGGTCGGCCCGCCGCCCGAGCAGCAGCAGGATCGCCGCGCTGACCAGCGGGATCGCCACCAGCAGCCAGACGCTGCCGAGGAGACCCGTGGCCTCTGCGTAACGCACAGTCTCTTCCACTGCGTCGGCCCCTTAGTACTTGAGCAGGTTGGCGTCGTCGACGCTCGCCGAGCGCCGAGTCCGGAAGATCGACATGATGATCGCGAGCCCGACCACGACCTCGGCGGCGGCCACCACCATCACGAAGAAGGACATGATCTGGCCGTTCAGGTCGCCGTTGATCCGGCTGAACGTGACCAGGGTCAGGTTGGCCGCGTTGAGCATCAGCTCGACGCACATGAACAGCACGATCGCGTTGCGCCGGATGAGCACCCCGACCGCGCCGATGGTGAACAGCACCGCGGCCAGGATCAGGTAGTAGTCGGGGGTCATCCCTGAGCCCACCCTTCGTTCGCGACTGCGGGGCTCCGCTCTGCTGCACTCCTCGCGCTCACCGGTGCGCGCCTTTCGTTCGCGACTGCGGGGCTCCGCTCCGCTGCACTCCTCGCGCTCACCGGTCCGTCCCCTTCAGCGTGGTCTCCTCGGCGCTGAGCTCCCGGACCGGCATGATCTCGGGGATGCTGCGCTCGGTCAGCCGGCCGTCGGGCAGGCGGGCCGGGGTCGCCACCGAGGAGGAGGTGGCGAAGACACCCGGGCCGGGCTTCGGGCCGGGGTAGTTACCGGGCCGGAACCGGGCCTTCATGGTCGCGATCTGGTCCATCTTGTCCTCGCGCCGCCGCTCGATGTGCGCCAGCACCATCGCGCCGATCGCGGCGGTGATCAGCAGCGCCGAGGTCAGCTCGAAGGCGAGCACGTACTTGGTGAACAGCAGCCGGGCGATGCCCTCGACGTTCCCCTCGGCGTTGGCCTCGTCCAGACCGACCGGGGTGGTGCCGTCCAGCGCCCGGGTCATCCCGCCGGCGACCAGGCCGGCGAAGCCGAGCCCGAGCAGGATCGCCGCGATCCGCTGACCGCGCAGGGTCTCGATGAGCGAGTCCGAGTTCTCCCGGCCGACCAGCATCAGCACGAACAGGAACAGCATCATGATCGCGCCGGTGTAGACGATGATCTGCACCATGCCGATGAACGGCCCCGCCTGGATCACGTAGAAGACGCCCAGGCAGAGCATGGTCAGCACCAGCCAGAGGGCCGAGTGCACCGCGTTGCGGGCCCAGATCATGCCGATCGCGCCGAGCAGCGCCAGCGGGGCGAGGATCCAGAAGGTGACCTCCTCGCCGCCGCTCACCTCGCCCGCCGCGGCCAGCACCGTGGACGTGGTCATGCCTTGTCTCCCTTGCCCGCTTCCGCCCGCTGGGCGGCCTGCTCGGCACCGGGGAAGGTGACCCCCGGGTGGTCGTCGAGCGCGTACCGGCCGGGGCCCATCGGGGACCGCTCGGCCCCGGCCGAGGTGCCCGGGTTCTCCAGCGCGCCGACGTAGTAGTCCTTCTCGCTGTCGCCGAGCCGCATCGGGTGCGGCGGCTGCTCCATGCCGGGCAGCAGCGGGGCGAGGAGCTGCTCCTTGGTGAAGATCAGGTCCTGCCGGTTGTCCCGGGCCAGCTCGTACTCGTTGCTCATGGTGAGCGAACGGGTCGGGCAGGCCTCGATGCAGAGCCCGCAGAAGATGCAGCGGGCGTAGTTGATCTGGTAGATGCTGGCGTACCGCTCACCCGGCGAGAACCGCTGCTCGTCGGTGTTGTCGCCGCCCTCGACGTAGATCGCGTCCGCCGGGCAGGCCCAGGCGCACAGCTCACACCCGATGCACTTCTCCAGCCCGTCCGGGTGCCGGTTGAGGATGTGCCGCCCGTGGTAGCGCGGCGCCGGGGTCGGCGGCTTGAACGGGTAGTCGGTCGTGACGACCTTCCTGAACATGTGCGAGAAGGTGACGCCGAAGCCCTTGAACGTTCCGGTGATCCCGCCCACGTCACACCTCCTTCGAGTCAGAGCCGGTACCGATGTTGGCCGGCTCCCGCTCGGCCACCACCCGCCGGGTACGCGGGCTCGGCGGCACCTGCAGGTCCATGGGGGGTACCGGGAAGCTGCCGTGCGGTCGGCTGTCGACGACCTCCTGCGGCGTCGGCTTGCGCTCCGGCTTGCGGCTCGGCCACAGCAGCACCACGAGCAGCAGCAGACCGGCGAGCACGCCGATGCCGGTCAGCCGGCCCCGGGTCTCCCAGTCCTCGATCGAGCGCAGCCAGGCCAGCACCAGGATCCAGACCAGGTTGATCGGCAGCAGGACCTTCCAGCCCAGCCGCATGAACTGGTCGTACCGGAGCCGGGGCAGCGTGCCGCGCAGCCAGACGAAGACGAAGACCAGCAGGACGACCTTGCCGAAGAACCACAGCATCGGCCACCAACCGGAGTTGGCGCCCTCCCAGAAGGTGCTGATCGGCGCGGGTGCCCGCCAGCCGCCGAGGAAGAGCGTCGCGGTGAAGGCCGACATGCTGACCATCGCCACGTACTCGGAGAGCATGATCAGCGCGAACTTCAGCGAGCTGTACTCGGTCATGAAGCCGGCGACCAGCTCCGACTCGGCCTCGGGCAGGTCGAACGGGGGCCGGTTGGTCTCACCGACGATCGCGATGAAGAAGATCACGAAGCTCGGGAAGAGCAGCAGGGCGTACCAGCCGGGGGCCGAGAACTCCTGGCCGAACAGGTTCAACTGGGTGCCGTTGGCCTGGGCTGCGACGATCCCGCTGGTGGACATCGTGCCGGCGGTCATGAACACCGCCACCACGCTCAGCCCCAGCGCGACCTCGTACGAGATCAGCTGGGCGGTGGAGCGCAGCCCACCGAGCAGCGAGTACGTCGAACCGGAGGCCCAGCCGCCGAGCACGATGCCGTACACCGCCAGCGACGAGAAGGCCAGCACCACCAGCACCGCCACCGACACGTCGGTGACCTGCAACGGCGTCTGGTGGCCGAAGATGCTCACCATCGGCCCGAACGGAATCACCGACAGCGCGGTGACCGCGCAGATCACCGAGATGGCCGGGGCGAAGAAGTAGACGACCTTGTCCGCCGCCTTCGGGAGGATGTCCTCCTTGAAGGCCATCTTCAGACCGTCGGCGAGGGTCTGCAGCAGACCGAACGGACCGAGCTGGTTCGGGCCCGGCCGGACCTGCATGAAGCCCACCACGCGGCGCTCGAACCAGACCCCCAGCAGGGTGCCGACCAGGGCGAACACGAAGGCGAAGAGGATCTTGACCAGGACCAGCCACCACGGGTCCTTGCCGAAATCGGCCAGCGTCGGGTCCTGCGAGAGGATGTTCATTGGGCACCCCCGGTGTTGAGGAGCGGACCCGGGCGGTCGGCGGCGTCGGCGGCGACCGGAGCGGTCGCCGCGGAGACGCGTACCACCGTGCCGGACGTCGCGCCGAGGCTGCGCCGGACGGTCGAACCGGGTGAGTTGGTCGGCAGCCAGACGACGCCGTCCGGCATCTCGGTGATCGCCGCCGGCAGGGTCAGCGCCCCCCGGTCGGTGCCCACCGTCACCGGGTCGCCGTCGGCCACCCCGAGCGCCTCGGCGGTGCCCTTGCCCAGCCGCACCACCGGCGGCCGGGCGGTACCGCCCAGGATCTCGTCGCCGTCGGTGAGGCTGCCCAGGTCGAGCAGCTGGTGCCAGGTGGCGAGCACGGCTTCGCCCGCGCCCGGCTGCGGGGCCGGTCGCGGCTCCACCGACGGGGCCGACGGGCGGTCGGTCCGGGTCGCCGGCAGCGAGCCCAGCTCCCGGCGGACGCTCAGCACGTCCCCGGTGCCCAGCGCCACCCCGAGCCGGTCGGCGAGCGCGTCGAGCACCCGGGCGTCGGTCATCGCCGGGGTCTGGAGCACCGCGTCGAACGGGCGTAGCCGGCCCTCCCAGTCCAGGAAGCTGCCGGCCTTCTCGACCACCGGGGCGACCGGGAAGACCACGTCGGCCCGGCGGGCCACCGCGCTCATCCGCAGCTCCAGGCTGACCAGGAACGGCACCTCGTCGAGGGCCTGCTCGGCCAGTCGCGGGTCGGCCAGGTCGGCCGGGTCGACCCCGGCCACCACCAGCGCGCCCAGCTTGCCGGCCGCGGCGGCGGCCACGATGCCGTCGGTGTCCCGGCCGGCCTGGCTGGGGATCACCCCGGCCGCGATGTCCCACGCCTCGCCCAGCTCCGCGCGGGCCGCCGGCTCGGTGACCAGGCGTCCGCCGGGGAGCAGGTTCGGCAGGCAGCCGGTGTCGACCGCGCCCCGGTCACCCGCGCGGCGCGGCACCCAGGCCAGCTTCGCGCCGGTACGCCGGGCCACCTGGGCGGCGGCGGAGAGCCCACCGGGCACCCCGGCCAGCCGCTCGCCGACGATCAGGATGGCGCCCTCGGTGCTCAGCGCCTCGCTGACCGTGGCGTGCTCGGCCAGCAGCAGCGCCTCCTCGCCCGGCACCACCCGGGCGAGCTTCGCGCCGAGCTTCTCCAGGCCCCGGGTGGCGAACGGCGCGAGCGCGTACACGGTGAGCTTCTTCTTCAGGTACGCCTTGCGCAGCCGGAGGAAGAGGATCGGGCACTCCTCCTCCGGGTCCAGACCGGCCAGCACCACCGCCGGGGCGTTCTCGACATCGGCGTACGTGACGTCGGTGATGCCGGCGACGTTGCTGGCCAGGAACTCGGTCTCCTCGCGGGAAACCGGCCGGGCCCGGAAGTCGATGTCGTTGGTGTTCAGCGCGACCCGGGCGAACTTCGCGTACGCGTAGGCGTCCTCGACGGTCAGCCGGCCGCCGGTGAGCACCGCGGTGCCCTGCCCACCGTCGCGGGCGGCGGCCAGCCCCTCGGCGGCCACGGTGAGCGCCTCACTCCAGGACGCCTCGCGCAGCTCGCCGGTCTTGGCGTCCCGCACCAGCGGGGTGGTGATCCGGTCGAAGGCGCGGGTGTACTGGAAGCCCCACCGGCCCTTGTCGCAGTTCCACTCCTCGTTGACCTGCGGGTCGTCACCGGCGAGCCGGCGCAGCACCTTGCCGCGCCGCCAGTCGGTGCGCTGCGCGCAGCCGGCCGAGCAGTGCTCGCAGACGCTCGGGGTGGAGACCAGGTCGAACGGGCGGGCGCGGAAGCGGTACTGCGCGCCGGTCAGCGCGCCGACCGGGCAGATCTGCACGGTGTTGCCGGAGAAGTACGAGTTGAACGGCACGTCGCCGTCGTCCTCGCCCTCTTCCGCCCCGTACGCCTCGTCCCGGTAGATGTTGATCTCCTCGGCGGAGGAGCGGCCCATCAGGTCGATGAACTTGTCCCCGGCGATCTCCTCGGAGAACCGGGTGCAGCGCTGGCAGAGCACGCAGCGTTCCCGGTCCAGCAGGACCTGGGTGGAGATGTTCAGCGGCTTCTCGTACTCCCGCTTGTGCTCGTGGAAGCGGGAGTCGGTGCGGCCGGTGGACATCGCCTGGTTCTGTAGCGGGCACTCACCGCCCTTGTCGCACATCGGGCAGTCGAGCGGGTGGTTGACCAGGAGCAGCTCCATGATCCCCTCCTGCGCCTTCTTGGCGACGGGAGAGGTGAGCTGGGTCCGGACCACCATGCCCTCGGCCACCGGCTGGGTGCAGGAGGCGACCGGCTTGCGCTGCCCCTCCACCTCGACCAGGCACTGCCGGCAGGCGCCGGCCGGGGCCAGCAGCGGGTGGTCGCAGAACCGGGGGATCTCGGTGCCCAACTGCTCGGCGACCCGGATCAGCAGCGCCCCCTTCGGGGCGGTGACCTGGACGCCGTCGATGGTGAGCGTGACGGTCTCGGTCTGCTTGGCTACGTCAGTCATCAGTGCGCCCCTACCAGGGTCTTCTCCGACAGCTTCGGCGCGGTGCGTCCCTCGATGTAGTCGAGGTAGTCCTGCTTGAAGTACTGGAGCGACGAGGTCACCGGGCTGGTCGCCCCGTCACCCAGACCGCAGAACGAGCGGCCGAGGATGTTGTCGCAGGTGTCGAGCAGGGTGTCCAGGTCCTCGTGGGTGCCCTGGCCGGCGAGGATCCGCCGGTAGACCCGGACCATCCAGTAGTTGCCCTCCCGGCACGGGGTGCACTTGCCGCACGACTCGTGGTGGTAGAACTCCAGCCACCGGTAGGTCGCGTAGACCGGGCAGTCCTGGTCGGAGAAGATCTGGGTGGCCGTGGTGCCCAGGATCGACCCGGCTCCCGCGACGCCCTCGAAGTCCAGCGGCACGTCGAGGTGCTCGGCGGTGAGCAGCGGCGTCGACGAGCCGCCCGGGGTCCAGAAGCGCAGGTTGTGCCCCGGCTGCATGCCACCGGCCAGCTCGATCAGCTCGCGCAGGGTGATGCCGAGGCCGCACTCGTACTGCCCGGGGTTGGCGATCCGACCGGAGAGCGAGTAGATCATCGGCCCGGAGGACTTCTCCGTGCCCATGCTCTTCCACCAGTCGGCCCCGCCCAGCACGATGTACGGCACGCTGGCGATGGTGCCGACGTTGTTGACCACCGTCGGGCAGGCGTACAGGCCGTGGGTCGCCGGGAACGGCGGGCGCAGCCGGGGCTGGCCCCGGAAGCCCTCCAGCGAGTCCAGCAGCGCGGTCTCCTCACCGCAGATGTACGCGCCCGCGCCGCCGTGCACCACCAGGTCCAGGTCGAACCCGGAGCCGAGGATGTTCTTCCCGAGGAAGCCCTTGGCGTACGCCTCGTCCACCGCGTTGCGCAGCCGGCGGGCGGCGTGCACCGCCTCACCGCGGATGTAGATGTACGCCCGGTTGGCCCGGATCGCGTACGACGCGATGATCACGCCCTCGACCAGCGAGTGCGGGTCGTGCGTCATCAGCGGCAGGTCCTTGCAGGTGCCCGGCTCGCCCTCGTCGGCATTGACCACCAGGTAGTGCGGCTTGCCGTCGCCCTGCGGGATGAAGCCCCACTTCAGACCGGTCGGGAAGCCCGCGCCGCCCCGGCCGCGCAGGCCGGAGTCCTTGACGAGCTGGATCAGGTCGTCGGGGTGCGCCTTGAGCGCCTTGCGCAGGGCGGCGTAGCCGTCCAGCTTCTGGTAGGTGTCGATCTTCCAGGCGTCCGGCGAGAGCCAGCGCTTAGTGAGCACCGGAGTGAGCTTGGCCAGGGTTTCCGGCCGAGGCGTGGTCACTTGTTTGCCTCCGCTTCCTTGAGCGAGCGCTCCTGCGCAGCGGCGTTGTCACCGGCGGGCTTGCCGTCACCGGCCGGCGGGTTGGCGGCCGCGCCCTCCGCCTCCGCGTTCTGGGCGTCGCGCGGGGCCGGCGGCGCGCCGTCCACCGGGGCCTTGGTGCCCGGCGCGTCGGGGACGGCGGTCTGCGCGTCCGGCTGCCGGGTCTCGGCGGCCCGCACCTCGGGCGACTTGTCGTCCGGGGCCTTCACGTCCGGGGCGGTGCTGCCGCTGGCCGCCGCCGGCACCGCCGGCTCGGGGGCCGGGGCCGTCTTCGTCTTCTCCGCCTCGGCCTTCGCCTTGGCTTCCGCGGCGGCCCGGTCGGCCTCGGCCTTGCTGCGGATCGGGGTGTTCGGGTCGAAGCCCGGCACCGAGATGCCGTGCTGCTGGGCCAGGCGCAGCCCGCGCAGGGTGGGCTCACCCGGGCCGCCGTCGGCGACCGCGCCCTCCCGCTCGTCGGCGAAGCCGGCCAGCTGCACCGACATCTCCTTCAGCGTGCAGAGCCGGGCGCCCCGGGTCGGCATCGGCCGGCCACCGGCGCGCAGCTCCTCGACCACGCCGAGCGCGGTCTGCGGGTCCACGCCGTCGAAGAAGTCGTAGTTGACCGTCATCACCGGGCCGTAGTCGCAGGCCGCCAGGCACTCGGCGTGCTCCAGGGTGATCTTCCCGTCGGCGGTGGTCTCGTCGTGGCCGACGCCGAGGTGCTCGGTGAGGGTGTCGTAGACCTCCTGCCCACCGAGCACGTTGCACATCGTGTTCGTGCAGACGCTGACCAGGTAGTCGCCGGTCGGCTTGCGCTTGTACATGGTGTAGAAGGTGGCGACCGCGCCGACCTGGGCCTTGTTCAGCCCGAGCACCTCGGCGCAGAACTCGACACCGGCCGGGGAGACGTACCCCTCCTCGGACTGCACCAGGTGCAGCAGCGGCAGCAGCGCCGACCGGGACCGGTCGGCCGGGTAGCGGGAGATGATCTCGCGCGCCCGCGCCCGCGTCTCGTCAGTGAACAGAGTCATCGGTCACAACCACCCATCACGGGGTCCAGCGAGGCGCCACCGGCGATCACGTCGGCGATCAGGCCGCCCTCGGCCATCGCCGGGAGGGCCTGGAGGTTGACGAAGCTCGGCTCCCGGTAGTGCACCCGGTACGGCCGCGTACCGCCGTCGGAGACCGCGTGCACGCCCAGCTCGCCCCGGGGCGACTCGATCGCCACGTACACCTGGCCCGGCGGGACCCGGAAGCCCTCGGTGACGAGCTTGAAGTGGTGGATCAGCGACTCCATCGACTGACCCATGATCTTGGCGACGTGCTCCAGGGAGTTGCCCATGCCGTCGACGCCGATGGCGAGCTGCGCCGGCCAGGCGATCTTCTTGTCGGCCACCATCACCGGGCCGGGCTTCAGCCGGTCGACGGCCTGCTCGACCAGCTTCAGCGACTCCCGGATCTCAGCCAGCCGGACCACGTACCGGCCCCAGACGTCGCCGTCCGGGTGGGTCGGCACGTCGAACTCGTACGTCTCGTAGCCGCAGTACGGGTCGGTCTTGCGCAGGTCCCAGGGGAGCCCGGCGGAGCGGAGCACCGGCCCGGTCACGCCGAGCGCCACACAGGCGGTCACGTCGAGGACGGCGACGTTCTTCGTCCGCTCGATCCAGATCGGCTGGCCGGAGAGGAGGTCCTCGTACTCCTTAAGCTTCTTCGGCATGTCCTTGAGGAACTTGCGGATCTTGACGATCGCGTCGTCCGGCACGTCCTGCGCGACCCCGCCGGGCCGGACGTACGCGTGGTTCATCCGCAGGCCGGTGATGGTCTCGAAGATGTCGAGGATGTACTCCCGCTCACGGAAGCCGTACAGCATGATCGAGATCGCGCCCAGCTCCATGCCGGTGGTGGCCAGCCAGACCAGGTGCGAGGAGATCCGGTTCAGCTCCATCATCAGCACCCGGATGACCGAGGCCCGCTCGGTGATCTGCTCCTCGATGCCGAGCAGCTTCTCCACCGCCAGCGCGTACGCCGTCTCGTTGAAGATCGGCGAGAGGTAGTCCATCCGGGTCACGAAGGTGGAACCCTGCACCCAGTTGCGGTACTCGAGGTTCTTCTCGATGCCGGTGTGGAGGTACCCGACGACCGACCGCATCTCGCGGACGGTCTCCCCCTCCAGCTCCAGGATCAGCCGCAGCACCCCGTGCGTGGACGGGTGCTGCGGACCCATGTTGACCACGATCCGCTCGTCGTTGATCGGATCGGTGTTGGAGACGATGGTGTCCCAGTCCCCGCCGGTGACGGTGAAGACCCGACCCTCGGTCGTCTCGCGCTCGGTGGCGTAGCTCACTGGTAGGACCTCCGCTGGTCTGGCGGTGGGATCTCCGCGCCCTTGTACTCGACGGGCACGCCGCCGAGCGGGTAGTCCTTACGCTGCGGGTGCCCCTCCCAGTCGTCCGGCATGAGGATCCGGGTCAGGGCGGGGTGGCCGTCGAAGACCACGCCGAACATGTCGTACGTCTCCCGCTCCTGCCAGTCGGCGGTCGGGTAGACGCTGGTCACGCTCGGCAGGTGCGGGGCGTCCGCCGGGACGGCGACCTCCAGCCGCAGCCGGCGGCGGTACGTCATCGAGGTGAGGTGGTAGACCACGTGCAGCCGGCGCTCGTCCGCGCCGAGGTAGTCGACGCCGGAGACCGACGAGCACAGCTCGAAGCGGAGCGCCAGGTCGTCCCGGAGCACCTGGCAGACCTCGACGATCTTCTCCGGGCGGATGTGCAGGGTCAGCTCACCCCGGTCCACGACGACCTTCTCGATCGCCTCGTTGAAGCCCGGGTACGCCTCCTCCAGCGCGTCCCGGACCTCGTCGAAGTAGCCGCCGTACGGCCGGGGGGCCTCCTCGATCGGGACGCGCGGCCGGACCAGGCCGCCGAAGCCGGAGGTGTCGCCGGAGCCGTGGATGCCGAACATGCCCCGACCGGCCGGGCTGGCCGGCGGGTACTCGGCCGGCGCGCCGGTGCTCGCGCCGGCCGGCGTCACCGGTACCGGCACGCCGCCGTCGTTCGGCTTGTCGTTCGGTGCGGTCACCGTGCATGCCCTCCGTTCGCGACTGCGGGGCTCCGCTCCGCTGCACTCCTCGCGCTCACTTGATGCCCCCGTGCGGGTGGAGGTGGTTCTGGGCCTTCATCCAGTTCTCGATCCGGAGCTGCTCCTCGCGCCCCTCCTTGACCGCCTGGGTCCACTCGGCGCGCCGGGCCTTGTCCTCCCGGTACGACGACGGCATCGAGCCGTAGGGGACGACCGGGACGTCACCGCGGGCCTGCCGGGCCTCGAGCATCTTGCGGCCGTTCGGGCCGAGCGGCTCGTGGCCGATCTTCTCGCGGAGCTTGAGGATCGCGTCGATGAGCATCTCCGGCCGGGGCGGGCAGCCGGGGAGGTACATGTCGACCGGGACGACGTGGTCGACGCCCTGCACGATGGCGTAGTTGTTGAACATCCCGCCGCTGCTGGCGCAGACGCCCATCGAGAGCACCCAGCGGGGCTCGGCCATCTGGTCGTAGATCTGCCGCAGCACCGGGGCCATCTTCTGGCTGACCCGGCCGGCGACGATCATCAGGTCCGCCTGGCGGGGCGAGGCCCGGAAGACCTCCATGCCCCAGCGGCCCATGTCGTAGTGCGGGCCACCGGCGGCCATCATCTCGATGGCGCAGCAGGCCAGGCCGAAGGTGGCGCCCCAGACCGACGACTTCCGCGACCAGTTGACCAGCTTCTCCACCGAGGTCAGCAGGATGCCGGCGGGAAGCTTCTCCTCGATACCCATGTGAGGTTCCTCCCTCAGTCCCAGTCCAGGCCGCCGCGCCGCCACACGTAGGCGTACGCGACGAAGACCGCGACGATGAACAGGACCATCTCCACGAAGCCGAAGATCGGCAGGGCGTCGAAGGAGACCGCCCAGGGGTAGAGGAAGATGATCTCGATGTCGAAGACGATGAAGAGCATCGCCGTCAGGTAGAACTTGATCGGGAACCGGCCGCCGCCGACCGGCTGCGGGCTCGGCTCGATACCGCACTCGTACGCCTCGAGTTTGGCCTTGTTGTACCGGCGTGGCCCGGTCAGGCGGGCGGCGGCGATCGAGAAGAGCGCGAACGCCGCGGCGAGGGCGAACAGCCCGATGATGGGTGCGTAAGGCGAGAGCGTCATGTGGTCTCCTGCTCGTCCTTCCCTGCCCTCGGTGGTTGGCGTCGGTCGGTGGTTGGCGAAATCACACTATTAACTTCACCTCCGGCAACGTGCGCCGGGGTGTGTCTCCTAGACCGCTGGGGCCGCCTTCGTCATCGCGTTGATGACCCGGTCCATCGCGTCCCCGCCCCGCGGGTCGGTCAGGTTGGCCAGCAGTTTGAGGACGAAGCGCATCAGCATCGGGTGCGGCATGCCGTGCCGGGTGGCGATCCGCATGATCTCGGGGCGGCCGATCAGCTTCACGAAGATGCCGCCGAGCCGGTAGTAGCCGCCGAACCGCGCCTTCAGCTCCGTCGGGTACGCGTGCAGCGCCCGCTCGCGCTCCGCGCCCGCCGGCCGCGCGAGGGCCTGCACCGCGATCTCGGCGGCGACCTCGCCGGACTCCATCGCGTACGCGATGCCCTCACCGTTGAACGGGTTGACCATGCCGCCGGAGTCGCCGACCAGCATGACGCCCCGGGTGTAGTGCGGCACCCGGTTGAAGCCCATCGGCAGCGCGGCCCCGAGGATCGGGCCCTCGGCGTTCGCCTCGTCGGTCATGCCCCAGTCGGCCGGGGTGTTCGCCAGCCAGTCGGTCAGCAGCCGCCGGTAGTTGGTCTTGCCGAAGGCGGCGGAGGAGTTGAGCACGCCCAGGCCGACGTTGACCCGGCCGTCACCCAGGCCGAAGATCCAGCCGTACCCGGGCAGCAGCGCGTCGCTGCCCTTGGCCCGCAGTTCCAACCAGGACTCGAGGTAGTTGTCGTCGTGCTTGGCCGGGCACTTGTAGTAGCGCCGGACCGCGACGCCGATCGGGCGGTCCTCCCGCTTGGCCAGGCCGAGCGCGAGGGGGAACCGGCCGGAGACGCCGTCCGCGGCGACCACCAGCGGGGCGTGGAAGGTGGCCGGGGTCTTGTCCGGCCCGACCTCGGCGGTCACCCCGGTCACCCGGCCGTCGCCGTCGAGCACCGGGCCGATCACGTTCACCCCGGTACGCAGCTCCGCGCCGGCCGTGACGGCCTGGCGGGCGAGCAGGTCGTCGAAGTCCAGCCGGGTGCGGACCAGGCCGTAGTTGGGGAAGCTGGCCAGGTCGGGCCAGTCCAGTTCCAGGCGGAGGCCGCCGCCGATCACCCGCAGGCCCCGGTTGTGCAGCCAACCGGCCTCGGGCGAGGTGTCCACGCCCATCCGGATCAACTGGCGGACCGCCCGTGGGGTCAGGCCGTCACCGCAGACCTTCTCCCGGGGGAACTCGGTCTTCTCCAGCAGCAGCACCCGTACTCCGTGCCGCGCCAGGTGGTACGCGGTCGCCGAGCCGCCGGGTCCGGCGCCCACGACGATCACGTCGGCGTCGCGCTCGACCGATGTCATCCGGGCCTCCTCCCCATACGCTCGTGAAATGCTTCACAAGCCAACCGGAGAGGAGTCTATGACCGTCGTTACAGGTGCCAGGGGTTAGGTGACCCTAACTCGCCTGGAGAGCGCTCCGGGAGCGCTGAGCGGTAACTCAGGAGTGACTACCGGTGGTGGCGTTACGGCCGGTGTCCAGCCGGATCGCCTCGGGGAGATGGTCCCGCAACGACCCGCCGGCCGCCCGGTCCAGGGCGGTCAGCACCTCGGTCACCACCTGCCGGACGGTCGCCGGATCGGCCCCGGCGAGCTGCCGCAGCTGGGCGACGAGTTCGCGCGTGTCGTCCTCGTCGCCGGTCGACCCGACCGTCTCGTCTGCTCCTGCCATGGCGGCAGCCTACTGGGACGAAGCACCCCTAAAACGGATAACACGGAACGTGAACGCGATGCCGATCCCGGTCCGCCCAGCAGCGGTCGGTCGCGGGGCCCTCGCCGGCACCGGTCGGTCGCGGGTCGCCCGGCACTTGCCCGCAGCGGTCAGTCGCGGGTCGCGCGGTGCAGGGCGACCACCCCGCCGGTGAGGTTGCGCCAGGCCACCCGACCCCAGCCGGCCGCGCCCACCCGCGCCGCCAGCGCCGACTGGTCCGGCCAGGCCCGGATCGACTCCGCCAGGTACACGTAGGCGTCCGGGTTGCTGGACACCGTCCGGGCCACCGCCGGCAGGGACCGCATCAGGTACGACAGGTAGACCGTCCGGAAGGCGGGGTTGGTCGGGGTACTGAACTCGCACACCACCAGCCGGCCGCCCGGCCGGGTCACCCGGGCCAGTTCCCGCAGGGCCGCATCCGGGTCGGTGACGTTGCGCAGGGCGAACGAGATGGTCACCGCGTCGAAGGTGGCGTCGGCGAACGGCAACCGCAGCGCGTCCCCGGCCAGCAGCGGCACCTCCGGGCGGACCCGCCGACCGGCGGCGAGCATGCCCAGACTCAGGTCGGCGCCGACCGCGTACGCCCCGGACTGGGCCAGCTCCTCGGTGGAGACCCCGGTCCCCGCCCCGACGTCCAGCACCCGCTGCCCGGGACGGAGTTCCAGCGCGGCCCGGGTCGCCCGCCGCCAGAGGCGGTCCTGCCCGAAGGAGAGCACCGTGTTGGTCAGGTCGTAGCGGGCGGCCACGCCGTCGAACATCGCGGCGACCTCGTGCGGCTGCTTGTCCAGACCAGCGCGCTGGCCCTGCGGGGTACGGCTCACCCCTCCACTCTGCCAGCCGCCGGACGCCGACGGCCGGGCGGGACCACCCCGCCCGGCCGTCGTGGAGAGTCAGCGGGTCGAGGTCTCGTCGTCCGGCGTGACCAACACCACCCGGCGACGGCGGGCCATCAGGAACATCACCCCACCGGCGATCAGTACGGCACCGCCGACGCCGCCGATCAGGCCGGCCTGCGCGCCGGTCACCGGCAGTCCGCCGTCACCGCCGCCCTCACCGCCGGTGCCCGGCGAGACGGTCGGCGAGGCGGTCGGCTCACCGGTGGGCTCACCGGTCGGACCCGGCGTCGGGGTCGGTGCCGCCGACAGGTCGACGAAGACGTCGAAGACGGCGCTGTTGTCCGCCCCGTCCGCCTCGGTGAAGGTACGCCGCTGCGCCGAGTCGGCGGCCTGCGGCTCCTCCAGCGGCTCACCCTCCACCGCACGGTCCAGCCCGTACGCGAAGACGTTGCCGATCCGCAGCACCGGCTCGGTCACGTCGTCGGCGACCTTCACGGTGACCTTGTCCGTGTAGTACTCGCCCGGCTTCAGCACCACCGCGCGGTCCTCGCAGAACGCCTGCACGAAGCCGGCGACGTCCTGGACGACACAGGTGGCGGGCACCTCGGCGAAGCTGACGCCGGCCGGCAGGGTGATGCCGTAGAACACACCGGTCGCCCGCCGGCTGCCGCCGTTGTAGACCACCCAGTCCAGCGGGGCGGTCTGCCCCGGCCGGACCGGCTTCAGGTCGGTCTCGGTGGCCGCGCCGTCCACCTCGACGTTGGCGTAGACGTCCTGGGCCCAGGTGACCAGGTCGTACCCGGGCTTGGTCACCGTCAGGTCGACATCGACGGTGTTGTCCTCGAGCTCCGGGTCGGTGGTCTCGGAGTTGATGGTGACGGTCAGCGTGCCGGCGTCACCCCGGCCGCCCTTGCTGAACAGCGGAATGAAGAAGTCCTCGCTCGTGCCGGCGGCCAGGTCGCCGAGGACGCACGAGTAGATGGCCGCCCGCTGCTGCTGGCAACCCTCCGGTACGACGAAGCCGACCTTCTTCTTGTTGACCTTGCGGGCGTCCACGCCGACGGTCACGTTGCGGGCGGCGACCGTGCCACGGGTGTTGTCCACGGTGAACCTGAACGGCTTGGCCTTCGCCTCGGTGACCCCCTTGGCGAGCTGGGTGCTGACCGGCACGAGCGCCAGGTCGGCCTGGTCGGCGGCCTGTGCCGGGACGGCGACGGCGACCAGACCGGCGGCGAGCAGGGTGACGGTACCGGCACGGGCCAGCACCGATCGGTTTGACGATGTCATCGGTCCCTCGGGGTTGGGAGCTGGGAACGGAGCGGAGAGACAGCGGGGGCGGGATGGTCACCCATCCCGCCCCCGCTGCGGTGCGTTATGTAAACGGCCCTCCTGGGCCGATGGAGGACGACCGTCAGGCGGTCGGCTTCTCGTCACCCGGGGTCACCAGGACCACCCGGCGACGACGGGCCATCAGGAACATGACGCCACCGGCGATCAGCACGGCACCGCCGATGCCACCGATCAGGCCGGCCTGCGGGCCGGTCACCGGCAGGCTGCCGCCGTCGCCGTCGCCACCACCGGTACCGCCCTTGGCGGCCACGATGACGGCGTACCCGTCGGTGTTGTCGCTGGCGTCGATGTCGTCGGTGGAGAGCGCCTTGGCGTTCTCCGGCAGCTTCCGCAGCTCACGGGCGCTGGCCCGCAGCTCGGTACGGGGCAGGATCGGGTCGACGGTGACGCTGCCGCCGGACAGCGCGCCGGCCTTGACGTCCTTGCCGACCGAGAGCAGGTGGTAGAACTCGGCGACCGAGACCAGCTTGTCGTTCTCCTCGCCGTCCTGCTCGACCGGGATCAGCGGGAACTCGCCGTAGGTGCAGACCGCCTCGGTGTTGGCCGCGTTGTACTCGCAGCCCGGCTCGGCCTCGGTGAAGGTCGTGCCCTTCGGCAGCTTGACGGTGATCTTCAGGCCGGCCACGGCCTGGTCACCCTGGTTGGCCACCACGTACACGAGCTGGCCGGTCTCGCCGGCGTGCAGGTCGCCGACGACGCTGATCAGGCCGTCCTGGTCGACCTTGACGGCCTGCTTGACGTCCGGGGCGAACACGGTCAGGTCCGCGCCGCTCTCGTCGGTCAGCTCGACGACGGTGTCCTTGGTGTTGTTGCTGTCGTCGGTGTCGTCCTTCGAGATCAGCGTGAAGCTGACCGGCGCCTGGTACGTGCCCTCCAGCGACTCACCGGCCTTGAAGACGACGATCGGCAGCTCGAGGGTCTCGCCCGGACCGGGCAGCGCACCGGCGGGGACGTTGCAGACCCAGCTCTTCAGGGTCTCCCCGTCCTCCTCGTAGTCACATCCGTCCGGGCCCTCGTCGACCGGCACCGGCACGACCTTGTTGATGTCCACCTTCGACAGGTCGGCCTTGATGGCGAGGCTGCCCGGGGTGTTCTTCCCGTTGTTGGTGACCTTGACGAAGGCGACCTTGCCGGAGGCGCCGGCGGCGATCCGGGTGCCGGCCACGTCGAGCGAAAGGTCCGTCTCGGTGCCGGCGGCGTAAGCCGGGGTACCGAGCGCGGTGAACACGCCGGAGGCGAGCAGCGCGGCAGCGCCGAACCGCGCCAGCGGACGGTTACGGAAGATCATGAAGGGTTCCCCCATGGAAGACGGGAAGGATGGGCGGCCGGCCGCGATTCGCGTCCGCCACCGCCGGACCGCACGTTAGCGGTCCGCGATCATCATCGCCACCCCTGCGGGAAACGTGTCATGACCTGCCGGCCTAAGAATCACTTAAGGATTGTCCGAATTGATGGAGCTTGCCGGCCCGCGCCCACGTCACACTGGCCCCAACGGGCACTCCGATCAGCCTTGTCGCCGGGCAACCATTGCCCGTTCGGTCGATCAATGCACAGCCCGGACCGATTACGGAGCGTTTATCTGACGTCCACCAATGGCAGTGATTTCGCCACCCCGCCGCCCGGGATCGCGATCGACGAGAAGTGCGAAACCACCCGGTCGTCGGTCGGATCATCGGCCGGAGTGTGATGGACCGCCAACCGACGGTAAAGGGTGTCGCGCTGCGCCGGAATCCGTCCGGCCGATCGGATCATCCCGATCAGCTCGTGCAGGTTGGACCGGTGCCGGGCGCCGGCCGAGGAGATGACGTTCTCCTCCAGCATGATCGAACCGAGGTCGTCCACCCCCATGTGCAGGGCCAGCTGGCCGACGTCCTTGCCGGTGGTCAGCCAGGACGCCTGGAGGTGCGGCACGGTCTCGAAGAACAGCCGGGCCACCGCGACCAGCCGCAGGTACTCCAGCGTGGTGGCCTGGGTACGCCCCTTGAGGTGGTTGTTCTCCGGCTGGTACGTCCACGGGATGAAGGCCCGGAACCCCCGCGTCCGGTCCTGGACGTCCCGGATCATCCGCAGGTGCTCGATCCGCTCGGCGGCGGTCTCGCCGGTGCCCATCATCATGGTGGCGGTCGACTCGACACCCTGCCGGTGCGCCAGCTCCATGACCTCCAGCCAGCGCTCGCCGGACTCCTTCAGCGGCGCGATCGCCTTCCGGGGGCGCGCCGGCAGCATCTCGGCCCCGGCCCCGGCGATCGAGTCCAGCCCGGCCGCCTTGATCCGGGCGATGGCCTCGTCCAGGCTCACCCCGGAGACCTTCGCCATGTGCAGGATCTCGCTCGGGCCGATCGAGTGGATGGCGAGCTGCGGGTACGCCTTCTTGACCGAGGAGAACAGCTCCTCGTAGTACTCGACCCCGTAGTCCGGGTGGTGCCCGCCCTGGAGCATCACCTGGGTCGCGCCCAGCTCGAGCGCCTCGCCGCAGCGGCGCAGGATCTCCTCGGTCGGGTGGGTCCAGCCCTCCTTGTGCTTCGGCGCGCGGTAGAACGCGCAGAACTTGCACGCCGTGACGCAGACGTTGGTGTAGTTGATGTTGCGGTCGATCAGGTACGTGACGATGTTGTCCGGGTACCGCCGGCGGCGCACCGCGTCGGCCGCCTCACCGATGGCGTGGAAGGGCGCCTCGGTGTAGAGCAGCAGCGCCTCCTCGGGCGTGATCCGCCCGCCGTCCGCGCCGCGCTGCAGGATGTCGTCGATCTCCCGGCTCACCGTCGTCACGCCCCGAGCCTACGTCGGCCCCGGCGTCCCCTCCCGCCGGCACCGCACGACTGAGTCGTGTCGCACAAGAGCCCCCCGGGCAGCCCAACGGGCAACGCTGCCGCAGGCCGTCACCCTTGATCAACATAGAATCGGCAATACGGCGGCGTCCCGGACCCCAGGAGACCGCCGTATCGCCAACCTCGTGTGGATCAGTCGCCGTCCCGGCACACAAGATGCCCCGTGTCATCCCGGATCGGACACGGACCCTGCCTCGGGTCGCCGCAACGCGCCGGGACGCCGTCAGGCGCAGATCAGGCCGTCACAGGTCCAAATCCCCGCACAGCCGCACCCAGGCCAGGACGAGCTACAGCCCACGCAGCTGCAACTCGGTTGGCATCCACTTCCTCGGTTGCAATTGCACGCCACGGCGGGCGCAGGTTCAGCGCTGTTGCCGGAGCTACCGAAGGTTTCAGCAGTATCGACAGGGCCGAGCGTCGACATCAGGCGGCATGCCTCGCTCTGCCCGAACGCCGCAATCCCCGCCGCCTCGATCGCCTTCACCCGAGCCTGGACCGCCGAACTCTCGTAGGTGTAGGTATCAACATTGGCAACGATCGCCTCGAAGCCGTCCAGCACGCGGGCCTGCTCGGCCGTCAGTTCCCGATGCGCGGACCGGTAGCGCTTCACCTGTTCGACCCACAGGCTGCTCCGGACGCTCGGGGACAGGGCAGCGAAGATGGCCGGCCGGTAGGCCACCGGAAACCGCGCCAACTCGTCGTACTGGCCCACACGCGGCGACTGATTGAGCTGAGCCCAGTTCCGGCCGGCTGCCAGCACCCTGGACTCCTGAGCCGCGAACGCCGGCACCTTGCCGGCCACCAACAGCGCCGCTGCGATCCCGGCGCCGGCGCTCAATCGGAGCACCCCCCGCCGACCGATGCCGGAGTCGGCCTGATTCTCGTCCGACTGCCCTTCCCGGTCCAGATCAGCAAGAGCACGCAGTACCGATACCGTCCGACGAGGCCCCAGCCGCATTGCGAGACGGGAGCCCATGCGGACACCGGTCCAAGCCCGGACCCGCGTTTCTTCAACCATGATCAGGGTAGGCGCCCACGAAGCGTCTGGGCCCAAGGCTTGACGACGCCATTGCTGTACGTCTCGATGCCCGAGCGGTAGGACTTCCAGGCGTCCAGCCGATGCCCACTCGACCCTCCGCGACACCTTCCGGCACAGGGCGCAGGAGGCATCGAACGCGAGGATCCAGCGACAAACAGTTTCCGTCATCTCCTGCCCTCTTGTTTGATAGGTGGAGCCC
Source organism: Micromonospora cathayae (assembly GCF_028993575.1). Lineage (NCBI taxonomy): Bacteria > Bacillati > Actinomycetota > Actinomycetes > Micromonosporales > Micromonosporaceae > Micromonospora > Micromonospora cathayae. Next base: position 1,703,565 of record NZ_CP118615.1, on the reverse strand, counting down.
TTGACCTGGCGCGACCCGCGGGCGACTCCTGACCACTTCTACTCGCCGCAGCCGAGGTCGCTCTCGGTGCCGTCGGGCTAACGAAGCAGTTCTTTGTCGAAGCGCGGTTCCCGGCCAGGGCGGCTCACCAACTGGAAACCGCGCAGCGGCGGTACGGCCCCGATCAGCAGTTGCTGTTGGTGTACGCGATGTATAGCGACTTCGACTGGATGTTGCCGTTACCGTTGTTGCTGTCGATGCAGTACTTCGCGCCGCCCCCGTTGAGCCCATTGGCCACGGCGGCGTCTCGGTCGAGGAACTTGTTGTAGACCGAGCGGACAGTCACCTCGCCCGGAAAGTTCTGCCAGTAACCGACGCTACTGTACTGGTACTTACTGCCGGTGTAGTTCGTACCGGTCCACACGCACACCCAGTCCATGTCGCAGTCGGGTGCGGCCTGCGCCGGGGACGGTAGGGCCGCCAGCAGGGCGACGGCGGCGGCAGACGACGCGAGAATGCTTCTGAAGTTCACAGTACCTCCATGTCCAGGTGGCGAACCCCCGCCGCAACAGCCATGGCCAGGGTCGCTGACACTTTCTGCTTGGTGCGGACGCTCACCAAGGATTGGGTCCCGCGGCGGCCCTGGTCAGCCGCTCACCGGGTGCAGGTTTTCGTCACGCCGCCGTACGGGAACGACAGGTAATTCGCGTAGATCCATCCCCAGTCGGTGTAGTACCACTGGTTGCCGTACGAGTTGGTGTACTTGCAGCTCACGGAGACCCAGGCGACCGGGACTTCGTAGCTGTCGCAGGCGCCGTATGGTCCGTTGTGGGAGACAGCCTGCCCGGCCCCACCTGTGTGGGCGTGCTGATTGTGGGTCCGCTCTCTTGGCGTCCAACAGTCGGCCGTGATCCCGGGGGCGTCGGAGAAGGAGACCGCTGGGCTGCGGGTGGATGGTGCGGCGCTGGCCGGTGCCGCACCCAGCGCGACGCCGAACGCGATGGCGGTGCCTATGGCGAGTGCCCCCCGCTTCATCTTCTGCATGTGCTCTCCTTTTGCGAGGCAGGAACGGATCGAGAGGGTGTTCCTCAAAGAGTTGGCCCGAGAAGCGCCAACTTCTGAGATGACTATCGTCGTTGCAACGATCGACGCCCAGGGCCTCCGCCGGAACTTTGTCGGAACTTTGCTTTCACCTGCCACCAGAGATCCGGATAATCAGGATCGTCGGATCCCTGGAGGGGGGCGCGGGTGTTCGGGGACGTCGTGCGCAGGTACCGGCAGCAGACAGGTCTCACGCAGGAAGATCTGGCGGCGAGGACAGGTCTGAGCGCCCGCAGCATTGGCAAGATCGAAGCGGGACGAACGGGGAGCCCACGAGCCGCCACCCTTCGCCTGCTGGCCGACGCATTCGCGCTGATCGACGCGGACCGGGAACGTTTCTACTCGGCTGCGGCCACCCCTCAGGCCGGGCCTTCGATGACCCTCGACGATCCACCGGCCGCCCTGGTCGTCCCCGCCCAACTGCCTCCCGACGTGCCCGCGTTCACCGGACGGGCGGACGAGCTGAGGCAACTCGACGCGGTGCTGGACGGTACGGCCGTCCAACCGACCGCGGTGGCCATCTCGGCGGTGTGCGGCACCGCCGGGGTCGGTAAGACCGCCCTGGCGGTGCACTGGGCCCACCGGGTCCGCCACCGTTTCCCGGACGGCCAGTTGTACGTCAACCTGCGCGGCTACGACCCGGAACAGCCGACGAGCGCCGCTGACGCGTTGACCAGGTTCCTGCGGGCGCTGGCCGTACCCGGCACGGACATCCCGGTCGACGTGGAGGAACGCGCCGCCTACTACCGGACCAGGATGTCCGAGCGGCGGATCCTGGTCCTGCTGGACAACGCCGCCACCGTCGAGCAGGTGCGTCCGTTGCTCCCCGGTACGCCCCTCTGCGCGGTGGTGATCACCAGCCGCGACAGTCTCGCCGCGCTCGTCGCCGCACACGGCGCCCAGCGGGTCAGCCTCAGACTGCTTCCCAGCGGGGAGGCGATGGCGCTGCTCCGTCGGCTGGTCGGCCCCCGCATCGAGGCCGAGCCCGATGCCGCGCTGACGCTGATGAGGCTGTGCGCGCAGCTACCACTGGCCCTGCGCGTCGCCGCCGAACTGGCCGTCTCCCGGGCCACCAGCCCGCTATCGGAACTTGTGGACGAACTGGCCGACCAGCAGCAGCGCCTGGATCTGCTCGACGCCGGAGGCGATCCCCGGGCAGCGGTCACCGCGGTGTTCTCGTGGTCCCTGCAACACCTGCCACCCGATGCCACCCGAACGTTCCGGCTCCTCGGCCTGCACCCCGGCCCGGATTTCGACGGCCACGTCACCGCTGCGCTCACCGCCTCCAGCCTGACGCAGTCCCGCCGGACCCTTGATCTGCTCGCCCGCGCCCATCTGGTCACCATGGTCAGGACGGACAGATTCGAAATGCATGATCTGCTTCACGTCTACGCGATCCAACTGGCCATGGACGAAGATTCCGACACCGACCGTCGTGACGCGGTGAACCGTCTGTTCGGCCATTATCTCGGTACCGCAGCCACCGCAATGGACCATTTGTATCCTGCCGGTGGCCGATACCGGCCGTACATCACGCCATCCTCGACCCCGGTACCGGATCTGTCCCACCCGGATGCCGCCCGTGGATGGCTCGACCGGGAACGGACCAATCTCGTCGCCGTCGCCGCGCACGCCGCCACCCACGGCTGGCCCGCTCACGCCATCGAACTGTCCGGCATTCTCGCCGAATACCTCGATGGTGGCCGCTACTCCGAGGCGCTGGCCATTCACGGCTTCGCCTACGACGCCGCCCGCCAGTCCGGCGACCTGTCGGCGCAGGCGTATGCGCTCCGCGGCATCGGCACCGCACATCAGGGAATGGCGCGGTACGACCCGGCCACCGCCTACTACCAGCAGGCACTGGCTCTGTTCCGGGCGGCCGGGGATCGCACCGGTGAAGCCCGCACACTGAGCGCGATCGGCAACGTCGAACGTCGGCGCGGCGACTACGTCCGGGCCGCCGACTGCTTCAAGCGGGCCACCGGTTTGTTCCGGCAACTCGGCGACCTGACTGCGGAGGCGTACCTGGTATGCAATCTCGGTGTCGTCATGCGGCAGTTGGGGCGGTACGCGGAGGCTGTCGAATCCCATGAGCGTGCGCTGATTCTGCATCGCCAGGCAGCGGACCTGGCGGGAGAGGCCGGGACACTCAACCGGCTTGGTCTCACGGAACAGCGGTTGGGTCACTACGCTCAGGCCGTCGATCACCACGAACAGGCGTTGGCCGGGTTCCGGCGGCTCGGTAGAACCCACAGCGAAGCGCACGCGCTGGACAACCTCGGTGCCGCCCACCTGCACCTGGGGCAGCCGCGACGGGCGGCCGAGCACATTGAGCAGGCGATCAGGATCTTCCGCGAGATCAGCGACCGGGACGGCGAAGCCACCGCGCTCAACGGGCTCGGAGAAGTCGCCCGCGCCTCAGGCCGACCGGCCGAAGCTCTCGTTCACCACACGCACTCCCTTGCTATCGCGACCGATATCGGAGGCAGGGAGCAGCAGGCCCGCGCGCACGCCGGCCTGGGAGACGTGTACCGCGACCGGCACGAGAGGGCGCGCGCACGGTTCCACTACCAACAGGCCCTGGCGCTGTACCAGGCTCTCAGCTCGCCGCTGGCCGACGAGATCCGCGTCCGACTGGCGGTGGAGGAGGAAACGGGGGTAGTGGACACGACGACTGATCGACCGGTCACGAGCCGCCCCAACTGAGCGAGTGACAACGACGCCGTGGAAAGACTCAGCAGCGGCCTTCCGCCGGTTCAGCCGCCGGAGCGGAACTTTCGGACGAACGCGGACCAGGCGGCCGGGTCGACGGTGCGCACCGGGCCGTCCGGGTCCTTGGAGTCGCGTACGGCGACCAGTCGGGGCAGCTTCGCCACCTCCACACGTCGGCCAATTCGGGGTGTCGCATGAGGGGATCACCTCCGGTCGTGTTCCGCCGCCAACCCGGCGACGAACTCCATCGAATCGACGGTGCTCAACGCTATCTCGGCCAGCCTATCCGCCTCCCGGCGGAACCGGGCCACCTGCGGCGCCTCTTCGAGGAAGAGACCGGAGATCTTGTGGTCCAGGTAGACCACCGAGCGGTTCCGGGGAAAGTCGAGCAGCGCGAACGCGCCGTCCAGGCCGGGGTGCGCGCCGACTGCCAACGGCACCACCCGCAGGGTCACGCAGGGCCGGTCGGCCGCGTCGACCAGGTGCCGGAGCTGGCGGGCCATCACCCGGGGGTCGCCCACCACCCGGCGCAGCGCGGCCTCGTCGACCAGCGCGAGCAGCTCCGGCGGCGTGGCCCGACTCAGCACCGCCGCCCGAGCCGGCTGGCGACCCGGGCCTGAGAATCCTCCTCCGGGATGCCCCCGTCACGCGTCAACGCCTGCATGTAGTCGGGGATCTGGAGCAGGCCGGGCACCAGTAGCGGCTGCCAGTTGACGATGCTGGTCGCCTCGCCCTCCAGCCGGATCAGGGTCCGGGACTCCTCGGAGAGCCCGCCGACCGTCTCCCACCAGCCCGACTCGGCCGAACGCCCGGCCATGCCGAGCAGGCGTTCGCGCTCGTCGCCGGTCACCCCGTAGATCACCAGCAGCGAGGCGACGTCCTCGGCCCGGATGCCCTGGATGCCCTGGATGCCGGCCTCCATCCGGGACAGTTTCGACGGCTGCCAGCCGAGCCGGATCGCGACCCCGCGCTGGGCCAGCTTCCGCGACTCCCGCAGGTCACGCAGCTCACCGCCGAGACCACGACCGACCACGGTCGGCTGACTCGCCTTGGCCATCCCCACTCCCATCCGAAACGTGACGGCTCAACTGCGCACAGTACTGACTTGATCTCTCGGATCCGCAAGAGTCGCCAGCAACGTTGCTCCAGAGTCGACAAACCAACCTGCAGGGAGGATCCATGGACGCAACAACCCGGTACCGGTACCAGCCCGCCTGGTTGCAGCCGTACGACCCGGCCGACTCCCCCGGCCCGATCCCGTCCGTGGTCGACCGCTTCCGACGCGGCAACCACGTCGACGAACCACAGCTCACCGAGGCCGAGATCGAAGCGGCCCGCTACACCGTCGTACTGGTGTCACCGTCGAGGCGGGTCCGCGTCGGGCAGCGGGTCAGGCCAACCACCGGCGGAGCCGGTCGACGTTGGCGACCTCGCCCTCCACCCGCTGCCGGTCGGCGTCGGAGAGGTCGATCGCGCGGAGCTGCGCGGTCCACTCCTCGGCCCGGTCGGGCTCGTCCAACGCGACGGCCAACTCGAGCAGGGCCGCCAGGGCCAGCACCCGGTCGACCGCCGGGGCGGTGTCGCCGTACCGGCGCAGCGCCAGGGTCAGCGCCCGTTCCGCAGCGCGGTCGTCGTTCTTGAACTCGCGGAGGATGCGGGCGTTGTCCAGCGCCCGCGCGATGCCCTTCAGCCGCTTCGACCCGCCGTACTCCAGGTCCTGCTCCTCGTCCCGCCGGATGAACACGATCGAGTTGCCCGACGGGTCGACGAGCGTGAACCGGGACGCACCCGGCCGGCACCGGGTCAGCCGGGGACGGTCCCGGACCAGCACCTTCCCGTACGCGCGGCGCATCGCCTCGGTGAACGCGGCGTGGTACGGCGCGACGGCGTCGACCATCACCAGGCAGGTGATACCGGTCTCCTGGCCCGGTTCCAGACGCTTCGGTGGATCGCCGAAGTGCAGGTCGAAGCCACTCCAGGTCAACGCGAGGTAGAGGTAGGGCCGGGTCTGCCGGTACGTGGCCCGGAAGCCGAGCGCCTGGAAGAACTCCAGGGTCTCGGTCGGGGTCGTACAGGGCAGCACCGGCACGGTGGTCTCGTTGGGCGACACCTGCTCGGACACGGTGGACAGTGTGGTCGAGCCGGCCAGCCGAAGCGAATTTGCGCAGGTCAGAGCTTTGCTATCTGACCTGAGAGGGGTCAGGCGTCGTAGTCGACGGTCAGGGTGTCGGTGGTCGGGCTGGACTGGCAGGTCAGCACGTACCCGGCGGCCAACTCGTCCGGCTCCAGGGCGTAGTTGCGGGCCATCGTCACCTCGCCGGCCACCACCTTCGCCCGGCACGTCGAGCACACCCCGCCCTTGCACGCGTACGGCAGTTCGCCCCGGACCTTCAGCGCGGCGTCCAGCACCCGCTCGTCGGAGCGCATGGTGAAGGTCGACGCCCGGCCGTCCAGCACGATGGTCACCTCGGCCCCGGCCCCCGGCGCGTCCGCCGGCCGGCGCACCGGCTCCGGCGGCGCGTCCACGAAGAACAGCTCGGTGTGCACCGCCGACTCCGGTACGCCCCGCTCGGCGAGCACCGCCTGCGCGTCGACCACCATGCCGTACGGGCCGCACAGGAACCACTCGTCGATCCGGTCGCCGGGCACGATGGTGTCCAGCAGCCGGCCCAGCCGGTCGGCGTCGATCCGCCCGGACAGCAGCGGTGACTCCCCCGGCTCCCGGGACAGCACGTGCACCAGGTGCAGCCGCGTCGGGTACCGGTCCTTCAGGTCGGCCAGTTCCTCGGCGAACATGACCGTGTTCACCGTGCGGTTGCCGTACACCAGGGTCACCGTGCTGGCCGGCTCGACGGCCAGGGCCGTGGCGACCAGCGCCAGCACCGGGGTGATGCCCGACCCGGCCACCACCGCCCCGTAGCGGCGGGCCCGGTCCGGGGCGAACGCCGAGGTGAAGTGGCCCAGCGGCGGCAGCACCTCGACGGTGTCCCCGAAGCGCAGCGCCGCGCAGGCGAAGCTGGAGAACGCGCCGCCGGGCACCTCGCGCACGCCGATCCGCAGCCGCCCGTGCCGGGCCAGGTCGTCCGGCGTCGAGCAGATCGAGTACGACCGGCGCACCTCCACGCCCTCGTCGGTGAGTCGCCGTACGGTGAGGTGCTGGCCCGCCCGGAACGCGAAAGTATCGCGCAGCTCCTCCGGTACGGCGAAGGTGACCGCCACCGCGTCGTCGGTGAGCCGGTCGACGGTGGCGACCGGCAGCGGGTGGAAGACCGGACGCCGACGGACCGGCCGGGTGATCGTGACAGTCACAGCGCCTTCAGGTGGTCGAAGGGTTCACGGCAGGACCGGCACCGCCACAGCGCCTTGCAGGCGGTCGAACCGAACCGGCTGATCTGCTCGGACTCCGGTGACCCGCAGCGCGGGCAGCGGACGCCGAGGGTCAACGGAACGACCCGGCCGGGGCCGGCGGTCGGGGTCGGCGGGGCGATGCCGGCGGCGGCCAGCTTGGCCCGCCCGGCGTCGGAGATCCAGTCGGTGCTCCAGGCCGGGTCGAGGACGGTACGGACCTCCGCGTCGGGGTGACCGGCGGCGGCCAGCGCCCGACGGATGTCGGCACGGATCACGTCCATCGCCGGGCAGCCGGTGTAGGTGGGGGTGATGGTGACCACGACCCGCCCGGTGGCCGGATCCTCGTCGACCGCGCGCAGGATGCCCAGGTCGTCGATGGTGAGCACCCGGATCTCCGGATCCACCACCGTCGCCACCGCCGCCCTCGCGCTCACCGGTGTCGCCCTCCGCTCGCGACTGCGGGGCTCCGCTGCGCTGCACTCCTCACGCTCACCGGACCCGCCCTCCGTTCGCGACTGCGGGGCTCCGCTGCGCTGCACTCCTCGCGCTCACCGGACCCGCCCTCCGCTCGCGACTGCGGGGCTCCGCTGCGCTGCACTCCTCGCGCTCACCAGCGTGCCCCCGGGTGGGCGCGGTGCAGCACCTGCATCTCGGCCAGCAGGTACGACAGGTGCTCGGTGTGCACGCCGTCCCGGCCCCCGCCAGGCCCCCAGCCGTCGGCGGGGCGGGTCAGCGTCGCGTCGGCGAGCACCTCCTCCACCGTCTCCAGCCACTGCCCCCGGTACGTGACCGGGGCGGCGGCCAGCCCTGCCGCGTCCAGCCGGGCGGTCAGCTCGTCGGCGGCGAACAGCTCGTGCGTGTACGGCCAGACCTCGTCCACCGCCGCCTGCATCCGCCGGTGCGACTCCTCGGTGCCGTCGCCGAGCCGACGCACCCAGAGGGCGGCGTGGTCGAGGTGGTACGCGACCTCCTTGCGGGTCTTCTTCCCGATCGCGGACAGCCGCTCGTCGGTGGACCCGACCAGCCATTCGTAGGTAAGGCGCTGGTAGGCGGCCAGGAAGAGCAGCTTCGCCATGGTCACCGCGAAGTCCCCGTTGGGCAGCTCCACCAGCAGACAGTTACGGAACTGGCGGTCGTCGCGCAGGTACGCCAGCGCGTCCTCGTCCCGGCCGGCGCCCTCCAGCTCACCCGCGTACGACAGCAGCAGGCGGGCCGCGCCGAGCTGGTCGAGGGCGATGTTCGCCAGCGCGATGTCCTCTTCCATCTCCGGCGCGCGGGTGGTCCACTCGGCGAGCCGCTGGGCGGCCACCAGGGCGTCGTCGCCGAGCCGGAGCACGTACCCGAAGAGGTCGTCGTTCACAGGTGGGCCACCCCGTCCGGTACGTCGTAGAAGGTGGGATGGCGGTAGACCTTGTCGGCGGCCGGGTCGAAGAAGGCGTCCTTCTCGTCCGGGCTGGACGCGGTGATCGCGCCGGCCGGCACCACCCAGATCGACACCCCCTCCTGGCGGCGGGTGTAGAGGTCCCGGGCGTTACGGAGGGCCAACTCGGCGTCGGGTGCGTGCAGGCTGCCGACGTGCGTGTGCGACAGCCCGCGCCGGGCCCGCACGAAGACCTCCCACAGCGGCGACAGTTCCTGACCGCTCATGCTGCCACCTTCTCTCGCTGGGCCTGCTTGGCGGCATATGCGGCGGCGGCCTCGCGGACCCAGGCCCCCTCGGCGTGGGCGCGACGGCGGTGTTCGATCCGCTGCCGGTTGCACGGGCCCTGCCCCTTGATCACCCGCATCAGCTCGGCGTAGTCCGGCTGGGTGTAGTCGTACGCCTGGCGCTCGTCGTTCCAGCGCAGGTCGGGGTCGGGCAGGGTGAGGCCGAGAATCTCCGCCTGGCCGACGCACATGTCGACGAAACGCTGTCGCAGCTCGTCGTTGGAGAACCGTTTGATCTTCCAGGCCATCGACTGGGCGGAGTGGGTGGAGTCGCCGTCCGGCGGGCCGAACATCGCCAGCGACGGGTACCACCAGCGGTCCACCGCGTCCTGGGCCATCGCCTTCTGCGCCCCGGTGCCGTGCGCCAGGGTGTGCAGGATCTCGTAGCCCTGCCGCTGGTGGAAGGACTCCTCCTTGCAGACCCGGATCATCGCCCGCGCGTACGGGCCGTAGGAGCAGCGGCACAGCGGGACCTGGTTGACGATCGCCGCGCCGTCGACCAGCCAGCCGATCGCACCGACGTCGGCCCAGGTCAGCGTGGGGTAGTTGAAGATCGAGCTGTACTTCTGCCGGCCGTCGAGCAGCAACTGGACGAGTTCGTCCCGGCTGACGCCGAGCGTCTCGGCGGCGGCGTAGAGGTAGAGGCCGTGCCCCGCCTCGTCCTGCACCTTGGCGAGCAGGATCGCCTTGCGCTTGAGCGAGGGTGCGCGGCTGATCCAGTTCCCCTCCGGCTGCATGCCGATGATCTCGGAGTGGGCGTGCTGGGCGATCTGCCGGATCAGCGTCTTGCGGTACGCCTCGGGCATCCAGTCGCGTGGCTCGATCTTCTGGTCGGCCCCGACCACCTCGGCGAAGTACGCCTCCAGGTCGGATCCGGGGGCCGGCCCACCGTCGGGCCGCCCCTGTGCCGCGGCCTCCCGCAGGGCCGCCTCCGCCGCCTCGACCTGGCCGAGCAGGCCGCCGCCGGGGGCTTCGTCCGGGTTCGGGAAATCGTTGCCGTACACGGACCAAGTGTTACAGCTCAGCTTGCCGGGCGCTAGAGGGTGTAACAGCCAGGATCACGGCGCGGGGTACGACCGGGTAAGCACCGTCAGGAGGTTCCCGCCGGACAACCTTCGAGGAGTGGGCGACATCACACGGATCAACCGGGGCAAAATGGTCCAATGCTCCGTATGTCCTGGTTTTCCGGCGTGGTTCCGGGCCTCGGATCGTGGCGCCGCGCCCCGTCGGACGTAGACTTTGCCGGTCACACCGATCGGCTCATGGTGATCGCCGTCCGCGACAGGCCACTTCCCCCGGCCTCGGCGACCCGCCGGTCGACATCGGAAAAGCCTGGTCCCCCGGCCCCTGACCTCTGGGAGTTCCCCCGCTCATGCGTCCCCGCGTGACCCTGGCGCTCGCCATCGTGGCGATCCTGCTCGGCGGCGGCATGTTGGTCCCCGCCGCGTACGCCCGGCTGGCCGACGACGGCGGCAGTGGCGGCGGCACGGAGAGCGTCGCGGCGCCGCCGCCGACCGCACCCGCACCGCCCACCCTGGCCCCGGCCCCGGTGTCCGTACCGTTCGACGGCGCCTACTTCTCCTGGGCCCTGATGGACCGGGCCACCGGTGAGATCTCCGGCGCGAAGAACCTCACCACCACGAACTCCACCGAGTCGATGATCAAAGCGTGGATCGCCGCCGACTACCTGCGCGAACTCGGGGACAAGCCACTCAGCACCGCCCGGAAGAGGCAGATCAGCGCGGCCATCCGGGACAGCAACGACGACGCCGCCCAGTCGCTCTGGAACGCCGCGGGTCGCGGGGACGTCCTGACCCGGCTGATCAGTGTGTGCAAGCTGACCGACACGAAACCGGACCGCAGGGCGCGGTGGGCGTACACCCAGATGTCGCCCCGCGACGCCGTCCGGATGGGCGACTGCATCGCCGACGGCACCGCCGCCGGCCCGACGTGGACGCCGTACCTGTTGGACGAGATGAGCAAGGTCCAGGGCACCACGGCCGCCAAGGACCAGCAACTCAAGCAGGGCGGTGGTCGGTGGGGCATCATCGACGGCCTGCCCGAACAGGTGACCGCCCAGGGGCCCGTCAGCATCAAGAACGGCTGGACGATGCTCTGGGCGGACCTCCAGTGGCACCTCAACTGTCTGGCCGTGACCGACAAGTGGAGTCTCGCGGTGATGATGCGGTACCCGAAGGACCACGGCCTCGACTACGGCGCCCAGGTCTGTGCGAGCGTGACCCGGCAGCTCGTCACCCCGCAGCCGGGTGCCGCGCTGAAGGTCCCCCAGCCGCTGGTGAAACCCTGATGGCCGGCAACCGGCGGGCCACCCGCCCCGGTGGCGACCCCTCCCCGCTCCGGTTCATCGGCATCGCCGTCGTCCTGATCGGGCTGGTGCTGGTCTCGTTGCGGCTGCTGCCCGGTTCGCCGTTCGAGTCCCAGGCCGTCGCCCGCTGGGGCGCCGACACCCGGGCCGACAAGGACGCCGGCGCGGCCGACCGGGACACCGGTTCGCCCGACCGTAGTGCCCGGACCGCGCCGAGTCCGACGCCGTCACCCTCGCCGACGCTGGAGCCGCTTCCGCTGCGCGCCACCGAGGTACAGCTGGACGCGGAGGGCTGGTGGAGCTGGAGCCTGCTGGACACCCGTACCGGCGAGTTCTCCGGTTCGAAGAACATGAACCAGACCAGCACCACCGCCTCGCTGATCAAGGCATGGATCGTCGCGGACTACCTCCGGCGGGCCGACGAGGACGGTCGTACCCCGAGCGACGCCAAACTCGCCGACGCCACGCTGATCATCCGGGACAGCGACAACACCCGGACCCAGCAGTTCTACAACACCCTCGGTGGCGAGGCCTCGATCAAGCGCCTGGTCAAGATGTGCAAGCTCACCGACAGCAGCCCGGCCGACGACGGCGGCTGGAGCCGGACCAACCTCTCCGCCCGGGACACCGCCCGGATGGGCGCCTGTATCGCCGACGGTACGGCCGCCGGCCCCGAGTGGACCGACTGGCTGCTCAACGAGATGAAGCTGGTCCGGGGCACCGGTGACTTCGGTATCCGCAAGGCGTTCCCGGCCGCCCAGCAGAAGCAGATCGCGATCAAGAACGGCTGGGTCGACCGGACCCGGGAGCAGGAGATCCACGTCAACTGCCTGGCCGTCGGGGACGGCTGGACGATGGGCGTGATGGTCCGCTACCCGATCAACCTCGGCTACGAGTACGGCATGGAGAACTGCCAGGAGATCACCGAGCAGCTCATGGCGGCGGCCACCTCCTGACCATCGCCCCGGGGCCACCGTCGTGCCGGCACCGGCGGCGTCGCCACGCCCGGCCCGCCGGACGGACAGCCCGGTCCGGCCGGCGTCGCCGGTCAGCCGGCGAAGAACTCCGGGCCGCCCGCCGGCAGGGCCGGGGCCTCGCCGGCGGCGGCGGCCCGCCGGGCGAACTCGCGCAGCCCCGCCACCTGGCGCTCGCCGAGCGAGAAGTCCAGCACCCGGAAGTACGACGCCAGGGTGGCCGCGTCGAACGGCTCCCAGCGGGCCGCCGACGCGGCCACCTCGTCCAGCTCGGCCAGGCAGAGGTCCCGGGACCGCAGGAACGCCTCGTGTACCCCCTTGACCAGGCCGGGGTGGGCGGCGGCGAACTCCCGCCGGACCGCCCAGACGGCGAAGACCATGGGCAGGCCGGTCCACTCCCGCCACGCCTGCCCCAGGTCGGTGACCGCCAGCCCTCGCCGGGGAGCCTCGTGCAGGGCGCGCAGCGCCACGTCGCCGATCAGCACCCCGGCGTCCGCCTCCAGCAGCATCTGGGTCAGGTCCGGCGGGCAACGGAAGTAGTCCGGCCGTACCCCGTACCGCTCGGCGAGCAGCAACTGCGCCAGCAGCACCCCGGTACGCGAGGTGGAGCCGAGCGCCACCCGCCGGCCGTCCAGTTCGCGCAGCGGCCGGGTGGAGACCACGTTGACCGAGAGCACCGGCCCGTCGCTACCCACCGCCAGGTCGGGCAGGAGCAGCAGCTCGTCGGCGTGCCGCAGGTACTCCACGTGCGAGATGGGGCCGATGTCCAGGTCACCGGCGACCAGGGCGGCGCTGAGCCGGTCCGGCGAGTCCTTGTGCAGGTCGACGTCGATCAGCGCGCCGGAGCGCATCAGCCCCCAGTAGATCGGCAGGCAGTTCAGGAACTGGATGTGCCCGACCCGGGGCCGTGCGACGCGGTCGTCCATGCCCCGACCGTATCCCCGTCCCCCTCGGGCCGGCCCGGCGGGCGGGAGTGGAGTGGCCCACCCCGCACCCGTCCGTCCGGGTGACGGATGGCCGGCGGTTATGGCGAAATTCGGTGGGCTTGTCCTCGGGGGCGACATACACTCTTCGTTCCCGCTGACGGCCGCGGTGTCGAGCACCGCAGCGGACGTCCCGCGCCGACCGGTCCGGTCGGACACGCGAGCGGCAGAGTCCTCCCCACACGCACGCGTCGAGGAGCACGTCGCTTGACTTCCTCCCCACGCCTAAAGGCGGGGGATTCCAGCGGTCACCCGCTGGGTTTCCTGCTTCACCGACGACCGCCCCGTCCGGGCATCCACCCGTTGGGGTCTTACACCGCCTCCACAGGCAATCACGGAGAGCCCCTCCGCGAGAATGGTGCGGGCCGCGTTGACGTCCCGGTCGTGGCTCATGCCGCACGGGCACGTCCACGACCGGACATTCAGCGGCATCCGCTGCGCGAGCGCGCCACAGGCCGAGCACACCTTGGACGACGGGAACCAGCGGTCCACGACCACCACGTCGCGGCCATGCCAGTCGGCCTTGTACTCCAGCAGGGTGCGGAACTGTCGCCACGCGGCGTCGCTGATAGCGCGGGCCAGAGAGTGATTCTTGACCATGTTGCGCACGGTCAGGTCCTCGATCACGATCGTTTGGTTCTCACGAACGAGTCGAGTGGTCAGTTTGTGCAGGTGGTCCCGCCTACGGTCGGTGATCCGGGCGTGGACGCGGGCGACCTTGAGCCGGGCCTTGGCGCGGTTCGCGGATCCCGTCTCCTTCTTCGCCAGGTTCCGTTGCGCTTTGGCGAGGGCGGCCCGGTCCCGCCGCTCATGCCTCGGGTTGGTGATCTTCTCGCCGGTGGAAAGGGTGAGCAGACTGTCGAGGCCGGCGTCGACCCCGACCTGCCCGGTGGCCGGGGTCTGCTCGATCACGTCGTCGCAGAGCAGGGACACGAACCAGCGTCCCGCACTGTCCTGGGAAACGGTCACCGTGGACGGTGTCGCACCCCGCGGCAGCGGACGCGACCACACGATGTCCAACGGCGCGGTCATCTTCGCCAGGGTCAGCCGGCCGTCGCGGTACCGGAACCCGCTGGTGGTGTACTCCGCCGACCGGCGGGACTTCTTCTTGCTCTTGAACGTCGGGTATCGGGCGCGTTTGGCAAAGAAGTTCGTGAACGCGACTTGCAGGTGCCGCAACGTCTGTTGGAGCGGGACCGACGACACGTCGTTGAGGAACGCCAGCTCGTCGGTCTTCTTCCACCCGGTCAGCATCGTACTGGTGGCGTTGTAGTTGACCCGTTCCTGGCGCAGCGTCCACGCCTCGGTCCGGGCCGCCAGGGCCATGTTGTAGACCAGACGGACACACCCGAACGTCCGGGCAAGCTCGGCAGCCTGTTCCGCGGTCGGGTAGAAGCGGTACTTGAACGCCCGCTTCACCGCCCTGGACATGACTCACAGTTTATCAGGCCAGTTAGTAAGACCTGCCGGGGTGTGCGGGTAGACGTCTATCCGCCTTGGCGGCGGAACTACTTTCCTTCTCCTGCGCCCCAGGGGTTCCGTTTCCTCCCCACGGCTAAAGCCAGGGGTTTCCACGGAGGTTTTCGATGATCCTGCACGCCCCTGTCCCGCTCGAGGACGAACTCGCCGCCGAACAGGCCCATCTGGACGCCTCCCGGCAGGCGTTACGCCGGATGCGGGAACGCGCCGAGGCGCTCTTCGCCACCGGCGACAAGGTCGCCGGGGACGCGTACACCGCCGAGCAGCTCGGCCGGCACATGGCCCGCCGGGTCGCCGAGCTGGCCGACGACCCGTCCACCCCGCTCTTCTTCGGCCGCCTGGACTTCGGCGCCAGCGCACCGGAGGCCGCAGCCGACGCCGCGGGCCGACCCGACCACGGTGACCCCGCCGGCCTACCCGGTACGGACCCGGCAGCCGACCATGCCGGCCGGGCGTACCACGTGGGGCGGCGGCACGTCACCGACTCCGCCGGCGAGCCGCTGGTGCTGGACTGGCGGGCCCCGGTGTCCCGCTCGTTCTACCGGGCCAGCGCCCGCGACCCGCAGGGGGTGGCGGTCCGCCGCCGCTTCGGGTTCAGCAGCGGCACCCTGACCAGCTTCGAGGACGAGCACCTCGACCGGGGTGAGGAACTCGGCACGGCCAGCCGGATCCTCACCGCCGAGATCGAACGGCCGCGCGTCGGCCCGATGCGGGACATCGTCGCCACCATCCAGCCCGAGCAGGACGAACTGGTCCGCGCCGACCTGGCCGACTCGATCTGCGTACAGGGCGCACCGGGCACCGGCAAGACGGCGGTCGGGCTGCACCGGGCCGCGTACCTGCTCTACCTGCACCGGGAACGGCTCCGCCGCTCCGGGGTGCTGATCGTCGGGCCGAACCGGGTGTTCCTGTCGTACATCGCGGCGGTGCTGCCGGCGCTCGGCGAGGTCGAGGTGGCCCAGGCCACCGTGGCGGACCTGGTCGGCCGGGTGGAGGTCCGCGCGGTCGACGAGCCGGCGGTGACGGCACTCAAGCACGACCCCCGGATGGCGGAGGTGCTCCGGCGGGCGGTCGACTGGCATGTCACCGAACCCACCGAGCCGATCACCGTGTCGGACGGGTCGTTCCGCTGGCGGATCGGGCTCGACCCGCTGCACCGGCTGGTCACCGAAACCCGTCGGGAGAGGTTGCCGTACGCCACCGGCCGGGACCGGGTCCGGGCCCGGGTGGTCGGGCTGCTGCAACGGCAGGCCGAGGCCCGGCGGGCGGAGTCACCGGGCGACGCCTGGTTGCGCCGGATGGGCCGGTCCCGTCCGGTGACCGACTTCCTGGACGCGGTCTGGCCGGCGCTCACCCCGGAGGGGCTGGTGCACCGGCTGCTCGCCGATCCGGAACTGCTCGCCACGGCGGCCGACGGCCTGCTCACCCCGGCCGAGCAGGCCGCGCTCACCTGGGCGAAGCCGGCCCGTACCCCGAAGGCGACCAGGTGGACGGCCGCCGACGCGGTCCTGGTCGACGAGGCGGCCGGGCTGATCGAACGGCCGACCGGGTTCGGGCACGTGGTGGTGGACGAGGCGCAGGACCTGTCGCCGATGCAGTGCCG
Organism: Micromonospora cathayae; assembly: GCF_028993575.1. NCBI lineage: Bacteria > Bacillati > Actinomycetota > Actinomycetes > Micromonosporales > Micromonosporaceae > Micromonospora > Micromonospora cathayae. The sequence continues at coordinate 1,687,353 of NZ_CP118615.1, read as the reverse complement.
GGCCATCGCCCGACGCAGTGAGCACGGCTCGCTCACGCTCCTCGGGGACCTGGCCCAGGGCACCGCCCCGTGGGCCGCCACCGACTGGCGGGAGACCCTGGCCCACCTGGGCAAACCGGACGCGGTGGTGGTGCCGTTGACCGTCGGGTTCCGGGTACCGGCCGCCGTGGTGGCCTTCGCGAACCGGCTGTTGCCGCTGCTCGCGGTGGACGTACCGCCGGCGGTGTCGCTGCGCCACGACGGCACGCTGGACGTGCGTGCGGTGACCGACCTGGCGGCGGCGACGGTGGCCGAGGTGCGGGCGGCGCTCGGCCACGCCGGCTCGGTCGGGGTGATCGCGGCGGACGACGCGGTCGACGAGCTGCGTGCCGCGTTGGCGACCGCCGGGGTGCCGACCGGTGACCCCGAGGACGTCGAGGCCGCCGCCCGGGTCACCGTGGTCCCGGCCACCGGGGTCAAGGGACTGGAGTACGACCACGTGGTGGTGGTGGAGCCGTCGGCGATCGTGGCCGCCGAGCCGCGTGGCCTGCACCGTCTCTACGTGGTGCTGACCCGGGCGGTGTCCCGGCTGACCGTCCTGCACACCGTGCCGCTGCCGGCTCCGCTGGCGGACGCGGGGTAGCCGCCGGGCAGCCGCCGGCCCGCCGCGCCGACCGGGGGCGATCCGGCGGCCGGCTGGCCCGGATGGGGTAGAACAGGAGGCCCGTCCGAGGAGTGCTCATGATCGTCGCCCGTACCGACCAGGTCACCCGCCGGTACGGGGACGTGCTCGCGCTGGACCGGGTGGACCTGGCCGTGCGCGCCGGGGAGCTGGTCGGTCTACTCGGCCCCAACGGCGCGGGCAAGAGCACCCTGCTGAACCTGCTGGTGGGGCTGCGCCGGCCGACGTCCGGCCGGGTGGAGCTGCTCGGCGGCGACCCCCGGGTCCCGGCGAACCGGCGCGCGGTCGGGGTGACCCCGCAGGAGACCGGGCTGCCCGGCACGCTGCGGGTCGGCGAGGTGGTCGACTTCGTCGCCGCGCACTACCCCGACCCGCTGCCCCGGGGTGAGTTGCTCGACCGGTTCGGCCTGGCCGACCTGGACCGGCGGCAGACCGGCGGCCTCTCCGGTGGGCAACGGCGTCGGCTCGCGGTGGCGTTGGCGTTCGTCGGCCGGCCCCGGCTGGTGCTGCTCGACGAGCCCACCACCGGCCTGGACGTGGAGGCCCGCCGCACCCTCTGGGACGGCATCCGGCACTTCCACGACGCGGGCGGCACGGTCCTGCTGACCAGCCACTACCTGGAGGAGATCGAGGCGCTGGCGCAGCGGGTGGTGGTGATCGGGCAGGGTCGGGTGCTGGCCGACGACACCGTGGTGGCGGTCCGGGGCGTGGTCGGCATCCGTCGGGTCAGCGTGGTCGCCGGTGACCTGCCCGCCCTGCCGAACGTGGTCGGCACGGAACGCGCCGACGGGCGGATCCACCTGCTCACCACCGACGCCGACCAGCTCGTCCGGGACCTCGTCGGATCCGGGGTGCCGTTCCGGGACCTGGAGGTCCGGCCCACCTCGCTGGAGGAGGCGTTCCTCACCATCACCGCCGTCGACGGCCGACCGGCCACCAGCTGAGGAGGACCGGTGCGACTCGCCCTGGTGCACGCCCGCTACCAGCTTCTGGAGATCATCCGGATTCCGGTGGCGGTGGTCGGCAACGCGTTCTTCCCGGCCGCCGCCATGCTGTTCTTCGTGGTGCCGTTCGCCGGGGACGACCCGCAGGCGGCCACGTTCGCCACCGCGTCGATGGTGACCTTCGCGGTGATGAGCGCCAACATCTTCCAGTACGGCATCGGGGTGGCCGAGGACCGGGCCCAGCCGTGGGAGCCGTACACCCGGACGCTGCCGGCCGGGCCGCTGCCCCGCTTCGCCGGCCGGGTGCTGACCGGGCTGCTGATGACCCTGCTGTCGCTGCTGCCGGTGGTGCTGATCGCGGCGGTCGCCACCGAGGCCCGGGTGAGCGTGGCCGGGTTCGCCACGGCGGTCGCCACGGTCGGTGTGGTCGCGGTGCCGTTCGCGCTGCTCGGGCTGGCCATCGGGTACGCGCTGCCGAGCAAGGCGGCGATCGTGGTGGCCCAGGTGGTCTTCTTCCCGCTGGCCTTCGGTGGTGGGCTGCTGTCGGCCCCCGGGCAGGCGCCCGGTTTCGTGGAGGCGGTGGCGCCGTTCCTGCCGACCCGGGGCGCGGTCGAGCTGATGTGGGCGGCGGTCGGTGACTTCCGCCCCGACCCGCTCTCGCTGGTCATGCTGGTGGTCTGGGTGGTGCTGTTCGGCGCGGTGGCCGCCTGGGCGTACCGGCGGGACGAGGGCCGCCGCTACCACTGAGCACTCCCGCCGGCAGCACCGCACACCGCCCCTCTTTGTCCCGATCTGCCGGACATGCCGGTAGTTGCGGTGTCAGGATGCCGGCAGGGTGTGCCGCCGGGGCGCCCCGGGCCGAGAGGGGGCAGCGTGCAGGACACCGTTCCATCCGGTACGCCCTGCTGGACCGACCTGGCCACGCCCGACCTGGCGGACGCGAGACGGTTCTACCCGGAACTGTTCGGCTGGACGTCGCACGTCATGCCGCAGCCCGAGGCCAACGGGTACACCATCTTCCGCAAGGACGGCCGGGCGGTCGCCGCCGCCGGCCCGCCGGCCGCCCCGGACCAGGTGCCCATCTGGTCCACGTACGTCGCCACGGACGACGCGGACCTGGCCGCCGGCCGGGTCACCGCAGCCGGCGGCCAGGTGTTCGTACCGCCCTTCGAGGTCTTCGACCAGGGGCGGATGGCGGTCTTCTCCGACCCGTCGGGCGCGGCGCTGTCGGTCTGGCAGCCGATGGCGATGCCCGGCGCGGAACTGTTCGACGTACCGGGCGCGATGTGCTGGAACGAGCTGGTCACCCCCGACCCGGAGCGGGCGAAGGTCTTCTACGAGCTGGTCTTCGGCTGGCAGCCGGAGAACCGGGTCGTCGACGGGTCCCCGTACACCGAATGGCGGCTCGGGGACCGGATCGTCGGCGGGATGATGCCGCCGCTCGGCGACGGGTTCCCGGCCGACCTGCCCGCCTACTGGGCGGTGTACTTCGCGGTGGACGACGCCGACGCCACCGCCGCGCACGCCGTCCGGCTGGGCGGGGAGGTCCTGGTGCCGGCCCGGGACAGCGAGCCCGGCCGCTGGGCCGCCCTGCGTGATCCGCAGGGCGCGCTGTTCTCCGTCATCGCGCTCCACCCCCGCTGACCGGTCGACCGGAGCCGACCGAGCGGCCCGGCCCGCCGGACCCGGGGCCGTCCGGGCCGGTGGGGCCGGCCCGGGGGGACGGCCGGACCGGGACCACCAGCGGGCCGTGATCGCCGTCGACGACCCGCACCCGGGCCCGGTAGTGGGTGGCGAGCAGGTCCTCGGTGAGCACCTCGCGGGGCGTACCGGCGGCGGCCACCCGGCCCTCGGCGAGCAGCACCAGCCGGTCGGCGTACTCGCCGGCCACCGACAGGTCGTGCATGGTGGCCAGCACGGTCAGGCCGTGTGCGTGCCGCAGCTGGTCGACCAGTTCGAGGACCTCCTGCTGGTGGCCGATGTCCAGCGCGCTGGTCGGTTCGTCGAGCAGCAGCAGCGTCGCGCCCTGGGCCAGCGCCCGGGCCAGGAAGACCCGCTGCCGCTCGCCCCCGGACAGGGTGGCCAGTTCGCGGTGGGCGAAGCCGGCCAGGTCGAGCCGGTCCAGCACCTCGTGCACGGTGGCCAGGTCGGCGGCGGACTCCCGGCCCAGCGGCGGAATGTACGGGGTCCGGCCGAGCAGCACGTAGTCCAGCACCGACATGCCGACCGGGACGACCGGGGACTGGGCGACGGTGGCGACCACCCGGGCCCGCTCCCGGCGGCGCAGCGACACCGACGGCGTACCGAAGAGGGTGATGTCACCGGTGGCGGGCAGCAGGCCGCCGACGGCGCGCAGCAGGGTCGACTTGCCCGCGCCGTTCGGGCCGATCACGGTGACCCACTCCCCGGCGGCGACGGTCAGGTCCACCCCGGTCAGGATCGGCACCCGGTCCAGGCTGACGTGCAGCCCCCGCACCTCGACCGCAGGGCTCATGTGATCATCCGGCGGGCGGTCCGCAGCACCAGGACGAAGAAGGGGCCGCCGAGCAGGGCGGTGACCACGCCGATCGGCACCTCGGCGGGGGCGGCGGCGGTCCGGGCGACCACGTCGGTCAGCGCCAGGAAGGCCGCGCCGAACAGCATCGACAGCGGCAGCACCACCCGGTGGCTGGACCCGGCGAGCAGCCGTACGGTGTGCGGCACGATGATCCCGACGAAGCCGATCAGGCCGGAGGCGGAGACCGCGGCGGCGGTGCCCAACGACGCGGCGACGATCAGCAGGTAGCGGGACCGCTGCGGGTGCAGGCCCAGGCTGGCGGCCTCGGCGTCACCGAGCGCCAGCACGTCCAGTTCCCGCCGGTGCAGCAGCACCACCACGGCGGTCAGCACGAAGTACGGCAGCACCAGCAGCACGTCGTGCCAGCCGGCGGTGGCGAGCCGGCCGAGCAGCCACGAGTAGACCTGCTGGATGCTGTCGGAGTTGCGTTGCAGCAGGTAGGTCTGCCCGGCGGAGAGAAACGCGGAGACCGCCACCCCGGCCAGGATCAGGGTGGCCGGGGACCGGTCCCGCCCGCCGGCCGCCCCCAGCAGGTACGTCATCGCCACCGCGCCGAGCGCGCCGACGAACGCGGCCAGCGGCACGGTGAGCGGCAGGCCGCTCAGCGCGTCGCCGGTCCCGCGCAGCGCGATCACCGCGGTCACCGCCAGGCCCGCGCCGGCCGCCACCCCGAGCAGGTACGGGTCGGCCAGCGGGTTACGGAAGACGCCCTGGTAGCAGGCGCCGGCCAGGGCGAGCAGCCCGCCGACGAGCAGCCCGAGCACGGCCCGGGGCAGGCGCAGCTCGGTGACGATGGCGATCTCGCGTTCGGTGAGACCGCTGTCGAGGCGTACCCCGGGGATCAGGTTGAGCAGTTCGGCGGCGACGCTGCCCGGCGGCAGGCTGACCGGCCCGAACGACACTCCGGCGACCAGCGCGACGAGGACCGCCACGATCCCGGCCGCCAGCCAGCGCAGCCGCAGCCGGGCCGGCCGGGGAACGCCCCGACCGGCCGGGTGCAGGGTGGGGACCGCGCTCAACGCCCTGTGCACGGGGGTGGTCCCGTCACCAGCTCTGCCGGGTCGGTGTCACGCGGCCGGCGCCTTGGCGACGGCGGCCACGATGGCGCGGAGCAGGTCGACCACGCGCGGTCCCCAGCGCGAGGCGATGTCGTCGTCGAGCGGGACGACCTGGTTGTTCTTGACCGCGGTGAGCCCGGCCCAGCCGCTGCGGGCCTGGACCGTCTCCGGGGTCTGCTGGCAGCACTTGGTGTCGGCCAGGAAGACGAAGTCCGGGTCGGCCTTGACGATCACTTCCTGGGAGAGCTGCGGGTAGCCGCCGCTGGAGCCGTCGGCGTCGGACGCGTCGGCGATGTTCTCCAGCCCGGCGAGGGTGTACAGCGAGCCGATGAAGGTCTTGCTGGTCGCGGTGTACAGCTCCGGCCCCAGCTCGTGGTAGTAGGTCAGCTTCTCGGCGCGCTGCGGCAGGCCCTCGACCAGCTTGGTGATGTCGTCCTTCATCCGCCGGGTCACGTCGGCCGCCTCGTCGACGTGCCCGGTGAGCTGGCCCAGCTCGGTGATCTGCCGGTACGAGTCGTCCAGGGTCTTCGCCGCCGGGGTCTGGTGCACCGGGATCTTCAGCGCGCCGAGCTGTTCGACGATCTTGTTCATGTCGTCGGAGAGCACGACCAGGTCGGGGCCCTTGGCGGCGATCGCCTCGGCGTTCGGCTGGAAGCCGGACAGGTCGGTCTTCGGCGCGTCCGCCGGGAAGTTCGACTGGTCGTCCACGGCGGTGACCTGCTTGCCGGCACCGATGGCGAAGAGCATCTCGGTGGCGGTGGCGGAGAGCGAGACGATCTTCTCGGGCCGCTTCTCCAGGGTGAGTTTGCCGACGGTGACCGGGAACTGCCCGGTGCCGCTGCCGGTGCCGGCGGTCGGCTCGTCGGTTGTCGATTCGGCGCAGGCACCGAGCGCGAGCGCGGTGACCGCGAGCGCCACGGTGGCGAGTCGGGTGGTACGGCGGAACATCTGACCTCCTGTCGGCCGAGGACGCTGGTGCTTCGCCGACAGGGGCTGTTCGAGGTGCCCGACCGTCTGCGAGGCGCCCTTCCTCGAGAGCGCGTGTCGCGACCACCACCGCAGGCGACCTGGCTTGTCCTCGCCGCCGGCCGGCACGGGGCCGGGGCGGGAGGCGTCACAGTTGCGGGACAGCGCCGGGTTCTGACCGGCTTCGCTGCGGGGTGGTCCGGGGGAACCGTAGCGCACCACGGCCGACGGGGGCGGACCGGTGTCCCCGGCCCACCCCCGTCGTGCCTGGTCAGACCGTCAGGGTCCAGCTGTTGACGTAGCCGGTGTCGGAGCGGTACAGGTCGCGCACCTGCAACCGCCAGGTGCCGTCGGCCGTCTCGCTCGACACGTCGACCGTGTACGTCGTGCTGACGTTGTCGGCGCTGTCCGACGTGCTGCTGTTCTTCAGCCGGTACGCGGTGCCGTCCGGCGCGAGCAGATCGACGACCAGGTCACCCCGGTAGGTGTGCGGGATGTCCACGGCCACGGTGGAGGTCGCCGAGGCGGCCCGGGCGCAGCCGGAGATGGTGATCGAGCTGGTGACCGCCGCGCCGGCGTCCGGGATGGTGACGTCGGTGCCGTTGGTGCCGGTGCAGCCGGCCGGCGGCTCCGGGTCCGGGTCGGTGCCACCGCCGCAGTAGGTGGAGCCCTTGCCGATCGCCCGGTACGGGCAGTCCGCGTACTCGCTGAGCAGCAGCACGGCGTCCTTGTTCCGGCTGGTCTCGCGCGGGATCACCTCGTCGGGCGGGTAGAAGCCGCCGCCGACGGCCGAGCCGGGGTACATCTCGAAGGTGTACGCCCAGATCTTGTGCTGGCCCCACATCCAGTCGATGCTGTCACCGTCGGTGATGTAGAGGTCGCTGGACTGCTGCGGGGTGTAGCCGTTGCTGGACGCCATCTGCTGGCCGATGGTGGCGAAGGTGTTGTACTGGTCGGTGGTCATGCCCGGGGCGGTGTTGTTGTACGTGTACCCGAACGGCCAGAGCACCAGCTGCGAGTACGTGTGGAAGTCGATGTTCGCCTTGATCTGCTGCACGCCACCGACGACCCGGCTGTTGACGAAGTCCCGCAGCGCGGCGGTCTCCGGGGCGGAGAACGCCGACGGGCCCCGGTAGGTGTCCGACGACGGCGTGCCGGACGAGCCACCGCAGCAGCCCCACTGGAAGCTCCAGTTCCGGTTCAGGTCGGTGCCGACCGCGGTGGAGCCGCTGTTCGGCTGCCGGTTCTTCCGCCAGGAGCGGTACGAGCCGGTGGCGATGTCGTACTCGCTGCCGTCCGGGTTCACCGTCGGCACGATCCAGATCTCCCGGGTGTTCACCACGTTGGTGACCCGGGAGTCGCTGCCGTAGCTGTCGGTGAAGAGGTTGAGCAGGTAGATCGCCATCTCGACGGTCAGGTGCTCGCGGGCGTGCTGCTGGGCGTTGATCAGGATCTCCGGCTCGTTCTCGTCGGTGGCGACGTTGTCGGAGATCTTCACCGCCATCAGGTCCCGGCCCTCGTACGACCGGCCGATGCTGATCTTGCGGGCGAGGGTCGGGTGGTCGGCGACCACCTTGTTCACCACGGCGGTCAGCTCGGCGTAGTCGTGGTAGTTCGAGTCGGCCGGCGGGAAGGCGTTGGTGCCGACGTCACCGGATTCCGCCGAGTGGTCGTGCGTGTCGGTGACCGGCTCCAGCCGGAAGCCGAGCTTCCGGATGGCGGCGGCCTCGGCCGGGGTGGCCGAGATGTTCAGCCGGCCGTGCTCGACGAAGTCGATGGCGGCACCGGTCCGGGCGACCGCGTTGCGGTCGTCGACGGTACGCGGGCCGTGCACCTCGTACTGCGCGGCGGCCGGCTCGGACCGGTCGCCGCGCGGCTCGGCCGAGACCGGTCCGGTGACCACGGTGGCGAGTCCCACCGCGGCGCTGACGGCGAGCACCACGCCACGACGGAGTGCGACGGATTTTCGGAAGGCCATGCCAACCTCCTGAGGGTGCGGACAGTCTCCGCTGTGTGGATCACACTCCACCACCCCTCACATGGTCATATCAATATCGATGGCCTTCTCTTTCATGCCAAGCGCATCCTCACATCGACAAACTTTTACGCATCGATGCCGCATGGTGAAGGTTTCCGCCGGGCCGGGTCGGTGCGGGTTTCCGTCGGGACGGATCAGCGGGGGTTCCGCCGAGGCGGATCAGCAGGGGTTTCCGCCGGGGCGGATCGAGGCGTCCGTCGGGCGGTCAGCGACGGGAGTCGTCGGCGGGCGGGGCGTCGGTGCCACGGTCGGCGTCAGTGCCACGGTCGGCCTCGTCGTCGCCGGCCAGGGCGGACCGCAGCCGCTCCTTCTCGTCACGACGCCGCTCGGTCGCCTCGGCCATCTCCCCGGCCATCTCGTCCCGCCAGCCCCGCAGCAGGAAGAACGAGAGCGCGGCGGAGAACGCCAGCGCCACCATCAGCTTGAGGAAGATGTTCATCTCGACCGGCCAGAGGCCGAGCAGCACGACGGCGAACAGCCCGATCCGGCCCAACGTGTACTTCACCGCCGCGCTCACGTTCGCACTCCGTTCCTCGCCCCGCCGGGCCACCCGGCCGATCCGCCGCCGGACCACCCGGCCGACTCTCACCACCGCCGGACCACTCGCCCGACTCTCTCCACCGCCGGGCGGCCCGCCCGGCGGGTGTCTCAGCCCGTGCGCCGGGCCAACCAGTGCACCCCGTGGAACCACACCGTCGCGTAGACCACCGTGAAGACGGTCGCCGCGAGCGCCCCGGAGAGCAGCGGCGGCAGTCCGTCGGTGAGCCCGGCCAGCAGCAGCCCACCGGCCACCCCGAACACCGCCGCCAGTCCGGCGGCGACCACCCGGGCCGCGCCGAAGCTCCAGGCCCGGAAGTCCTCCAGGAACAGCCAGGCCGGCAGGATCACCGCGAGCCAGCCGTTCGCCCGGCCGAACTCGCCGGACCCGACCAGGTCGAAGGCCCAGTCGAAGAGGACCAGCGCCAGCACGCCGATGACCACCCCGGCCAGACTCACCCCGAGCAGGTCACCCAGGGCGACCACCCGGCCCTCGGCGTCCCGCCGGGGGAAACCGCCCCGGGCCCCGTCGCGTTCACTCATGACACGGCAAGGGTACGTGAGCAGGCCGACCGTCCCGCGCCGGCCGCCCGCCCGGTGCCGGTCAGGCCCACACCTGCTGCGGCTCGGCCCGCCGCTCCGCCAGCGACGGGGCCGGGTCGTACTCCTTGACGACCTCGTAGCGGGTGTTCCGCTCGACCGGGCGGAAACCGGCGTCCCAGATCAGGTGCAGCAGGTCGTCGCGGTGCATGGTGTTCGGGGTGCCGTACGCGTCCGCGTCGTGGGTGATCTTGTATTCGACGACCGAGCCGTCCAGGTCGTCCACGCCGAAGTTCAGCGAGAGCTGGGCCACCGACAGGCCGTGCATCACCCAGAAGCACTTCATGTGCGGCACGTTGTCGAACAGCAGCCGGGAGACCGCGAAGGTCTTCAGCGACTCGGCCGGCGACGCCATCGTGGTCCGCGCCTGGATCCGGTTACGGATCTTGCCGTCCGCCGAGTCGACGAAGTCGTGCTGGTAGCGCAGCGGGATGAAGACCATGAAACCGCCGGTCTCGTCCTGGAGTTCGCGCAGCCGCAGCACGTGGTCGACCCGGTGCCGGGGCTCCTCGATGTGGCCGTAGAGCATGGTCGACGGGGTCTTCATGCCCTTGCTGTGGGCCAGCCGGTGGATCCGGGACCAGTCCTCCCAGTGGCAGGCGTGGTCCACGATGTGCTGCCGGACCTCCCAGTCGAAGATCTCCGCGCCGCCGCCGGTCAGCGACTCCAGGCCGGCGTCCATCAGCTCGTCCAGGATCGCGTCGGCGGGCAGCCCGCTGATCTTCTCGAACCACTGCACCTCGGTCGCGGTGAACGCCTTCAGCTTGACGTTCGGCAGCGCCGCCTTCAGCTCGCGCAGCACCTTCGGGTAGTAGCGCCAGGGCAGCGTCGGGTGCAGGCCGTTGACGATGTGCAGCTCGGTGAGCTGCTCGTCCTCCATCTCCTTGGCCTTGCGGACCGCCTCGTCGATCCGCATCGTGTACGCGTCCTTCTCGCCCGGCTTGCGCTGGAAAGAGCAGTACGCGCAACTCGCGCTGCACACGTTGGTCAGGTTGAGGTGCCGGTTGACGTTGAACATCACCCGGTCGCCGTTGAGCTCGGTACGGCGGTGGTGGGCCAACCGGCCCAGCCAGGCGAGATCGTCGCTGTCGTAGAGGGCGATGCCGTCCTCCCGGGTCAGCCGCTCACCCGCGTACACCTTGGCTTCGAGCTCGCGCTTGAGTCCGGCGTCCATCAAAAGCCCGTCCCTTCACCTGGTCCCGGGGTCGAGCCTACGTCGCGGGGTCGACGGTCCGTTCAGGACGGGCCGCCGCAGCGACACACTTCACCGGACTCTCAGGCTGTCGTTACCCCCAGCCCATCGACACAGTCGAAACATTCAGGTAAGACAAAGTAGGACGCGGAACACACCGGCCGCGATCCCGGACGCCGCGCCCACCAAGGCGCGGCTTCACCACGCCGGACGGGGAGTGGAATGACCCACAGCGAGCGCAGGCGACGGCCACGACGGAGGACTCCGGTGGTCTCCCCGGTCCTGCGGCCGAAGCTCTGGGCCGCCCTGCTCGGGATGGTCGCCGCCGCGGCGGTCGCCGTCCCGGTCTACGCCGACCCCGCCCTGCCCCAGACCGTCCCGGACACCGGCACCCGGCCCGTCGCGGCCACCGGCTTCCGGCTGCCCGGCGGTACGCCCGGCAGCGGGCTGCCCACCGGCGGACCGCTCGGTGCGACGCCGGTCACCTCCGTCGGCAACGGTCCGCTGGCCGCGCAGATCGCCGCCGCCGAGGCCCAGGTCGGGCTCCTCGGCCAGGAACTCCTCAAGCTGGAACAGCTCAAGACCGAGGCGAAGACGCAGCTCGACACCGCCGACCGGGACCTGAAACTCGCCCGGGACGCCCTCGCCAGCGCCCAACGGGTGGCCGACGCCGCCGCCGCCGCGGCGATGAAGGCCGCCGCCGCCCTGCCGCCCGGCGACCTCGGGGCCAACCTGCACGGGCTGAGCCTGCTGGAGCGGATCTCCCGGGGCGAGGAGGTGCAGGGCAAGACCACCGCCGCGACCGGCGAGCTGAACCGCGCCCGCACCGCCGAGCAGGCCGCCTACCAGGCGTACCAGGCGGCGGACACCCGCCTGAAGACCGCCACCGAGCAGTTCACCACCACCCAGAAGAGCTACCGCATCCAGGAAGCGGCCCTGCTCAAGCTGCGCCGGGACAACGCCGCGCAGCTCGCCGAGATCGAACGGCAGCAGGAGGCCGCCGAGCAGCAGCTCGGCGCGCAGTACGTCCAGGGTGGCAGCGCGAACGGGCTCACCGCGCACCCCCGGGCGATGGCCGCGGTGCGGTACGCCCTGGCCCAGCTCGGTGACCCGTACCTCTGGGCGGCCGAGGGGCCGGACCGGTTCGACTGCTCCGGCCTGATCTGGGCCGCGTACCGGTCGAAGGGCGCCGACTACTTCGGCCTGCCCCGGGTCTCCCGCGACCAGTACAACGCCACCAAGCAGCGGACCGTGAGCCGGGACGCCCTGCTCCCCGGCGACCTGGTCTTCTACGCCTCGGGCAGCAGCTGGCAGAGCATCCACCACATGGGGATGTACATCGGTAACGGCAAGATGGTGCACGCGCCGACCACCGGTGACGTGGTGAAGATCTCGAACGTGCGCTGGTCGCGCCTGTACGCCGCCACCCGGGTCATCGGTGCGGTGCCCGCCCCGGGGGCCACCCCGACGCCCACGCCGTCGAAGCCCCCCACGCCGAAGCCGACCACCCCCACCCCGAAGCCCACCACCCCGACGCCCAAGCCGACCGACCCCACCACCCCGCCGCCCACCGGTACGCCGACCACGACGCCGCCGACCACCACCCCGCCGACCACGACGCCCCCGACCACGACGCCGCCGACGACGCCTCCGCCACCCACGGACGGTGAGCCGACCCCGACGCCGACGGCGAGCGCCAGCGGCGACGAGGGCGGCGCGCCGAGCGCCTCGGCCAGTCGCACCAACGAGCCCACCGGTGAGCCCACCGGCAGCACGGGGACGAGCGGATCACCGAGCCCGGACGTGACCGGCTGAGCCGGACCCGAGGGTGACCGGCTGACCGGTACCTCACTCCGGCTGTGCCGCCGGACCGGAATATGGCACCGTGAGAGCCAGGCACTCCCGGCTCTACGCCACAGGTCCGGGTGCGAGCGCGGAGGACGAACATGGGCGAGCACGTGGTTCCGGCTGAGACCGTCGAGTCCGCCCCCGGATCCCGCCCGTTGACCAGCCCAGCCGGTCCCGCAGCCACCCCGGTCGAGGGTTCCCGCACCGGCACCCCGGTCGAGGGTTCCTCCGCGGGCACCCCGGCGACCGGTCCGGCCGGGCCGACGTCCGGCCGCGCTGGCGGCACCTCGGCAGGCGGCCCCGGCAGCCCGGCGGCGGGCCCCGCCGCCCATCAGTCCCCGACCGGTGGCGGAAACCCGGCCGGCACAGGGTCGGTCCCGGGTGGAGCGGAGCGTCCGGCGGCGGCCCGTGGACGGGCCAGCATCTCCGCCGCTTCCAGTTCCACCTCTGCCGCCGCCTCCGGTCCCAGCGCCGCCGCCCCTCCCGCCAGCGCGTCCCCCGCCACCGGTACCGGTCCGGGTTCCGGTACGGCCGGTGAGCCCGTCGTACCGGCCCAACGCGCTCCGGTCTCCTGGGCGCGGGCCAGCGCCTCGGTGCCGACTCTGCGCCGGGTCGCGCCCGAGGACCTCGGAGTGGCCGCCGGGGTGCGGACCGGTGGCGCGAAGGTGTACCGCTCCGGGGGGACGACGGAGCCGCCGGAGCCTGCCGCACCGCCCGTACCTGCCGAACCACCGGCACCGGCCCCGGTGCCCACCCCGGAACCGGAGCCGCTGCACGAGCCACCGGTACCGTCGCCGACCCCGCCGTTGCCGGCTCCGCCCGCACCGCCCCGGCCTGCTCCGACACCACCCGGCCCGGTGCCGCCGACGCCCGGCCCTCCGGTTCCGCCGCCCGGCCCTCCGGTCCCCGCACCGCCGTCCCCACCTGGGCCGATGCCGGCTCCGCCGTTCCCGCCGCCGCCGGCCACCGCCACCGCGGCACCGCCCGCCGCGAAGCCGTCGCCGGCGACCACCGGCACCCCGGCACCGCCCGCCGTCCCGCCGCCGCCCGCCGTCACGCCACTGCCCGCCTCCGCCGTCCCGGCGCCCGGTACCGACCCGCTGGGCGGACGTCCGGCCACCGCCAAGCCGGCCGGTGGCTCGCTGTACGGCGGTACGCCGGCCACCGCTGCGGCGACCGGCGACCGGTCAGCCGGTGCCACGCCGGACGTCGGTACCGGACAACCCACGCCCGGCCGCGCCGGTACGGTCTACGGCGGCTCCGTCACCGACGGCCCCGGCTTCGCCACGGTGTCCTTCCCGGCCGGCAACCCGGTCGAGAACACCGGCTCGCTGACCGGCCACATCCTCGCCCAGGGCTGGACCGACGCCCCGGCCGAGCGGTCCAGCACGACCAAGGTGGTGATCGTCCTGGCCGCCTCGCTCGGGCTGTTGGTCGCGGTCAGCCTGGTGATCGTGGCGATGGCGAACGACGCCCTGGGCGGTCTCCTGGAGAACCTGATCAGCGGCTGACCACCGCCGGTACGACGGCAGTGGCCGCTGCCCGCAGGGCGCAGTAGCCGCAGGACACAGCAGCCGATGGATGCAGGGCGCAGCAGCCGATGGCCGCGGGGCGCAGCAGCCGACGACGGCCGACGGGGGCGGGTGCATGGTGAGCCCGCCCACTACGGCGTGGCGACAGGGTGGTTGCCGCGCCGCGCCGCCGTACACTGTTATTGATCACTGACCTGGTACGCGCACCGCGTACCCCTGGGCGATCTTGCGGGCGAACCGGCAGCGACACCATCGCGGCGGGCCATCGCGAAGATGCGCCCCGCTCGAGAGGTATTTCTTGACCATCTTTGCTGACTCCAGCACGTTCCCGTCCGCCCTCGACCTCCCGGTGACCGACACCGGCACCGACCCCGCGCCCGCCGACGACGTCGACTTCGCCGCGCTGGGCCTCCCCCAGCCGCTGGTCCGGGCGCTGGCCCGGCAGGGCATCACCACCCCCTTCGAGATCCAGCGGGCCACCATGCCCGACGCGCTCGCCGGCCGGGACGTGCTCGGCCGGGGCCAGACCGGCTCCGGCAAGACCCTCGCCTTCGGCCTGCCGCTGCTCGCCCGGGTCGCCGACGGTGGACGTGCCCGGCCGCTACGCCCCCGGGCCCTGGTCCTGGTGCCCACCCGCGAACTCGCCATGCAGGTCAACGACGCGCTCCTGCCGCTCGGCAAGGCGATCGGCGTGTTCCTCAAGACCGCCGTCGGCGGGGTGCCGTACGACCGCCAAATCGACGCCCTGCGACGCGGAGTGGAGATCATCGTCGCCACCCCGGGCCGGCTGGGCGACCTGATCTCGCGCGGGGTGTGCCAGCTCGACGACGTCGAGATCACCGTGCTGGACGAGGCCGACCAGATGGCCGACATGGGCTTCCTGCCGGAGGTCACCGAGCTGCTGGCGAAGACCCCGGCGGACGCCCAGCGGCTGCTCTTCTCGGCCACTCTGGACAACGACGTCGACTCGCTGGTCACGCGGTTCATGACCGACCCGGTCACGCACTCGACCGCCCCGGCCACCGCCGCCGTCTCCACGATGGACCATCACCTGCTGCTGATCCCGCCGCACGACAAGTTCGCGGTGGCGGCGTCGATCGCGGCCCGGCCCGGCCGGACCATGATGTTCGCCCGTACCCAGCTCGGCGTCGACCGGCTGGTGGAGCAGCTCGGCGCGGTGGGCGTACGGGCCGGCGGGCTGCACGGCGGCAAGACGCAGCGGATGCGTACCCGCACCCTGGCCGAGTTCCGTGAGGGCCGGATGAACGTGCTGGTCGCTACCGACGTGGCGGCGCGCGGTATCCACGTCGACGGGGTCTCCCTGGTCGTGCACATCGACCCGCCGAAGGACCCCAAGGACTACCTGCACCGGGCCGGGCGTACCGCACGGGCCGGCGAGTCGGGTGCGGTCGCGACGCTGGTCCTGCCGAAGCAGCGCCGGACCACGCTGGCCATGCTGGAGAAGGCGGGTGTCGAGCCGGCCCAGCTCCGGGTCCGGGTCGGTGACCCGGAACTGACCGAGCTGACCGGCGCGCGGGAGCCCAGCGGCGTCCCCGTGTCGAACGACCAGCCGGAGCCGCGCCGGCACGGTGACCGTCCGGGCGGCCCGCGCCGGTTCGGCGACCGGGACCCCCGGGGTGAGCGCCGCTACGGCGACCGCCCGCAGGGCGAACGGCGTTACGGCGACCGGCCGCAGGGCGACCGCCGGTTCGGTGACCGGCCGCAGCAGGGCGAGCAGCGGTTCGGCGACCGTCCCCAGGGCGAGCGGCGCTACGGCGACCGGCCGCAGCAGGGCGAGCGTCGGTTCGGTGACCGCTCTCAGGGCGAGCGCCGCTACGGCGACCGGGACAGCCGGGGCGAACGCGCCGGTTGGGCCGAGCGTGGCGGCGACTCGCGGCCGGCGGACCGTCGGGGTGGCTTCCGCCACGACAGCCGCCCGACCGACGACCGGCGTGGCTTCGCCGGACGGAGCGACGACCGACCCACCTTCGGTGGGCGCGGCGACGACCGGCGTGGCTTCGGCGGGCGGGCTCCGGCCCGTACCCACTGAGTTTCCGCCGACCAGCGAAACGCACGACCACCTGTCGGGCCGTCGCGGAGCCGGTGCTCCGCGACGGCCCGACGGCTTTTCTCCCGCCCCGTGGTGGTCAGACGACGTCTCTCCGCCCCGCAACGGGCCGACGGCTGTCTCCGCCCCGCAACGGGCCGACGGCCCGTCTCCACCCCGTGACGAGCCGAGGGCCCGTCTTTGACCCGTGGTGGTCCGACGGCTTGTCTCCGATCGGGTGCCGGCGGCCCCCGCGCTGCCGTAACGTCCGGTTCATGTCGACCATGCCGACGTCGTTGTTCTGGATCCGCACCGACGGTGCCGGGAGCGAGCACGCCCTGCTCGACGACCGACGCGGGCTCGCCGCCCGCGGCCACGCCCAGGCCGTCGACCCGATCCCCTGGACCTGCCGGTACGCCCTGGGCACGACCACCGACTGGGCGACGGTACGGCTGGAGGTCGAGGTCGAGGGGGCGGGCTGGTCACGCACGGTGCGGCTGGAGCGGCAACCCGACCGGTGGCGGATCGTCGCCCACGAGCAGGGTGACCTCGACGCCGCGCTCCGCGCCGCCGGGCACCCCCCGGCCGGACTGCCCGGCACCGACGACCCCGGGCGGCTGGCCGCCGCGCTCGACGTCGATCTGAGCGGATCGCCGCTGTTCAACACGCTGCCGGTACGTCGACTCGGGCTGCGCGACGCGGAACCCGGCACCGCGCGCCGGATCGAGGTGGCCTGGGTGTTGCTACCGAGCCTGATGGTGGTGCCGGCCGAGCAGACGTACACGGCGCTCGGGCCGGGACGGGTCGGCTTCGCCAGCGACACCTTCCGGGCCGAGGTCGAGGTGGACGCCGACGGGTACGTGACGCACTATCCGGGGCTGGCCGACCGGATCTTCCCGCCGCGCGGCTAACCGACGGGCCAGTCGCCGGTGGTCAGGAACCGTTCGATGGTGGCGAGGTGCGGGGCGAGGTCGAGCCCCTGGGCGGCCACCCAGTCGTCCGCGTAGTACGTGTCGGCGTACCGGTCACCGGCGTCGCAGATCAGGGTCACCACCGAGCCGGTACGCCCGGCCGCGCGCATCTCGGCGATCAGCCCGAAGGCGCCCCACAGGTTGGTGCCGGTGGACCCGCCCACCCGGCGGCCGAGCACCGCCGAGCCGGCCCGCATGGCGGCCAGTGAGGCGGCGTCCGGCACCTGCACCATCCGGTCGACCACCGAGGGCAGGAAGGACGCCTCGACGGTGGGTCGGCCGATCCCCTCGATCCGGGAGCCCCGGCCGGTGCGTACCGACCAGTCGGCGGCCAGCCAGGCGGGGTAGAACGCGGAGTTCTCCGGGTCCACCACGCAGAGCTTGGTGCAGAGCCGGCGGTACCGGGCGTACCGGCCGATGGTGGCGCTGGTGCCGCCGGTGCCCGCGCCCACCACGACCCAGGCCGGCACCGGGTGCCGCTCCAGGGCGAGCTGCGCGTAGATCGACTCGGCGATGTTGTTGTTGCCCCGCCAGTCGGTGGCCCGTTCGGCGTAGGTGAACTGGTCCATGAAGTGCCCCCCGGTGTCCTCGGCCAGCCAGCGTGCCTCGACCACCACCTTGGCCGGGTCGTCGACCAGGTGGCAGCGGCCGCCCTGGAACTCGATCTGGGTGATCTTCTCCGGGGAGGTGGAGGCGGGCATCACCGCGATGAACGGCAGCCCCAGCATCCGGGCGAAGTACGCCTCCGACACGGCGGTCGAGCCGGAGGACGCCTCGACGATCGTGGTCTCCGGGCCGATCCAGCCGTTGCAGAGCCCGTACAGGAACAGCGAGCGGGCCAACCGGTGCTTCAGCGAGCCGGTGGGGTGCACCGACTCGTCCTTGAGGTAGAGGTCCACGCCCCATGCCCTGGGCAGCGGGAACGGCAACAGGTGGGTGTCCGCGGACCGGTTCGCGTCGGCCTCCACGGCCGCGATCGCCTCGGTCACCCACGCCCGGACAGCCTCGTCGCACCGGTCGAGATGAGTCACCCCGGCACGCTAGCAACCCTCGCCTCCGGCCGGTACCGGGTCAGCCGGCGCGGACACCCGGCCCGCCGGCGTCGGGAGCCGGTACCGGGTCAGGTACCTGCGGTGCGGCGACGTCGGGAGCCGGTACCGGCTCAGGTGCCCGCGGTGCGGCGGCGTTGGCGGCGTTGTCCGGCCCGGCCGACGGCGCGGACCAGCGGCCCCAGCCGGAGCGCCAGCCCCGGCAGCGCGTCGAGCAGTCGGACCTGCGCCCCGCGCCAGCGCGGCAGGGTGACCACCGGCCGGGGCCGCCGGGCGAGCCGGACGGCCCGCCGGGCCACCCGCTGCGGGGTCAGCAGCGTCCCGGTGAAGGACGCCACCGCGCCCGGGTCGTCCAGCCGGTCGTGCAGCATCGGCGTCCAGATGCCGTCCGGGCAGAGACACGAGACGTGGACGTCCCGGTACCCGGCCGACCGCAGGTCGGCGAGGGTGCCGAGGCTGAAGGCGAGCAGGGCGTGCTTGCTGGCCGCGTAGACCGTCTCGCCGGGCGGGGCAACCAGCCCGGCGAGCGAGACGACGTTGAGCACGTGGCCCCGGCCCTGGCCGCGCATGATCTCCAGCGCGGCGAGGGTGCCGTTCATCGCGCCGAGGGCGTTCACCTCGATCACCCGCCGCCGGGTGGCCTCGTCCTGCTCCCAGGAGGGGCCGGTGACCAGGATGCCGGCGTTGTTCACCCACAGCCCGAGCCGGCCACCCGGCTCGCCGGCGCCACCGGACCCGTCGCCGCGCCCGCCGGCCTCGATGGCGACCGCCGCACGGTCAGCTTCGGCGGCGACCGCCGCACCGTCGGCCTCGATGGCGACCGCCGCACCGTCGGCCTCGGCAGCGACGGCCGCGCAGGCCGCCGCGTCGCGTACGTCGAGGGCGCGCGACCAGCCGCCGAGCGGCGCGGCGACTTCGGCCACCGCGGCACCGTCAAGGTCGGTGAGGAGTACCTGCCAGCCGTCGGCGTGCAGCGCGGCGGCGATGGCATGGCCGAGCCCACCGGCCGCACCGGTCACCACCGCCACGGGACGGGCCGCCGGAGTCACCACACCGCTCACCGCCGCACCGTACCGCGCCCGTCCGGTCGGCCGGGGGTACCGGCGTTCAGGGGGTGGGCGGGGTGCCGGGCTGGGGGCGGTTCTCCCACTTGGTCGACAGGGCGATGCCGGTACGGGTGGAAGCCACCCCCGGGGTGCGGTTGAGCCGGACGATGAGCTGTTCCAGCTGGGCGATGGTGCCGACCCTGGCCTTGAGCAGAAAGGACTCCACGCCGGCCATGAAGTAGCAGGACTCGATCTCCGGCATCTGCCGGAACGCCTCCAGCACCTCGTCGGTGTCGGCGCTGGAGTCCTCGATGATCCCGATCAGGGCGGTGACGGCGAGCCCGATCGCCTCCGGCTCCACCTCGGCCCGGTACGCCCGGATGACCCCGCCCGACTCCAGTTTCCCCACCCGCTCGTGCACGGCGGGTGCGGAAAGGCCCACCTGGCGGGCCAGCTCGGCGTACGACAGCCGGGCGTTGCCGCGCAGCAACTCCACGAGTCTCAGGTCGATGGCGTCCACGGCCTGTAGACCCTAGTCGTCCGGGCGCCGACGCTGGATTCCCTCTGCCAACGGTGGCCGGGCGGCCGGTGCCGCGTCGGTCGGCGGTACCGGTCGGGTCGGGTGGACCGCCGACTCTTGAGCCAGTCGGGCGAACTGCCGCCGCTTCCCCCGGTCGACGACCGCCCCGAGGAGTGATGCCCTCCGGCTGAGCGTTCGTCCAGTTCGGTACGGCGACGACACGGATTGACGGTCGCACATTGACCCGGACGTCACGTCTCCATGCGATATCGGACAGGTCGAGGGCGCTTCGGGCCACCATTCCTAACCTCCCAGTCCGTGCTTTTTTCGCGTTTGGCGGACAGGCCAGTTGGCCGGTGCTGTAATTGCCCTACGTCCCTCATGACGGCTCTGGGCTCGCACCGGCCGGGGGCAGTGTGTTCAGCCGGGGGCTTCGTCGATGCGAGGAGGGGGCTGTGGACACTGGAGATCGCCTGCTGACACCGGGCGAGGTGGCCGCGCTGTTTCGGGTGGACCCGAAAACTGTGACGAGATGGGCCGCCGCCGGCCGGATCGGCAGCATTCGGACTCCAGGCGGGCATCGCCGGTTTCGGGAATCCGAGGTGCGAGCGCTACTCGAGGGGGAAGGCATGCTCGACGAGGCGGAGGACGTGGGTCGACCACGCAACGCCGGTCCGACTGCCTCCACCGGGCCTGGTCCGGCCAACGCCGGAATGTACTGATCCGAGCGTGCTGCCTGGCGTGGACCCGGTCCGCGCCAGGCAGGCGTATGCACCAACGCGACCGTCAGGGCCGGTCCGCGCCGAGCTTTCCGGACCAGCGGTGGAACAGGGTGTGCGGTACGCCCATCGCGTCCAGCACCTTGCCGGCCACGAAGTCGACCAGTTGCTGGGCGGAGGCGGACGCGCCCGCGCCATAGAAACCCGGATTGGCCGGCAGGACCACCGCACCGGCGTCGTGCAGCGCGATCAGGTGCTCCAGATGGCTCCGGGTGACCGGGGTCTCCCGGGGCACCACGACCACCGGTCGGCGCTCCTTGAGGTTGACCTCCGCGGCCCGCTGCAACAGGTCCTTGGAGAGGCCGATGGCGATGCCCGCACAGGCCGCGGTGCTGGCCGGCACCACCGTCATGCCCCGCGCCCGGTAGGAACCGCTGCTGGGGCCGGCAGCCAGGTCACCGGCCGCCCAGTACCGCAGGTCGTCTCCGGTCAGGTCACGGCCGAGCCAGGCCGCCAGATCGTCGGACCAGTGGCCGTCCCGGAACGGTCGGCCGGTCTCGTCGAGGATGGTCAGCCGGGCCGCCCGGGAGACGATCAGGTCGACGGCCGCCCCGGCGTCGAGGAGCGCGCGCAGCACCGCCGCCGCGTACGGCGTACCTGATGCGCCCGAGACGCCGACCACCCATGGTTCCCGCATCCGACAAGACTGCCTGGTCAGCCGGGCGGGGTCGCGGCCGGGTCGGCCCGGGTGCCGGGAGAGCGCTTCCCTCTGGCATGCTGTGGCCGCGCAACGTACACCTGCCAAAGGGATTCGGTGATGACCGGCGGATCGAAACGGTTCGACTGCCCGATCCCGCCCCGGCTGTCGCCGCACGCCGATGCCGTCCAGGAGTGGCTGACCGACCGGCTCGCCCGGGTCGACCCGACGCTGGAGCGGGGCACCCTGGACCGGCTGCACCGGGCCGGTTTCGCCCGGTACGCCGGCCGGCTCTACCCGGACGCCACCGAGGCCGACCTGCGGACGCTGGCAGCGCTCTTCACCTGGTTCTTCCTGGTCGACGACCACTGTGACAGCCGCTCGACACCGGAGGACGTCCACGCGCTGCGGGAGGGGGTGCTGCGGCTGCTGCGGGTCGGCCCGGCGTCCCGCCATCCGGGCCTCACCGGCCGGCTGCGCCGGATCCTGGTCGACGCCTGGCACGTCCCCCGGCAGCGGATGCCGCAGCGGTGGCGGGTCCGGTTCAGCGACGCGGTGGCCCACCACCTGTCGGGGGTACGCCGGGAGGCGGCCAACAAGGCCGCCGGCCGATTGCCGACCCGCGCCGAGTACGTGCCGCTGCGCCGGGCCACCTCGGCGGCGTACGTGTCGTACGCGTTGATCGAGTTCGCCACCGGTCGGGTGCTGCCGGACGCGGTCTACCATCATCCGCTGCTGGTCCGGGTCGCGGAGACCGCCAACGACCTGCTCTCCTGGTTCAACGACGTGGTCTCGCTGGACCGCGACCGGGCCGGCTCGGGCGGGCACAACCTGGTGCTGGTGACGGCCCACGAGCGCGCGGTGTCGCCGGAGGCGGCGGTGGCCCTGGTGGTCGACGAGTGGCAGGCGACGATGGCGCGCTTCATGGAGTTGTGCGCGGCGGTGCCGTCGTTCGGGCCGGGGCTGGACGAGGCGGTCGCCGTGCACCTGGCCGGCGTGGCGAACTCCGTCCGGGGGACCATCGACTGGTCCCTGGAGTCCGCCCGCTACCCCACCTGACCCGCCGCGCCTGCCGATCACCGGCCGCGCGATCCCAGCGACCCGGCCTGCGCCATCCGGCACCGCCCCGGCCCGAGCCGCCCGGCACGACCGGCCCGGGGCGGGCCGGTGATCAGGCGCGCAGGCCCAGTCGGAGCACCAGGTCGAGCAGGGCGAAAAGGAACAGCGCGATGCCGACGAAGCCGTTGGCGGTGAAGAACGCCCGGTTGACCTTGCTCAGGTCGGTCGGGCTGACCACCACGTGCTGGTAGCCGAAGGCGAGCGCGGTCAGCGCCAGCCCGATCCAGAACGGCCACCCGAAGCCGACCAGCGCGCCGAACCAGACGAACAACGCGAACGTCACCACGTGCGCCACGGTGGAGGCGTGCAGCGCGAACCGCAGCCCGTACCGGGCGGGCACGCTGCGTACCCCGATCTGGCGGTCCACCTCGGCGTCCTGGCAGGCGTAGATCAGGTCGAAGCCGCCGATCCACAGGCCGACGGCGGCACCGAGCAGCCAGGCCGGCCAGGAGCCGGCGAAGGTGCCGGTGACCGCGAGCCACGCGCCGACCGGGCCGACCGCCTGGGCCACCGCCAGGATGCCGTGCGGCCAGTCGGTGAACCGCTTGCCGTACGGGTAGACGACCAGCGGCACCACGGCGAGCGGCGCGAGCATCAGGCAGAGCGGGTTGAGCAGGGCGGCGGCGGCGAGGAACACCACCAGGGCGACGGCCGCGCCGGTCCAGGCCGTGCGCACGCTGACCGCCCCGGTGACCAGCTCCCGTCCGGCGGTACGCGGGTTCCGGGCGTCGATCCGCCGGTCGAGGATCCGGTTGGCGGCCATCGCGAACGTCCGCGCCCCGACCATCGCCACGGTGATCAGCAGCAGGTCGCCCCAGCGGACCCGACCGCCGTTGACCTGCATCGCGGTCAGCGCGGACAGGTACGCGAAGGGCAGCGCGAAGACCGAGTGCTCGATGGCGACGAGCCGGAGGAAGGACTTGACCCGGCCGGGCCGCTCGCCGACCGTGGTCATCTGATCCCGTACTCCTTCCAGCGCTTGTCGACCAGGGCGACCACCTCGGGTGACATGGTCATCTCCTCCGGCCAGCCCCGGGTGTAGCCCTCGGTGGGGAGCTTGCGGGTGGCGTCGATGCCCGCCTTGCCACCCCAGAACTGCTGGTACGAGGAGTGGTCGAGGTGGTCGACCGGGCCTTCGGTGAGCAGCAGGTCGCGGGCGTAGTCGACGTTGCCGAAGGCCCGGAACGCGACCTCGTGGTAGTCGTGCACGTCGCAGTCGTCGTCCACCACGACGATCAGCTTGGACAGCGACAGCAGGTGCGCGCCCCAGATCGCGTTCATGATCTTCTGGGCGTGCTTGGGGTACCGCTTGCGGATGGAGACGATCACGCAGTTGTGGAACACCCCGGCGGCGGGCAGGTCGTAGTCCACGATGTCCGGGATCAGCAGCCGCAGCAGCGGCAGGAAGATCCGCTCGGTGGCCTTGCCGAGGCCGTGGTCCTCCTGCGGCGGCTTCGAGGTGACGATCGAGTGGTACACCGGGTCGCGCTGCATGGTCATCGCCTCGATGTGCAGCACCGGGAACGGTTCGACCGGGGTGTAGAAGCCGGTGTGGTCACCGAACGGGCCCTCCGGCAGCCGCTCGCCGGGCTCCAGGTAGCCCTCCAGGACGACCTGGGCGTGCGCCGGCACCTGGAGCGGGACGGTCAGGCAGTCGACCATCTCCACCCGCTCCCCGCGCAGGAACCCGGCGAACAGGTACTCGTCGATGTCACCGGGGAGCGGCGCGCTGGCCGAGTAGCTGACCACCGGATCGCAGCCGATCGCCACCGCCACCGGCAACCGCTGCCCCAGCCGCTCGGCGACCGCGTGGTGCGCGGTGGAGTCCTTGTGG
Organism: Micromonospora cathayae; assembly: GCF_028993575.1. Classification (NCBI taxonomy): domain Bacteria; kingdom Bacillati; phylum Actinomycetota; class Actinomycetes; order Micromonosporales; family Micromonosporaceae; genus Micromonospora; species Micromonospora cathayae. The sequence goes on along the minus strand of NZ_CP118615.1, from coordinate 1,663,418 downwards.
ATCTGCCAGTGCATGCCGAGCGTGTTGTGGCTGTGCTGCTGAAGCCGGTACAGCCCGAGGTTGCGCTTGCCGGTCTCCGGGTGCTTGGTGTGGGTCAGCCCGTAGTTGTGGAAGATCCCACCGTCGCCGGGCCACACCTGGAGGCCGGGCAGCCGGTTCAGGTCGACGTCGTCACCCCGGTAGACGACCTGCTGGCAGGGCGCGGTCTTGACCTTGCGCGGCGGGACGGACTTGAGCTGCATGACCTTGCCCAGCCCCTCGCGGATGCCGGACCAGCCGACCGGCAGCTCCGGCTTGACCATCGCGCCGATCCGGTCGCCGATCTCGTTCAGCGACTCGACGCCGAGCGCCATCGCGGTCCGCTTCTCGGTGCCGAACAGGTTGATCGCCACCGGCATCTCGCCCCGGGTCGGCCGCTCGAACAGCAGCGCCGGCCCGCCGGCCCGGACCGTCCGGGTGACCACCTCGCTGATCTCCAGCGTCGGGTCCACCGGCACGCCGACGCGGCGCAGCTCGCCCGCGCGCTCCAGCGCCGTGAGGAAGTCCTTGAGATCGGTGTACGGGAAGCCACGCGCCATGTCCCCAGTCTCCCGCACCAACCTGAGCACCTTCCCACCCGGTCCCCGGCTACCTGGGAACGGCGGATTGCAGCGCAAGCCGGAGCCCGGCCCACTGGATTCGCCGCGCCGTGGCGTCGCTCCGCTCGTACCCGTCGATCCGCACTCCGGCCCCGGAAGGACGAGCCGGACCAACGAGTACGGCGAGCTGCCGGGAGAGGCGCTGGCGCGACTCACCACACCCGCACCGCCGCTCCAGAGCGCCCAACGGACCAGATGATCGCACCGATGCGTCGGCCACTCGGAGATCCGGAACACCTTGTCGACCCGCAGCCGGTTCTCCACATGATCGCCGTCCCGGATCGGCTCCTGATGTCCGCAGCCGGTCCGCGTCAGGTACGTCCCCTGTCACCGGGCCTGCCCCTGCCGTTGACGCGCGGTTGACAGGCCCCGGTGTCCACTGCCCCGATGGCTGGGCCGCGACGGGCGGACCACCGCGAGGGAGGTCCCCATGAGCGGACGCGCGACCCGGGCGGCGCTGGTCGCCCTCACCGTCACGGCGAGCCTGCTCGTCGGTCCACCTCCGGCGGTGGCCCAGACCACCACCGCCTTCCTCGCCAGCGCGGACAGCTACGTCAACGCGGGCAGCCCGGCCACCAACTACAACAGCACCAACACACTCGCCGTCGCCGCGACACCCACCCGGGTCTCGTACCTGAAGTTCACCGTCACCACGCTGACCGACCCGGTCATCTCCGTCCACCTGCGGCTGCACACCCAGAACGTCAGCAACGCCGCCAGCCCCGCCGGCGGTACCGCGCAGCAGGTCGGCACCGGCTGGGCGGAGAGCACCCTGACCTACGCCAACCGGCCCGCGTCGGTCGGCGGCACCCTCGGCTCGCTGGGCAAGGTGCTCCCGAACACCTGGTACGAGATCGACGTCACCTCGGCGGTGAACGGCAACGGCACGTACGCGTTCTCGGTCGCGTCCGACAACCCCGACGGCGCGTACTACGACAGCCGCGAGTCCGGCACGTTCGCCCCCCGGCTGGTCGTCCTGACCGGCAGCTCCGGCACCGGCGACAACGTGCTGCTCAACGGCGGTGACATTTCCGCCTGCGCCACCACCGGGGCGGCGCAGACCGCAGCGATCATCGCCCGGGAGCCCGGCACCGTGATGGCCGGCGGGGACCTCACCGACAGTGGGACGGCGGCGCAGCTCGCCAACTGCTACGGCCCGACCTGGGGCAAGTTCAAGGACCGCACCAAGCCCATCCTCGGCAACCACGACTATCTGACCGCCGCAGCCAAGCCCACCTTCGACTACTTCGGCCCGGTGCTGCCGCCCGGCAAGGGCTACTACTCCTTCGACCAGGCCGGCTGGCACATCGTCGTGCTGAACACCAACTGCTCCCAGGTGGGCGGCTGCCAGGCGGGCTCGGCCCAGGAGCGGTGGCTGCGCGCGGACCTGGCCGCCCACCCGAACCGCTGCACCCTGGCGCAGTACCACCATCCGCTGTTCAGCTCCGGCGGCCGGGAGTCGTCGAACGTCCGCCCGCTGTTCCAGGCGCTGTACGACGCCGGGGCCGAGATCGTCATCAACGGCCACAACCACCAGTACGAACGGTTCGCCCCGCAGAACCCGAGCGGGGTCGCCGACCCGGCCCGGGGCATCCGGGAGTTCGTGGTGGGCACCGGTGGGCGTCCGCTCCAGAGCTCCTTCCCGGAGCCGGCGGCGAACAGCGAGGTCCGCAACGGCACCACCTTCGGGGTGCTGAAGCTGACCCTCTCGCCGAGCAGCTACACCTGGCAGTTCCTGCCGGTGGCCGGCGCGACCTTCACCGACTCCGGCAGCGGCACCTGCCATTGACCCTCCCCGGGAAAGTCAGCCCGCGTCGTGCGGTCGTCAGCCGTCCGACGTGGGCGGTTCCGGCAAGGGCGCCGGGGGTATCTCACTTCCGCTGGCCGGAGCCGGTGTCCGGGCGGCAGGCTGAGGAACATGTCGGACGCGTACGTGGTCGGTGATCCGGACGGGCTGTCGCCGCTGCTGGTCGAGCTGCGGGACGCCGTCTCCCGCGAGCTTTACGCCCAGCTCGCGCTACGCGCTGAGCGGATCGAGCTGGACGCCGTACCCGAGGTGGCGTACCAGATCACCCGCCAGGTCGAGCGGGTCCTGACCCACCGTCAGTGGCCCCGGTAGAGCCGCTCCGGGTCGACGAGCACGACATCGTCGCGGCCGGCTGCCGATTCCCGGAGGTCCTCGGTGAACCCGTCGCCGCTGGCCAGCAGCAGCCGGGTGGCGGAAGCCTCCACCCCGGGTCGACGGGACAGCAGATCCCGGGCCCGTTCCAGCCGGTCCAGGTCCGGCCGGCCGAGGGTACGGCCCCACTTGACCTCGCTGATCGCCAGCAGGGGACGGGGACCGTCGCCCGGTGGTGGCTCACCGAGCGCGACGAGATCCAGCTCGTGGCTGGTCCGGCTGGCCGGATCGGTGAGGGTTGCCGCGCTCGCTTCGGCGACGATCCCAGCGAAGGTCTCCGGGGCGGCGAACCGGAGCGCCCACTGCCGGACGGTCTCCTCGAAGCCCGGCCCGAGGACGGCGCTGGCGTACCGACGCTGGGACCGTCGCCAGACGTCGGTCCCACGCCGCCGTTCGAGGGCGGTCCAGGCTGGTCGCATCACCGCCTGGTAGAAGGTGATCAGCGGCTCGGTGATCCGGTAGCGGCTCCGACCGCTGCGCAGCGGGTCCGGTTCGCGGGCCAGCAGTCCGGCGTCCTCCAGAACGGTCAGCGGGTGCTGGAGGTCGGTGGCCTTGCGACCGATGTAACCGGCGATCCCGCCCCGGGTGCCGTTGCCCTCGGCGACCGCCGCCAGCACCGAGTGGTAGAGCGCGGCATCGCGGAGGTCCGGGTCCTCGGCGAGCAGGTACCGGGCCTCGCGGAACAGCGGCCGGGCCGGGTTCAGCACCGCCCGTACCACCCAGTCGTCGAAGTCGTCCGGGCCACTGGGCGCGTCGTCCTGGACGTACTCGCGGCGGTAGGCCGGCGTGCCCCCGACGATGGCGAACAGCCGGGCGGCCAGGAGTGGATCGTCGATCCCCCAGAATGCCGCCGCCGCCCGGTAGTCCAGCGGCGCGACCGGCAACTCCAGGCCGGCGCGTCCGCGGAGCGGGGCCGAACCGGCGAGCAGCCCGCCCATGAACGACAATGCGGAGCCGCAGAGCAACAGCCGGGTACGGGACTCGGTCCGCTCGGCCCGCCCCGGCGTGAGTGCGTGCTGGATGATCGACGGCAGGTCCCGGCTGGCGCGGGCCAGGTACGGGAACTCGTCGATCACGACTGTCACCGGACGCCGCCGGCCGAGCGCGAGCAGCGCGTCCACGGCCGCCGCCCAGTCGGTGAGGTGCACCGGCCCGGCGGCGTCGGTGTACAGGCCGAGGGCCTCGCCGAGCCGGCGCAGCGACTCCGTCGGGGTCGCCTCGGTGGCGCCGAAGTAGAAACCTCCGGTAGCCCGGGTCAGCTCGTAGAGGAGGAGGGTCTTACCCTGCCGGCGACGACCGCTGACCACGCCGAGGGTTGCTCCCGGCCGGTCGTCGGTGGCGAACCGGGTCAGCTCGGCCCACTCGACGTCCCGGTCGAAGATCTCCGCCGGCTTGCTGAGCATCGTCCACCCCAGGATGTATAACTACACTTCTTATAAGTGTAGTTATACATCCTGCGGAGCGGTGATCAGTCGAGGCCGCCGTACGAGTGCAGGCCCTCGAAGAAGATGTTCACGCCGAACAGGTTCATCAGCACGGTGAGGAAGCCCAGCACGGCGATCCAGGTGGCGACGTTGCGCTTCACGCTCGGCGTGGCACGGGCGTGCAGGTACCCGGCGTAGATCACCCAGGAGATGAACGACCAGGTCTCCTTCGGGTCCCAGCCCCACGGCCGGCCCCAGGAGGCCTCGGCCCAGATCGCCCCGGCGATCACCGCGAAGGTGAAGACCGGGAAGGCGAAGGCGTGCAGCACGAAGGTGAGCCGCTCCAGGCTCTCCGCCGCCGGCATCCGCTTGGCGAGGGTGTACGGGAAGCTCCGCCGGCCCTGCTCGTACCCGTTGCGCATCAGGAAGGTGACCGCCGGGACCGCGCCGAGCAGGAAGATGCCCGAGGCGAAGACCACGGTGGAGACGTGGATGACGAACCAGTACGAGTTGAGCGCCGGCACCAGCGGCACCACCGGCACGTAGAGCACCAGCTCGGCGGTGGCCAGCAGCAGCACCATGACCAGGGTGAGGAACAGCCCGAGCCGGCGCAGCGACGGCCGCTTCCAGAGCACCGTCAGCCAGCCGACCACCCCGATGAACGAGACCGTCAGCACGAACTCGTACATGTTGCCCCAGGGCATCCGGTCGGCGGCCACCCCCCGGGAGATCAGCCCGCCGAGGTGCAGCAGCGCGGCGACCACGGTGGCGACGACGGCGATCCGGCCGGCGAGCCGGGCCCGTCCGGCCGGGTGGGCCGGACGCTTCGCCCCGACCGCCGGCGGCTCGGCCGGGTCGGTGCCGGCACCGCCGCCCGTACCGCCGACACCTGCGCCGACCAGCTCGCGGGCCGGCGGCGCGGCGACCCGGGGCCGGGCGTTGCCGAGGGCGTACTCGACGGCGTGGCAGATCATCGCGACCAGGTACGCCAGGGTCGCGAAGGTCACCAACTGATCGGAGAGCGCGGACATCACTCGGTCCCTTCTCGCGGGCCCTCGGTGGCCCGGTCGGCACCCCGCACCGCCTCCACGAGTTGGCTGAACTCGGCGGCGAAGCCGGGATACTCGGTGCGCGGCAGCCCACCGGCCTGCACCACGCTACTACCGCCCGTAGTTGATCTTCCGTCCGGGTCGGCGGCACCATCAGCCGCACCCGCCGGAACGTCAGCCGGAGCCCCGGCCGGCACGTCGACCACCCCGGCCGGAGCACCGGCCGGCACGTCGGCGCCGGCCGGCAGCACCCGGAACCAGACCCGGCGACGGCGGCCGAACAGCGACCCCATCAGCCCGACCAGCAGCACTCCGCAGCTCACCAGCAGCACCGTCGAGCCCGGGTCGTACCGGACGGAGAGCGTGATGAACGGCCGGGTGCCGAGGAACTCCAGGCTGCTGCCGTCGTCCAGGGTCCACTTCTCGCCCGGCCGGAGCAGCTTGGCCTCCCCGAGCTGCTTGAGCTTGCCGTTGGCGACCTGCCGCTGGTCGAGGCGGTACACCGAACCGGGGATGCCGGCGTCCACCCCGAGGTTCCCCCGGTACGCGACCAGGAAGACCGCCGGGTTCCGCTCGGTCGGGTGCTCCGACCGCACGTACGGCGGCGAGTCCGGGGCGGTGGGCAGGTACAGCCCCTCGAACGCGATCTGGAGGTCGGGGTCCCGCTTCCCGGTGGCCGGGTCGACGTTGACGTCCGGGAACATCGCCACGCCCTCACCGGTGAGGGTCCCGTCGATGGTCAGGAACGGCTCGGCGCTCGTCTGGGTGACACCGTTGCGGTCGGTGTACCGGAGGACCGGCGCGTACCCGTGCCCGAGCAGGTAGACGTTCGCCCCGTCCAGCCGCAGCGGCGAGTTCACCGAGAAGTCCGCCCGCCGGGCCGCCTTGCCGTCCTCGGTCACCGTCACCGTGGCGTTGTAGAACTCCGGCTGGCCGGACTCCAGGAACCGGGCCTGGAACTCCTCCAGGGTCAGGCAGAACGGCGGCAGGTCCGGGCTCTGCACCCGGGCACCGAACTTCGACTCCGCGTACTGGAACTGGGTGTTGCAGAAACCCTTGTCGTCGCCGGCCACCAGCAGCCGGTTGCCGCTCCAGCCGTACCACGAACCGACCGCCACGCCGATCAGCACCGCGATCAGCGACGTGTGGAAGAGCAGGTTGCCGGTCTCCTTGAGGTACCCCTTCTCGGCGGACACCTCGTTGCCCCGGACCACCACCCGCCAGCGGCGGCGGCGCAGCACCGCGGCGATGGCCTCCGGGCCGCCGTCGTGGCCGGTCACCGTCGCGTGCTGCGGCAACCGGTCCAACCGGCGCGGCGCGGCCGGCGGTACCGAGCGCAGCGCGCGCACGTGGTCGCGCAGCCGGGGCACGATGCAGCCGACCAGCGAGGTGAACAGCAGCAGGTAGATCGCGGAGAACCAGACCGAGCCGAACACCTCGAACCCGCCGATCCGGTCCAGCGTCGGGGCCAGGTCGGGGTACTCGACGAAGAAGTCGTCCACGTCCTCCGGGTTGACCCCGCGCTGCGGCAGCACCGAACCGGGCACCGCGGCGACCGCGAGCAGGAAGAGCAGGATCAGCGCGGTACGCATGCTGGTGAGCTGCCGCCACGAGTTGCGCAGCAGGGCCAGTACCGGATTGGGGCGGCGACGCGGAGCCGGCGCGGACGGCGCGGCCGGGCGGTCGTCGACGGCGGTCATCAGATGCTCACCTCGCCCAGCCCGAAGGTGGTCTGCAACCAGATCACGAAGCCCCGCCAGCCCCCGGTGAGCAGGGCCAGGCCGATCAGCACCATCAGCACCCCACCGACCCGGGTCACCCAGCGGCTGTTGCGCCGGATCAGCCGGAACACTCCGAGCAGCCGCTGGAAGGCCAGCCCGAACACCACGAACGGCAGGCCCAGCCCCAGGCAGTACGCCACCGCGAGCAGCACCGCCCGGTCGGTCTGCCCGCCGGCGGTGGCCATCCCGAGCACCGCCCCCAGGGTCGGCCCGGTGCACGGCATCCAGCTCAACGCGAACACCGCGCCGAAGACCGGCGCGCCGAGCAGGCCGGCCGACGGGAGCCGCTGGATCCGGAACTCGCGCTGGAGTCCGGGTAGCACGCCGACGAAGGCGAGGCCCAGCACGATGACCAGCGCCCCGATGACCATTTCCAGCACCCGCTCGTACCGGAAGAGGACCTTGCCGATGCTGGCGAAGAGGATCGCGGTGGCGGTGAAGACGGCGGTGAACCCGGCGATGAACAGCAGCGTCCCGGCGAGTACCCGGCCCTTCACCGCGACGGTCGCCGCCCGTCGCTGGCGTACCGCGAGCGTCGTTCCGCCGCTGCTGCCGCTGTCGGCCGGAGGCTCCTGCTCCGGACCCGGTGTCGGCTCCGGCCGGCGGCCTTCCAGGTCGGCCCCGGCCAGGCCGGTGACGTACGACAGGTAGCCGGGGACCAGCGGAAGCACGCAGGGCGAGAGGAAGCTGACCAGGCCGGCGAGGGCCGCCGCGCCGACGGCCAGCCAGATCGGGCCGCTCTCGGCGAGGGTCCGGAAGGTCTCGCCCATCAGGGGTTGCCTTCGGCGGCGACCCGCTCGACGACCGGCTGGAGCGCGTCCTGGAGGACCGCGCCGCGACGTACCACCGCGATCCGGCCCTCCCGGTCGAGGACGACGGTGGCCGGGATGGCGTTCGGCGCGATGTCGAAGTCCAGGGCGGTGCGGCCGGGCGGGTCGAACAGGCTCGGGTATGTGACCCCGTAGCTCTTCTCGAACGCCTTCGCCTTGTCCCGGCTGTCGGTCACGTTGATGCCGAGGAAGGTCACCCCGGAGCCCTTGGTGGCCTGGTAGGTGTTCTCCAGGTCGTCGGCCTCGGCCCGGCACGGGTTGCACCAGGAGCCCCAGAAGTTGATCACCACGACCTTGCCCCGGTCCTGGGTGAGGTCGTAGCTGCCGCCGTTGAGGAGTTCCCCCGCGATCTTCGGTGCGGTGCCGCGCTGGTCGGGGGCGCACTCCAGGAAACCGTCCCGGGTGGTGCAGCGCTGCTCGCCGCCCTCGGCAGCGGTACAACCGGCCAGCGCCACCGCCGCGACGGCGGCGAGCACGGCCACCGCCCGTCGACCCGGCCCGGCGGACCGGCGGACCGGCGGGCCGGCGGACGGTCGTCCCGGGCGGACGGGCACAACCGCGACCGGGCTCCCCGGACCGGCGGACCGGCGGGCGAGCAGACCGGCGGTCCACCTCCGGGCGTTCATCAGGCCCCCTTGGCTGTCCTGGCGGTCGGCGACATGGCGATCAGGTGCGCGGCCGGCTCGGAGTAGCCGATCCCGACCACCTTCGCCCCCTCGAAGTGGAACGAGGTGAGGCTGGCCAGGCCGCACTGCCGACGACGCGGGTCGTGCCAGAGCCGCTTGCGCTCGACGTACCGGCGCAGCGTCCAGATCGGCAGCTGGTGGGAGACCAGGACCGCCTCGCGGCCCTCGGCGGCGACCCGGGCGGCGTGCAGCGCGGCGAACATCCGCTCGGCGATGGTCCGGTACGCCTCGCCCCAGGACGGGGTGACCGGGTCCCGCAGCACCCACCAGTTACGCGGGTCGCGGAACGAACCGTCACCGGGGCTGACCTTCTTGCCCTCGAACCAGTTGGCGCTCTCGATCAGGCGCTCGTCCACCCCCACCGGCAGCCCGAACTGCGCGGCGATCGGCTCGGCGGTCTGCTGGGCGCGTTCCAGCGGGCTCGCCACCACGTGCACGACCTGCCGGTCGGCGAGGCCCTGCGCGGCGGCCTTGGCCATCTGCACGCCCAGCTCGGAGAGACGGAAACCGGGCAGCCGGCCGTACAGGATCTGGTCAGGGTTGTGCACCTCGCCGTGCCGCAGCACGTGGACCACCGTCTTGCCGCTCACCGCTGTGTTCCCTCCGTTCGCGACTGCGGGGCTCGCAGACCCGGCGCACTCCTCGCGCTCACCGCCGCCCCCTTCGTTCGCGACTGCGGGGCTCGCAAACCCGGCGCACTCCTCGCGCTCACCGCTACCCCCCGTGGTCTGCCGCTGCCGCCGCGTTCGCCGCCGTCGGCAGGGCGGCGGCGATCTGATCGAGAGCGGCGTCGTCCAGCGCCGCCGACACGAACCACGCCTCGAACGCGCTCGGCGGGAGGTAGACCCCACCGGCCAGCATCGCGTGGAAGAACGCCTTGAACGCGGGCACCTGCTGGGTGCGGGCGCTGTCGTAGTCGACCACGTCGGCGTCGGTGAAGAAGATCGAGAACATGCTGCCCGCGTACGACAGCCGGTGCGGCACCCCGGCGGCGGCCAGCGCGTCGGACGCCAGCTTGCCCACGGTGGCGGCGGTCTCGTCGAGCCGGCGGTAGACGGCCTCGTCGGCCAGCCGCAGGGTGGCCAGGCCGGCGGCGCAGGCGAGCGGGTTACCGGAGAGCGTGCCGGCCTGGTAGACCGGGCCGGCCGGGGCCAGTCGGGCCATGATCTCCGCGCGCCCGCCGAACGCCGCGGCCGGCAGCCCACCGCCCATGACCTTCCCGTACGTCCACAGGTCGGCGTCGGCCGGGTCGAGCCCGTGCCAGCCGGCGCGGGACACCCGGAACCCGGTCATCACCTCGTCGACGATGAGCAGCGCGCCGTTCGCGTGGGCGATCCGGGCGAGGTGCTGGTTGAAGCCGTCCCGGGGGGCCACCACGCCCATGTTGCCGGGGGCGGCCTCGGTGATGACCGCGGCGATGTGCTGCCCCTCGGCGGCGAACGCCTCCTCGACGGCGGTCAGGTCGTTGTACGGCAGCACGATGGTCTCGCTCGCCGCCGCGCCGGTGACGCCGGGCGAGTCGGGCAGACCGAGGGTGGCCACGCCGGAGCCGGCGGCGGCCAGCAGCGCGTCGACGTGCCCGTGGTAGCAGCCGGCGAACTTGACGATCTTGGAACGGCCGGTGAAGCCCCGGGCCAGCCGGATCGCCGACATGGTGGCCTCGGTACCGGAGTTGACCAGCCGGATCTGCTCGACCGGGGTCCGGTCGACCAGCTCGGCGGCCAGCTCGACCTCACCCGGGGTGGGGGTGCCGAAGCTGGTGCCCTTCGCGGCGGCGGCCTGCACCGCCGCGACCACCTCCGGATGGGCGTGCCCGAGCAGCAGCGGCCCCCACGAGCAGACCAGGTCGACGTAGCGCCGGTCGTCCGCGTCGTACAGCCAGGGACCCTCCCCCCGGACCATGAAGCGCGGGGTGCCACCGACGGCACGGAACGCGCGCACAGGGGAGTTCACCCCGCCCGGCACCAGGGCACGGGCGCGGTCGAACAGGGCCTCGGAGGCCGGTGCGTCGGCCGGGTAACGGCCGGATCCGGCGGGGTACGTATCCGTCACGATGGGGCCATTGTGTCAGCGTCGGGGGCCTGATCGACAACCACCCCTGATCGGGGTTACCCGGCTCACCCTCGACCGACCGCTGCCCGGCCGCGTCGGCGGGTGGTGCGGGACCCCGGCGGACCCTCGCGGCTGACCCTGGCCGACCATCTCGGGCGACCGGTCCGGACGTCGCGGGCGACACCGGCGGACCGTCGGGTGCGGCCTCGGCGGGCCAGGTTGGGCGGATCGCGCTAGGCTGGCCGGGTGGATCGTGCCGAACTGTCCATCACGGTACACCGGACGGCCGACGAAGTGGTGTTGCGCCTGGCCGGTGAGATCGACATGCTCACCGCCGCCCAGCTCTCCAGCACGGTGAACGAGGTCCTCGGCGATCCACCGCCCCGCATCGTCCTCGATCTCGGCGGTGTCACCTTCTGCGACTCGCAGGGGCTCGGCACGCTCGTCGTGCTGAGCCGCAAGGCGAGCCACTCGCAGAGCCTGCTCGTCCTCACCCAGGTCGGTGACTTCCTGCTCCGCGTGCTGGACATCACCGGCCTGCGCTCGGCCCTGATGATCCGCAACAACCAGTCCCTGCCCTGAGCGGCCCCGTCAGCCGTCACCTGACCGGCGGCCTCCTGTCAGCCGGGACCTGACCGGTCGGTCGGCTTGGGCGCCGGGGCTACAGCGGGTTGCCCCAGCGGGCCTGTTCGAGGAGCTCCACCGCGCGGTCGCGGCCGTCCGGGTCGTCCGAGCGGAGCAGGGTGGTGGCCTCGTCGACCGCGTCGGTGAGCACCCGCCACTGCGCCTCCCGCTCGCGGACCACCTCGGACTGGGCGGCGAGCTGCCGGGTCTTCGACCACAGGTCCACGAAGACCGACACCTTGGCCCGCAGCACCCACGGGTCGAACGGCTTGGTCAGGTAGTCGACCGCGCCGACCGCGTACCCCCGGAGCGCGAGCTGGGCGTCCCGGTCGGCGGCGGTGAGGAAGATGATCGGGATGTGCCGGGTCCGTTCCCGGCGCTTGATGTGGCTGGCCGTCTCGAACCCGTCCATGTCCGGCATCTGCGCGTCGAGCAGGATCACCGCGAAGTCGTCCACCAGGAGCTGCTTCAGCGCCGCCTCACCGCTCTCGACGGCGACGGACTGCACCTGGAGACCCTGGAGGATCGCCTCCAGGGCCATCAGGTTCTCCCGTCGGTCGTCCACCAGCAGCGCCTTGGCCACCTGGGTCACCGGTTCTCCTCCCGTCGGCCGCCGCTGATCCACGACGCCATCAACTCGATCAACTCGTCCAGGTCGACCGGCTTGGTGATGTAGTCGCTGCCGCCCGCCGCGAGGGCGGACTCCCGGTCCCCGGGCATCGCCTTGGCGGTGAGGAAGACGATCGGCAGGTCGGCGAAGCGGTGGTTGCGACGGATCGACCGGGTCGTCTCGTAACCGTCCTGGTCGGGCATCATCGCGTCCATCAGCACGATGTCCACCTCCGGGTGTTCGGCGAGCTGCCGTACCCCGTCTGCGCCATTGTCCGAGTACAGCACGGTCATCCCGTGCAGTTCCAACGCGCTGGTCAGGGCGAAGACGTTGCGTACGTCGTCGTCGACGATCAGCACGGTGGCACCCTCCAGCCGGCGGGTGGCCGGGGTCTCCGGCGGCTTCGGCAGCTCCGGCGGGGGCATCAGCAGGGACGACGGCAGCCCGGCCCGCGCCGGGGACGGCGGCAGCGGCGCGACCACCGCGTCCGGGGCCAGCACGTCCGGGACGAAGAGGGTGAACGTGGAGCCCTGCCCGGGGGTGGAACTGACGGTGATGCTGCCGCCGAGCAGTCGGGCCAGGTCCCGGCTGATGGACAGGCCGAGGCCGGTGCCGCCGTACCGCCGGCTGGTGGTGCCGTCGGCCTGCTGGAACGCCTCGAAGATCAGCGACAGCTTGTCGTCCGGGATGCCGATGCCGGTGTCGGTGACCGTGAAGGCGACGACCTGCTGGGCGTTGGTCAACGCCGGCACGTCGAAGACCACGTTCTCGGCGGCCGGCGCGATACGCAGCGTGACCGTACCGCCGTCGGTGAACTTGACCGCGTTGGAGAGCAGGTTGCGCAGGATCTGCTGCAACCGCTGGGCATCGGTGACCAGGGCCGGCGGCAGGTCCCGGGCGATCTCCACCTGGAACTGGAGGCCCTTCTCCTCGGCCTGCGGCGCGAACGCCTGCTCGACGTACCCCCGGATGTCGGAGAAGCGCACCTCGACCGGCTGGATGTCCATCCGGCCCGCCTCGATCTTCGACAGGTCGAGGATGTCGTCGATCAGGGAGAGCAGGTCGGAGCCGGCGCTGTGGATCGTCCGGGCGAACTCGATCTGCTTCGGGGAGAGGTTCTGCTCGGAGTTCTCGGCCAGCAGCCGGGCCAGCAGCAGCAGCGAGTTCAGCGGCGTACGCAGCTCGTGGCTCATGTTCGCCAGGAACTCCGACTTGTACGCCGAGGCCCGGGTGAGCTGCTGGGCCTTCTCCTCCAGGCCGAGCCGGGCCAGTTCGATCTCCCGGTTCTTGGTCTCGATGTTGCCCTTCTGCTCCGACAGCAGTTGCGCCTTGTCCTCCAGTTCGGCGTTGGTGCGCTGCAACTCCGCCGACTGTTCCTGAAGTTCGTGGGCGAGCCGCTGCGACTGGGCGAGCAGTTCCTCGGTACGCCGGTTGGCCTGGATGGTGTTGACCGCGATGCCGATGGTCAGCACCAGCCGTTCCAGGAAGCTCAGGTGCAGCTCGGAGAAGGTCGCCACGCTGGCGAACTCGATCACCCCGAGCAGTTCCCCCTCGAACAGGACGGGAAGGACGACCAGGTCGGCCGGGTTGGTCTCGGCCAGCCCGGAGCGCAGCGTGATCGTGCCGTCCGGTACCGCACTGACCCGGATGGTGCGGCGGGACAGCGCGGCCTGCCCGACCAGCCCCTCGCCGGGCCCGAAGGTGACGTCGTGACCACGGGCCACGTACCCGTAGGAGGCGGTCAGCCGCAGCCGCATCACCGCGTCGGAGTTGTCGGCCAGGAAGAACGCGCCGAGCTGGGCGTCGACCAGCGGCGTGACCTCCATCATGATCATGCGGCAGACCTCGCCCAGGTCGCGCTGCCCCTGGAGCAGACCGCTGATCCGGGCCTGGTTGGAGTCCAGCCAGCCCTGCTCGGCGTTCTTCTTCGTCGTCTCCCGGAGGGTGACGATCATCTGGTTGATGTTGTCCTTCAGCTCGGCGACCTCGCCCTGCGCCTTGACCGAGATCCGCTGGGTCAGGTCGCCCCGGGTCACCGAGGTGGAGACCTGGGAGATCGCCCGGAGCTGGGTGGTGAGGGTGGAGGCGAGCTGGTTGACGTTCTCGGTGAGGTCCCGCCAGGTGCCGGAGACCCCCTTCACCTGGGCCTGACCGCCCAGCTTGCCCTCGATGCCCACCTCGCGGCCGACCCGGGTCACCTCGTCGGCGAACGAGGAGAGCTGGTCGACCATCGTGTTGATGGTGTTCTTCAGCTCCAGGATCTCGCCCTGCGCGTCGACGGTGATCTTCTGGCTCAGGTCGCCCCGGGCGACGGCGGTGGTGACCGAGGCGATGTTCCGCACCTGCGAGGTCAGGTTCGACCCCATCGAGTTGACGTTGTCGGTCAGGTCCCGCCAGGTACCGGAGACCCCCTTGACCTGGGCCTGGCCGCCGAGCTTGCCCTCGGTACCGACCTCGCGGGCCACCCGGGTCACCTCGTCGGCGAACGACGACAGCTGGTCCACCATCGTGTTCACGGTGTTCTTCAGTTCCAGGATCTCGCCCCGGGCGTCCACGGTGATCTTCTGCGACAGGTCACCCTTCGCCACGGCGGTGGAGACCTGGGCGATGTTGCGGACCTGCGCGGTGAGGTTCGAGGCCATCGAGTTGACGTTGTCGGTGAGGTCCCGCCAGGTGCCCGCCACGCCGCGTACCTGGGCCTGGCCGCCGAGCTTGCCCTCGGTGCCCACCTCGCGGGCCACCCGGGTCACCTCGTCCGCGAACGACGACAACTGGTCCACCATCGTGTTCACGGTGGACTTGAGTTCCAGGATCTCGCCCCGCGCGTCCACCGTGATCTTCTGCGACAGGTCACCCTTCGCCACGGCGGTGGTCACCGAGGCGATGTTCCGCACCTGCGAGGTCAGGTTCGAGGCCATCGAGTTCACGTTGTCGGTCAGGTCCCGCCAGGTACCGGAAACGCCCTTCACCTGGGCCTGACCACCCAACTTGCCCTCGGTACCCACCTCCCGGGCCACCCGGGTCACCTCGTCCGCGAACGACGACAGCTGATCCACCATCGTGTTCACGGTGTCCTTCAGCTCCAGGATCTCGCCCCGGGCATCCACCGTGATCTTCTGCGACAGGTCACCCTTCGCCACCGCCGTGGAGACCTGGGAGATGTTCCGGACCTGGCTGGTCAGGTTGCCGGCGAGCTGGTTGACGTTCTCGGTGAGGTCCCGCCAGGTGCCGGACACCCCGCGTACCTGGGCCTGACCACCCAGCTTGCCCTCGGTACCCACCTCCCGGGCCACCCGGGTCACCTCGTCCGCGAACGACGACAGCTGATCCACCATCGTGTTCACGGTGTCCTTCAGCTCCAGGATCTCGCCCTGGGCCGCGACGGTGATCTTCTGCGACAGGTCACCCCGGGCCACCGCCGTGGACACCTGGGCGATGTTACGGACCTGCGCGGTCAGGTTCGACGCCATCGAGTTGACGCTGTCGGTCAGGTCCTTCCAGGTGCCGGCGACGTTCGGCACCTCGGCCTGGCCGCCGAGCTTGCCCTCGGTGCCCACCTCGCGGGCCACCCGGGTCACCTGCTCGGCGAAGAGCCGCAGCGTGTCGGTCAGCGAGTTCATGGTGTCGGCCAGCTCGGCGACCTCGCCCTTCGCCGACACGGTGATCTTCTGGGACAGGTCGCCCCGGGACACCGCCGTGGCCACCTGCGAGATGGACCGCACCTGGTGGGTCAGGTTCGACGCCATGGTGTTCACCGAGTCGGTGAGGTCCTTCCAGGTGCCGGCCACACCCCGTACGTCGGCCTGCCCGCCCAGCTTGCCCTCGGTGCCCACCTCCCGGGCCACCCGGGTCACCTCGCTGGAGAACGAGGACAACTGGTCGACCATGGTGTTCACGGTCTTGCCGATACGCAGGAACTCACCGCGCAGCGGCCGACCGTCCATCTCCAGCGCCATGTGCTGGGAGAGGTCACCGTCGGCGACCGCCACGATCACCCGGGCGATCTCGGTGGTGGGCCGCCCCAGGTCGTCGATCAACGAGTTGATCGCCCGGTGCCCCTCCGCCCACGAACCGTCGAGCCCCTCCTCGTCCAGCCGCTCGGTGAGTCGCCCCTCCCGGCCGACGATCCGGCTGATCCGGCGCAGGTCGAGGTTCTGCCGTTCCTGCACCGACACGATGTCGTTGAACGCGTCGATCACGTCGCCGGCGGCCCCCGCCCGACGCGGCAACCGGACCTTGAAGTCCCCCTGGCCCACCCGACGCAGGGCGGCCGCCAGCTCGCCGAGGATCGCCTCGTGGTCGGCCGCGGACGAGTCCGCGCCGGCCGCTTGTCTCGCCGTCGTCATCGTTCCTCGCTCAGCTCGGGGGCCTTCGGGCTCGTGCCGGCCATCCCATCATTGTGCCTGCGTCCGGCCGCCGCATCCGCGCGCCGCCCCCGGCGACGGCCCGGGCAGGGGGGCGCGCCCCGGCGGTACACCGGGCCGGAGGGGTTACGCGCCACGCCGGGTCGCCGGGCCGATCCACTTGGCTTGGGGGCGAACGGAGGTGGAGGATACGGGGGTGGCAGCGGAGGCAGGGCCGGCGGCGACCACCGGCCCGGACGAGCACGTCCGGCGCGTCCGGCTCCCCGCCGACCGCCGTACCCCGGCCACCGCGCGGGCCGTGGTCCGCTCGGTGCTGGCCGAGGCGGACCTCGAGGAACTGCTCAACGAGGCTCTCCTGCTGACCACCGAGCTGTCCACCAACGCGGTCGAACACGCCCGTACCGAACTGGACATGGAGGTCGTGGCGGACCGGTTCGGGCTGAGCGTGATGGTCTCCGACTACGCCGCCGGGCCGGTGGACGAGCTGACCGTCGGGGTACGCAACGACTCGGCCGACATCACCGAGGTCGCCGAGCGGGGCCGGGGACTGTTGCTGGTCGACCACTTCGCGAGCTGCTGGGGGACCACGTACCTCCCCTCCGGCAAGGGCGTGTGGTTCCGGCTGGACCGGCCCACGACGACCCCACCACGGCGGGACGCCCTGGCCGAGGGGCGACGCCTCTCGCCCTGCGGGTCGACCGCCGACGGTACGGACGACCCGGCCCGTACCACCGCGCCGAGCGCGGCGTCGATGAGCGAGCTGATGCAGGCCCGCCCCGACCCGTACGCCGACGACCCGCTGCCCGACTTCGCCACCGATCTGCTCACCCGGGTCGCCGAGATGGTCGGGGCCACCGGCGGGGTGCTCCGACTGGACCGGGGGGACGGGCAGGGCACCCAGGTGCTGGCCCGGTACGGCCGGCAGCCGCGCACCGACAGTGAACTGCTCCGGGTGCCGCTGGCCGTGCAGCGGCCGTACTCGGGTGAACTGGAGTTGGACGCCGTCCCGTCGGCGTACGCCCGGCCGCTGGCGGCGCTGGCCGCCGAACGGCTCTCCCTGCACCTGGAGAACGACCGGCTACGCCGGGCCGACGTCCGTCGGCAGGCCTGGCTGACCTTCCTGGCCGAGGCGAGTGAACTGCTCGCCCAGTCGCTGGACGTCGAGCTGACCATGGCCCTGGTCCCGCAGCTCGTGGTGCCCCGGCTCGGGCAGTGGTGCGCGGTGCACACCGCCGACGAGTGGGGCCAGCTCAAGTTGGCCGCCGCCAGCCACGCCGACGAGTCGGTCCTGCCGCAGCTGCACCAGGTGCTCCGGGAGACCGGCCCCGACTCGGTCCAGGCCCGGCTGCGCGAGGCGTCCCGGCTGGGGTCGCAGGTGCCGTTGAGCGGCCCGATGGAGGGGTTCGCCGTTCCGCTCGTCGCCCGGGGGCAGCGGCTCGGCACCCTCGCGGTCGGCCGGCACCAGCGCCACCGGCACGACCCGGACGAGGTCGCCGTCCTGGAGGACGTGGCCCGGCGGGCCGCGTTGGCGATCGAGAACGCCCGCATCCACGCCGAGCGCCGCCGGGTGGCGCAGACCCTGCAACAGTCGCTGCTGCCACCGGTGCTGCCGCTGATCGACGGGATCGGTTTCGCCGCCGAGTACGTCCCGACCGGCTACGACGCCGAGGTCGGCGGCGACTTCTACGACGTGGTGCCGCTGCCGGACGGCCGCTGGCTGGTGGTGATCGGGGACGTCTCCGGCAAGGGCGTCCAGGCGGCGGCGGTGACCGGGCTGGTACGCGACGTGATCCGGGTGCTGGTCGGTGACGGCAAGCCGCTGCCGGAGGCGCTGGCCCGGTTGAACGAGACGCTGGTCGAGCGGGGCGGTGGACGGTACTGCACGCTGGCCCTGGCGGCGGTCGGGCCGGGCGAGGGCAGTCAGCTCGAGGTGTCGCTGCACCTCGCCGGGCACGACCGGCCGGTGCTGCTGCGCGCGGCGGGCGGGGCCTCCTTCGTCGGCACCGGCGGCACCGCGCTGGGTCTGCTCGACACGATCGCCTCGCCCGCGGCGGTGATCCCGCTCGACCCCGGCGACGCGCTGATCTTCTACACCGACGGGGTGACCGAGCGGCGGCGGGGCCGGGAGCTTTTCGGTCCGCAACGGTTGCGGGACGCGGCCGCCCCGCTCGCCGGCTTCTCGGCGGAGGTGGTGGCCGCCCGGCTCCGGGCCAACACGATCAACTTCTCGGCCGAGCCGCCCCGGGACGACATCGCCGTGCTGGTGCTCCGGAACGACGCCGTCTGACGCCCTGCCGCGCACCGGCGGCCCCCGTACGCCGAAAGCCACCGACCCGGCAGCCGACAGCGCAGACCGGCCCGGGGCCGCCGGTCCGGGAAGGCGGGCCGGTCGGTCACAGGCCGCCGGTCCGGAAAAGCGGGTGGGTCACAGGCCGCCGGGGAGCCGGCCGGGGGCCAGGCGCTGGTGCGGGTCGAGGTACCGCTTGGCGGCGAGCAGCCTCGGCAGGGCGGGTAGTTCGCCCCAGAGGTCGACGCCCTGCCGGACGGCGGGCGGGGCGGCCAGCACCACGCAGCGGCCCTGGCGGGCCAGCAGCACCTGCCGGACGGCGGTGAGGATCGAGGCGACCCGGTCCACCCGGGTGTTCCCCGGCAGTACGGCGTGCGCGACGCCCAGGCCGACCGAGCCGCGCACCGGCACCGGGGCACCGACCGCGTCCCGCAGCGCGTAGATCGCGGCGTGCAGGTCGGTGAGGGGTACGTCGACCCGCAGCGCGATGTCGTCGGGGCGGAACGGGTACCGCCGCCACCAGTCCGGCGGGGAGTCGGCGACGGTGGCGGTGTCGCCGAGCAGCCCGGTCAGCCGCCGCGTCCGCTCGGCCACCTCGGCCGGGCCGCCCTCCAGCAGCACCACCAGGTCGCCGGCGGCGGGTGGGGTGGACCGGGCCGACCCGGTGGACCGGCCGGTGCGCGCCGAGCCCGCCGGGTGGGCGGCCCGGGCCGAACCCGCCGGATGCGCCGCGCGGGCCGAGCCGGCCGGGTGGCCGGACCAGCCCGCCCCGGTCGGTGGGGCGGAGTCGGCGGCACCACGGGGTGCCGGCGGCCGACGGGCGGTGGGGAGGTCCAGTTCGATGGCGGCCGGTTGGAGCCCGGCCGCCAGCACCGCCTGGATCAGCTCGTGCACCTCCAGCGGCGTCCACACCGGACGGGTCACCCAGGCCCGGGCCGCCGGCAGCGGCTGGGTCCGCAGGGTCGCCGAGACCAGCACCCCCAGGCCACCCTGCGAGCCGCAGAGCAGCCGGGCGGTCTCCAGCCCGGAAGCGCCGCCCGCCGCGTCGACCAGGTCGCCGTCGGCGGTCAGGTAGCGCAGGTCGACCAGCTGGTCGCAGGGGGTGCCGTAGCGCAGCCGCAGTGGCCCGGACTCGTCGGCGGCGAGCACCCCGCCGAGGGTCGCCCCGGGCGACGGGGCGTCCAGCGCGAGGCGTCGGCCGGACCGGGCGAGGGCGGCCTGCACGGCCCGCAGCGGGGTGCCCGCGCCGATCTCGACCACCGGATGCCCGTGCCGCTCCGCCGATGACCGCCCGGCCGGCGGCTCCACCCGGGACCAGCCGACCGCCGGCTCGGCCGGGGAACGTTCGGCCGGTGGGTCCACCCAGGACCAGCCGGCCGGCGGTTCGGCCCGGGACCGCCCGGCCGGCCCCGGCCCGCCGGAGCGGCGCGGACCCGGCCGCCCCACGTCGGCCCGGCCGGGGTCGGACGACCCCGCCCCGGACCGGTCGGCCGAACCCGCCTCGGCTCGGCGGTGCCGTCCGAGCCCGGCCGCCCCGTGCCGGTCGGGCTCGGACGGGTGCCGGATGCCGGCGATCCGTCCGGTGTCGAGCATGATGTCGACCCGGTCCGGAGCCGCCCCCCAGTCGATCTTCGTACCGGCGCCCCGGGGGACCACGGTCAGGTCGTGCGCGGCGGCCAGCCGCAGCACCTCGGCGGCGGCCCGGGCGTCGCCCGGCACCGCGACCCAGGTGGCGGCCTGGCCGGCGACCTCGTCGGCGGGGCCGGCGGGACGGGCGAAGGGCGGACCGCAGATCTCGACGAGCCGACGGGTGATGTCGGCCGAACCGGACCGCTGGGTCGAACACGTGGATCCCGACATGGCGGTCATCGTACATGTGTTCGAACGGCGGCGGGGTCGAAACCGCCGGTCGACACCCGCACGCGCCCCGCCCGGCGCGTCCCGCCGGTAACCTGACCGCCGTGACCACCGAGACCCCCGTGCCCGTCGCCAAGCGTGTCCCCTCCGAGCGCGTCCACCACGGCGACACGGTCGTCGACGAGTACGCCTGGCTCGCCACCAAGGACGACCCGGAGACCGTCGCCTACCTGACCGCCGAGAACGACCACACCGAGGCGCGCACGGCGCACCTGGCCGACCTGCGGGCCACGCTGTTCGAGGAGACCCGACGGCGGATCCAGGAGACCGACCTCTCGGTCCCGGCCCGCAAGGGCGGCTACTGGTACTACACCCGCACCGTCGAGGGGCAGCAGTACGCCGTCCAGTGCCGGCGGGCCGTCCGGGACGGCGAGACCGATCCCCCGGTCAGCGTGGACGGCACGCCGCTCGAGGGCGAGGAGGTGCTGCTCGACGGCAACCAGCTCGCCGAGGGGCACGACTTCCTGTCCCTGGGGGCGTACGACGTCAGCCCGGACGGCCGCTGGCTGGCGTACTCGACCGACGTCGAGGGCAACGAGCGGTACACCCTGCGGGTCAAGGACCTGACCACCGGGGAGGTGCTCGCCGACGAGATCCCGGACACCTTCTACGGCACCGCCTGGTCGGCGGACGCCTCGGTGCTGTTCTACGTGACGGTGGACGACGCGTGGCGGCCGAACCGGGTGTGGCGGCACACCATCGGCACCCCGGCCAGCGCCGACGTGGTCGTCTACGAGGAGCCGGACGAGCGGTTCTGGGTGGGTGTCGAGCTGACCCGCTCGGAACGGTTCGTCCTGATCGACGTCCACAGCAAGATCACCAGCGAGGTACGGGTCATCCCGGCGGCCAACCCGACCGGCGAGCCGGCCGTCGTCGCCCCGCGCCGGCAGGGCGTGGAGTACTCCGTCGAGCACCACGGCCACCGGTTCCTGATCCTGCACAACGACGGCGCGGAGGACTTCGCGCTGGCGTACACCTCGGCGGACGCCCCGGGCGACTGGGTGCCGATGATCGAGCACTCCCCCGGCACCCGGCTGGAGTCGGTCGACGCGTTCGCCGACCACCTGGTCGTCTCGCTGCGCAGCAACGGCCTGACCGGGCTGCGGGTGCTCCCGGCCGGCAGCACCGAGTGGTACGACATCGACTTCCCGGAGCCGATCTACAGCGTCGGCCTGGACGCCAACCCGGAGTACCGGACCGGCCAGCTCCGGTTCCGGTACGCCTCGCTGATCAGCCCGGAGTCGGTGTACGACTTCGACCTGGTGACCCGGGAGATGGTGCTGCGGCGGCGCAAGCCGGTGCTGCCCGGCCCGGACGGGCGGGAGTTCGACCCGGCCGACTACGAGCAGCACCGCGAGTGGGCGCTCGCCGACGACGGCACCCGGGTGCCGATCTCGCTGGTCTGCAGGGCCGGTACGCCGCGGGACGGCTCCGCCGGCTGCGTGATCTACGGCTACGGCTCGTACGAGGCGAGCATGGACCCGTGGTTCTCGGTGGCCCGGCTGTCCCTGCTCGACCGGGGTGTGGTCTTCGCGGTCGCGCACATCCGGGGTGGCGGCGAACTGGGCCGGCGCTGGTACGAAGAGGGCAAGCTGCTGGCGAAGAAGAACACCTTCACCGACTTCGTGGCCTGCGCCCGGCACCTGGTCAAGGCCAACTGGACGGCGGCCGACCGGCTGGTGGCCCGGGGCGGCTCGGCCGGTGGCCTGCTGATGGGCGCGGTGGCGAACCTCGCCCCGGACGCGTTCGCCGGGATCGTCGCCCAGGTGCCCTTCGTGGACGCGCTGAACACCATCCTCGACCCGTCGCTGCCGCTGACCGTCACCGAGTGGGAGGAGTGGGGCAACCCGCTGGCCGACCCGGAGGTGTACGGGTACATGAAGTCGTACACCCCGTACGAGAACGTGACGGCCGTCGACTACCCGGCGATCCTCGCGGTGACCAGCTTCAACGACACCCGGGTGCTGTACCACGAGCCGGCCAAGTGGATCGCGCGGCTGCGCGCGGTGGCCCCGCAGGGCGACTACCTGCTCAAGACCGAGATGGGGGCCGGGCACAGCGGCCCGAGCGGCCGGTACGACTCCTGGAAGGAGGAGGCGTTCGTCAACGCCTGGATCCTGGACCGGCTCGGCCTGTCCTGACCGGCCCGGTCCGCCGACGGCGGCCGGTGCCCCGAGGACGCCGGTCACCCGAGGGGCAGCCGGTCACCCGAGGGCGGCCGGTGCCCCGAGGACGCCGGCGAGGACGTCCGGGTCGACGTTGCCGCCGGTGAGGACGGCGACCGTCCGGCCGGCGGGGAGCGTGTCGGGGTGGAACAGCCGGGCGGCCAGCGCCACCGCGCCGCTCGGCTCCACCACCAGCCGGGCGTCGCGGGCCAGCCGGGCCATCGCGGCCCGGATCTCGTCCTCGGTGACGGTGACGATGTCGTCGAGGTGGGCCCGCAGGTGCGCGAAGGTCAGCGGGGACAGCGGCAGGCGCAGCCCGTCCGCGCAGGTCCGGTAGGTCCGCTCCTCGCCCCAGACCACCACCTCCCCGGCGGCCAGGGACTCCTGGGCCTCGGCGGCGAGCAGCGGCTCCACCCCGATCACCGCCGCCGAGGGGCGCAGCGCCTTCACCGCCGTCGCCACCCCGGAGGAGAGCCCGCCGCCGCCCACCGGCACCAGTACCACGTCGACGTCCGGCCGGTCCTCGACGATCTCCAGCCCGAGGGTGCCCTGGCCGGCGATGATCCGCCGGTCGTCGAAGGGCGGCACCAGCGCCGCCCCGGTCGCGGCGGCGATCCGGTCCGCCTCCGCGCCCCGACGCGGCGGCGGCACCAGCACCACCTCGGCCCCGAGGGCGCGCATCCGGTCCACCTTGACGGCGGGCGCGCCCTCCGGCACCACCACCGTGCAACCGATCCCGGCGGCGCGCGCCGCGTACGCGAGGGCCTGCCCGTGGTTGCCGGAGGAGTGGGTGACCACGCCCCGCTGCCGCCCGACCGGGTCGAGGGCGGCCACCGCGTTGGTCGCGCCGCGCAGCTTGAACGAGCCGACCGGTTGCAGGCTCTCCGGTTTCAGCCACAGGTGGTCGTCCCAGCCGGCCGGCAGCAGCGGGGTTCGCAGCACGGTCGGCGCGACGGCGGTGGCGGCGGCACGGATGTCGGCGAGCGAGACCAGGTCCATCCCACCATCCTGCCCGGTCGACCGGTCACCTGTGCCGGGTCGTACCGGCTACCCGGGGCGGCCCGGGGACCGGCCCGGCTTGACGATCCGGCGCTCGTCGCCCCGGCCCGGCCGGTCGGTGCCGGTCACCTGGGGGCCGCCCGGGTCGGCCGAAACGGACGCGGCGGGCGGCGCGGTGGTCGGCTCCGGCCGGACCGGGACGGTGATGCTGGTCGCCGGGGACGGGGACGGACCACCGGTGGGCGCGGAACCGAGGCCCTCCGTCCCGCCCACCCCGGCTTCGATGGGCTTGTTCTGGAGCTGGTTCTCGGACCAGCCGGGCAGCGGCACGGAGGAGCCGGTGAACAGGCCGGCGGCGATCAGGCCGAGGCTGGTGAGCAGGCCGAGGCCCATGGCTGTCCCGGCGACGATACTGAGACGGCGACGCCGTCCGGTCCGGTCCACGAACACCGGCGGCCCACCGCCCGGCTGGCTGTGCATCTGGTCATGTCTCCCGCTGCTGGCTGCCGACGGCCAGCCGGCCGCCGGGCAGGGTCCCGTCCCGTCGGGCCTCCCGCGCCAACAGCGCCACCTGCTCCGGCCGCGTTACACCCTTCAGACACCCCTAAGGTTCTGAGTTCCCCCAGGTCGGTGCCGTCGGAAGGGGGGTCAACGCTGGTCCGGGGTCCAGGCGGGGTCGCGGCCGGTCGCCCCCAGCAGACGGTCGAACGGGTCGACGGAATCGGTGGGAAGGTCCACCACCGCCCCGAAGACACCCTGCTGGCGGGCGGTGGGGCCGAGCATGGCGGCCAGGTCGAGCAGGTCGGCCACCACGGTCGGGTCGGCCCGGAACGGCTGCCCGGTCGCCCGGGCCAGGTCCCAGCCGTGCACGGTCAGGTCCAGCAGCACCATGCCGCCCACGACCTGCTGCGGCAGGCCCATCCCCGGGGAGACCCCCACCAGCGCGGACGGTTCCGACCAGGCCCGGATCACCCGGTCGGTCTCCGCCGCGAACCGGTCCCGCCACCCGTCGGTACGGGAGTCCGGCTGGACCGACCAGTCGACGGCCCGCTTCGCGGCCAGCTCCTGGAAGTTGACCACCACCTGGAAGAGGTGGTCAAGCAGGGCGTGCACCGCGTACTCCCGGCAGGGCGTGGGCAGGTCGAGCTGGTCGTCGGAGATTCCCCGGACCACCGCCACGGTGGCCGGGGCGGCTGCGGTCAGCAGGTCACTAGTCTTGGTCGCCATACGGGCAGCGTATGAGGGCGGTCTTGAACAAATGCGACACGAGCCGCGACGCGACCACCGGGGCATCCTGGACCCCGCCCGGCTCCGGCGCGGGCTGCGGTTCCGGCGGTACCTGCCGGCCGTGCCGCTGCTGGGCCGGTACGTCGAGCACTACTGGTTCGTCGACTGGACGCTGACCGAACCGTTCACGCAGCGGATCGTGCCGCATCCGGCGGTGAACGTGGTCTTCCAGCAGCAGGACGGCGACGACAGCGGCTCGGCCGAGGTGTCCGGGGTCGGGCGACGTCTCTTCTCGACCACCCTGACCGGTACCGGACGGGTCTGCGGTGTCCAGTTCCGGCCCGGCGGGTTCCGGCCGTTCTGGCGGCGGTCGGTGGCCGAGCTGACCGACCGCCGGCTTCCGCTCGACAGCCGGTCGTCCCCCGGTCCGGTGCCCCCGGCGCAGCAGGTCTGTGCCGGCAGCGACGAGGACCGCCGGCGCACCTTGGACGACGTCCTGCTCGGCTGGCGGCCGGTAGCCGACCCGCTGGCCGACGAGGCCGTGCGCCTGGCCGACGAGATCCGCACCGACCGGACCGTCCTGCGGGTGGCCGACCTCGCCGACCGGCACGACCTGTCCACCCGCCGGCTCCAACGGCTCTTCCTCGGGTACGTGGGGGTCGGGCCGAAGTGGGTGATCCGGCGGTACCGGCTCCAGGAGGCCATCGAGCGGGCCGGCAGCGCGCCACCGGACTGGGCCGGGCTCGCCGCCGACCTGGGGTTCAGCGACCAGGCTCATCTGGTACGCGAGTTCACCGCCACGACCGGGGTGTCCCCGACCGCCTACGTCCGTTCGCTCGCGCTGCCCTGAGGTGCCCGCCGGCAGCCTGTCAGGTCCGGCGGAGGGCGACCACCGCGACGTCGTCGTGGATCTCCAGGGGGGCCAGTTCCCGCAGCAGTCGTTCGCAGAAACCGTCCAGGTCCGGATCGATGTGCTCGGCGCGGGCGGCCAGCGCCGCCAACCCCTCGTCGATGGTGGTGTCCCGGCGCTCGATGAGCCCGTCGGTGTAGAGCACCAGCGTCGCCCCCGGCGGCACCACGAACTCCAGGTCCGCCGGCCGTTTGGCCCGTACGCCGAGCAGTGGCGCGGAGTGCGTGACGAACTCGACCCGGCCGTCCACGCTGAGCAGCGGCGGCAGGTGGCCGGCGCTGGCCATCCGCACGTGACCGGTGCCCGGGTGCACCAGCAGCACACAGATGGTGGCCAGCTCCTGCGGCAGCAACGTCCGCATCAGCTCGTTGACCAGGTGCAGGATCACCCCCGGCTGGTGCCCTTCGACGGCGTACGCGCGCACGGCGTGCCGCAGCTCGGCCATCACCGTGGCGGCGTGCAGCGAGTGCCCGGCGACGTCGCCGATCGCCATCAGCAGGTGCCCGTCGAGCATCACCAGCTCGTAGAAGTCGCCGCCCACCTCGGTCTGGGCGCTCGCCGGCTCGTACCGGACGGCCAGGTCCAGCCCGGCGATCTCGGGAATCCGCCGGGGCAGCAGGCTGCGCTGGAGGGTCACCGCGATCCGGTGTTCCTCGTCGTACGAGCGTTGCGCCTCGACGGCCGCCGCGACCGCCTGGGCGAGTTGGAGCAGCACCGGCATGCCCGGGGTGTTGACGCCCGCCGGCACCACCACGTACAGCGGGGCGCGGTCTTCCCGCAGCCGGGCCGCGGCCACCGCCACCCGGTCGTCGGCCGGCCAGTCGACCAGTCCCCAGGCCGCCGGGTCGTCGATCCGGGAGGTGGCTCCGGTCGGTACGCCGGTGTCGTCCACCACCCACGGGACGACGCTGCCCGCCTTCCCCGGTCCGGCGCAGACGCCGGCCAGGCAGTCCCCGTCGAAGGTCTCCGCCACCACCGCCGCCGGGGTCCGGAAGATCTCCGCCGCGCCGACCGCCGCCGCCTCCAGCAGCCGGGCGAAGTTCGGCGCGGCGTGCACCGCGACGGTGGTCTCGGCCAGCCGGGTGAGCCGCTCGGCCATCAGTTCGGCGCGTTTGCGGGCCCGGTAGTAGCGCAGCACCGCGTGGGCGGTGGCGACCAGTTCGTCCGGCTCGATCGGCTCGGCCAGGTACGCGTCCGCGCCCCGGGTCAGCCCCTGCGCCCGGTCGGCCACGTCCACGGCGTGCGCGGACACGTGGACGACCGGCATGGCCGGATGGGTCGCCTTGATCCGTTCACAGACCTGGAAGCCGTTGATGTCGGGCAGCCGGACGTCCAGCACCACCAGGTCGATCGGGTCCACCCCGACCCGTTCCAGCGCCTCGCCGCCGGTCTCCGCCTCCAGGGTCTTGAAGCCGGCCCGGGTCAGCCAGCTCACCAGCAGGTAGCGCTTGGTACGACTGTCGTCGACCACCAGCACTGTCGCCGGACCGTCCTCCATGGTCACGCCCCACCCGCCGGGAGGGTGACGGTGAACGTGCTGCCCCGGCCGGGCTCGCTCGCCACCTCCAGGGTGCCACCGAGCAGATTGACCAGCCGCCGGGCGTACGGCAGACCCAGCCCGGTGCCGGTGCCGGTCGCGCTGCCGGGCACCTGGTAGAACTCCTCGAAGATCCGTTCGTGCAGCTCCGGAGCGATCCCCGGGCCGGTGTCCGAGACCACCAGCCGCCACCGGTCGTCGACCGGTTCGGCCCGCATCCGTACCTCGCCCCGTTCGGTGAACTTCAGCCCGTTGTGCAGCAGGTTACGCAGCACCCGGGCCAGCAGCGCCTCGTCGGAGCGGATGGTGGCCGGGGACGGCGGGTCCTCGACCACGAGTTCCACGCCGGGCCGGGTGGCGAGCGCCCGCAGGGTGCCCCGCAGTTGCCCGAAGACCACCCGCAGGTCGACGTCCGCCCAGTCCGGCTCGATCCGGCCGGACTCGGCCTTGGCCAGGTCGAGCAGGTCGTTGACCAGGACCAGCAGGTCGGTGGCGGAGGACCGGATCAGCCCGACCTGGCGGGCCTGTTCGCTGGTGAGCGGATCGGACGCGGAGTCGGCGAGCAGCCGGGCCAGCCCGATGATCGCGGTGACCGGGGCGCGCAGTTCGTGGCTGACGTTCGCCAGGAACCGGCTCTTGGACTCGCTGGCCGCCTTCAGCTGGGCGGACTTCTCGTCCAGTTCGGCGTAGAGGGCCACCACGCCCCGGTTGGTCTCCTCCAGTTCCTCGGAGAGTTGACCGTAGAGCGCCAGTACGCCCCGGTTGGTCTCCTGGAGTTCCTCGTTGAGCACCGCCAGCTCGTCACGCTGGCTGCGTACCTCGTCGAGGGCGGCGACGAGCTGCTCGTTCTGCAGGGCGAGTTCGTCCAGCGCCGTGCCCGGCGCGGTGCTGCCGAGCCGGGTACGCAGCTCGGCGAGACGCTGCGGCGTCAACGCCTCGGCGTTGGCCGGGATCCGACGTGACATCCGTACGACCGTAACCCCCTCGTCCGTGGTGACGTCCAGACTGTCGACCAGACGCGCCACCGCCCCGGACTGTGGCTGGTACCCGGTTCCGGGCAGCGGGCCGACCGGGGCCAGGTCGATCCGCAGGGCCGGCCGGCTCTCGTCGGTGCCGGCGGCGTAGAACGCCACGTCCGCGCCGCCGACCGTACGGAGCAGGTCCCGGGCGACCTCGCTGAGCGCGGTGGCGATCCGGACCTGGTCCTGGTGTTCCAGCCCGACGGCGGTGGCGACCTCCCGGCCCCGCTGCCGGACCAGGAAGATGTCGTGCTCGACCCGGAGCGCCATCTGGAGCAGCGGAGCGGCGACGGTACCGGTCATGCCGGGGCCCGCGCGACCAGGACCCCGGCGTCGTCCCGGCGCACCCCGCAGTCACGCAGCACGGTGGCGGCCACCAGCAGCGGGGCCCGCTCGACCAGGCCGGGGTACTCGGCGAGCCGCCAGCGGTCGGCCACCCCGTCGGTGTGCATGACCAGCAGGGCGTTCCCGCCGAACGGGTAGTCGTACTCGCGGACCACCGGACGCTGGTGGCCGGCGATTCCGGGCAGCGAGACCAGGCCGCGCCGCCGGTCGTCCTCGACCACGGTGCCGGCGATGTTGCCCAGCCCGGCGTAGCGGAGTTTCGCCGCCGCCGGGTCCAGTTCGGCGACGGCGAGCGCGGCCCCCCGGGTGTGGGACAGCGAGCGGTGCAGGTGTTCGACCACTGTCTTCGGTGATCCGGGCGGGGCGTTCCGGAAGGCGGCCACCGCGGCGTCGGTGGCGCCCGCGGCGAGCGGGCCGTGCCCGAGACCGTCGCAGAGCAGCAGCTGGGGCCGGCCGTCGACGGTCCGGGCGGCGAACCCGTCGCCGCACCGGGTCTCCCCGGTGAGCGGCCGGGTGAGCCCGGCGAACCAGGTCGGCTGCGGCGCGGCGGCCGGCCAGACCTGTACGGCGAACACGGTGCCCCGGCCGGGCCGGGAGTACCCGTCGTACCAGCTCGCCTGCCGGGTGATCGCGCCCAGGCCGATGCCGAGGGTGCCGGTGGTGGAGTGGCCGTCCCGCGAGGAGACGGTCAGGTCGGCCATGCCCGGCCCGGAGTCGACGGCGACGAGTTCCACCCCGGCCTCACTGTCGCGGCGTACCGGCCGGAGCAGGATCACCCCGTCTTCGGCGTGCTTGACCAGGTTGCTGGTCAGTTCGGCGGCGACGATCGCCAGGTCGGCGGTGCGTCGCGCACCGAGGTGCAGTTGCCCGCCGAGGCGTTCGGCGGCCCGGCGTACCGCGCTGGCCGTGCTGCTCGTCTCCACCCGGAACCACAGGCCCTGGTCGGAGACGAGGTCCTCGGTCATCGGGACCACTTCGTCACGGTGATCCGGGTGCCCTTGCCGGGCGCGGTTTCGATGTCGAACTCGTCGACGAGGCGACGGGCCCCGCTGAGCCCGAGCCCGAGGCCACCGCCGGTGGTGTAGCCGTCGGTCAGCGCCAGGTCCAGGTCGACGATGCCCGGACCGGTGTCGGCGAAGACGATCCGGACACCGCGTCGCCGGCCGTTGTCGACGGTCATCACCTCGGCCGTGCCGCCACCGCCGTAGACCAGGGTGTTGCGGGCCAGTTCGCTGGCGGCGGTGACCAGTTTGGTCTGGTCGACCAGGGACAGCTTGACGGCGACCGCGACGGTACGCACCAACTGGCGTACCCGGACCACGTCCTCGTCGCTCCGGATCGCCTGCGCCTGCGGGTGGCCCAGGTCGACGCCGGTGGTCATGACGACGTCGCCGCCGTCTCGGTGTCGATGTCGTCGAGGTCGGGGGCGAGGTCGTCGGCGCGGGCCGCGGCGATCAGTTCCATGCCGCGCTCGACGTTCAGCGCGGTCCGGATGCCGTTGAGCGACAGGCCCAGCTCGACCAGGGTGATGGCGACCGCCGGCCGCATCCCGACCACCACGGTCTCGGCGTCGAGGACCTTGGAGATGGAGGCGATGGTGGAGAGCATCCGACCGATGAACGAGTCGACGATGTCCAGCGCGGTGATGTCGATGATCACCCCGTGGCAGCCGGTCGCGACGATCCGTTCGGCCAGGTCCTCCTGGAGTTGGAGGGCGGTCTGGTCCTCCATGTCCACCTGGATGGAGACCAGCAGGATGTCGCCGATCTTCAGGACCGGCACCCGTTCCATCAGTGTTCCCGGCGGGCGGCGCGACGCTGGGCGGTCTCGACGCCGGTGAGCCGCAGCACGTGCCGCAGCGCGTCGGCGAGGCTGGCCTTGGTGGCGATGTCCCCGAACTCGATGCCGAGCGCCACGATGGTCTGGGCGATCTGCGGCCGGATGCCGGAGATGATGCAGTCGGCGCCCATCAGCCGGGCGGCCACCACGGTCTTGAGGATGTGCTGGGCGACCTGGGTGTCGACCGCCGGTACCCCGGTGATGTCGATGATCGCGTACGGCGAGCTGGTGTCGACCAGGGTCTGGAGCAGGCGTTCCATCACCACCTGGGCGCGGGCGGAGTCGAGGGTGCCGACCAGCGGCACGGCGACCACGCCCTCCCAGAGCTTCACCACCGGGGTGGAGAGTTCGAGGAGCTGCTCGGCCTGGTCGGCGATCAGGCTTTCCCGGGTCCGGACGAAGCTCTCGAAGGTGAACAGCCCCATCTGGTCGATCAGCGTGGAGAACGCGACGTAGTCACGCAGCCGGTCGCCCTCGTACCCGCCGGACTCCAGCAGTTCCAGCAGCACGTCCTTGAGGGCGTAGATGCTGACCGCGGTCTCGGTGGCGGTGAAGCCCTGCCGGGCACGCCCCCGGGAGAGTTCGGCCAGCACGGCCCGCAGCTCGGCGGCCCGCTCCGACTCCAGGTCGAGCACCCCGCCCTCGCCAGCGATGATCATGCTACGGTGCAGATCCTGTACCTGGCTGCGAAGTTCCGCGTGGCTCAGTCGGCCCCGCAGCGAGGCGGCGACCGCCTCGGTCCAGCGCTGTGTGATCTGCTCGACATGCTCGGTGAGCAGGGCGATCAGGCGTCCGCTTGCTTCCGCGCTCAGTGCCATCGGTTCCCCCTCCAGCTGGACGGGGCGGACTCTATCACCGGGCCGGTCGGAACTAGTTGCCGCACGGCAAAGGAACGTTGGAGCGCTCCCGTCCTGCGTCCGACCCCTGGAGTGGGATACGGTTCCACCGACAACAGGAGGTCTGGCGAATGTCCTTGACGGTGCACACGGAACAGCGTGGCGACGTGGTCGTGGTCTCGGTCGCGGGTGAGCTGGACATGGCGACCGCTCCTCAGTTGCAGGACCAGATCACCGACCTGCTCGACAAGGGGCGCAGCCGCCTGGTGTTCGACCTGGCTGACGTCTCGTTCTGCGACTCGACCGGGCTGTCGGTGTTCGTGCGCGCCAAGAACAGCTGCGACGAGGCCGGCGGGGTGGTGCGGCTGGCCGCGCCGCAGCGCGGAGTGCTGCGCATCCTCGAGGTCAGCGGGCTGGTCGAGGTGTTGCAGACCTACCCCACCGTCGACGAGGCGGTAGCCGGGGACGAGACCCCGGCCACCCCCTGAGGCTCCCGCACCGGGCCCGGTCACTCGTCCTCGATGTAGCGGGGGCGGGCGATCGCCAGGCCGGCGCCGGCCTGCACCCCGGCGGCGAACAGCAGGAAGCCGATCGGCAGGTGCCAGCCGCCGGTCGCCTCGTACAGAATGCCGACCAGCAGCGGGCCGAGCGCGGCGATCAGGTAGCCGGTGCTCTGCGCGAACGCCGACAGCGCCACGGTGCCCTCCGCCGTCCGCGCCCGCAGCCCGATGGTGGTCAGGATCAGCGGGAACGCGCCCTGTCCGACGGCCAGCAGGAACACCCACAGCAGGGCCAGGTCGTGCGGCGCGACCGCCATGCCCAGGTACGACAGGATCATCGCCGCCGACAGGAACAGCACCAGCGGGCGTAGCGTCCGCATCCGGGCGGCGATGGTCGGCATGACCAGGGCGATCGGCACCCCGAACGCGGTCACCCCGGCGAGCAGCAGCCCGGCGTCCTGCGGCTGGTAGCCGGCGTCCCGGAAGAGCTGCGCCAGCCAGCCCATCGTCACGTACCCGCTCAGCGACTGCGCCCCGAAGTAGACCGCCATGGCCCAGCCGAGCCGGGTCCGTTCCGGCCGGATCCGGATCCGGGTCGACGCGCCCGCCGGCCGTCCCGCCCGCCGCGCAGCGGCCCGCGCCCGCAGCGCCAACGGCACCCAGGGGAGTACGGCCACCGCGGCCAGCCCGGCCCAGACGCCGAGCCCGACCCGCCACGAGCCGAACGCGTGCGCCACCGGCACCGCCGCAGCGGCGGCCACCGTCGTACCGAGCGTCATCGCCACCGTGTACGCCCCGGTGACCAGCCCGGTGCGGTGCGGGAAGTGCTGCTTGACCAGCATCGGCAGCAGGATGTTCGCGACCGCGATCCCGGCCAGGGCGAGCGCGCTGGTGAGCAGGAACACCAGCGCCGAGTCGGTGAGCACCCGCAGCAGCTGGCCGGCGGCGAGGGCGACCATCGCGGCCAGCAGTACCCGGGCCGGGGAGACCTTGCGGACCAGCCACGGGGTGAACGCGCCGAAGAAGGCGAACGCGACGGTGGGCAGCGTGGTGACGAACCCGGCCAGCGCGCCGGAGAGGGCCAGTCCGGTGCGTACCTCGTCGAGGAGCGCGCCCAGGCTGGTGATGGCGGCCCGCAGGTTCAGCGCGACCAGCAGCATCCCGGCCAGCACCAGCGCGCCCCCGGTCCCCGGCCGTACGGTCGGGGCGGGAACCGCGCTCGGGTCGGGGGCGGCAGCGGTGGCCGGGACGGGAGTGGTGGCCGGCGTCGGTGCCGGGGTGGGGGTGACGGTCGCTGTGGCGGGCTCCGTGAGGGCGGCTGCTGGCGGGGTCATGACCTCGAACCTACAATCATGGGATGAATTACGGCAGGAGCTGTAACCAGTGACACCGTCCGTTGATTCCTCGCCCGTGCCACCGCGCGGCCGTCGGGTGAGCGAGACGATCGAGCAGCTCAGAGCCCGCATCCTCGGCGGCGAGTGGCCGCTGGGCGGGCGGATTCCGACCGAGCCGCAACTGGTCGCCGCCCTCGGTGTGGGGCGGAACACCGTCCGGGAGGCGGTCCGCGCGTTGGCGCACGCCGGGGTGCTGGAGTGTCGCCAGGGCTCCGGCACGTACGTGGTCTCCACCGACGAGCTGGCCCCGGTGGTGGCCCGCCGGCTCAGTGACCACCGGATGGCCGAGGTGATCGAGGTACGCCGGGCGTTCGAGGTGGAGGCCGCCCGGCTGGCCGCGTTACGGCGTACCCCGGACGACCTGGCGGCGCTGGACGCGGCGCTGGCCGAACGGGAGGCGGCCTGGCACGCCGACCGGCTGGCCGAGTTCGTCGAGGCCGACGCGAAGCTGCACGTCGCGGTGGTGGCCGCCGCGCACAACGCCATGCTCGCCGAGCTGTACGCCTCGTTCGGCACCGCACTGCGAGCCACCGTCGCGCAGGCGATGGGGGACGTGCTGACCCCCGAGCGGTACGTCGACCACGGTCGGCTGGTGGCCGCGATCCGGGCCGGCGACCCCGAGTGGGCGGCCCGGGAGGCGGGCGAGTTCCTGGAGCATCCGACCGGGGCATAGGTTGTGGCCGACGTCGTAACCGGACTGCGGGAGTGCACGGATGCTCAAGGGTTTCAAGGACTTCATCATGCGCGGCAACGTCGTCGACCTCGCGGTCGGCGTCGTGATCGGTGCCGCCTTCACCGGGGTGGTCACCCAGCTCACCAAGTCGTTCCTGGAGCCGCTCGTCCGGGTCCTGATCGTGCTGATCACCGGCAACAAGGACGGCCTGAAGGGCTCGATGTGGTCGTTCCGGGGCATCGACTTCGACTACGTGGCCTTCGTCAACGCGCTGATCACCTTCCTGCTCACCGCCGCGGCGCTGTACTTCCTGGTCGTCTACCCGATGAACAAGCTGGCCGAGCGGCGGCAGCGGGGCGAGGAGCCGCCGCCGAAGGCGCCCAGCGAGGAGGTCAAGCTGCTCACCGAGATCCGCGACGCCCTGGTGACCGCCGGGCACACCACCCCCGGCCAGCAGCGCGGCGCGCTGGACGACGTGCTGGGCCGCCGGCCGGAGCCGCCCGCCCCGCGCTGACCCGCCGCACGCACATCGGCCCCCGTGGGAATCTCACGGGGGCCGACTTTCTTCGTACGCATGTTCGATACAGTGCCGGCATGGAGCAGCGAAAGCACTGGTGGAACGGCAAGTGGGGGCGGCTCGGCCGACGGGACGTCTTCCTCCGCACCGACGCCGACCGCTGGTACGTGGAGCAGCGCGCCGGAGGCGCGGAGGGCGTCTCCCGCTTCTACGAGTACGACAGCCCGGAGGAGGCGGAGGAGACGGTCCGCGCCCTGCTCGACGGCGCGGACACCTGGCGTGAGCTGTCCCCGCGCCCGTCCGCCGGCGCACCACCGACCGCCCATCACCCCGACCGGCCGGGCGTCCACCACCCCCGGCCTTCGACAGCCTGACCGAACGGCGGCCAACGGCCCGACCGGCCCGGCGTTTAGGCGTCCGACCGGCCGGGAACCGCCCCAGCATGACGCGACAGGACACGGACGCGGAAACGGTCATCGCACGGATCACCACCGGCATGACGGTGGTCGACGCGACCGGGGCCCCGGTCGGCACGGTGGACATGGTCCAGCGGGGTGACCCGAACGCGGTGACCGTGCAGGCCCCGACCACCGCCGACCCGGGCAGCAGCCTGGACGAGCTGATCGAGTCCGCCGCCGTCGAGGAACCCGACGTACCGGCCGACCTGGCGGCCCGACTGCTGCGTACCGGCTACCTGAAGGTCTCCGCCCCCGACGGCGCGGTGTACGCCCCCGCCGACCAGATCGCCACCGTCACCGACCAGCAGGTACGCCTCTCCGTCCCGGCCGCCGACCTGGCTGTCGAGGAGTAGCCGCTCCCGCCACCGTCCCCCCGTCCTCCGGGGCGGGGGCGGTAGCCGGGCGGGGGCGTCGGAAGAGCAGCAGCATCAGCCCGCCGGCGAGCAGCCCCCAGAAGGCCCCACCCACCCCGAGCAGGGAAACCCCGGCCGCGGTGACCACGAAGGTCACTACCGCCGCTTCCCGCGCGTCCGGCTCGGCGAGGGCGGCGGCGAGCGCGCCGGCCAGCGCGCCGACGAGCGCCAGGCCGGCGACCGCCTCGATCAGCACCGGCGGCGAGAGCAGTACCAGGGTGGTCGCCACGCCCGCGCCGAGGCCGAGCAGCGCCAGCCCGACACCGGCGGTCACCGAGGCGATCCACCGGCGGTCCGGGTCCGGGTGGGCGTCCGGGCCGGCGGCGAGGGCGGCGGTGATCGCCGCCAGGTTGACCGCGTGTCCGCCGACCGGGGCGGCCACCGCGCTGGCCAGCCCGGTGACGCGCAGCGCGGAACCGAACGGCGGCCGGTAGCCGTAGCCGGTCAGCACCGCCATGCCGGGTACGTTCTGCGCGGCCATGGTGACCAGGAACAGCGGTACCGCCAGCCCGACCAGGGCGGACAGGCTGAGGCTGGGCACCGTCGGGTCGAGTACCGGCCAGAGTCCGGCCGAGCCGGGCCGGGCCGGCGGGGCGGTCAGCGCGATCGCCACCACGGCGACGGCGAGCGCCCCGGGCACCGCCCAGCGCCGGGCGTACCGGTGCAGCAGCAGCCAGACCAGCACCACCGGCCCGGCGAGGGCGGGTACCTCGACCAGTGCCCGGACCGGCGCGGTACACAGCGGCAGCAGCACCCCGGCGAGCATCGCCGCCGCGATCGGCTTGGGGATCGCGGCGACCGCCCGGCTGAGCGGCGGGAAGAGCCCGGCGGCGACGATCAGCAAACCGGACACCACGAACGCGCCGACGGCGGCCGGCCATCCACCGGCCACCGGCCCGGTGGCGACCAGCAGGGCGGCCCCGGGCGTGGACCAGGCGATACTGATCGGCAGCCGGTGCCGTAGCCCGAGCCAGACGGCGCTCGCCCCGGACAGCACGCAGACCGCGAGCAGTCCGGAGGACGCCTGCGTGTCGGTCGCCCCGACGGCCCGCAACCCGGCCAGCACCACCGTGAACGAGCTGGCGAAGCCGACCAGGGCGGTCACCACACCGGCCAGTACGGGTTGCAGGCTCCCCGTCATGCGCGGCCCCTTCCGGACAGGTCGTTCCGTATACGGAACGGCGCTGTGGTGCACGATAGCGTCATGACCACCGTCGGAGCCAGCGACCCCGGAGCCGCCGCGATCGGCCAGCGGGTCCGGGTACTCCGCGAGGAGCGGGGCATCTCGCTCTCCGCGCTGGCCCGGCTGGCCGGCGTCGGCAAGGCCACCCTCTCCGGGCTGGAGAACGGCACCCGCAACCCGACCCTGGAAACGCTCTACGCGGTGACCGCGCAGCTCGGCGTACCCCTGGGTGCGGTGCTGGCCGGGCCGGCGAGCGCGCCCTCGGTGCGCGGCGCCGCCGTGCGCGCCACCCTGCTGGAGGTGTTCACCGAGGCCGGGGCGACCTACGAGCTGTACCGGCTGCGGGTCGCACCGGGGGCCGGGCAGGTCTCGCCCGCGCACCGGGCCGGCGTCACCGAACACGTCACCGTCTTCACCGGAGTGCTCCGGGCCGGCCCGGTGGACGCGCCACTGACCGCCGCCACCGGCGGGCACCTGCGCTGGACGTCGGACGTACCGCACTGCTACGCGGCGGTCGGCGACGAGGAGGTCACCGCCAGCCTGCTGCTCCGCTACCCCCGCGAGTAGGAAGGAGCGGCCTGTTCCCGGTGGCGGGAACGGCGGCTCCCGGTCAGCTACCGGCGGACTCGAGACCGGTCGGCTGCTGCGGCCAGTAGGGCCACTCCTCGAACGACCGGCACCGGCCGTCCCCGGCGAACCGGATGATCCACAGATCCCGGTACTCCTGGCGGACCGGGTCGCCGTACCGGACCTCCATCCGGGTCACCGCCGTGTCGCCGTCCACCGCGACGATCTCGCCGGACATCCGGAACACCTCGTCGGGACCGTCGCGCTGGGCGTCCCACATCCGGGCGATGGCCGGCAGACCGACGACCGGAGTCCAGTACGGCCCCTGACGGTAGCTCGCCTCCTCGGTGAAGATCGTGCCGAGGGTGTCCGTGCCCGGGGTACGCCAGGCCCGCTCGTAGGCCGCGATCCAGTCCGTCACCTGTTTCCTGTCCATGGCTGCCCACCTTTCCACCTCGTACCCGAGCCACGTCGCTCCTTATGGGGATGTGGCTCATTCCGGCTGAGCGACATCGGATGACGGCGGATCGGTGGCGGTGCCCGGCAGTGGCGGGTCGCCCGCCGCCCGCAGCAGGTCGCGGGCGGCGGTCCCCACCCGGCAGGCCGGGGTACGGCAGGTCGGGCAGTGTCCGTCGGGTCCGGGCCGGTGCTGGCGGAGGACCGTCCGGGCGGTGAGGATCAGCCGGTTGCGGATCTGCGCCAGGGACAGGAACGGGGCGGTCACGGTTCAGCCCACGCCGAGGGTGGTGGCGAGCCGGGTGATCGTGGTGGGGGCGTACGGGTCGCGGGCGAGCTGACCGAGCAGGTCCCACGCAGCGGGCCGGTACCGGATCTCGGACGGTGCGGTGCGCTCGGCTTCGAGCAGGACGTGGGCGGCGTTGGTCGGATCGTCGGTGTGCAGGTAGGCGCAGGCGGTGTCGAGCAGGTGTGCAGCGCGGTGTTCGGCGGGCAGCCACCGCCAGCCGGCCCGACCGGTGGCCTTCCCGTGCCAGCCGATCGCGGCGCGGGCGTCGCCGGACTCGACGGCGACGGCGGTACGGGCCAGGTCGACGGCGGTGGGTCCGAAACCGGTGCGGTAGTGGTCGTGCCCGTCGCCGACCCGCTCGGCCATGCCGGCGGCCTCGTCGATCAGCTCGGCGGTGGCGCTGTCGCCCTCGTGGCTCGCGGCGGCCAGGGCGGCCTGGACGAGCAGGGTGCCGCACAGGGACAGCTCAGGCGGGGTGCCGTACTCGATGACCGATGGGGCGATCCGGTACGCGGCGGCCCGCAGCAGCGACTGCGCCTCCCGGGCCCGCCCGGCGGCGCGTAACACCTGGCCGAGCTGCACGGCTGCGGCGGCGACCAGGCTGCGGTCCCCGGTCGCGGCGAGCATCGCGCGGTCGGCGGCCAGCCACGCCACATCGGCCGCGCCCAGCTTGACCAGCAGTCCGGCGGTGATCCGGTACGCCTCGACCAGCGGCACCCGTCCGGGGCCGGGCTGGTGGGCGTGGGTGCGCTGGACGTCGGTGAGCAGGTCCGGCAGCAGGTCGGCGAGCTGGGCGTACCGGGCATGCTGGAAGGCCGTCCACGCGTACCCGACCTGGCGGGCCATCCGGTCGGCGGGCAGCACCGGACGACGGCCGGCCGGCCTACCGAGCGGGATCTCGTACCGGCAGAGCGCCGCCCTAATGCGCTCGACGCCCTGATGGCGTTCGGTCAATTCGACCGGCTGGGTGTCCGGGTCGCGCAGCACCACCGGGTCGACGCGCAGCACGGCGGCGATCTCCTGGAGCGTGGACAGCTTGTCGAGCCTCCGGACGCCGCGTTCGACCTTGTCGACCCAGCTTTTCGACTTGCCGAGCCGGTCGGCGAACAGCTGCTGGGAGAGTTTCCGCCGGCCCCGCCAGTACGCCACCCGCCGCCCGATCGGCACCGAATCCAACCGGCCGGCGTTCATCTGGTCCACCCGAGGAAGCGGTGGTGCAGAACCCCGGCGGGTACGTGTGTCGTCACCGGACATCACCTCTCCCAGACAGCGGCCCGTGCCGCTGGGTCCGTGCGTCCAGCCAATCGCCAACCGGCCGGGGCTCCCAGGGCGCCAGCGGCGCAGAACTGATGCATCCCCATTGCGTTGCGCAGCGTGACCTGACTGAATGGATTCCGTAACAGCCACGGGGGTAAGGGAGGACAGGTGCCGGGTAGACGCCGACACCGGCTGGCCCAGCGCCGCAAGGCGGTCGGGCTGAGCCAGGAACGGTTGGCCGAGTCCCTCGGCGTCGACCGCTCGACCGTCGTCCGCTGGGAACGGGCCGAAACCGATCCCCAGCCATGGCACCGGCCACGGTTGGCGGCGGCCCTCCGGCTGTCGGTCGAGGAACTCGCCGACCTGTTGGCCGATGTCGGCCAGCCGCCGTCAGCACCGGAGGAACGTCTCGAGTACGTCCTGCGGCATCCCCGTCGCGTCGACCTGGTCAGCGTCGCCTACCTGCGGGAACGCGTGCAGAACCTTGACGAGCGCTACGACCGGCTGCCCTCCACGCTCCTACTCGCCGAAGCCGGGCAGCTCCACGGCCAAGCGATCTTCCTCCGGCAGCACGCCGGCACCGGACCGGTCCAGCGGGACCTGGCGGCAGCGGTCGCCGAATCCGCCACCCTCATGGGTCAGCTCGTCTGGGACGCCTCTCAACGCCGCGACCAGAACGTCAGCGCCGCATACTTCGATCAGGCCATCCATGCTGCCCGGGAAACCCGCGACGCCGTCACCGAGGCCAACGCCCTGCTCCGCAAGAGCTACCTCTCCCTGTACGGCACCAAGCAGCCCACGGACAGCCTCGCCCTGACCGCGAACGCCGCAGCCGTCGGCCAGCACACCAGCCACGTCATCGCCGGGCTGGCCCACCTGCACCGTGCCGAGGCACACGCCATGCTCGGCCGGCCCCGGGACTGCGCCGACGCCCTCACCGCCGCCGAGGTCCACTTCGCCGCAGTCGACGGCCACGACCCAGCCACCGTCCTGTTCTGCCCGAGCCACTACCCGCGACTCGCGGGCTCCTGCTGGCTGTTCCTGAACCGCCCGGCCGACGCGATCGTCGCCCTGGAGAGCGCCCGGCAGCTGACCGCCGCGAGCCGCAAGTCCACCGCCGTCGTCCTGGGCAACCTGGCGCGCGCCAGCATCGCGCAACGCGACGTGGACGCCGCCACCGCCTACCTGCACGAGACCATCGACGTCATCGAGCGAACCCGCGCCGGAGGTGGCCTCAACCTCGCCTTCACCGCAGCCCGCGAGCTACGTCCCTGGCGCGACGAGCCCGCCGTCCAGGACGTCAACGACCGACTCCTGACCCTCATGACCCCGTAGGGAGCCGCCCACGTGACCAGTCTGAACGAGGTCGATCGAGCCAAGCAGCAGGTGCGACACCGCGTCTGGGACCTCCTCGAGCACAGCCGTGCCGTCCCGCCCGGCGTCCACGGACACATCCCCGACTTCGTCGGCAAGGAAACCGCCGCCGCCCGACTCGCCGACACGGACGCGTGGAAGGCAGCGCAGGTCGTCAAGTGCAACCCCGACCTGGCGCAGTTCCCTGTACGGATGCGGGCGCTTCAGGAAGGCAAGTTGCTGTACATGGCGGTGCCACGCCTCGCCGCCCCCAAGCCCTTCTACCTGCTCGATCCCCACGCCCTCGACGTCCCGCTCGAAGTCGCCGCCACCAGCACCGGAGCAGCCGACGCCGCTCCCACCGTCGACCCCGACGAGATGCAGCCGATCGACCTGGTCGTCTGCGGCAGCGTCGCCGTCAGCCGACAGGACGGCGTACGGATCGGCAAGGGTGCCGGCTACTCGGACCTGGAGGTCGCTCTGCTCGCCGACGCTGACCTCGTCACCATCGACACCGTCATAGCCACCACTATTCATCAGCGCCAACTCATCGATGACGCACTGCCCCACGCGACCCACGACTTCCCGGTGGGTCTCGCGGCGACTCCGCACGAGGTACTGGACTTCGGGCCACGACGAGAGGCCCTGACCGGCATCATCGAAGCTCACCTACGCCCCGACCAGCGCGACCAGATCCCCGCCCTCGCCCGCCTGCTACGCCGCAACGCTTGATCAGGTGGAACGGCGCGGCTCGTACGCCTCCGGCCCCCGCCGCCTCGATGGGCGGGAACGGGAGTGGCCGCCCGTCCGTCCCATCCGAACGAGCATCGGAGCGACGGACGGGGAGCTGAGTTGCGGACGAGGATGCTGCTGGTCGTGCCACTGCTGCTGGCAGGCGGGACGTTGGCCGGTGGTTGCACCGGCACGGACCGGAGCGGGCCGACGCCCAATACGATGCCGACCTCGGCCAGCGTGCCGGCGGAACCCACCGGATACCGCGAGTTTCCGTACTCGCTGTACACCCACTGCGGTGTGCGGGAGGCGAACATCGAGGGGCGGTGGTACGAGGCGGTCCAGGTGCTCACGGACGGCGACGGCGGGCCACCGGCGGACTGGGGCTTCCTGACCACCCAGGGCACCATGCGGATCATCTCGCCGACCGAGGCGGAGTTCCACCACCCCAGCGGCCCGGTGGTGACGTTCCGGTTGCGGCCGCAGGCGACCGGCCCGAAGGAGATCTGCTCCTGACCGCGCACCCGCGCCACGGCGATCCTTACCGAGGTGGGATGGAGACGGCGGCCCGGTCTTCTTGGCAGACTTCACGTCATGACGCTGATCCTCCGCTCGGCCATCCTCAACGACGTCGGCCTGGTCCGGACCAACAACGAGGACTCCGCTCTCGCCGGTGACCGGTTGGTGGCGGTGGCGGACGGCATGGGTGGGCTGCCGGCCGGCGAGGTGGCCAGCGAGATCGTCATCCGGATCCTGGACGAGTTGATACCGCCGGAGACGCCGGACGAGGCGGAGAACGCGCTGCGGGCCGTGGTGCAGACCGCGAACCAGCGGATCCGCGCCGCCATCGACGCCGATCCGGCCCGGGACGGGATGGGCACCACGTTGACGGCCGCGTTACTGGCCGGGAACACCCTGGTCGTGGCCCAGGTCGGTGACTCCCGGTGCTACCTGCTGCGGGAGAGCACGCTGCACCAGCTGACCAAGGACGACACCTTCGTGCAGGCGCTGGTGGACCAGGGCGCGTTGAGCCCGGCCGACGCCCGGCGGCATCCGCAACGCGCCCTGGTGACCCGGGCCGTGCAGGGGGTGGACGCGCCGCCGACGGTGGCCCGGTACACCGTGCTGCCCGGGGACCGGCTGCTGCTGTGCAGCGACGGGCTCTCCGACTACGTCGACGACAGCACCGTCGCCTCGACGGTGTTCACGTACGGTGACCGGCAGCAGTGCGTGGAGCAGTTGGTGAAGTTGGCGCACCAGGCCGGTGCGCCGGACAACGTCACCGTGGTGGTCTCCGACCTGACCGAGGTCTGATCCACCGGCCGCCGGCCAGCATCCGGTAGAGGCCGGCGCGGACGTGGTAGGCGTTGACCAGCACCAGCAGGACCGGTCCGACGGTCAGGTTGGTGGCGGTGGTCAGGGCGGGGATCAGGTCCAGCGGCACGGTCCAGGCCAGGGTGGCCCGCAGGGCCGCGTCGAGCAGTTGCACCGTGCCGATCAGCACGGTGGTCACCCGCCAGATCCGCCGGAACTCCGGTTGCCGCGCCCACAGGTCGTCCCAGTCGGCCCGGTGGAAGATCCGTTCCAGGACCGGCCGGGACAGTCGCAGCGCGGCGGGGCGCGGGCCACGGGCGGTGGACAGGAACCAGATGCCGACGCCGCCGGTGATCAGGGCGCTGCGGCCGAAGACCAGTCGCGGGTCCACGGCGGCCAGGGTCAGGGCCGCGCCGAGCGCGGTGGCGGCCAGGCCCGCGATGCCGACCTTGTCGACCGCCCGGCCGGTGAGCAGCCCGTACCCGGTCCAGAGTGCGGCCGGCGTGCTGCTGAGCACGACCGCCGGGGCGGGGTCGACGCCCAGCCGCCGGAGCAGGTGGTACAGCAACAGCGGGCCGAGCAGACCGACCAGCCCTCGGCGGAGCAGCGGTCGTAGGTCGCCGGGCCGGGTCGGTGGCCCGCCGGTCGCCCCGGGGGCGGTGGTGGTCGCCGTGCTCTCGTCGGGCTCGACCGGGCCGGGCACGGTTCACGGCTCCCGGCGGGTGCCGAGGTCGAACAGGGTGGTCAGTTCGCGGGCGCAGCGTGCCAGGTCGAGGTCAGGGTCGGCGGCCAGCGCGAAGGGCAGCATGTCGAGCGAGCGCTGGATGGTCATCGCCATGATCTGTACGTCGAAGTCGCGGAAGTCGCCCCGACGTTGTCCCTCGGCGAGGATGCCCTCCAGGGCGCCGAGCGCCCGACGGTCGGCGTCCGCCGACGACCGGTCGCCGGGCCCGGTGGCACCGCCCTCCCCCGTGCCGGCGGTGCCACCGGGAGTCGTGGTGCCGGCGTCGCCGCCGGTGGTTTCGGCGGCGGTGTCGGTGGTTTCGGCGGCGGTGTCGGTGGTTTCGGCGGCGGTGCCGGTGGTTTCGGCGGGCGCGTTGAGGAAGATCTCCAGCAGCGCCCGCATCGGGGCACGGTGCCGGTCGAGGTACTCGACCATGCCCTCCAGGTACGCGCGGAGCTGCTCCGGCGGGCCGGGCTGCGCGCCCACCCGCTCCGCCATGAACGCGCCGATGCCGGCGTGGACCTCGGCGAGGACCTCGCTCATCAGCTCGGCTTTGCCGGCGAAGTGGTAGGAGATCATCCCGGTGCTGCTCAGCCCGGCCCGGCGGGCGATCTCGGCGTAGGA
Source organism: Micromonospora cathayae (assembly GCF_028993575.1). Classification (NCBI taxonomy): domain Bacteria; kingdom Bacillati; phylum Actinomycetota; class Actinomycetes; order Micromonosporales; family Micromonosporaceae; genus Micromonospora; species Micromonospora cathayae. Next base: position 1,619,646 of record NZ_CP118615.1, on the reverse strand, counting down.
GGTGCGTCGGTAGCCCAGCTCGGCGATGGTCCCGATGGTCGCCGCGACGATCTGGGCCCGGCGGGCCTGCTCGGTGACCGATCGACCAGCACCACCCTTTGCTCGCATGAGCAAAAATTAGCACAGCCAAGCAAGGATCGGGTACCGGCGGGCAGTGCGGTGGCCGTCCGGCCCCGGGCAGGCCAGGGCCGGCGAATCGGCTTGCGGAGAACCGCCGACCGGGCTGGGATGAGCGGATGACGATCCGCCGCGTCTCCGGCGAGGAGATCCTGACGCTCAGCCACCCGCTCCGGGCGTACGCCTTCGACGCGTCACCGAAGGTCGCCGACCACGACGAGCTGCGTCGGACCTGGCTGCCGTACCAGGAGGGGAGCCGCACCCTCGTCGTCGAGGAGGACGGCACCGCCCTGGCCACCGCGACCGCCATCCCGATGCGGCAGAACCTGCGCGGCCGGGTGCTGCCGATGGCCGGCGTCGCGGGCGTGGCGAGCCACCCGCTGGCCCGCCGGCAGGGACACGTCAAGAAGCTGCTGCACCACCTGTTGGACGAGGCACACGACGAGGGACAGCTGCTCTCCGCGCTGTACCCGTTCCGCCCCTCGTTCTACGAGCGGTTCGGCTACGTCGGGGTACCCGCGCCGCGTACCGTCACCTTCCCGGTCGCCGACCTGGCCGCGCTGCTCCGGGCCGAACTGCCCGGCGAGGTCACCTGGGGCCGGACCGGCACCGGGTACGACGAGTACTCCGCCTTTCTGGACCGCTGCCTCGGCGAGTGGCACGGGTTCGCGGTGTTCCCCGAGCGCCGCCGGGTCTGGGTCCGCGACGACGACAGCCGCTGGCTGGTCACCGCGCGGGTCGACGGGGTCACCGAGGGCCTGCTGACGTACCGGATCGACGATCACGGGGGCACGGTCCACGCCGACGGCCTGCTCGCCCTCAGCCCGCTGGCCCGTACCCTGCTGTTGCAGTTCCTCGCCCGGCACGTCGACCAGGTGGACCGGGTCAGCGTCGTGGTGGCCCCCGGTGAGCTGCCCGAGCTCTGGCTCACCGATCTCGCGGTGGTCTGCGAGACGCGGGTGACCCGCCCCGACCACTCCGCGCCGATGGTCCGGCTGCTGTCCACGGACGCGCTGGCCGGGCTGCCCGCCGGGGCCGGCCGCTGCCGGGTCGAGCTGACCGGGGACCGCTGGCTCGCCGGGACGTACCTGCTGGACGGCACCACCGGGCACCTGGAGGTGCTACCGGGAACGACGGGTACGGCGGGCGGGGCGGCGACGCCGACCGCCACGCTCACCGCCGCCGGTCTGTCCGCCCTGGCGTACGGGGTGCTCGACCCGGCCGAGGTGGTGGTCCGGGGGCTCGGTGCCGTACCGGCCGACGCCGTCGGGGAGCTGCGCCGGCTCTTCCCGCGCGAACTGCCGTACCTGCACGCCGGCTTCTGAGCGGTTTGCCGCCCCCGGTCGACGGGGCAGACTGGTGCACGTGCCGGAGTGGTTGCAGGCGGGCGGTTGGGGGCTGGTGGCCGGCTCGGCGTTGCTGCTGGGCGCGCTGGCCGGCTGGTATCTTCCCGTCCCGCAACGGGTGATCGCCCTGATCATGGCGTTCGGGGCGGGCGTGCTGCTGTCGGCGGTGTCGTTCGAACTGATCGCGGAGGCGCACGAGCAGGGCGGGATGCTGCCGACCGCGCTCGGCGCGGCCGGCGGCGCGCTGGCGTACACGCTGGCGAACCTGGCGCTGGCCCGGCGGGGTGCCCGGCACCGGAAGCGCTCCGGCGAACGGCAGCCCTCCGAGCGGGAGAAGCCCGGTTCGGGTACGGCGATGGCGGTCGGGGCGCTGCTGGACGGCGTACCGGAATCGGTGGTGATCGGGGCGAGCCTGCTCAGCGGCGGCCCGGTCAGCGTGGTCACGGTGGCAGCCGTGTTCCTCAGCAACGTGCCGGAGGGGCTGTCCAGCGCGGCCGGCATGCGCCGGGCCGGGCGGTCGAGCCGGTACGTCTTCCTGCTGTGGGCGGGGATCGCGCTGGTCAGCGGGGTGGCCGCGCTGGTCGGGTACACGCTGCTGGGTGGCGCGCCACCGACGGTGCTGGCCGCGATCACCGCGCTGGCCGCCGGGGCGATCCTGGCGATGATCACCGACACCATGGTCCCGGAGGCGTTCGAGAACGCGCACCTGCTGGTCGGGCTGGTCACCGTGGCCGGCTTCCTGACCGCCTTCGCCCTCTCCCACACCTGAGCCGTGGTGCTCGCCTACGCCCGCCATGAGCCGACCAGGGACATCGACACAGGGACGTCGACGCAGGGCCTAGCATCGACCGGTGCGCCCGACCTCCGTGAGCCCCCGCCGCCCGTCCACCGGACCGGCCGGGTCGCTCGCCCTGCTCGCCGTGGTGACCGTCGTCCTCGCCGGCTGCGGCTCGTCCGGGTCGTCGGGGACGCCGACCGCCGGTAGCCCGACCACCGCCGGCCCGGCCCCGACCAGCGCCCCCGCCACCACCGTCGCACCGTCGCCCTCGGCGTCGGTCGGCATGGGCGGCCGACGGGCGACCCCGACGCCCACCCGGCCGGCCGGCGGGGTGTTGCGGGCGGGCAACCCGGACGGCGGCGCGTCCGTGCCGGCGGCGGCCCGCGCGGTGGACGTCTCCCGCCCGACCCGGGTGGTCGGCACCGGCACCCCGGCGAGCTGCACCTCGGCGGCGGTGGTGCGGGCGGTCGCGGCCGGCGGGATCATCACCTTCGACTGTGGACCTGACCCGGTCACCATCCGGATGCTCGCCACCGCGAAGGTGCACAACGCCAACGGGCCGAAGGTGGTGCTGGACGGCGGCGGGAAGGTCACCCTCAGCGGTGGCGGTACCCGGCGCATCCTCTACCAGAACACCTGCGACCAGGCGCAGGGCTGGACCACGTCGACCTGCCAGAACCAGGACCACCCGCAGCTCACCGTCCAGAACATCACCTTCGCCGACGGCAACTCGACCGGCGAGACGGCCGAGGGTGGGGGCGGCGGCGCGATCTTCGTCCGGGGTGGACGGTTCAAGGTGGTCAACGCGCGGTTCGTCGACAACCGCTGCGACCGGACCGGCCCCGACCTGGGCGGTGCGGCGGTCCGGGTGCTCAGCCAGCACGACAACCAGCCGGTGTACGTGGTGAACAGCACCTTCACCGGTGGCCGGTGCGCCAACGGCGGGGCGTTGAGCAGCATCGGCGTGTCCTGGTCGATCCTGAACAGCGTGTTCCGGGACAACCGGGCGGTCGGTGCCGGGGCGAACCCGGCCCGCTCCGGCACGCCTGGCGGCGGCAGCGGCGGCGCGGTCTACTGCGACGGGAACCGGTTCACGGTCCGGCTGGCCGGCAGCATCGTCGAGGACAACCGGGCCAACGAGGGCGGCGGGGCGGTCTTCTTCGTCAGCAACGACCGGACCGGCACGATGACGATCGAGAAGTCCACGCTGCGGGGCAACCCCAGCGCCGGTTTCGAGACGCGCGGCTACCCGGGGATCTTCTTCCTCGGTGCCCGCAACCCCACGGTGACCGGCTCCCGGCTGAGCTGAGCCACGTCCCGCGGCTCAGCCGGCCGGGAGCCGTCAGTACGGGTTGCCCTCGCCGGCCGGACGGCCCCTGACCAGGCCACCCGGCCGACCGGCCAGGTCGTCCCGGCCGGACATCGGCGGGCTGGCGGTGTGCCCGCCGTCGGCCATCCCGGCGACGAGCTCACGCAGCGCGCTCGCCGCGTCCGTCCCCGGCCGCCAGCCCAGCTCGGTCTCGGCCCGCTCGCTGGACATCAGCGGGGCGGCCAGGGCGAGCTGGACCCAGCCCGGGTCGACCGGCTGCAACCGGGCCCGCCAGCTCAGCGCCGCCGCCGCACGCAGCACCGGCGCGGCCACCGGCACCGTCCAGCCGTGGAAGTGCCGGGCCACCAGCGCCGGGGAGAGCACCGGGTCGGCCGCCACGTTGAACGCGCCGCGCGCGTCCGGCGAAAGGATCGCCCGGGCGTACGCGTCGGCGACGTCGTCGGCGTGCACCGCCTGGAGGCGCAGTCGGGGATGGGTGGGTACGAGCGGGATGCGCCCGTAGCGGAGCAGCTTCACCGGGGCGAACGGCCCCAGGAAGTACCGGACGATCTCGGTGGCCGCCTCCCGCTGGAAGATCAACCCGGGTCGGAGCCGGACGATCCGCAGCTCGGCGTGCTGGCGCTCCACCCGGTCGAGCAGCTCCTCCACCTGCGCCTTGTGCTGACTGTACGACGAGCCGGGCACCCCGGTCGTCGGCCAGCGCTCGCTGACCGGGTGGTCCTTCGGGCCGGGCGCGTACGTACCGACCGACGAGGCGTACACCAGGGCCGGCACCCCGGCCCGGAGCACCGCGTCGACCACCGCGCGGCTGCCGCCCACGTTGGTCCGGTGCAGGACGCGCTGGTCGTGGCTGGGCTGGATCTGCCAGGCCAGGTGCACCACCGCGGCGGCCCCGGCGAAGACCTCGGCCAGCCGGTCGGCCGCGCCCGGCTCCCCGATGTCGCAGGAGTGCCACTCCACCCGGTCGTACGGGTCACCGGCCGCCGGGCCGGGCAGCCGCCGGGCCACCCCGACCAGGTCGACGTCCGGTTCCCGGCCCAGTCGGCGCAACAGGGCCGTCCCGGCGTTCCCGCTCGCCCCCACGATCACGATCCGCATGCCGGTTGCCGTACCCGGTCTGCCCGCCGCCAACCGCTGCCGACGCGATCCTGCTAGAACAGAACGGAGAAGGAGGCCCTGGTGAAGTACCTGATGCTGATCTACGGGAACGAGCAGATCTGGAACAGTCTGCCGGCCGACGAGCTGACCACCCTGATCGGCGAGGTCGACGCGTTCAACGAGGCGTTGCGTGCCTCGGGCGAGCTGGTGGAGAGCCAGGGGCTGGTCTCCCACCCCCGGGCGGTCCGGATGGTCGGTGACACACCGGTGGTCACCGACGGCCCGTACCTGGAGGCGAAGGAGTACGTGGGCTCGTACTTCCTGGTGGACGTCGCCAGCGAGGAGCGGGCGTTGGAGATCGCCCGGTCGTATCCGGCGCTGCGGTTCGGCACCGGCCGCAGCGGCGGCGGGCTGGAGGTGTGGCCGCTGATGACCGGCACCGGCGGGGACCACTGACCCGCGTCGAACCGCCCAGCGACCAGGGCAGCGCCCCCGACCGCCCGACCGGCGGCCGGGTCGGTGCTCCGGGCGACGACCGGAGCCGCGACCGGATCGCCGACCTGCTCCGCGAGCTCGCCCCGCAGGTCCTCGGCGGTCTGGTACGCCGGTACGGCGATTTCGCCCGCGCCGAGGACGCCGTGCAGGAGGCGCTGCTCGCCGCGTTCCGGAGCTGGACCGCCGACGGGGTGCCGGAGCACCCGCCGAGCTGGCTGCGTACGGTGGCCGCCCGCCGCTACGTCGACCAGGTGCGGGCCGACGCGGCCCGGCAGCGACGGGAGCTGGCCCTGCTGGCCGCCACCCCCCGCGACGCCCTCGTCGCCCCACCGGCGGACACCGAACCGGCCCGGGACGACCTGCTGGAGCTGTTCTTCCTCTGCTGCCATCCGGCGCTCGGCCCGGCGGCGCAGGTGGCGCTCACGTTGCGCGCGGTCGGCGGCCTGACCACCACCGAGATCGCCGCCGCCTTCCTGGTCCCGGAGAAGACGATGGCGCAGCGGATCGTCCGGGCCAAGCAGCGGCTCCGGGCGGCGGGCGCACGGTTCGCGCCGCCGCCCGGGTCGGAACAGCCGGCCCGGCTCGCGGTGGTCCTGCGGGTGCTCTACCTGATCTTCAACGAGGGGTACGTCGCGAGCAGCGGGCCGGCGCTGCGCCGGGTGGACCTGACCCGGCAGGCGGTCCGGCTGACCCGCCGGCTGCACCGGAGCCTCCCCGACGACGGTGAGGTGGCCGGCCTGCTGGCGTTGCTGCTGCTGACCGAGGCACGCGGCCCGGCCCGCACCGGGCCGGAGGGCGACCTGGTGCCGCTGGCCGACCAGGACCGCTCCCGCTGGGACCGGTCCGCGATCGCCGAGGGCACCGCGCTGGTCACCCACGCCCTGTCCACCGCGCCGGTCGGGCCGTACCAGGTGCAGGCGGCGATCGCCGCGGTGCACGCGGAGGCGTCGTCCGTCGCCGACACCGACTGGCCGCAGATCCTGGGCCTGTACGAGCTGCTGGAGCGGTTGGCCCCCGGGCCGGCGGTGACCCTCAACCGGGCCGTGGCGCTGGGCCTGGTGCACGGGCCGGCGGCCGGGCTGGCCCTGCTGGACGGGCTGGCCGCCGGCCCGCTGGCCGCCCACCACCGACTGCTGGCGGTACGGGCCTTCCTGCTGGAACGGGCCGGCGAGCCGCAGGCCGCCGCGCAGGGTTGGCGGGAGGCCGCCCGGCTCGCCGGCAGCCTGCCCGAGCGGCGTTTCCTCGACCGCCAGGCCGCCCGCCTGGAGTGACCCGGCTCACAGCAGGCCGACGTCGAACGCGACCGGTCCGCTCCGACCTCCTGCCGTACGGGCACCGCAGCGGTGCCCCACCGGAGAGGACGAACCACATGACCAGGGTGACCGCGCAGCTGTCCGTGTCGCTGGACGGGTGCTACGCCGGCCCCCGCCACACCGGCGACGGAAACTGGATGGAGTCGGCCGAGGCGGCCGCCTTCTTCCGGGTCACCCGCTGGGCGACCGAGGCGACCGCGTGGCGGGAACGGCAGGGCTTCGACGGCGGTACGCACGACGCCGACTCGGAGATCGTCGCGGAGCACTTCGCGGCGGCCGGCGCGTACGTGATGGGCCGCCGGATGGCCGACGGGGGCGAGGTGCCCTGGGGGGACGAACCGCCGTTCCGGGCACCGGTCTTCGTCGTCACCCACCGCCCCCGGGAGACCCTGGTCTCCGGCGGCGGCACCAGCTTCACGTACGTGACCGACGGCCTGACCAGCGCCGTCGAGCAGGCCCGTGCCGCGGCCGGCGGCCGGGACGTGGCGGTGGCCGGCGGCGGCAGCCTGGTCCGCCAGGTCCTCGCCGCCGGCCTGCTCGACGAGCTGGAACTGCACGTCGTACCGGTCGTGCTCGGCACCGGTCTGCGGCTGCTCGACGCCGGTCTGGGACTCGGCGAGAAGGAGGGGATCGAGCTGGTCCCGACCCGGGTGGTGCACTCCCCCGACGTCACCCACATCCGGTACGCGGTCACCGGACGGGCTCCCCTGCTGCTGGACGACCGGGGCCGTGGGGGTGGCCGCACCACCGTGGGCTGACCGGGTGGGGCAGTGCGGCGGCACACGCGGGTCGTACAGTGTGCCCCCACCCTCGACTAAGGAGCGTGCCGTGACGCAGCCACCACCGGCGCCCCGCCGGCCGGCCGAGGACCCGGGCGACGACGGTCCACCGCCGTACCTGCTGGCCATGCCGGCGGTCGACGGCGCTTCCGGTGCCCCCGGGGTCATTCCGTGGCCGGAGGGGCAGCCCGCGTGGGCGATCCCGGTCAGCCTGCCGCCCGGCACCCGTGGGTACGCCGTGTTCATCCCCCTGGTGCCGGTGGCCGACGCCGCCGCAGCCCCCTCGGCCGGCACGGTGCTGGCGACGGGCCACGGACCAGCCGGAACGCCGGCCCCGGCCGACACCACGCCGGCCGACACCACGCCGGAAGGGGTCACGCGGGACGGGGTCAGGGCCGGGGCCGGCCCGGGTACCACCACGCCGGCACCGGTTACCGCCCCGGTGGCGGGAACGACCCCGTCCGCAGCGGCGACGACCCCGGCGGGGGACAACCGGCCCGAGAACACCCCGCCGACGGGCAGCCCGCAGGCAGACGACGCGGCAGCGGACCGGCCGCCGGTGGACGACGCCGCAGCGGACAAGCCGACGACGGACGAGCCGGTGGCCGACGGCGCGGCGGCGGACGGGCCGCACGGGGACGGGCCGGCGGCGGCCGGCGCACCGGCCGTCCACGGCGTCCCGCCGTACGCCTGGGCGGTGGATCAACCCGGCCGTCCGGGTGCCGTCGGTGGTCCGCCGTACCCGCCGACGCCCGGCGGGTACTACCGGCCGAAGCCGCCCGGACCGACGTTCTTCCAGCGGTACTGGCCCGGCCCGAAGCCGGCTCAGGGTCGGGCGGTACCCCTCGCGGTCCTCGTCGGCGCGCTCGGGGTGGCCTTCTTCGTACCGCTCAGCCGGACCGGCATCGGCTGGTTCCTCGGTTGGCTGGCGCTGACCGCGGGCGTCGTGGCCGCGGTCCGGGGGCCGGTGGCGCAGTTGCCGCGTACCGAGCGGTGGGTCCGGGCCGGCTGGGCGGGGGCGGCGCTGGCACTGCTGGCGGTACCGGCGTTCCGCAACGCCTGGTGGCTGGTGACGTTCTGTGTACTGGCCGCGCTGGGCTGCGCGGCGCTCGCGGTGATCGGCGGCCGGCGCATCCGGTCGATCCTGTTCAGTCTGGTGGCCGGGCCGGTCGCCGCGTTCCGGGGGCTGCCCTGGGTACGGGCCCACGTCCGGTCCTCCGCCGATCCGGGGCTGGCCCGTCGGGTGGTCGGCTCGGCCGTGGCGACCATCGCCGCGCTGGTGGTCTTCGGCAACCTGCTCGCCTCCGCCGACGGCGCATTCTCGGTGCTGCTCAGCGCGGTCGTCCCCGAGATCGACCTGGGTACGGTGTTCCGCTGGTTCTTCCTCGCCGCGGTGGGGGCGCTCTGTGCGGTGGCCGCCGTCTGGACGCTGGCCGCGCCACCGGACCTGTCCGGAGTGGACCGGCCGACCCGCCGAAGCTTCGGCATGCTGGAGTGGGCGCCGGCCATCACCGCGCTCACGCTGCTGTTCGGCGGCTTCGTGGCGGTGCAGTTCACCGTGCTGTTCGGCGGCGAGCGGCACGTGCTGCGGACCGCCGGGCTCAGCTACGCCGAATACGCCCGCAGCGGTTTCTGGCAGCTCGTCGCGGTCACCCTGCTGACGTTGGCGGTGCTCGGCGGGGTGGGTCGCTGGGCTCGGCGGGAACACCGGACCGAACGGATCATGCTCCGGGTGCTGCTCGGCGCGCTGAGCGTACTCAGCGTCGTCATCGTGATCTCGGCACTGTCCCGGATGTACGCGTACCAGAAGGTCTACAGCTTCACCGGCGAGCGGCTGTTCGTGATGGCGTTCGAGCTGCTGCTCGGCAGTGTCTTCCTGATGATCCTGGCCGCCGGGCTGCGGCTGCGGGGCGGATGGGTGCCGCGCGGGACGGTGGCGCTGGCCGTGACGATGCTGCTCAGCCTGGCGGTGCTCAACCCGGAGGGGTACGCCGCCGGCCGCAACATCGACCGGTACCGGGAGACCGGCAAGATCGACGCGTGGTACCTGCGTGCGCTGTCGGCCGACGCCACGCCCGCCCTGACCGGGCTGCCCGACCCGGTCCGCCGCTGCACGCTGAGCTGGATCGCCGATGAACTCGACGAGCCGGACCCCTGGTACGCCTGGAACCTGGGCCGGCTCCGGGCCCGGCAGGCCCTGGACCGGGTGGGTCCGGACGCGATCGGTGGCCCGAGCGACTGCCGGGCGGCCGACCAGTACGACCTGCCGAAGAGTCGCCGACCCCGCTGACCGCCCTCGTTTCGGCCCGGGTCGACACCCGGTCCGGGCCGGAGCGGGGCCCGGTCGGGGAGCGGTTCCCGCCGGCCGGGGTCAGTGGGTGCCGCCCAGGTTGAGCACCACCAGGCCGCCGGCGACGAGGGCGATGCCCACCACCTTCGTCAGGGTCAGCGGCTCGCCGAGGAAGGCCGCCCCGATCGCGGCGATCGCCGCGGTCCCGATACCGGCCCAGAAGGCGTACGCGACGCTGACCGGGATGTCCCGCACCGCCAGCGAGAACAGGTAGAACGAGACCAGGTACGCCGTGGCGAGGCCGAGCGTCGGCCACAGCCGGGTGAAGCCCTCCGTGGCCTTCATCAGGCTGGTACCGACGACCTCGGCCACGATCGCGAGCGCCAGCAGCACGTACGCCATGCTGATTCCTTCCTCCGGGTACGGCTGCCCTCCGGGGGTACGGCTGCGTCCGCCGTGGATGCCGCTGTCCCTACTGTGCCCTGGACCACCCGGGTGTCACCGGCTCCCGCGCCGCGACGCCGCCGGTGGTGTGGGCGACGGCCGTACCACCTGGACGGCGGCACCGACCCCGACAGAGCCCGCCAGGGGCGGCGGTCACGCTGACGTGTCGTGGTCGGCGTACCGCACGAGCGCCCCGACCAGCGTCTCCGCCAGATTCCGCAGGGTGGCCGTACCGATCCCGTCGGCCCGGCAGGAGAGCACCAGTTCCCAGCCCCCCACCTCCTGCGGAACCGCCTCGACGAGCAGCTCCATGGCAGTCGACGGCGGACGTACCCGCACCGGCCGGTACCGGACGTGCGGGCTCAGCTCGCCCCGGGGCGGCTCGTGCTGCACGACCACCCAGGTCTGGAACCAGGGGTGCCGGCCCCGGGCCGGCTTGAGCGCACGGACCAACTCGTCGAAGGGAACCACGTTCCCGTCCATGGCGGCCCGCAGCTGGGCGGTCGACTCGGTCAGCACCGCCTGCCCGCCCGGGTCCCCGGCCGTACGGAGCGCCAACGGCAGCGGATCGACGAAGTAGCCGATCACACCGTCGAAGTACGGGTCAGGTCGGGACGGCGCGACCGTACCGACGCAGACCTCGGGGACGCCGAAGGTGCGACCCACCGCGTGGGCCACCGCCGCCGACAGCACCGAGGCGGCCGGTGCTCCGTACCGGGACGCGACCGCCCGCAGCCGGCCCACCAGGGCACCGGGGAGCGTCCGGGTCAGCTCGCAGCGCGGTCCCTCGGGGGTGTCCGGGTGCGGTGGCGCGAAGGCCGGCGGTATCGGGGGCTCCAGGACGTCCCGCCAGTGCCGGAGCTTCGCCTCGACGCCGGTCGCCGGGCTTCCCCGCTCCGCCCGGCTGTACGTGAGGTACGTCGGTACGTCCGGGAAGACCGGTGCCGCGCCCGTCGCCCTGGCCCGGTAGGCGGTTTCCAGGTCGGCCATCAGGATCCGTTCCGACCAGCCGTCGAAGGCGATGTGGTGGATGTGCAGGCCGAGCAGGTACCGGTCCTCGTCGAGGCGACCCACCCTGATCCGCAGGGGTGGTTCGGTCGCCAGGTCGAAAGGGGTACGCCACCAGTCCTCGGTCATCAGGTGGGCCGCCGCGTCGACGTCGACGTCGTTCCCGCCAGGTTGCCCGCCCCGTCCCGGGTACGGCCCGGTGCCGGCGGGGGCGGGGACCGTCTCGATGGTGACAGGGGTCCCGACGGTCCGTGGCGCCGCCGTCCGCCCGGCCGGGGCGTAGACCGTCCGGAGTACCGGATGGCGTTCGACGACGTCCGCGACGGCCCGGCGCAGGACCCCCGGTTCCCACCTGCCGGTGACGAGGTAGGCGAGCACCACCATGTTGTCGGCGGCCCCCGGTTGGAACTGTTCCGACAGCCAGAACCGGGTCTGCGCGTGCGACAGCGGCGCGTCGTCCGCCGAAGCACCCCCGGCGCGACCCGACTCCGTCTCGGCGCGCACGGCGGCCACCTCCACGCGACCCGACTCCGTCTCGGCCCGCTCGGCGGCCACCTCCAGCAGCCCCTGGACCGTTCGCGCCCGGTAGACGTCCGCCAGGCTCACCGGGGCGGGCAACGCCACGGCGGACCGCGACGTCAGCCGGACCAGGTCGAGTGAGGTGGCACCGGCGGCGAAGAGATCGTCGTCGAGCCCGAGATCCGGAACGCCCAGCACGGACCGGACCACCGCGAGAAAGGGCACGTCCGCGCCGCCAGGCCCCGCACCCGCCGCAGCGGGATCAGCGCGCGGTCGGTCAGGGTCCGGGCCCGAGCGGGCAGGTTCCACGTGCGAGCGGGCGGGGTCCGGGACCGTCGGAGCGGCCGGGCCGGTCTCCGGTACGCCCGCCCGGACCAGCAGCTCCGCCATGTTCCGTACCCGGGACAGGTCGACCTTGCCGGTCGACCCGAGCGGAAGCCGCTCGACCCGGTGCAGGATGGCGGGGATCATCGCCGGGAGCAGCCGCTCCGCCGCGAAGGTACGGAGCTCCTCCGTCGTGGGGGCGACCCCACCGGCGCTCTCGAAGAGCGCCACCAGCCGGGGCCGGCCGTCCGTCTCCACCCGGACCACCGAGGCGACCCGGACCGCCGGGTGCCGTTCGAGGGCCGCCTCCACCTCGCCCGGTTCGATCCGGACGCCGTTCACCTTGACCTGCCGGTCGATCCGGCCGCGGTAGCGGAACACCTGGTCGTCGAGGACCACCAGGTCGCCCGTCCGGTAGTACCGCACGCCGTCGACCTCGACGAAGGCACGCGAGGTCTGGTCCGGGTCGCCCAGGTAGCCCGCGGCGAGACCGTCACCGGAGACGAGCAGTTCGCCGGGACTACCCGCAGGCAGTGGTCGCAGCTCCTCGTCCACCACCACCACGCCGGTGCCCGGTACCGGACGCCCGATGGGGATGTCGACGGAAGGCGGTCGGACGTCCCGCTGACGGATGACGTGCGTGGTGGTGAAGATGGTGCTCTCCGCCGGCCCGTAGCCGTTGATCACGGGTAGCTCCGGGAACCGGTCGAGCAGCCGCCGCACATGGCTCACGGAGACGCGCTCGCCGCCGACGAGCACCAACCGGACCGCGCCGAACAGCTCGACCGCCTCGTCGACGAACACGTTGAACAACGAGCTGGTGAGCCAGAGGCTGTTCACGCCCCGCCCCACGGCGTTCCGGAGGGCCGCCACGTCGAGCAGCGGCGCTCCCTCGTCGAGCAGGACGCAGCACCCCCCGTTCAGCAACGGGGCCCACAGCTCCAGCGACAAGCCGTCCCACGGCAGCGGCGCGGCCTGGAGGAAGACGGTGTCCGCGTCGAGCGGGACCCCGTCGTTGCCCACCAGCACCCGGACCGTGCCCCGGTGTGGGGAGACGACGCCCTTGGGCCGCCCGGTCGAGCCGGAGGTGTAGAAGACGGACGCGGCCTGCGTGCCGCTCAGCCCGGACGGGACGGCCGCGCCGCCGCCCGCCAGCAGGTCCGTGGTGGTCAGCGGGTGCACACCGGGCGGCGGGGGCGGGTCCCCGGCCGGGGTGATCAGGAAGCCGGCACCGCTGCTGGCCAGCACGTACTCCTGCCGGTTGGCCGGCCAACCGGGGTCCATGGCCAGGTAGGCCGCGCCGGCGGTGAGTACGCCCAGCAGGACGGCCACCAGTTCCGGCGAGCGCGGTAGGCGCACCGGGACGACGTCACCGGGTGTCACCCCCCGCTCCACCAGGCCGGCCGCCACCCGGTCCGCCATGTCGACCAGGTCCCGGTAGGAGAGCACCCGCTCCCCCTGCCGTACGGCGACGGCATCCGGTGCGAGCCGTTCGTGGTGACGGACGATCTGTTCGATCCGGTCGCCGTTCGCGTACGTCGCCGGCCCGGGGCCCCGGGACAGCCGGCTCGTCCGCCCGGTCATGTCGGCGTCCCGGATCTGTCCCCGACCCGGGTCGACGGGAGCGGGTCGGTCGGCCGGCGCGGGCCGGGTGCCGTCCACTCCGGTGCGGGCAGCGCACGCCGGTCGACCTTGCCGTTCCTGGTCACCGGCAGCTCGTCCAGCACCACGTACCGGGCGGGCACCAGGTAGGACGGCAACCGTCCGGACAGCGCCCGGCGGAGTTCGGGTACCCGGAGTTCGGCCCCGGGCGCGAGGACGAGGTAGGCGACGAGCCGCTTGTCACCGGGCTTGAACTCGTGGGCGGTGACGACGGCCCGGCTCACGGCGGGGTGCCCGACCAGGGCGGCCTCCACCTCGCCGGGCTCGATACGGTACCCGCGCACCTTCACCTGGTCGTCGATCCGGCCGAGGAACTCCAGCGACCCGTCACCGCGGCGCAGCACCAGATCGCCGGACCGGTAGGCGCGGGAGTCCGGCCGTCCCGGCTCGGGAACGAACCTACGGCTGTTCTCGTCCGGGTCCCCCAGGTAGCCGAGCGACACACCGTCGCCGGCGATCCACAACTCACCGGCCGCTCCGGGGGCCGCCGGCACGCCCTCCCCGGTCATGATCCATAACCGGGCGCCGGGGACGGCCCGTCCGATCGGCACCGGCTGCCCGACCTCCCCGACGGCGGACATCCGGTGGCAGCAGGCGAAGGTGGTGGTCTCCGTCGGGCCGTAGCCGTTCACCACGACCCGGCCCGGTACCGCCGCCAGCGCCCGCCGCACGTGGTCGGCGGAGAGCACGTCACCGCCGGCCAGCAACTGGGTCACCGGCCCGAGCGCCGGCAGGTCGGTGTCGACGATCCGGTGGAACAGCGCGGCGGTCAGCCACATCGTGTCGACCCGGTGGCCCTCCAGCAGCTCGCCGATCCGGTCGCTGCCGATCAGGTCCTCGGGGGCGACCACCAGTCTGGCGCCGTTGAGCAGGGCACCCCAGATCTCGAACGTCGACGCGTCGAACGAGAGCGGCGCGAACTGGAGCACCGTCCGGGCCGGGCTCAGCTCCACGTAGTCGGCGCCGGTCGCCAGGTTGACCACGTTGTGGTGCGAGACCACGACCGCCTTGGGCCGGCCGGTGGTGCCCGACGTGAACATCACGTACGCCGGGTCGGAAGGCCCGCGCTCGGGCTCGGCGAACGGGGCGGCCACCCGGTCCCGCCGCTCCTCGTCCAGCAGGATGACGTCCGCCGCGAGCCCGCCGAGGTCGCCGTGCACGGCGGCGGTGGTCAGCACCAGCGTGGTGCCGCACTGCTCGATCAGATCCGTCAGCCGCGCCCGGGGGTACGTCGGATCGAGCGGGACGTAGGCCGCGCCGGCCTTCAGGACGGCGAGCAGGGCGACGATGGCCCGCGTCGACCGGCCGAGCAGCACACCGACGAACCCGTTCCGGCCGCCACGCTCGACGATCTCCCTGGCCAGGGCGGTGGCCCGCCGATCCAGTTCGGCGTACGTCATCCGCTCCCGGTCGTCCTCGACGGCGACCGCCCCGGGTGTGGCGTGGGCGAGGCCCGCGAACACACCGTGCACGGTCCGCGACGACGCTCGGGTCATGCCGTTCCCCGGCGCACCGCGTCCGCAAGTGCCGCCACCGTCGGATGCCGCAGTACGGCCCCCGGCTGCATCGGCATCCCCGACGCGGTCGCCTGACGGGCCACCACGAGCGCCATCAGCGAGTCACCGCCGAGGTCGAAGAAGTCGTCGTCGGGTGCGACGGGAACACCCAGTTCGGCTTCCCAGATCGCCGTGAGTCTCGGCACGAGTTCCACGTCGGCCACCTGTGACATCACCATGCTCCTTCCACCCGCCACGTCGGCGACGGTCGTGCGGTGCCGGGCCTGCCGGGCCCGGCACCCGCTCAACTGGCGACCACGGCCCGGGACCGGGACCAGTGCTTCTCGATCAGCGCGCAGACGAACCCGGCCACGGAGACCACCACGCCGAGCGCGACCCAGCCGTACATGCCGCCGTCGAGACACAGCGTGAGGACGATGACCGGTGCCACCGCGGCGGCCAGCGACTCCCCGAAGCCCATGACGCCCTGGTACTGCCCGAGCGCCTCCGGCTGGGCGAGGGCGAAGGACAACTCGAAGGTCCCGCCGGCCTGCCACACCTCCGCCAGCGAGTGCACGAGCACGGCGACGACCAGCAGTACCACGGCAACCCACGCGGAGGTGCCGGACGACAACGCCATCATGACCCAGGCGACCAGGAAGAACGGTCCCGAGATCGTGATCAGGCGCGCGGCCGACCGGGGGCCGTCGATCGAGCGGGTCGCCGGGACCTGCATCACCGCGACGAAGATCGCCCCGACGAAGAGCACCAGCGCCGCCATCGACCGTGGTGCGTCCGTCCGGAACACGATCCACGCGGGCAGCGCGTGGACGAGGACCCAGTACTGCAGGCTCGCCACCGACGACGCGATGGTCAGCCCCAGGTAGTGCCGGTCACCCAGGGCGATCCACTTGCGTTCCTTCTCGACGGAGTCGGTGACCTTGGCGACGCGGGTCGGCGGAACGTGCGCCAGCCGGGACAGGATGACGGCGGCCAGCACGAACGTGACCGCGTCGGTGATGATGAGGAAGAAGTAGGCGGGGCGTGTGTCGATGGCCAGCGCGACGGCGGCGGCCAGCATGCCGACCGCGAGCCCGACGTTCGTCACGGCACGCAGGTAGGACCGCAACTTGGCGCCCTTGCCCTCTTCGGCCAGTACGCCGATCAGCGCGCCACGGGCGCTGCCGGATCCCGCCCGTCCGATCGCGGCGAGGGCGGCCACCGCGATCAGGGTCCACAGGTTGTTGACCAGGAGCAGGCAGATGCTGCCCACGGCCTCCAGCAGGGTGGCGGCGATGAGGACCTCACGCGAGCCGCGCCGGTCGGCCAGGTCGCCGATCAGCACACCGGCTCCGACCCCGACCAGGGAGCCGATGGTGAGCCCGGCGCCCACCGCGGCCGGGCTCAGCCCGGTGAACTTGATGAGGAAGATCGTGCCGGCGGACAGGAACATCCCCATGCCGATGGTGTTCACCAGGGTCGCCCGCGCCAGCAGTTGCTGACGGTGGTCTCCCGGCGCGCGCAGCGCCGTGAGGAGCCGGGTCACCCGGCCCGTGCCGCTCATCGGCCACTCCTGACCGGCAGCACCACGACGCTGGTCGCCTGCGCGGGGGTGGTCCGGGCGGCGTCGACGCCCGCCCGCCCGCACCCACCCGGCCGCGCGACGACCTCTGTGACAGGTCCGACGGTTTTCAGCTCGGTCTCCTCGTCATCGTTGTCTCACTTCTTGCTGCAAGGCCGCACTCCCGCTGTGACGTGATGCGGTCAGGACACCGCCAGGAACTCGCCTTCCAACCGGACGATGTGCTTCTGGGCCCAGCGCGCCATGCGCAGCGCGGCGTCACCGTCGGATTCGCCCGGGCGGATGCCCGCCAGCACCTCGGACCGGAACTCGTCCACACTGATTCCGCACTCGGGCTTGCTCTCCAACCGGCGCATCGTCCATTTCTCGGCGTGGCAGTAGTCGCCGTAGAGGGCGAGACAGGCGTCCGTCACCCGGAAGGCGGCGACCCTGGCGGAGATGAGGGCCGACGCGTGGTCGCCGGCGTCGAGCTGACCCGCGACATCGGTGAGGGCGTTCTCCGCCCACACCTTGGGGGTCCGGGCCCGGGCCCGCCGGAACGACGACCTGGCGAGCAGTTCGTGCATCTCCCGGAAGTAATCGTCGTTCTTCAGCGGGACCGCGATGGACATCCGGTAGACGAACGCCAGCATGGCGTCGCTCGTGCCGCAGAGTTCGACCTCGTCGTCGAGGTAGGGCTGGAGCACGGTGGCGAAGGCGTCGGGCGACCATATCGTCAGGTCGACGCGGGCCTTCTCGTACTCGCCCATCCAGTTTTCCCAGCTGATGCCGCTCTTGTCCGACCCCGGCCACCGCTCCATGGTCTCGTCCACCGGAAGTTCGAGCGTCCGGTCCGAGAACGCAAAGAGGTCGAAGTCGCTGAAGACGTTGCCCCAACCGATCGCGGTCGATCCGGTCCAGCAGACGGCGTCCGCTTCCGCCAGGCCCGGAAAGCGCTTGAGAATGCCCTCGAAAGTCATGTCCGGGGGCCGCCGGAACTTCGAC
This sequence comes from Micromonospora cathayae, assembly GCF_028993575.1. Taxonomy (NCBI): domain Bacteria; kingdom Bacillati; phylum Actinomycetota; class Actinomycetes; order Micromonosporales; family Micromonosporaceae; genus Micromonospora; species Micromonospora cathayae. Next base: position 1,602,081 of record NZ_CP118615.1, on the reverse strand, counting down.
TGCGCCACAATGACGTCAATAGTGGGGTTGAACATCTTAAATCCCTCCCAGGTCATCGTCTGGAGCTTCTGACAAGGTACGCAAGTATCGCCGTCGACGATTCCCCTGCACTACACAGTGGACCATCGGCAAGGTAGTATCCATTGCCATGAACCAGTCGGATCCGGCACCGGAAAAGAGCCGGTCGCTCGTTTCCTGGGGTACGCCGGCGAGCAACGACCGGGCCCTGGTGTGCATTCCGTGGGCGGGTGCCGGGGCCGCCCCTTTCCGTCCGTGGACCCCGGTGCTCGGCGCGGTGTCCACCGTGTACGGTCTGCGGCTCGCGGGGCGCGAGAGCCGACGGGCGGAGCCGCCGGCGACCACCGTCGCCGAGGTGGTCGACGACGTCGCCGCCGAACTGGCCGACCTGGGCGTGCCGCGGGTGGCCCTGTTCGGTCAGTGCTCCGGTGCGGTGCTGGCGTTCGAGCTGGCGAAGGCCCTGGGCCGGGCCGGCGGTGACGTCCAGGTCACCCATCTGCTGGTCGCGTCGCAACTGCCGCCACCCGACGTCGCCCGGCTCGGCCCCGAGGCGGAGCACGACCTCACCCAGTACGTGCCGGCGGACCTCCGCGCGGAACCCGACTTCGTCGAGTTGCTGCTTCCGGTCATCGCCGCCGACACCAGCCTGATGTCGGGCTACGTCTACCAGCCCGACGATCCGCTCACGGTGCCGCTCACCGTGCTGTACGGCGCGGACGACCACCAGCTGAGCAGGCCCCGGCTGGACGGTTGGCGGCGGGAGACCACGGGCCCGACGAGCTTCCACGAGATCGCCGGGGCCGATCACCTCTTCGGCGGTGCCGCCTGGCCGAAGCTCGCGGAAACGGTCCGGGACGCCCTGACGTGACCGCACAGGTCCGGTGAACGGCCTGTTCATCGGCTGAGGAACGCCGCGAGCTGCCCGACGGTCGGGTGCGAGAAGACGTCCACGATCCTGAGGTCGGGCCAGCGCCGACGGAGCTCGCGGACCACGCCGAGGATCATCTCCGACGTCGCGCCGAGGTCGAAGAAGCCCTCGTCCGGGTCGACCTCGTCGACGCCGAGAGCGTCCGCCCAGACGGCTCGCAGCACCTCGACCGGGTCTCCGTCGAGGTCACGACCGGCCTCCGCGACGATTGTCCGATCAGTCATCCGTTGCCTCCCGCAAGGTGGTCCCGACGGCGTGCAGGTGTGCATGGTCGGTGGGGTCGAGGACAGCCAGGATGAAACCCTCCACTCCGGACCGGCGGTACGCCCGCACCTGCTGCCGTACCTGGTCCCTGGTGCCGCAGAGCGCGAAGCCACGGGCGGCGCTCGGGGTCAGGTCCAGCAGGGCCCCCAGCCGGTCCAGCTCCTCGTGCAGCTCCCACTCGGAATCGGCGATGATCACGTGTCCCAGCCAGGTCTTGGTGATCTCACTGCTGTCACGGCCCACCGCCGCGCAGGCCCGCTCCAGGATCTCGATCTTCCGCCGTACGGTCGCCGGACCGCCGAAGAAGTTGCAGGCGTCCCCGAGCCTGGCGATCATCGGGATCAGTACCCGCTCACCGCCGCCACCGATGAGGATGGGCGGCCCGTCCGGATGGATCGGACGGGGCACGTTGATCGGCTCGTCGATGCGGTGGTGTGTCCCGACGAAGCGCGGCGCGTACTCGGTGAACATCGCCCGGCAGATCTGCACCGCCTCGGCGAGCTGCGCCAGCCGCTCCTTCGGGGACGGGAAGTCCAGACCGTACGCGCGGTACTCCTCCTCGTGCCAACCGGCGCCGATGCCGAGGATCGCCCGACCACCGCTGATGACGTCGATGGTGGTGACCATCTTGGCCAGCAGCGCGGGGTTCCGGAAGCCGCAGGCGGAGACGAGCACGCCGAGGCGGGCGACCGAGGTGACGGCCGCCAGGGCGGCGGTGGTGGTGTACGCCTCCAGGACCGGTTCGTCCCGACTCCCCACGGTGGAGATCTGGTGGAGATGGTCCATGGTCCACAGGCTGTCGAAGCCGGCGTTCTCGGCCGCTCGGGCGGCGTCCGCGACCTGCTGGAACAGCTTGTCGTCGGTGACACCGGCGAACGAGTAGCCGCTGAACTGGAGGCCGACGCGGGTGACCGGTTGGCGGGCCATCCGGAGCCTAACGGCTGGTCAGGGCGTCGGCCGGCGTGACGACCTCGACCAGCCCGAACTCGAGGAGCCGCTCGCAGAGGTCGTACGTCGGCTGCCGGATCTGGTCGAGCGGCAGCCCCGACGTTTCGGCGACGCCGTCGAGCAGTTCACCGACGCTGCGGTCCCCGTCGATCAGCAGCCAGACCACCCGCGCGTCGCGGTCGAGCACGTAGCGGCCCATCAGGGTCTCCAGCAGGACGCCGCCCTCGGCCCGGTCACTGAGTTCGGTGACCGCCTTGGCGATGCGGGCGGTCACGTCCAGCCCGCGGACGAGGACCGTGTTGTCGTTGATGCTGGTCATGAGGCTGTCTCCTTCTTGGCCGAGGCTTCCTCGACGAAAGCTGCCGAGGCAGCGACTGTGGGGGCCACGAACGGCAGGTCGACCGGCAGGTCGAGCCCGAGCCCCTCGCGGAGGCGGGCCGCGACCTCCACCGCGTACATGGAGTCGCCGCCGAGGTCGTCTGAGAAGTGCGCGTCGAGCGGGATGTGCTCGACGCCTAGTACGTCGCGCCACACCTGCCCGACGTAGTTGACGATGTCCACGCCGTTGCGGCCCGTCGACCCGCCGGCGGAGCCACCGGAGGTGACGACGGGGCGGTCGAGCCAGAAGCGCTGACGGGTGAACGGGTACGCGGGCAGCGAGACCCGCCGTCGCGGTTCGTCGGCGTAGTAGGTGGCCCAGTCGATCCCGGCTCCCGCCTGCCACGCCATGGCCAGCACCTCGTCCAGGTCGAACGACGGCCCGATCACCACGTTGCCGGGGCTGTGGCGGGCGTCCCTGCCCCCGGCGGTGCCGGTGCAGGCGTCCAGCGCCGGGGCCAGCGCCGCGATGTCGGCACCACCGGCGAGCCACTGCGCCACCGGTCGCGCCCAGTCCTGCGCGTCCACCCGGGCGAAGGTCAGCCCGAGTCGCTGCAGGATCCAGCCGACCACAGCCGCCGTGAGCGCCCCGGCCCGCTCGGTGGGGAGCCCGCTCAGCTCCGCCGACCCGGTCAACCGGACGAGGCTGGACCGCATCACCGGCTCGGCTTCCTGGAGCCGCTTTCCCAGCTCCGCCAGGTCGCCGGGGGTGCCGGCGATCGCCAGCGACCACCGGGCGGCGGCCCGGCCGGTCTGCTGGGGTGCCCGCAGTTTCGCGATCGCGTCGGCCCTGCTGCTGACCACCGCCGACCACCGTCTGGTGAACCGGCCGCGCCCGACGGCGAGCGTGTAGGCGACGTCGGCGAGTTCGACGGAGTCGTCCGGCGTCATCGTCTCGAGCCGTTCGGCGAGCCGCTCGCGCATCCGGTGCAGTTCCTCGCCGGTACGGGCGGACAGCGCCAGTACGGAGCGCGGCTTCGTGGTCGCCACGGCCGGCGCGGGCGCCGCCGTTCCGACGATGACGTGGGCGTTGGATCCGCCCAGCCCGAAGGAACTCACACCGGCGACGCGTGGACCGTCCGGCTGCCAGGGGCGGGTGTCGGCGGTCATGCCGAACGGCGTCGAGCCCATGCCGAGTTCGGGATTGGGGGCCCGGAAGTGTGCCGTCCCCGGCAGGGTGCCGCTCTCCACGGCCAGGGTCGCCTTGATCAGACCCGCCACGCCGGATGCCGCATCGGCGTGGCCGATGTTCGCCTTGACCGCGCCCAGGGTGACGGTGCCGGCCGGTGCGTCGTCGCCGGCGAAGACCCGGCGGAGCGCCTCGAACTCGACCATGTCCCCGATGGCGGTGCCGGTGCCGTGGGTTTCGACGTAGCCGACCTGGCGGGGAGCGAGACCGGCCCGGCCGAGCGCGGCCCGGATCACCGCCTCCTGCCCGTCGACGTTCGGTGCCGAGAATCCGGCGCGGGCCCCGCCGTCGTTGTTGACCGCCCAGCCGAGGATCACGGCCCGGCGGTTGTCGCGCGCGGCCCGCGCGTCGTCGTCACGTCTGAGTACCACGATCCCGGCGCCGGAGCTGGGCACGGCCCCCGACGCCCCGACGTCGAAGGGACGGCAGTATCCGTCGGCCGACAGGATGCCGCCCTTGTGGTACGTGTAACCGTGGGTGTCCGGCGGCAGGAGACTGACGCCGCCGGCCAGGGCGATGTCGCACTCCCCGGCGGCCAGCGCCGAGCAGGCCAGCGCGACCGCGCTGAGCGACGTGGCGCAGCCGGTCTGCACGGTGATCGCCGGTCCGGTGAACCCGAGCTTGAACGCGAGCCGTGGGGCGAGGAAGTCCTTCTCGTTCGCCAGGGTGACCCGGACGTCACCGAGCCGCCCGGCGCTGCTTTCCGTGGGTGCCACGAAGTCGCGGTAGTACAGGTTCTCCCCGCACCCGACGAACACCCCGACCACGGCGTCGCGGTCACCCGCGTAGCCCGCGTCGTCCAGGGCCTCGGCCGCCACCTCCAGCAGGATCCGCTGCTGCGGGTCCATGGTGACCGCCTCTGCCGGCGGCACCCGGAAGTGGTCCGCGGCGAACCGGTCGACGTGGCTCACCTTTCCTACCGCCGGCACGAACCGGCCGTCGCCCGCACCGTCGGAAACCGGACGCTCATCTGCCGTACGGTCCGTCCGGCTGATCGATTCGACACCGTCGAGAAGGTTCTTCCAGTATTGCGCGATGTCTCCGGCACCGGCGAAGCGGCCGGCCATACCGATTACGGCGACCGGGTGGCTACGACGTGGCTCGCGACTCATCGGACCGGCCCCCCGCCGCCCGCCTGCGACGACTTCGGCACGGGGACCGCCGCGCGGCGTACGGACAGTTCGCTTTCCGGTTCGCGGACAGCAGCGGGAACGTCGTACACGGCAATGAGGCGCATTCCAATTCTCCCGTCAGGAAATTCGCGCTGCGGCACCGGTGCCGCATTCACTGATCGTGCTCCTTCGGCTGCGTCGGTGCGGGCGGGAGAAGGTCGGCCCGCTGCACCGGGGAGGAGCCGTCGCTTGATCAGCGGTTCGATCGCACCGGTCAGCCCTTCGGCCCGACGCTGGGCAGCGGCCCGGGGTGCCCCGACCGGATCCAGGCGGGGTGGCTGGCGTCTCGCCCCCGTGGACGTTGGCGTCGACGTACCTCAGTGCGGTGCAGACGAGACGGACGACCCGGTCCGGTGGGCAGGCACCTCGTCCGGGCCCGCCGCCGACAGCGACATCCCCACCGACGGGTACGTAATTGTGCGCTGGACGGAAGACGCAAAGACAATATTCAAGACAGCCCCCCGTAGGATGTCCGTTAATGTCGGTAAACTGACTTCTGCAAAAATTGTCGTCACGGCGACTCCGCTCGCCGCGAACTTCCCGATCACCCCCGCCTGAAGAGGCACTACCGGAGCAGCCTATGTAGATCATGATAACGCCACCAACACCATCCCAAGGAGTGGGACCTGATCTTTTAGGAACACGCTCGGTGATCGATTACCGTGAACGTCCTTTCCATGGAGAATCTTGGAAAGTGTCGGCGGAAGCGCGGCTGACGTGGGCTTTTTCATGATCGATGAGAGGCGGGCCAGGCTGGTCGGCACGTCGACGACGGTCGGGGTTTCTGCTACAGCGAGTGTTCTTGGCCAGCTCGGTATGGCGACTGGATCGTCAGCGGGGTGGAATCATGCGGGTGATTGTCGGCGATACGACGCAGCGCCGTGCCCGCAGGAGGCGGAGCCGAGGGCAACCAGCCGGCGACCAGCTCGGGGACCAACTGCCGTTGGAGTGGCACCCTGGCTGTGCCCGATGATCTTCGCCGGACGTTTTCGCAGCTCAGGAGCGGATGGAAGTGGGCCGCCTGGGACTCGAACCCAGAACCTAAGGATTAAAAGTCCTCAGCTCTGCCGATTGAGCTAACGGCCCGCTGGCACGTAGGCTACCCGAACCCCCATGCCCGGCGCTCGGGGGCGCAGGGTGCCGGGAGTTCCATCCCGGCCGGGCCGGGGTTGCCTGAGCCGCGTCGGAAGGCGCGGCAGGAGTTACGCATCGAGCCGTCACGTCGATGGAGATGTGAGTTCCTTGTACTCCCTCAGCTGGACGCCCTCGGAGGTGCCCGTGTCCGCTGCCCGCGATGCTCGCCGAGTCTGCTTCCTGGCCGTCGTCGCCCTCCTGCTCACCCTCGCTCCGATCGATGTCACCGCCGCGAACGCCCAGGTCAGCCGCGTTCGTCAGGGCAACGCCTCCGATGTGAGCCGGGCCGGCTGGGCGGGTCCGGCCTACACGATGAACGGCTCCGGCGGGATCGTCGTCCCCACCATGACCCGGGCGATCGACGCCATCCGGGGCGGCAGCGGCAGCATCGACGTGGTGGTCGTGGCGGGTTCCGGCACCGGCACCCCGGAATGTGACGTGATCACTCCGCTGGTCGGCGTGAACTCCTGCACCACGCTGACCCTGACCGCAGCCCGGGACGGTGACGACAGCCGGGTCAACACCGACGTCCGCAACGCCGAGTTCGTCTACTTCGCCGGTGGTGACCAGTGCGACTACGTGGCGTGGAAGGGCACCGCGCTCGAGGCGTCGGTGGAGTCGGTGGTCAGCAAGGGCGGCGGGGTGGGCGGCGGCAGCGCCGGTCATCACGTCAACAGTGACATCGTCTACGACGCCTGCACGGCGAGCGCCACCTCGTCGACCGCGCTGGCCGACCCGTACGACCGGTCGATGACCTTCACCACCGGCATGTTCCGGTGGCCCCACTACGCCGGCACCGTCAACGACTCGCACTTCGTCGCCCGGGACCGGATGGGCCGGAGCATGGCGTTCGTGGCCCGGGCCGTGAAGGACGGGCTCGCCCCGGGCGGCAGAGCATGGGCCGTCGGCGTCGAGGAGGGTGCCTCGCTCTACCTCGACCGCAACGGCCTGGCCACCCTGAGCGGACCCAGTGCTCATGTCGTCCTCGGCGACCACCAGCCCGAGGTGGCCGTCCCCGGGCGGCCACTGACCTACACCAACTTCAAGATCTGGAAGCTCACCAACGGCCAGACGTACGACTTCGCCAACCGTCCGTCCTGTGGCTACTACCTGCGCAGCGTGCGAGCCGGGGTGCCGGACGGCAACCTCTACAGCGGCACTCCGGTGACCGACTGTTCGACGCCGCCTTCCGACGGGTCCAGCCACGCCGAGGTCGAGCCGAACGACTCGCGTTCCGCCGCCGACGACATCAGCCGCCTGACCTGGCCGGTCGCCCTCAGCGGCGACATGAAGAGCGACAGCGACCGGGACTACTTCGCGTTCACGCTGGCCGCCGGGGAGACGTTCACCGCGAACTGCGCCATCCCGGACGCGTACGACGCCGACCTCTACCTGCTCAGCTCGACCGGGAGCACGCTGACCCGCTCGGTGAACGACGGTGCCGGGGCGGACGAGGCGGTCACCCTGACCCGGACCGCATCCGGCTCGGCCACCTACTACCTGGACCTGGAGGCGTACGCGGGATCGGGCGACACTGACTGGACCTGTACGGTCCGCCGGTCCTGACAGGTACGGCCCGGCCGAGCGCCGGGTGGCCCGCCGGCTGCTCGTCCCGGCCCCGCTGCCGGGCTGGGCACGGCGCCCGTCGCCGTACTCCGGACCGTGCCCCGCTCCCGCGCCGCCTTCGCGGGTGTAAGGGTAATGAAATCCACCTGCCGCACGATGGGGACGGGTTGCGCGACCCCACCCTCTCCGTCCAGGCAAGGAGTCCAACCGCTATGCGAAGCAGGTTTCTCCGGCTGCTCACGGTCATCGGCCTGATGCTCGGCTCGGTGGGTCTCGGCGCGGCCCTCGGCCCCGCGCCGGCCTCCGCCGCGTACGGCGCCGTCAAGTGGCCGGCCAGCGGCGTCATCACCAGCAGGGTCGACGACCGGTGCCCCGGATACGACAACCACGACGGTTACGACATCGCCGGCAACTACCGCTCCGTGGTGTCCGCCGCCTACAGCGGATCGGTCAGCTACATCGGGTACGACACCGGCGGGTACGGCAACTACGTGATCATCTCGCACGTCAACGGCTGGAGCACCCTCTACGCCCACCTCGACGGCTACGTGTCCCGGATGCGGGTGGGCGAGTACTTCAACCGGGGCGACGGCATCGGCTACATGGGCTACACCGGTGGCGTCTCCCCGCCCGGCGTCGGCGGCACCCACCTCCACTTCGAGATGCTCCGGTACAACAGCCCCCAGGTGTGGAACTCCGCCGGAAGCTGTGGGCAGAGCGTGACCAGGGGGAACTCGATCCCGTTCGACTTCGTCGGTCTGAACTGACCGACGGCCCTGCTGCCGTGGCGGCGGACGGCTCAGCTGTCCGCCGCCACGATCCGCCAGGCGTCCGGTCGGCTACCCAGCCGCCGGTACGCCTCGCGTGCCGTACCGGGATCGCCCGACAGGGCCGACTCGGCCGCCCGCCACCACGGCGAGTCGGCGGGCGACAGTCCGGTCAGGTCGGCCCGGCGCAGGCCCGCCTCCCGCAGGGCGAGCGGCAGGTCGGCCCCGAAGCTGCTGGTGAGCGTCCTTCCGGCGATCACGTGCAGGAGTTCCTCGACCAGCGGGGCGGTACGCCGACGTGGTCGTCCGGTGGCGAACGCCACCCGGGTCTGCACCACGAGGGCGGGCCCGAGCAGCGACCAGCCGCCGTCCCGCCGGGCCATCGCCTCCGCGCTGCGCGCGTGCCGCTGCGCCGTCCGCAGGCCCCGTCCGGCGAGTGCGATGCGGGCCAGCAGGACGTGCACCTCCGACGCCATCCGGTGTCGACCGCCGGGACCGGCCAGGTACTCGTGCGCCGCGCGTTCGGCGGGCCGCAGCCGTCCGCCGTGGTACTCCTCGCGGACGTGCTCCGCCGCGAGCCACTCCAGATCGACCGGGGACGCGGTCCGGGTGGCCGATCGTCGGGCGAGCCTGCGTTGGGCCGCGGCGCGGTCGAGACGACCAAGGCGGTCGGCCCCGTCGGCCAGGGTCACGTACAGCGACGACGGTACCCAGCCGAGACGGGACTGGTGTTCCCGCGCGACGTCGACCAGTTCGGTGATCACGTCCGGCCGTCCGGCCTCGATGCTCAGGATCGCCAGGTTGGCGCGGGCCCGCAGCACCAGCGTGGCGAGCGAGAGCCGACGGGCCCACCGGAGACCGAGCTGTCCGGCCCGCTCCGCATGGGTGTGCCGATCGGTGACGGCGAGGATGCCGCAGATGTTGACCAGGGCGTTCGCGCCGGCTTCGTCCGGGCGGCCGGCGTCGACGAGGTCCAGGACGGATAACGCGCGCTCGGACGCCGACCGGCCGTCGGTGGGGGCGAGCCACTCCACCCGGGCCTGCCAGGATCGCGCCTCCGCAGCCCGGTGCTCCTGTCCCAGTCGCTGGAAGAGCAGCTCCGCGTGGGCCAGTTCGGCCCGGCCCTGACCGGACTTGTGGTAAAGGGCTTCGCCCAGCCGGAGCAGTGCCTCCGCGCGGGTCGACGGCTCGTCGGTCAGCTCGAGGATGCCCCGGTAGCAGTCCGCGGCCTCGTCGAATCCGCCGTGGGCACGGGCGAACGCCCCGGCCCGGTGCAGAGCGGTGAGCGGTGACCGGAGCTGGTGACCGGCCGGGTCGGCGTCCGCCCCGCTCCTGCCGTCGGCCAGCGGACGGACCGCAACAGCTTCCAGGGCCGCCTGGCCGGGACCGCTGGCCACGGGTACCCGGCCGGAACGTGGTGCCTCCGGGTGAGCGGTGACGGCGCCCGGCCGGGGGTGCCGGTCGAGGACCAGCATGAGCGTGTGGTCCATCGCGGGGCCCGGTTCGAGTCCGAGTTCGCGGACGACGGTTTCACGGAAGGCGACGTACGCGGCGATGGCTTCGGCGTGCCGGCCCGCCCCGTACAGCGCCCGCATCAGGAGTTCGTGTACCCATTCGGTGGTCGGTTCCGCGCGGGCCAGCGCCGTCAGGTCGGGCAGGACGGTGACATGTTCACCCACGTCGAGCCGGGCGAGCAGGGAGAGCCGGCGGAGCGCCAGCAGCTCCTCCGTGATCGTGGACACCTCGGCCCACCGCAGCGGGTCGTCCCAGATCCCCTGACCGGGGGTGCCGCGGACGAGGACCAGGCCGTGGCCGGTGATCTCGGTGACCAGATGGGAGTCGCCCTCCCGGGCGGCGGAGCGGGCCCGGCGGAGCGCGTCCCGTACCCCCAGCACGTCGCTGCCCCCGACGGCGAGGTCGAGCAGATACCCGTCCGGGGTACGGCGTACCGCCCGGGCCGCTGCGGGTCCGCCTACCGCGAGACGACGGCGTACCCGGTGGGCGAGCACGGGGAGGCCCGCGTGCCCCGGGGCGGCCTGTTCCGGCCAGACCCGGGCCGCCAGCGCGTCGAGGGGCAGGCTCACGCCGGGCGTGAGGGCGAGGGCCGCCAGGAAGGCCCGCTGCCGGCGACCGGACACCGGGACCGGGTGGTCTCCGACCCGGGTCAGCAGCGGGCCGAGCACACCGCACCAGAGCCCTGTGAATGGTCCAGTCATGCTGTCGCCCGAATCGTCGCCACCGGACAGGCTATCGATGCTCGGCTATATGTTACGCGTTTCGTGCTCGACCGCACCACCACACGACGCCAGCTCGACCCCGCCGGATCGGCACGACTCGTCGTCGTCGCGGCGGGCTGTGCACCCGGCGGGGGTTTCGCAGCCGCCGGTGCGTCCCCACCGCCCTTCCCGGACGTTGAGCCCGGAACGCTGTGGGCCGCGCTCCAGACGCCCGCCAACGTGTAAGACCGACAGGGGTCCCCTCCGTGCACACCGAACGGGAAACCGACGAGTCAGCGCAGGACTACTCGCACAACGTCGAAGCGGCCGACTGGCCTGATCCGTACGCCCGCACAGAAGTCCGTGACCCGCGGCGTGGGCTGCCCCGGCCTGCCCCGGCGGCAACCGCCATGATGATCCGATGCGGATTCTGTCCATCCAGTCATCGGTCGCCTACGGCCATGTCGGCAACTCGGCGGCCGTCTTCCCGCTGCAACGACTCGGGCACGAGGTCTGGCCGGTGCTCACCGTCCACTTCTCCAACCACACCGGGTACGGCGCGTGGCGGGGGCCGCTGTTGGCGGCCTCCGACGTCGCCGACGTGATCCAGGGGATCGCGGACCGCGGGGTCCTCGGCAGCGCCGACGCGGTGCTGTCCGGGTACCAGGGTGATCCCGCCGTGGGCGCGGTGATCCTCGACGCGGTGGACCGGGTGAAGGCGGCCAACCCGGAGGCGGTGTACTGCTGCGACCCGGTGATGGGTGACCTCGGTCGGGGCATGTTCGTCCGGCCCGGCATCCCGGAGTACCTGCGGGACGTCGTCGTCCCCCGCGCGGACATCATCACCCCGAACCATTTCGAGCTGGACTTCCTCGCCGGTACGACCACGAAGTCGCTGGCGGACCTGCTGGCGGCGGTCGACGAGGTACGGGACCGGGGGCCGAGGCACGTCCTGGTCACCAGCGTGCTGCACGACGAGGTGCCGGCGGGTTCGCTGGAGGTGGTGGCCGTCTCGGACCAGGGTGCCTGGGCGGTGACCACGCCGCTGCTGCCGATCAACCCGAACGGCGGTGGCGACCTCACCGCGGCGTTGTACCTGGCCCACCTGTGGACGACGGGGCAGCCCGCGACGGCGCTGGAGCGTACCGTCGCCACCGTCTTCACCGTGCTGGAGGCGACCCTGGCGGCGGGCACCCGGGAGATCCAACTGGTCGCCGCCCAGGACGCGATCGCCGAGCCGCCCGCGTTGTTCACCGCCCGACGGCTCCGCTGACCGTGCGTCATCTGAACTTCCGTCGACGCCGTCGGCGGTGACAACGTCCGGGCCGCCGGAATAGCCTCACCGGAAGCTCTACGCTTCGAAGATTGCCGATACCTGCGAGGAGTTGGCCCGATGGTGAGATTCGGCCGTGCGGTACTGGTCGGCGTCGTCCCGCTCCTGGCCAGCCTGCTCGTCGCGGCTCCGGCGCGGGCCGCGCAGGCCGAGGTCACCGTCTCCTCCGTCTATGCCGCAGCCGCCGACCGCCTGGAGGTGTACGGCACCGCGACCTGCACCGAACCGACCGGCACGGCCCACGTCACCGTGATGGCGACGCAGGTGATGCCGTTCTCCTTCGGCTGGGTCGGGCTGGACGTCCCCTGCGCCGGCGGACTCGTCTACTGGGAGGCTTCGGTGCTCGGCGGCTACGGATGGCAGAACTGGAGCCAGGTCACGGTGAACGCCAACCTGACCGACAGCCAGGGCGGTGCCGACGACTTCTCCGGCGTCTTCACCGCGTAGCCGCCAGGCCACCGCTGACCGCCGGGCCGCCAGCGGACCGGACCGGCAGGCCACCGCCGGACCGGTGACCGTCACGGTGCGGGCGGGCCGGGAGCCGCCAGGCTGGCGGCGAGGGTGTCCAGCGCCCGGTCGAACCGGGTGACCAGCGCGGTCCGGGACGCGTCGGCGAGCCAGTCCGCGTACGCCACCTGGAGGGCAGCGGCACCCGCTGCCGCGAGCAGCGTCGCCGTCGTCCCGGGCACCCCACGGGCGACCGCCTCGTCGGCGACCAGCGCCTTCCAGCGGGCCTGTTTGGCGAGGTCACGCCCTTGCAGGGCGATGTCGGAGGCGAGTACCCGGGCCCGTACCCGCAGGGTCTCGCGGCGGGGTTGCAGCTCGGCGGCGAGCGCGCGCAGCCCGGCGGCGACCAGGTCGCGGGCGGACGATCCGGCGGGGGCCTCCCGGACCCCCCGCAGCAGTACGGCGGTGAGCTGGTCGTCCGCGCCGAACAGCACCTCCTCCTTGTCCGGGAAGTGCCGGAAGAAGGTGCGTTGCGAGACGCCGGCCCGGGCGGCGATGTCGTCGACCGTCGTGGCGGCGTAGCCCCGCTCGGCGAACAGCGCCAGGGCCGCCTCCTGCAACCGCTCCCGCGCTCCGCCCGGCCACCGTCCCATGGCCGAAGATTACCCCTTGCGTCAGAAGCTGACATCAGCGACGCTGGAGTCATGACAGGAACTGACATCACCTCCCGTCCCTCGGTCCTGCTCACCGGGCCGACCCGGGGGCTCGGCCGCGCCGTGCTCGACGTACTGGCCCGGCACCGACCCGCCCCGGTGCTGCTGCTCGCCGGCCGGGACCGCACCGCCGTCGACACCGCCGTGACCGCCGCCCGCACCGCCGGAGCCCACGACGCCGCCCCGCTCGACCTCGACCTGGCCAGCCTCGGGTCGACCCGGGCCGCCGCCCGTACCGTGGTCGAGCAGGTCCGTGCCGGCCACCGCCCACCACTGACCGCCGTGCTGGCGAACGCCGGCATCCAGGTCACCGACCGTCGCCGGCGCAGCGCCGACGGACACGAGTTGACCTTCGCGGTCAACGTGCTCGCCCAGCACCTGCTGCTGCGCGAACTGCTGCCCGCCCTCGCCCCCGGCGCGCATGTCGTGCTGGTCGGCAGCGGCACCCACTGGGGCGGCTGGCGGTCGATGGGCCTGGTCGCACCGCCGCGCTGGGAGGACCCCGTCGACCTGGCCCGCGCCGACGCCGGTGCCGACGCCGGCCGGGTGGTGGCCGGTCAGCGGGCGTACGCCACCAGCAAACTCGCCGTCGTGCTGCTGGCCCACGCCTGGCAGCGACACGAGGGCCACCGGCTGCGGGTCAACGTGTACGACCCGGGCCTGATGCCCGGCACCGGCCTGGCCCGCGCCATGGCGCCCTGGCGGCAGTGGGTCTGGCGGAACGTCCTCCCGGCGCTGCGCGTCCTGCCGGGCGTGACCACGCCCGCCGCCTCGGCCCGGCACCTCGCCGCGCTGGCCCTCGGCCGGACCCACCCCGACCTGCGCGGCGGGTACGCCAGCCTGGGCCGGGTCACCCGCTCGTCCCCGGCCTCCTACGACCGGGACCGGGAGGACCGGCTGTGGCAGGTGCTCGAGGACCTGACCGGCAGGGAGGCCACCCCGGGGCCCGGCCCCGTGCACGGCGTCGGTGGAGTGGGACGTTAGCGTCGGGGCATGAGCGCGAAGTCCGCGCCGGTGCTGCCGGCGGCGACCGGGGTGGCCGAGGCCGCCGCCGTCCTGCGGTCCGGCGGGCTGGTCGCCTTCCCCACCGAGACCGTGTACGGCCTGGGCGCGAACGCGCTCGACGGGCACGCCGCCGCGCGGATCTTCGCGGCGAAGGCCCGACCGAGTTTCGATCCACTGATCACCCACCTCGCCGACCCGGCCGACCTGACCGGACTGGTCGGCGCGGTGCCGCCCACGGTGGCCGCGCTGGCCGAGCGGTTCTGGCCCGGTCCGTTGACGCTGATCGTGGACCGGCCGCCGGTCGTACCGCCGATCGTCACCTCGGGGCTGCCCACCATGGCCGTCCGGGTGCCGGACCATCCGGTCGCCCGGGAGCTGATCCGGGCGGCCGGGGTGCCGGTGGCCGCGCCGAGCGCCAACCGGTTCGGCATGCTCAGCCCGACCCGGGCCGAACACGTGGTGGCCGGGCTGGGCGACGCGGTGGACCTGATCGTCGACGGTGGGCCGACCCGGTGCGGCATCGAGTCCACCATCGTGGACGCCCGTGGTGACCGTCCGGTGGTGCTGCGGCTCGGCTCGCTGCCGGTGGAGGCGCTGGTCGAGGCGGTCGGCCCGGTCGAGGTACGGCAGGGCAGCTCCGGCCGGCCGGTCGCGCCGGGCACCCTCGCCGCGCACTACGCGCCCCGGACCCCGCTGCGGGTGGTCACCCCGCCGGTCCCGGGCCGGGCCGACGACGACACCCGGGGCTACCTGGCCCTGCGGGACCGGCCCGCCGGGGCGTACCGGGCGGTGGAGGTGCTCTCGCCCGACGGGGACCTGACCGTGGCGGCGGCCCGGCTCTTCGACGCCCTGCACCGGCTCGACGCCACCGGGGTGGCCGAGATCCTCGCCGAGCGGGTGCCGGACACCGGTCTGGGGCGGGCCATCAACGACCGGCTGGGCCGGGCCGCCGCCACCTGGCACGAGCAGGGATAGTCCTCCTCCGGGGCGCCCGGCGCAACCAGGAACGCGACTGACCAGGGTCGATTCCGGCCACCTCCGGCCAGCGACGTCCGTCGTTGGACCGGGCAAAGGGTTCGAGCCGGAGAAGAGGACCCGCCATGGCCGTTCCGACCGTGACCGCGTCGCTGGACGCGACGACGTACGCGCCCGGGGACCAGATGCTGCTGACCGTCGCGTACGCCGACACCGACAGCCAGACCCTGACCCTCACCATCGTCGTCACCGATGACCGGGGCAACCAGAGCGCCCCGGTCATCGTACCGACGGTGATCGATCCACTGACGGTGGCCGTGACCGACGACTCGGGGCGTACCTGGACCCGGGTGTCGGACACCGGCACGGTGGCCGTTTTCCGGGCGGTGGCCTGATGGCCCGGGTCACCGTGCGGGCCCGGGACGCCGCCGGGCAGACCGCCACCGCCACCGTCGACTACGCCGTCGTCACCGTGCTGGGCGGGTACTACCTGGCCGGCAACGCCGATCCGACGGCCGACCTGGCCGGCGGCAACTTCCGTTCGCTGACCCAGTACCGCAGCTTCGCCGACGGGTACACCTTCCCCGGCTGGCAGAAGGACTGGCTGACCAACCTCGGCCGGGCCGGTGTGCGGATCAACATCGTGCTGGAGCTGAAGCACTACGGCAACCCGAACACCGGCGCGCAGACGTTCACGGTCGACGGGGTGACCTACACCGTGCCGGCCCCGGCCATGACCATCCAGCAGCGCCCCGGCACCACCTGGCCGAAGGCGTACGGCTACAGCCAGGTGCTCGCCGGGCGCTGCGACGGCCTGTTCGCCCGCGCCCTGTCGCAGTACCGGACCCTGGGCTTCCCGGTGAACGTCCAGCTCGCCTCGGAGCTGGACACCGACCACGAGTTCGGCACCACCGAGGCCGGTACCGCGTACACCTGGGCCGAGTCGGACGCCCGCGCGGTGGCCGCGGTCGGTTACGTCGTGGACTGGTTCCGGGCCCGGACGCTGCCCGCCGGCACCACCTTCTCGGTCGGCGTGGGTGGCTTCGACCGGGCCTGCTACCAGCGCACCCACCCCGAGTCGCTGATGGCGAAGCTGAGCTTCCTGCACTGGAACGTGTACGCCACCGACCCGAGCCACACCGCGCTCGGCCGGTTCCGCCGGACGAAGGACTGGGCGGTCGCCGACCTGGGGCCGGTGGCGCTGTCCCGGCCGGTGCTGGTCGCCGAGTGGGGGGTCCGGAAGGCGGAGTTCCCGGACCAGGCGGCGTGGATCGCGACCGTGCCGGACGCGGTCCGGCGGCTGAACCGGGAGGGCGGACCCCGGATCGCCTGGACGAACTACTTCAACTCGGGTTGGGGCACGCTCACCCCGAAGGACGCCGGCCTGGCCGCCCTGCGGGCCGCCTACGCGACCAGCCCGTACGCCTGACCGCACGCCCGGTCGTCCGCCGGGCCGCGACCTGGTCGCCCGGCGGACGGCGACCAGCCCGTCCGCCGGGCCACGGGCGGGCCGGGCGCGGCCAGGTCGCCGACCCGGTCGCCGGCAGCGTCCCCCCGCCGCCGCTGCCGCGCGGTCAGGCGCGTCGGGCGGGGCGACGGCCGGGCGGGGCGGTCGGTTCCGGGCCGGGGTCGGGCAGCGCCGGCAGCGGCCGTACGCACGGCGCGCCGCCGGTGACCCGGATCCGGGTGCCGTCGTGCCACAGGTCGACCCCGGTCTCCGGGCCGGCGTCGGGCAGCTCGTACCGGACCTCGTCGGGGGTGACCGTGACCTGGAGGCGCTGCCCGTGCCAGAGCAGGCTGAACGCCAGCCGGTTCAGCCGGCCGGGCAGCCGGGGCGCGAACGACAGCTCGCCCCGGTCGTCCCGCATCCCACCGAACCCCTGCACCAGCGCGATCCACGCCCCGGCCAACGCGGCCAGGTGCAGCCCGTCCCCGGTCTTGTCACCCAGGTCCTCCAGGTCCTGGAGCACCGACTCGGCGAAGTGGTCGTACGCCAGGTCGAGGTGGCCGACCTCGGCGGCGAGCACCGCCTGGGCCGGCGAGGAGAGCGACGAGTCGCGGACGGTACGGGCCTCGTAGTACGCGAAGTTGCGGGCCTTCTCCTCGGCGGTGAAGTCCCCCGGGCTGCGCAGCATCGCCAGCACCAGGTCGGCCTGCTTGACCACCTGCCTGCGGTACAGCTCCAGGTACGGGAAGTGCAGCAGCAGCGGGTAGTCCGCCTCGGGGTCGGTGCCGTCGAAGTCCCACTCGGGCAGCCCGGTGAACCCGGCCGACTGCTGGTGCACCCCGCGCTTGCGGTCGTACGGCAGGTGCACGGCGTCGGCGGCGGCCCGCCACCCGGCCACCTCGGCGGCGGCCACCCCCAGCCGGGCCGCCTGCTCCGGGTACGCGTCGGCGGCGTCGGCGGCCCCGCGCAGGTTCCGCCGGGCCATCAGGTTGGTGAAGACGTTGTCGTCGACCAGGGCGCTGTACTCGTCCGGGCCGGTGACCCCGGGCAGGTGGAACGAGCCGTCGTCGGACCAGTGCCCGAAGCCGTGCCAGAGCCGGGCGGTCTCCACCAGCAGCTCCAACCCGGCCCCGGCGAGGAACCCGTCGTCGCCGGTGGCCGCCACGTACCGCAGCACCGCGTCGGCGATGTCGGCGTTGAGGTGCAGCCCGGCCGTACCCGCCGGCCAGTAGCCGGAGCACTCCCGGCCGCCGATGGTGCGCCACGGGAAGCTCGCCCCGGACAGTCGCAGCTCGGCCGCGCGTTCCCGGGCCTCGGTCAGGTGGGCGTGCCGCCAGCGCAGCGCGGCGCGGGCCATCGCCGGGGCGACGTAGGTGAGCACCGGCAGCACGTAACCCTCGGTGTCCCAGAGCACGTGCCCGTCGTAGCCGTTGCCGGTGAGCCCCTTCGCGGGGATGGTCCGGTCGCCGTCCGCCCGACCGGCCTGGAGCAGGTGGAACAGGGCGAACCGGGTGGCCTGCTGAAGTTCCGGGTCGCCGTCGAGGACGACGTCGGCGGTGGTCCAGGCGGCGGCGAAGGCGGCCCGCTGCTCGGTGACCAGCGCGTCCCAGCCGGCCGACCGGGCCTCGGCGGCCGCCGTCACCGCCTGTCCGGCCAGCTCCACCGGCGTCGGCACGACGTCGGCGGCCGGGCGGTCGGCCCGGCCCTGCACCGACCCGCCGGGACCGCCCTCGGCCGATCCGTCCGGGGCCTCGGCGACCGGCTGACCGGAGGTGCCGTCCGGGGCGTCGGTGGCCGGCTGGTCGGGGGTGCCGGTGGGCGCGCACTCGTACCCGGCGAACCGGACCAGCCGGAGCCGCTGGCCGGGGTGGAGCGGCCCGCTCAGGGTGAGCCGGATCCGGTCGGCCGCGCAGTCGGTGTCGGTGGCGGTGGTGTCCGGCGCGTCGACCAGGTGGGTCACCGCGACCGCCACCCGCTGCCCGCTGTGTTCCGTGCGGTGCACCAGCACCCCGTCGGCACCGTCCGCGCGGCGGTACTCGGCGACCAGCGGGTCCTCCAGGACGGTGGCCGCCCGGGGGTCGTCGGCCCGCTCGGGAACCCGCTGGTTGGCGAGCAGGTCGGCGCAGACCCGGACCTGCACCGGCCCGTCCAGCGGCTCGACCTCCCAGCGCACCGCGGCCACCGGGCGGCGGGCCAGCGAGACCAGCCGGGTGCTGCGGACGCGTACCCCGTGCCCGCCCGGGGAGATCCACTCGGTGTGCCGCTCCAGCAGGCCGGCCCGCAGGTCGAGTACCCGTTCGTGGTGGCGGACCGTGCCGGTGCGGAGGTCCAGCGGTTCGTCGCCCACCCAGAGCCGGATCAGCGCGGCGTTCGGTGCGCTGACCACGGTGTCGCTGTGCTGGGGGAAGGCGTAGCCGTCCTCGGGGTAGTCGATCCCGTGCCGTTCGTGCAGGCCGTTGAGGTAGCTGCCCGGCATCCCGTACGGCTCGCCCTCGTCCAGGTTGCCGCGCCAGCCCAGCCAGCCGTTGCTCAACGCGAAGATCGATTCGGTCTCGGCGACCCGGTCGAGGTCCGCTTCGGTCCGCCGGATCCGCCAGCCGTCGTCCCGCCGGTCGTCGTCCCGCCGGTCGTCGTCCCGCCGATCGTCGTCCCGCCGGTCGTCCTCCCGGTCGCCCGACTGCTGCTGGCTGACGGTCGTGGCGGACACACGGCCTCCCGGTGCTCAGGTACGCGAGACGCCATCCCAGCACGCCCGGCTGTACGGCGGCTGAGACGAAGGTCAGGGGTTGACCATCACCTTCGCACACTGTGCGCAACTCCGCGCGTTCGGACGATCGAGGGGTCGCGAAGGGGGTATGAGCAGTTGATGAGGTCAGACATGGTCGACGTGACGGCGGGGGTGCCCGGGTTCAGCGCCGAGTGGTACACCGACGTCGTCGAGTTCGCCGACGGCAGCCCGGAGCCGGTGCAGTGGTTCGCCGCGCACTTCACCGAGGGCTCGGTGGTGCTGCTCGGCCTGCTGCTCATGGCGGCGGCCTGGCGGTACTTCCGCGGCGCGCCGCAGGCGGCAGGGATCGGCCCGCCGTCGGCCCGGACCACCAGGCACCGCGCGGCGGCGCTGGTCGCCCCGGTGGCGGTGGTGCTCGCGTACGGGCTCAGCGAGTGGTTCAAGACCGTGGTGGACCAGGAACGCCCGTGCCGGGACCTGACCGACCTGGTGATCGTCGCCGGCCACTGCCCACCGGTCGGTGACTGGTCCTTCCCGAGCAACCACTCCACCATCGCCGGGGCGCTCGCCACCGGTACCGTCCTGCTCTGGCCCCGGCTGGGGCTGCTGGCCGTACCGCTGGCCCTGCTGGCCGCCGCTTCCCGGGTCTTCGTGGGGGTGCACTACCCGCACGACGTGGTGGGGGGCGTCCTGCTCGGCGCGCTGGTCGTCACGGCGCTCGTGCTGCCCCTGACCGGCCTGCCGCAGCGCCGGAGCCAGCACCGGGACGCCCCGCCGAGCCCGATACGGAAAGTAGTTTCATGATCGGCAGTTCGTGCTGGTCGCGGTGACCTGAGCCACGCCCGCCGGCCCGGGGCGGCACCGCCGTCACCACCCCGGGCACCCCGGACGGTCGCCGGGCTCCGGCGACCCCGCGCAGCGGATCCGTTGTCCCGTACGGCCTACGCGGCGGGACACCGCGCCGGGGGTGGTCGCCCCGGCTGGGCGGCCGGCCGGCCCCGCCGGGGCCCCTCGGCCGGTACGGAATCATCCCGGCCCCACCCCACCCCTCGTGACGCAGAGTATTCGTACCAATTGCCTCTGTTGCATCGGCTGTCGTCAGCCTATGCTCGCCCCTTGGGTGGGACCAACAGTCGACACGGACACACAGCCCGACAATCGGGACCAGGTGCCGGAAAGAACCAACCAGTATCCGTACTCGCAAATACCAATAGATGATCAAACAATCCGGACCGGGGCATCCGGACACGCTGCCGCATACCCGGAAACCGGCCGGACGAGCTCCCCATCGAGGAGGGCGGCGGTGCGCGCACGGCAGCTCAGGCAATGGATGGCCGGCGTCGTCGCGCTCGTGGTGATCGGCTCCGGGGCCGCCTGCGGTACGGATCCGGAGCAATCGGGGCGGGCCACCACGGGCCGGGCACCGACTGCGACCGAGGACCGGAAAGCAGCGGAGGCGGCGGCGGAGAAAGCGGCTCTCGCGGCATACGCCGGATATCTGGCGGCATCCCGGACGGCCAGCGCCCGAAGTGATCCACACCATCCCGACCTGGCCAAATACCTGGCAGATCCGCTACTGACCAGGGTGCGGCTGACAATTCGCGACGCGAAGGAGCACGGTGCCATGCGTACCGGAACGCTCGTTTCCGACCCGACCGTCACCGCGGTCAGCCTGGACACCGTCCCGGCCACCGTGGAGATCCAGGACTGTCTCGACGCGACGAACTACAAGCTGGTCTACGCCAAGACCCGCAAGGCGGTCCCCGGTACCGGCTCCGGGCGGCACCTCGCCACGGCCACCGCGAGCCGCTACCCGGACGGCCGCTGGCTGATCAAC
This sequence comes from Micromonospora cathayae, assembly GCF_028993575.1. Taxonomy (NCBI): domain Bacteria; kingdom Bacillati; phylum Actinomycetota; class Actinomycetes; order Micromonosporales; family Micromonosporaceae; genus Micromonospora; species Micromonospora cathayae. The sequence goes on along the minus strand of NZ_CP118615.1, from coordinate 1,581,016 downwards.
GTCGGCGTCGCACACGAGGACCAGCCGTGCTGACCTGGGGAGGCGGCGGTGTCCCGGCCCGGCAGCGGGTCGGGACACCGCCCCGGCTGGTGCCCGCCCTGCTCGCCACCCTGGTCGCCGCGCTGCTGGTGGTCACCCAGGCCCCGCCGCCCGCCGTCGCCGACCCGGGCGCCGAGTGCCCGATCGGCCAGACCGACTGCAACGTCTGGGACGACGAGCCGGGCACCGGAAATCCCGGCGACCCGGGCGACGGTGACGGTGACGACGGCGGCAACAACGGCGGCGGAGCCGGCAAGTGCCAGTGGAACGGCCGGGTCATCCCCTGCTACGACGACGTCCTCGGCTGGTTCAACAACAGCGACGGCTGCTACTACAAGCTCGCCCAACCCCAGCCGGAGGACACCCCGGAGGGCCAGCAGTGGTACGTGCGGACCTGCAACGGCGGTGACCTCGGCTCACAGGATCTGGTCCTGCGGGACGCCCCGCCGCCCGGTTTCGGCGCGCCGCCGGACCCGGAGGAGATCGCGCTGCGGCTGCTCGCCTCCATCGACCTGCTCAAGCCGCGCATCTCGGTGGCCCCGCGCAAGAGCCAGGGTCCCGGCCTGGTCGGGCTGCCCGTCTGGCTGTGGGCCAGCCCGGGGCGGAACTACTTCGGGGACCCGGCGCTGACCGCCAGCGACACCGAGGGCGGGGTGAGCGTCACCATCACCGCCAAGGTCACCAGGGTCGTCTGGGACATGGGCAACAAGGAGACCGTCACCTGCTCCGGACCGGGCACGCCGTACTCGACCTCCGGCCCGTACGCCGGCCGGCCCTCCCCGGACTGCGGCCTCCCGAACGGCTACCCGAAGGCCGGCACGTACCGGATCAACGCCACCACCCACTGGAACGTGCACTGGGTCGGCGGCGGCCAGTCCGGCGACATCCCGGTCACCCGGACCAGCAACGACGTAGAGATCCAGATCAACGAACTTCAGGTGGTGACCGAGTGAGCCTGGCGACGCGCAACGGGCCGGGGCCGGTGGACGCCCCGATCGCCCCGCCGAAGGTGGTCCGGCAGCGCCGGATGCGCCCCGGCCTGCTCGGGCTGGCGGTGCTGCTGATCGCGCTGGGCGGCCTCGGGGCGGCCTTCGCGGTCACCTCGGTCCGGGCCACCGGGACGTACCTGGCGGTCGCCCGCACCGTCGAGGTGGGCACCGTGCTCAGCCAGGACGACCTGATGTCGGTCCAGGTGGCCGGCGGGCAGGGCCTGAAGCCGATCCGGGCCGGCCGGATCGACGAGGTGCTCGGCAAGCGGGCGGCGGTCACCCTCACCCCGGGCACCCTGGTCACCGAGGCCCAGCTCACCGACCAGCCGCTGCTCGGCCCCGGCCAGCAGCAGATCGCCCTGGGCCTCAAGCCCAGCGCGGTACCGGCCCGCGAACTCCGTCCCGGCGACAAGGTGCTGCTGGTCAGCACCCCGACGAAGAACACCGACGGCCGGACGAGCACCTCGGTCACCCGGTTCACCGGGACCGTCATCGACAGCGACCGCCCGGAGAGCACCACCGTGGTGGTCTACCTGGCGATCTCCGTACGGGACGTGCCGGCGGTGGTGGCGCTCGCCGCGGAACAGCGGGTCGCCCTCGTGCTGACCGGATCGGTCTGACCATGGCGATCATCGCGCTGGCCTCGGCCAAGGGCTCGCCCGGGGTGACCGCCTCGGCGCTGGCCTGCACGCTGAGCTGGCACCGCCGGCTGGTGCTGGCCGAGTGTGATCCGGCGGGCGGTTCGGTGCTCGCCGGCTACCTCGGCGGAGTGCTGGACGGTCCCCGGGGCATCGGCGAACTGGCCGTCGGCGAGCTGCGCGACGGGAACCTGGAGTCGATGTTCTGGTCGCAGCTCGTCGACCTGGACGCCCCGAAGCGGGAACGGCTGCTGCTGCCGGGCGTGGTCGAGCCGGCCCAGGCCGGCAGTGTCATCCCGCTCTGGCAGCGGTTCGCGGACTTCTTCGGCGAGCTGGAGCAGGGCACCCCACCGTACGACGTACTGGTCGACTGTGGCCGGTTGGCCGTGGTCGGCGCGCCGTGGCCGGTGCTGCGGGCCGCCGCGGTGGTGCTGGTGGTCACCCGGGCCACGCTGCCCGACATCTCCGCGACCCGGTCGCTGCTGCGGGCCATGGAACGGGACTTCACCGAGCACCGGGTGCCGGCCGGCTCGGTACGCCTGCTGGTGGTCGGCGACGGCCACCCCAACGGCGAGATCAGCAAGACCCTCGGCGTACCGGTGATCGCCCGGCTGCCGCACGACCCGCGTACCGCCGGGGTGCTCAGCCTGGGCGGCACGGTGCGGGCCAGGAGCCCGCTGATGCGCGCGGCCGGTGCGCTGGAGGTCCCGGTCGGCACCCTGCTCGACCGGCGGCGGGCCCGGCTGAGCTGGCCGGCCGGCCAGGGGGTGCCGCATGCGGTTTGAGCCGGTCTCCCACGATCCGCGTAGCCAGCCGCCCTCGGCCACCTCGGTCACCCCGCCACTGGCCCCGGCGAACGGTCACCGCCACCCGCCCGGCCCTCCCGCCCAGCACGGCCCGCCCGGCCCTCCCGCCCAGCACGGCCAGCACGGCCCCAACGGGCAGCACGGGCCGACTGGGCAGCACGGCCCCAACGCCAACGGGCAGCACGGCCCCAACGGGCAGGTCCGCGCGGTGCCGAACGGGCACCCGCATCCGGCCGCGCCGAACGGTCGTCCGGCCGCCGGCGGGGCGAACGGGCACGCTCCGCCGGCCGGCCCGAACGGGCGGCACCGGCCGGGGACCGCCAACGGGGTGGCGCTGGCCCCACCCCCCGGGCCGACCACGGCACCCCGCCCCCGGGTCGACTTCACCCTGGTCCGCGAGCTGCGCCGGGAGCTGAGCGAACGGCTCACCCTCTGGCAGCGCGGCCGGGAGTTCAGCGTCGCCGAGGAGGACGTGGAACGGGCCCGGATCGCCGTGGCCGTGGTCTCCGAGTACGCCGACTCGGTACGCCGGGCCGGCACACCGCTCACCGCCGACGAGGAGCGGCACCTGCTCAACCAGGTGACCGCCGAGCTGGTGGGGCTCGGTCGGCTCCAGACGCTGCTGGTCGACCAGACCATCGAGGAGGTGCACATCCTCGGCTGCGACCAGGTACGCGTCACCCGGCACGGCGGTGGCGTCGACTGGGTGGACCCGATCGCCGACAGCGACGAGGAACTGGTGGAGATCCTCCAGGCCGCCGCCCGCCGGGCCGGGGCCACCGAGCGGTCGCTGTCCACCTCGAAACCCACCCTGGACCTGCAACTACCCGACGGCAGCCGGCTCGCCGCCGTCTACCTGGTCAGCCGCCGCCCATACGCGGTGATCCGTAAGCACAACACCCTGGACGTGAGCCTGGACGACATCGCCGGCTTCCGGGGCGACCTGGACGAGATGATCGACGTCCTGCTCCGCGACTTCCTCCGCGCGGCCATGCGGGCCGGGCTGAACATCATGGTCGCCGGGCTGGCCGGTGCCGGCAAGACGACCGTGGTCCGGGCGCTGATGGACGAGATCCCGCCGGACGAGCCGTTCGTGCTGCTGGAGGAGAGCCGCGAGCTGCTGCCCGCCCGGCGGGACATCAAGCACCGGGCGGTGATGAGCTTCGAGGCCCGGGAGGGGCACGGCGAACGCGGCCTGGACGGCCGGCCGGCCGGTGAGGTCAGCATCGCCGACCTGATCCCGGTGTCGCTGCGGATGGGTGTGCTGCGGATCGTGGTCGGCGAGGTGCGGTCCCGGGAGATCGTGCCGATGCTCCAGGCGATGACCACCAGCCGGGGCTCGATGTGCACCATCCACGCCCGCACCCCGGCCGGGGTCACCGAACGGATCATCGAGTTGGCGCTGTCGCACGGCCGGGAGATGACCGTCGACCAGGCCCGCCGGATGGCCGGCAACGCGCTGGACCTGATCGTCTATGTCACCGTCGAGGACGAGACCGCGATCGGCGGCCGGAAACACCGGTTCGTCTCCCACGTGGAGGAGGTCATCGGGGCCGGCGAGGGCAACCGGATCACCACCACGGAGGTCTTCGGTCCGGGGCCGGACGGCCGGGCCGTGCCGAAGCACCTGCCCGAACGGGTCCGCGAGCACCTGCTCCGGGTCGGCTACGACGCCCGGCTGCTCAGCCGGTACATCGAGGCCGGCACTGGGGCGTGGCGACGGGCCCGGCACACCCGGCTGGGGGTCCGACGGTGATCGCGAACATCGAGCTGATCGCCATGGTCTCCGGGGCGGCCTGCGTGGCCGGGCTGGTCCTGGCGGTGGTGGCGCTGGTCGGCACCACCCGCCCGCCGGGCAACCGGCCGGGCAGGGGCGGGCCGGGTCTGCGCCGGCTGTGGCAGGGCTCCGGCACCAGCCGGCAGGAACGGCAACGCCACCAGGCCCTGCTGGTGGGTGCGGCGGTGGCCGGCGCGGTGGCCTTCCTGCTCACCGGGCTGCCGGTGGTCGGGCTACTGGTCGCCGTGGCGGTGCCGGGCACCCCGTGGCTGTTCTCGGTCGGCCGGGCCGAGCAGCGGGCCATCGCCCGGATCGAGGCGGTCGGCGAGTGGACCCGCCGACTCAAGGACATCTCCGCCACCGGGCAGGGCCTCCAGCAGGCCATCATCGGCACGATCGCCACCGCGCCACCGCAGATCGAGGAGGAGGTGCGTCTGCTCGCCGCCCGGCTCCAGGCCGGCTGGCTGGCCCGGCCGGCGCTGCTCGCCTTCGCCGACGACATCGGCGACCCGGTCGCCGACCAGGTGGTGGCGGCGCTGATCCTGCACCTGACCGACCGGGGGGAACGCCTCGGCGACGTGCTGGGCTCGATCGCGGGTGCCGCGGCGGCCGAGGTGGCGACCCGCCGGGAGATCGAGGCCAAACGTGTCCAGCCCCGGTTCGCGGTCCGGTTCCTCACCGGGATGACCCTGGCGACCATCGCGTACGGGCTGGTCAACACCGACTACATCCGCCCGTACGGAACGCCGACCGGGCAGCTCGTGATGGCCGTGCTCAGTGCCGCGTTCGTCGCGCTGCTGGTCTGGGTTCGCGCGATGAGCCAGCCACCGACGCCGACGCGCTTCCTGCCCGCCCCGGACCCGGAGGACGCGCTCGCATGATCCTCAACTGGCAGCTCACCCTCGCCGTCAGCGGCGGCGCGGCGGTCGGGTTCGGGGTCTTCCTGGTGATCCGGGAGCTGTTGCCGGCCACCCCGGCGCTCGGTCCGGCGCTGCGCCGGCTGCACCAGCCGCCGAGCGTCACCCGGCCGGGCACGGCCCCCCGGAGTGCGGAGTGGCTGACCGGTACGGCCCGCTGGCTGCGCCCGCCGCACCGGCAGCTCGCCCTGATCGGCCAGACCCCCGAGCAGTACGCGCTCTCCGTACTCCTCTCCGCCCTGATCGGCCTCGCTGCGCCGACCATGCTGACCGTGGCCCTCGTGTCCGCCGGAACCTCGCTGCCGTTCGTCGTACCGGTGATCGGCAGCCTGGGGACGGCGTTCCTGTTCGCCCTCGCCGCCCACCGGTCGGTGCTCCAGAAGGCCGCTCGGGCCCGGGAGGAGTTCCGCCTGGCGGTCTGCACCTACCTGGACCTGGTGGCGCTGCAACTGTCCGCCGCGCACGGGCCGGTGCAGTCACTGGAACGGGCGGCCGAGATCTGTGACGGCTGGGTCTTCGAGCGGATCCAGGAGGCGCTGCGGATCGCCCAGATGCAGATGCACTCCCCCTGGGAGGAGCTGCGGGATCTCGCCGAGAAGATCGGCATCCCGGAGCTGGGGGACGTCGGCGCGATCATGCGTTCCTCGGGCAGCGAGGGCGCGCAGGTGCACGAGACCCTGCGCAGCCGCGCCGACGCCCTACGCGACCAGATCCGTACGGACAATCTCGCCCGCGCCGAGGGAATCACCACTCGGCTCGACATCCCCGGTTCGCTGCTCGTCTTCGTCCTGCTCGGCTTCATCGCCTACCCGTTCGTCAGTCGCCTCTGACCCCGACAACCCGAAGGAGAACCCGATGCCCCTCTTCACCCGCCTGCATGTCGCGCTGAGCACGCACCTGGCCGAACTGCGCGACGAGAGCGACCGGGGTGACAGCCCGGTCCCCACCGCCATCATCATCGGCGGTCTGGCGGTGCTCGCCGCTGCCATCACCGTCCTCGCCACCTCGCGCGCCAACCTCTGGATGAACAGCATCCCGACCCCGTAACCGAGCCATGCGCCAGCGATTGTCCGCAACCGGTCGCCGGGCGGCTGCCGCCGTCCGGCACCGGATCGTGTCCGGTGGCCGGGACCGGGGGGCCAACCCGGTCGAGTTGGCCATCGTCATGCCGGCGATCCTGCTACTGCTGTTCGGCTCGATCCAGGTCGCCGCCTGGTTCCTGGCCCGCAGCACCGCGCTGCACGCCGCCCAGAGCGGGGTGAACGCGCAACGCGTCCACCAGGCTCCGGCCGGGGCCGGTGCGGAACGGGCCGGCGCCTTCCTGGCCGCCGCCGGGGACTGGCTGGCCGACGCGGAGTCCAGCTGTGTCACCGGAGCCACCGAGGTCACCTGCACGGTGACCGGCAAGCCGCTGTCGCTCGTACCGGGGATGAGTTTCACGGTGTCGCAGACCGCCCACGGCACGGTGGAGCGTTGGGTGGTCGGCCCGTGACCCGCCGACCCGCCGCCCGCCGGTCGCCGGTGCCCGGACTGCACCGGCGTGGCCCGGCGCGACGCCGCCGGGACGGTGACCGGGGTTCGGTGTCGGTGGAGGTCGCCATCCTCGCGCCGGCCTTCATCGCCCTGATGGTGCTGGCCGGGGTGGCCGGACGGACGGCGGTGGGGGCGGAGGCGATCCAGGCCGCCGCGCACGACGCCGCCCGCGCCGCCTCGATCTCCCGGGACACCGACAGCGCCCGGACCGCCGCGCGGTCGGCCGCCGCGCAGCAGCTCAACTGGCAGCGGCTCGACTGCGTGGCCCCGCCGACGCTCGCCTTCACCGGCTCGGTCGGCGGGTCGGCGACCAGCTTCGACGCGGCGTACTCGGCGGCACCGGGGGTGCCGGCCGCCGTCACCGTGCAGGTCACCTGCACGGTGACGTTCGCCGACATCCACCTGTCGAGCCTGCCGGGGATGCCGGCCGGCCGGACCGTCTCGGCGCGGTTCACCTCGCCGCTGGACAGTTACCGGAGCCGGGGATGAGCCGCCGACGGGGGCAAACGCTGCCCAGCCGACCGGGCCCGCCCCGGGACGGGGGCCGGGTGAGCCTCTTCCTCGCGGTGTCCATGGTCGGCGTACTCATGATCATCGGCCTGGCCTTCGACGGGGCCGGACAGCTGCGCACCATGCACCGGGCCGACAACCTGGCCGCCGAGGCGGCCCGGACCGGCGGCCAGGCCATCGACCGCGCCCAGGCGATCAACGGTGGACCCAAGGAGATCGACGAGGCCGCCGCCACCACCGCCGTCAACAGCTACCTCGCCGCCGCCGGGGTCGCCGACCACTCGGTGAGTTTCCCCGTCGTCGACGGCGAGAAGCTCATCACCGTCCAGCTCACCCTCACCTACGACAGGTACCTGCTCGGCTTGTTCGACCTCACCGACTCCGTGACCGTCTCCGGCGAGGCGACCGCACGCGCCATCACCGGACCGTAGGAAGGAGGCCGCCCATGGCCGCATCCCGTTCCGCCGCCCGGCGGGCCGGCCAGGTCATCACCGGCTTCGGCTCCCTCGTCGTGCTCTGCGCGGTGCTGGTCGGGGCCCCGATCGCCCTCGTCGCGCTCGCCGGCAACCCGCTGCCCGCCGAGCTGCCCACGCTGGACAGCATCGGTACGGCGCTGACCAGCCGGGACGACGGGCAGCTCTTCCTGCGGGCGCTGGCGGTGCTCGGCTGGTTCGGGTGGGCCACCTTCGCCTTCTCCGTCCTGGTGGAGCTGGTCGCGCAGGTGCTGCGCCGGCCCACCCCCAAGCTGCCCGGGATGCGCAACCAGCAGCGGGCGGCAGCGGCACTGGTCGGCTCGGTCGCCCTGATCATCGCGGCCAGCCCGGCGGCGACCGCGGCCACCGCGGTCTACGGGTCCACGTACGCGGCCCCGGCGTCGATCGGGTCCGCCCCGGCGGCCCTGTCAGGGCCGGCCCCGATGACCATGGCAGCGCAGTCCAGCACCGGCCAGGCGCCGACCACCCCGGTCGCCCGGGGGGTGGCCGCGCCGGTCGACCAGACCCACGTGTACCGGGTGGCGAAGGGCGACTACCTCGGTGAGGTCGCCGAACGCTACCTCGAGGACTTCCAGAGCTACCGGGTCCTGGTGAAGCTGAACAAGCTCGGCGACCCGGACCGGATCCACCCGGGCCAGTTGCTGAAGCTGCCGCAGCAGGCCGACGACGGTGGCGTCCGGCCGCACGCCACCGGACGGCTGGTCGACCGGCCGAGCCCGCGACCGACCCCACCCCCGGCCGCGCCCGCCCCCGACGAGATCGCCCCGGACGGGACCGCACCGGACCAGGGCGCTCCGGAGCAGATCGTTCCGGAGCGGGGCACGCCCGACCGGACGACCGAGCCGCCGACCACGGACTGGCCGCAGGAGGAAGCGCCCCCGATGACCGTCGGAGCGGCCCGCCCCGGCCCGGAGGACCGGGTCAACCGACCGCTGGCGGTCTCGGCCGTACTGGCGGTGGCGAGCATCGTCGGCGCGCAGATCGGTGCCGTACTCGGGCTGCGCCGCCGTCCCACACCGTCCGGCGGCGGCACCCGGGCCCTGACCAGCGGCCGGCACCGCCGTTGAACCCGGTGTCGGGTGTCCCCGGCCGGCGCATTCCACTCGGCCGCGCAGGCGAAGCCGCCAGGGTCGAGTACCGGTACGGGTGACGGACGGTCAAGCCGGCTCGGGGCCCCACCGACTCCACCCAGGTCCTAGCATCACCGGCATGGCAACCCGGCTCGTTCAGGTCAACATGAAGGCTCGGGACGACTCCGCGCTGGGCGGTTTCTGGGCGGAGGTGCTCGGCTGGGGCGTGTCCAGCGAGGGACCCGGCGTGACCAACCTCGAACCCGAGGGCTTCGTCTACCCCGACCCGACCGCTGTCTGCCTCGACCTCGTCGTCTCCCCGGAACCCAGGACGGTGAAGAACCGGGTACACCTCGATCTCGCCACCACCTCGGCGGCCCATCGGGCGGAACTGCTCGCGCGCCTGAACGAACTCGGCGCGACCCCCGCCGACGTGGGCCAGGGTGACGTGCCGTGGACGGTCCTGGCCGACCCGGAGGGCAACGAGTTCTGCGTGCTGGACCCCGGACCGCGTTACCGGGACACCGGCCCGATCGCCTCGGTCGTGGTCGACTGCGCGGATCCGCCGGTCATGGCCCGCTTCTGGGGCGAGGCCATGGACTGGACCCTGCACGAGGTGACCGACCAGCAGGCGGTGCTGCGCTCCGCCAGGAACGTCGGCCCGTACCTGCGGTTTGTCCGCACCCCCGACGTGAAGACCGGATGGAACCGGGTCCATCTCGACGTGCGCCCCTACCCGGGTGACGACCCGGCGGCCGAGGCGGCCCGCCTGCGGGCTCTCGGGGCCACCGCCGTCGACCTGGACCGGGACGTCCCGTGGACGGTCCTGGCCGACCCGGAGGGCAACGAATTCTGCCTCCTCGCCCCGGGCTGACCCGGCCCCTCGTCAACCACCGGACAAGCCGGGTCGTGCCCTCAGGACAGCCGGGTCCTGCTCAGGACAACCGGGTCGTGCCTCAGGACAACCGGGTCTGGAGGACACCGTCGACGACCCGGGTGGCGAGCACCTGCTGGTCGTTGGCAGCCGGGCCGTGCACCACCTTGCCACCGCTGTTGAGCTGGAAGGCGCTGCCGTGCCACGGACACACCACGCAGGGGTGCCCGTCGATCTCGCGTACCTCGCCCCGGCTCAGCGGACCGCTCTGGTGCGGGCACCGCTCCAGCATCACCGTGACGTCGTCACCGTGCCGGTAGAGGATCACCGACACCTCGTCGATCTCGCGGGTCACCAGCTTCCGCTCGGGCAGGGCGGCCAGGTCGGCCACCGGGTGCCAACCCTCGCCGATCAGGTGCGCCTCGGAGACACTCTGGTTGACCTGCGCGCCCTGCTTGTACGCCAGGTGCCCGCCCAGGTACGCGCCGGCGCTCGCCGCCCCCAGCCCGAGGTACGCCAGCGTCCGGCCGAGACGGTGCCGGCCGGTCAGCCGGGCGGCGATCGAGCCGGCGTACAACACCAGACCCACCGAGTTGGACGCGGCGTGCACCAGCCCCACCCGCCGCTGGTCCCGGGACAGCGCCGCCCAGTCGTTCCACCCGGCGACCGCCGCCGGCAGGGCGCTGGCCGTACCGACCGTGACCAGGGTGGTCGCGGCACGCTGCTGGCCGGGCATCAGGTCGAGGACGGCGGTGCTGATCCAGGCACCGACCGGCACCTGCACCATCGCCGGGTGCAGCGGGTGCCCGAGCCACACCCCGTGCAGCAGGTCACGCACCCGCTGCGGACGGAGGGTGGCCTGGACCGCCCGCTGGAGTCGGTCACCGACCCGGTCCAGGGCCGACGTCTGCTCGATCTTCGTCGTGAGTGCTCGCACCCGTACCGACTTCCCGCTACGTGAGGTGGCAAACCGGGCGGTGGGGACGAACCCGCCGCCGGGCGTACCGAGGGTCGACCGGGGGCATCCGGATGGTGAAGAATCCGGTCGCGTCAGCCCACCGGCGGAGGGAATGGTGGCAGGCATGTACGCGCACGTCCTCCGGCCGGAGCCGGCCCCCGCCACCGTCGCCGCCCGGCTGGTCGCGGCGGTCGGTCGCCCCGACGCGGTGCCACCGCCGTTGCTGATGCTGCTGGGCATGTTCTCCACCCAGCTCGGTGCGGCGGTGGCGAAACAGCTGTTCGGCACCACCAGCCCGGGTGGTACGACCACGCTGCGGCTCGGCTTCGCGGCGCTGATCCTGCTCGCGGTCACCCGTCCGGGGCTGCGGCTGGGCTGGCGTACCGGCGGGCTGGTGGTCGGGTTCGGGCTGATGCTGGCGCTGATGAACCTGAGCTTCTACGCCGCGCTGCACCGGGTGCCGCTGGGCGTGGCGGTGACCATCGGCTTCGCCGGTCCACTGCTGGTGGGGCTGGCCGGCAGCCGTCGGCTGCTCGACGCGGCCTGGGCGGTGCTGGCCGGCGGTGGGGTGCTGCTCATCAGCGGGCTGGGCGGTACCGGGGTGGACGGCCTGGGCCTGCTGTTCTGCGTGACCTGCGCGGTCGGCTGGGCCGGGTACGTGGTGCTCGGCGGCGCGGTCAGCCAGCGGGTGCCGGGCACCCGGGGGCTGGCCCTCGGCATGGCCGTCGGGGCTGTGGCGGTGTTGCCGTTCGGGGTGGCCGGCAGCGGCACCGCGCTGCTCGACCCGTGGATCCTGCTGCTCGGCGTGGGCGTGGCGCTGCTGTCGTCGGTGGTGCCGTACTCGGCGGAGATGGCCGCCCTGCGGCGCATGCCGCCCCGGGTCTTCGCGGTGCTGCTGAGCCTCGAACCGGCGATCGGCGCGCTGGTCGGCCTGGTGCTGCTCGGCGAACTGCTGGCCTGGCCGCAGTTCCTCGGCGTGGCCTGCGTGGTCGCCGCCGCCCTCGGCGCCACCCTGGTCCGCGCCGCAGAACCGCGGGAGGCACCGGCCCGCGCCACCCCCGGCCACCGCTCCGAGCCCGCCGACCACCACCCCTGACCAGGTCGTCTGGCGCACGGTCGCGGCGGGCGGCATCCTGGTCCGATGGGCGTACGGGTCGAACGCGACGGACCGGTGACCACGGTGATCCTGGACCGGCCGGCGGCCCGCAACGCCGTCGACGGCCCGACCGCTCGGGCGCTCGCCGACGCGTTTCGCGCCTTCGACGCCGACCCGACGGCCGCGGTGGCCGTGCTGTGGGGGGCGGGCGGCAGCTTCTGCGCGGGTGCCGACCTGAAGGCCATCGGTACGCCGTCCGGCAACCGGGTCGAACCGGAGGGGGACGGCCCGATGGGTCCGACCCGGATGACCCTGTCCAAGCCGGTGATCGCCGCGGTCTCCGGGTACGCCGTGGCCGGCGGCCTGGAACTGGCGCTCTGGTGTGACCTGCGGGTGGCCGAGTCCGACGCGGTGTTCGGGGTCTTCTGTCGACGGTGGGGGGTGCCGTTGGTCGACGGGGGGACGGTCCGGCTGCCCCGGCTGATCGGCCAGAGCCGGGCGATGGACCTGATCCTCACCGGCCGCCCGGTGCCGGCCGACGAGGCGTACGCGATGGGGTTGGTGAACCGGCTGGTCGCGCCGGGCACCGCCCGTACGGAGGCGGAGCGGCTGGCCGCCGGGATCGCCGGCGCGCCGCAGCGGTGCCTGCGCAACGACCGGGCCGCGGTGCTGGCCGGCGCGGGCCGCCCGGAGCCGGAGGCGCTGGCGGTCGAGCTGGCCTACGGCCTGGACTCGCTCACCGAGGCCACCACCGGCGTCCGCCGCTTCACCGCCGGTGCCGGCCGGCACGGCGACCCGGCCGACGGATGAACGACGACCCGGCCGAGGGACGGGCCGACGGATGAACGGCGACCCGGCCGAGGGACGGGCCGACGGATGATCAGCCGAGGTCGTTCAGCGCGGTCTGGATGGCCCGGTGAAAGGTCGGGTACGCGTAGATCATGTGTCGGAGCTGGCTGACCGGCACGGCCGCGTGCACCGCCACCACCAGCCCGGACAGCACCTCGCCGCCGGCCGGCCCGGCCGAGGTCGCGCCGACCAGTACGCCCCGGTCGGCGTCCGCGACGAGCTTGATGAACCCGCCGTCGCCGACCTGGTGGATCCAGCCCCGGGTGGACGACGACAGTGCCGCGTACCCGACCTGGACGTTGATGCCCCGGTCCCGGGCCTGCTGTTCGGTCAGGCCGACCGCGCCGATCTCCGGGTCGGTGAAGGTGACCCGGGGCAGCGCCCGGTAGTCGGCCCGGGGCACGCCGCCCGTGCCGCCGACCGTGCTGGCCGCGCCGACCGCCCCGCCCACCGCGCTGGCGGTGCCGCTGGCGTCCGGTACGCCGGCCGCCCGCCGCACCTGGTCGAGCAGGTCCCGGACGACGATGTCCGCCTGGTACATCGCGATGTGGGTGAACGCCCCCTCCCCGGTAACGTCCCCCACCGCCCACAACCTGCCGGCGACCCGCATCCGGTCGTCGACCGCCAGGTACCGCTGCCCGGCGTCGACACCGACCGTGTCCAGGCCCAGTTCGTCCAGGTGGGCCCGCCGACCGGTGACCACCAGCAGCCGCTCCCCGGTGAACCGGGCACCGCCACCGGCCCGGACGGTGAACCCGCTGCCGTCGTGGTCGACCCGCTCCACGGCCACCCCGGTCCGGATCTCCACCCCGTCGGCGCGCAGTGCGGCGGCGGCCACCTCGGACGCCTCCGGCTCCTCGACGGCGAGCACCCGGCCGGAGCGTTCCAGCACCGTCACCCGTACCCCGAACCGGGCGAAGACCTGGGACAGCTCCAGCCCGATCGCGCCGCCGCCGAGCACCAGCAGCGAGCCGGGCAGTTCGGCCGCCTCGATCGCCTCGCGGTTCGTCCAGTACGGCGTACCGGCCAGGCCGTCGAGCGGCGGGATGGACGGCCGGGTACCGACCCCGACCACGACCCCGTGCCGGGCCTGGAACTCCTGGTCGCCGACGCGTACCCGGCCGGGGCCGACGAGTCGCCCGGTGCCCCGGACGAAGTGGCCGCCCTTGTCGGTGAACCGCTTGACCGCCACCGTGTCGTCCCAGTCGGCGGTGGCCTCCTCGCGGATCCGGCGGGCCACCGGCGTCCAGTCCGGCCGCACGTCGGCGGTGCCGGCCAGCCCGTTGACCCGACGGGCCTCGGCGACGGCGTTGGCCGCCCTGATCATCATCTTGCTGGGGATGCACCCCCAGTACGGGCACTCGCCCCCGACCAGTCCGTTGTCGATGCCGACGACGTCGAGACCGGCCTCGGCGAGCCGCCCGGCGACCTCCTCGCCGCCCACCCCGAGCCCGACCACGATCACGTCCACCTGCTGCGGCTCCGTCACCCCGTCAGCATGTCCCACCGCCCCACCCCCCGACCAGCCGGGCACGTGCGCGGGGCCCTTGATCGACGCGAGTCCGGCGATACGGCGGTATCGCGGTGTGCACGACACCGCCGTATCGCCAATCTTGCGTTGATCATGAAGTTGTTGCCCCCGGTACCGCGTGTCGCGGGCCATAACTTCATGGTCAACGGGGCAGGAGTTTCCGTAGGCCGGTGGGTTGGACGAAGATCTGTCGGCGGGCGGTGGCGTCGCCTGCGTCGTTGGTCTGGTAGCCGTCGAGCCAGAGCCAGCCGTCGAAGGTGGGTCGGTCGAGGACCCGGATCAGGCGGAACATGATCGGGGTTCGGAACTGGACGCTGGCGGCGGTGGTGACGTGGATCAGGTCACCGGCCCGCAGGCGTCGGTCGGTCATGGCCGGTACCGGTACCAGGCGGTGAGCCGGGTCCGGGCGACCTGCACGGCCGAACACCAGCCGCTGCGGGTGCAGTGCGTACACGTGTGATGCCGGTGGAACTCCAGCGTGTACCAGGCGAGCTGGATCAGGTACGGCGTCCGCCTCACCCGCATGACCACAGTCCCGCCCGGAACTCACCCGCGAGGGTCAACAACGGCCGGTGCGGCAGGTACGTCACCTGGGCGACCCCGATCGCCAGGTGGTACGCGCCCCGCTGCCCGGGACAGAGCGTCGCGGGGCCGACCGCACCGCCGACACCAGCGTGTCTTGACCTTGAACAGAAGCAGGCCGGCGAGAAAGCCCAGCAGTGCCACCACTCCCAGCGCAAGAAATGAGATCAATTCCCACTGCCTTCCTAGAGGTCGGAGGTCAGATCCGATTGATGAGTGGTGGCGAGCGCAGCAGCTTCCCTGCTGCGGTTTCGTCCGCCGTGGGAGCAGCGCGGCAGCTGTTCCCACGGCGGACGGTGTCCGGGTCCGCGTTGCCGAACGAAGGACCGGACCACTGCCACTCGATGTTAGAGACCTTTAGTACCTAAGGCAAGCAAGGTCTTGAAGTGGGGTAAGCGGCGTGGTCCGATGGGGGTGCCGAACGAAGGAACTTCCCACATGCCCATACCGACTGGCGGCTACCGTGCGGTGGCCGAGGACATCGCTACGCGGATCAAGAGTGGCGAGTACGCGCCCGGCGACCGCCTACCGACGTACCGCGAGCTGTCCGACCTGTACCAGGTCAGCGTGACAACCGTGCAGCGAGCAGTGATCATCTTGCAGGACCGTGGCCTGGTGGTCGGCCTGCAAGGCCGAGGCTTGTGGGTAGCAGAGCAGCGTTGACAAACCCCTTCCTCAGCCGGTCCAGCGGCGGACGTACTCGCCGTCCGGGTCGTAGCGTTCGGCCTGCCGGTACGGGTTGAAGCGGCGGTACGGCTTGGTGTCGCTGCCGGTGCCGGCCACCCACTGCCAGTTGCCGGCGTTGTTGGCGACGTCCCCGTCGAGCAGCCAGCGGTCGAAGACGGCCAGGCCGGCCCGCCAGTCCAGGCCGAGCTGCTTGGTCAGGTACGACGCGGTGATCAGCCGGGCCCGGTTGTGCATCCAGCCCTCGGCGCGCAGTTGCCGCATCCCGGCGTCCACGATGGGCACCCCGGTCCGGCCCTCGGTCCAGGCGGCCAGCGCGTCCGGGTCGTCCCGCCACGCCTCGGTGGCCCCGCGCCGGTAGGCCCGGTGGTTGATGTCGGGGAAGGCGGCGGTGGCCTGGTAGAAGAAGTCCCGCCAGCAGAGCTGCCGGACGAAGGGTCCGCCCGGGTCACCGGCCCGGTTCGCCACCGCCAGCGGGGACAGGCAGCCGAACCGCAGGTACGGGCTGAGCCGGCTGGTGCCGTCGCCGGCCAGGTCGTCGTGCAGGTCGTCGTACCGGTCGAGGGTGGGCAGCCATTCGTCGAGCCGGCGGCGGGCCACGCTCTCCCCGCCGGGGGCGGCGTGCGGCGACTCGCCGGGCGGCAGGGCGGGCAGCCGGCCGACGGGTACCCGGTCGGGGAGCGTGATCCGGGCCGGCGCGGCGAGTTCCGCGCGGCGGGCGACGCCGAGCCAGGCCCGGTGGTAGGGGCCGAACACCCGGTAGTGGTCGCCGCCGCCGGTCGGCCGGACCGCGCCCGGCTCGACGATGGTGAGGCCGGGGAAGAGCCGCAGGTGCAGCCGGTGCCGTTCGCACTCGGCGCGCAGCCGGCGCTCGCGGCGGCGGGCGTACCGGCTGACGTCGGCGGAGAGGCCGACGCCCTCGGCGCCCACCTCGCCGGCCAGCCGGATCGTCTCGGCGACCGGGTCGCCGTGCCGGAGCACCAGGTCACCGCCACGGTCCCGGAGCGCGGCACGCAGGTCGGCGAGGCTCTGGTGCAGGAAGCGGGTGCGGTTGGGGGACCGGCCGGCGAGGGCCGGGTCGAGCACGTACAGCGGGACCACCCGGTCGAACGCGGCGCAGGCGGCGGCGAGCGCCGGGTGGTCGTGCACCCGCAGGTCGCGGGTGAACAGCACGATCGCGGTACGCCCGCTCACCGGGCCGGCACGACCGTCGGCCCGGGGATGGTGACCGGGGTACCGGCCGGGGTGAGCAGCGCCGTCGCGGCCACCGCCATCCGACGCCGCTGCGGGACCAGGGCCCGGCGGACGAACACGTCGCAGTCCTGGGCGGCGACCTCGTCGAGGATGCCGCCGTAGAGGGCGTACGCGGTCCGCATGCACGCCTGCGAGGCGGGGTTGAGCAGCACGATGCCGGGTGCGGCGGCCTCGTAGTGGGCCTGGGCGCGGGTGATCTCGTACTCGATCAGCTCGCGGATCTTGGGGGTGGTGCGCCCGCGCGCCCTCGCCTCCATCAGATCGTGTCGGGTGACGTCGAACTTCGCCAGGTCCTCGTCGGGCAGGTAGGTGCGGCCCCGGTCGAGGTCCTCGGCGACGTCCCGGATGAAGTTGGTGAGCTGGAAGGCGAAGCCGAGCTGCCGGGCCGGTTCGCGGGCGGCGGCCGGGGCGCTGCTGCCGAGGATGGGCAGCATCATGGTGCCGATGACGGCGGCCGAGCCTTCCATGTAGTCGAGCAGGTCGTCGTAGCTGCGGTAGGACGTGACGGTCAGGTCCATCGCCATGCTGCGCAGGAACGACGCGAAGTCGGCCCGGTCCAGGTCGAACACGGCGATGGTGTGCAGCACGGCGGGGAGCAGCGGGTCGTCGACCGGTTCGCCGTGCAGGCCGGCGAGGAACCGGGCGGACCATTCGTCCAGCCGGGCGGCGCGCTCGGCGGGGGGCAGGTCCTCGGTGCGGTCGACGATCTCGTCGGCGTACCGGGTGAATCCATACAAGGCGTGCACATGCCGCCGTTTCCAAGCGGGCAGCAGCCGGGTGGCGAGATAGTAGGTGCGGCCGTGTCGCTTGTGCAGCTCACGACACCGGTCGTAGGCAGCGGCAAGATCCGTGTCCACCGGCCCTCCTCAGAAATCGACGCACCAATCGACGCAACTCGTAACCCTAGGGTACGCTCGCCCACATGGCCAACGACGCAGTTGCAGGCAATGTGCTCCGCACGGCGACGATCCGGCCGGCGGGAGGCGACGACCCGGTCACCGCTGTTCTCGCTGCCTACACCAAGGACCTGGTCACCGCCGTCGAACAGACGCTCGACGCGTTCCTGGCCATCGAGATCGACTCACTGACCGAAATCGACGCGGCGATGGGTGGATTCGCCGCGACCGCCCGCGACCACGTACTCGCCGGTGGCAAACGGATCCGCCCGACCTTCGCGTACTGGGGCTGGCGCGGCGTCGCCGGCGCGGAGGCCGACCTGGCCCCGGTGCTGCCCGCCCTCTCGGCGCTGGAGCTGCTGCACACCTTCGCCCTGGTACACGACGACGTGATGGACTCCTCCGCCACCCGGCGCGGCCGGCCCACCGCGCACCGGGCGGTGGCCGACCAGCACCGCGCCGCCGGTCGGCGCGGCGACCCGGACCGGTTCGGCGAGGCGGTCGCCGTCCTGATCGGTGACCTCTGCCTGGTCTGGGCCGACCGGCTGATCTCCCGCGCCGGGCTGTCCCCGGCCGGGCTGCTGGAGACCCGGCGCTGCTACGACCAGATGCGGGTGGAGACCGTCGCCGGGCAGTACCTCGACGTGCTCGGCGAGAGCGAGGCGGCCACCTGGTCGCTGGACCGGGCGCTCCGGGTGGCCCGCTACAAGACCGCCAGCTACACCGTGCAGCGTCCGCTGCTGTTCGGGGCCTGCCTGGCCGGGGCCAGCGCGGACGAACCCCTGGTCGCCGCGTACACCCGCTACGGGCTGGCCGTCGGCGAGGCGTTCCAGCTCTGCGACGACCTGCTCGGCGTCTACGGCGACCCGGTCGTCACCGGCAAACCCGCCGGTGACGACCTGCGCAGCGGCAAGCCGACCGCCCTGCTGATGGTGGCCCGGCAGCTCGCCACCCCCGCCCAGCGCGCCCTGCTGGACCGGGCCGGGACCGCCATGGACGAGGATGACGTCGCCGAACTCACCGAGGTGGTCGCGGCGACCGGCGCGGTCGGGCAGGTCGAGCAGATGATCTCCGATCGGGTCGCCGAGGCGCTGGCCGCGCTCGGGTCCGCCCCGATCGACGAGACGGCCCGGTCGGCGCTGACCGGCCTGGCCACCGCCGCCACCCACCGTTGGGCATGATGAGCAGTCACTTCCGAGGGAGGGGGTCCGCCATGCGGACCGTGAACGGACGTACCGATCACGTCGTGGTCGTCGGCGCTGGTCTCGGCGGCCTGGCCTGCGCGTTGCACCTGGCCGGCAGCGGCCGGCAGGTGACCGTGCTGGAACGCGAGGCGGTGCCCGGTGGCCGGGCCGGCCGGCTGGGCGTGCAGGGGTACGAGTTCGACACCGGCCCGACCGTGCTCACCATGCCCGACCTGATCGCCGAGGCGCTCGGGGCGGTCGGCGAGGAGCTGCGGGACTGGATGGAGCTGACCCCGCTCGACCCGGCGTACCGGGCGTACTACCCGGACGGCTCGACGCTGGACGTCATCACCGACACCACCCGGATGGCCGCCGAGATCTCCAAGGTGTGCGGTCCGCAGGAGGCCGACGGGTACCTCCGCTTCGTCGACTACGCCCGGGAGCTGTGGCGGCTGGAACGGGCCGACTTCATCGAGCGGAACCTGGACGCGCCGACCGACCTGATCACCGGCAACCTGCTGAAGCTGCTGGCCGGTGGGGCGTTCCGTCGCCTCCAGACCAAGATCAACCAGTTCTTCAAGGACCCGCGTACCCAGCGGATCTTCTCCTTCCAGGCCATGTACGCCGGCCTCGCGCCACACGACGCGCTGGCCATCTACGCGGTCATCGCGTACCTGGACTCGGTGGCCGGGGTCTACTTCCCGCGCGGCGGCATCCACGCCGTCTCGCGCGGCATGGCCGGCGCCGCCGAGAAGCACGGCGTCCAGATCCGGTACGGCACCACCGTCACCCGGGTGGAGACCGCCAACGGCCGGGCCACCGGGGTGCTCACCGCCGACGGCGAGCGGATCGCGGCCGACGTGGTGGTCCTCAACCCGGACCTGCCGGTCGCCTACCGTGACCTGCTCCCGCCGGCCCGTCAGCGCCGGCTGACCTACTCCCCGTCCTGCGTGGTGCTGCACGTCGGCTCCAAGCAGGGGTACTCGAAGATCGCCCACCACAACATCCACTTCGGGCGGGCCTGGAAGGGCACCTTCGACGAGGTGATCCGGCGCGGTGAGCTGATGAGCGACCCGTCGCTGCTGGTCACCAACCCGAGCCGGACCGACCCGTCGGTCGCGCCCGCCGGCCGGCACACCTACTACGTGCTCGCCCCGGTGCCGAACCTCGACCGCGCCCCCTTCGACTGGCGCGGCGGCCTGGCCCGACGGTACGCGGACGAGCTGATGGACACCCTGGAGGAACGCGGCTACCGGGGCTTCGCCGACGGGGTCGAGGTCTGCGAGATCGTCACCCCGGCCGAATGGGCCGACCAGGGGATGGCCGCCGGCACCCCGTTCGCCTCGGCACACAGCCTGTTCCAGACCGGGCCGTTCCGCCCCTCGAACCTGCACCGCACACTGTCCAACGTGGTTTTCGTAGGATCAGGCACCCAGCCCGGGGTCGGCGTACCCATGGTTCTCATCTCCGGCAAGCTCGCCGCCGGCCGGATCACCGGAGGTGTCAGCCGTGACCTCCCGTGAGGCCCACCTGGTCGAGCTGGTCGACGACGCCGGTACCCCGCTCGGCGCGGTCAGCGTCGCCCAGGCACACCAGCCACCCGGGCAGCTGCACCGCGCCTTCTCGGTGCTGCTGGTCGCCCCGGACGGCCGGGTGCTGCTGCAACGGCGGGCCACCGTCAAGACCCGCTTCCCGCTGCGCTGGGCGAACTCCTGCTGCGGCCATCCGGCGCCCGGCGAGTCGCTCGCCGAGGCGGCCAACAAACGGCTGGCCGAGGAACTCGGCACCGGCCCGTTCCCCCTCACCGAGGTCGGTGTCTACGTCTACTACGCCGAGGACCCGGCCACCGGTCGGGTCGAGTTCGAGTACGACCACGTACTGCGCGCCGAGGTGCCGGCCGACGTCCCGCTCCGGCCGGACCCGACCGAGGTCGCCGAGCTGCGTTGGGTGGACCCGGTCCACCTGGAGAACGACCTCGACGCCGACCCCCGCGCGTACGCGCCGTGGCTCGGTGGAGTGGTGAACCGCCTGCTGCGTCCCGGTGGGCCCATCCCCGGCCGGAACGGGGTCCCCTCCGGTACTCCGGCGGACGACGCGTCGGAGCGGTCGGGTGGCCGATGAAGCGCTGAGCGCGGGGGCCGTGGCGCGTCGACTCGGCGTCGCGGTCACCACGTTGCGCACCTGGCACCAGCGCTACGGGCTGGGACCCAGCGAACACGTGCCCGGGCACCACCGGCGTTACACCCCGGCGGACCTCGCCCGGCTGGAGATCATGCGGCAACTCACCGCCGAAGGGGTCACCCCGGCCGAGGCGGCCCGCTGGGCCAGACAGTCCCCGGCCGGGGTGCTGTCCCCGGCCGCCGGGGCGGTGTCCGCGCCGCCCCGGGGTGCCACCGGGGGCCGGGGAGGTGGCGGGACGCAGGGCTCCACCGGAGCCCGGGACGGCAACGCGGCCCGCGGCTCGAACGGGGCCCGGGACGGCGGCGGGACCACCATTCCGGTCGGCCGGGCCGGGCCGGCCGCGCGCGGGCTGGCCCGCGCCGCGATCCGCCTCGACTCGGTCGCCATCTGCCGGACCATCGACGACGCCATCGCCGCCGACGGCGTCATCGCCACCTGGGACGGGTTGCTGCGCCCGGTGCTCGTCGGCATCGGTGAACGGCACGCCGCGACGTCCGCCCTGATCGAGGTGGAACACCTGTTCTCCCGGTGCGTCTCCGAGGCGTTCGCGGCGGCCTCCCGGACCAGCCCGCCCACCGGCGAGGCCCGGATCCTGCTCTCCTGCGCCGACGAGGAACAGCACACCCTGCCCCTGGAGGCGCTCGCCGCCGCCCTGGCCGAGGCGGGCGTCAGCTACCGGATGCTCGGTGCCCGCGTCCCGGTGGCGGCCCTCGTCGAGGCGGTCGTCCGGACCGCGCCGGCCGCCGTGGTGCTCTGGTCCCAGATCCGGTCGACCGCCGACCCGGCCCAGCTCGCCGCGCTGCTCGCGGTGCCCCGCCGACCGCTGCTGGTGCTGGCCGCCGGCCCCGGTTGGCGGGACGACACGCTGCCCGCCGGGGTTATCCGGCCGGTCGACCTGGCCGAGGCCGTCTCGCTGGCCCGCGCCGTCCACGAGGTGCAGGGAGGATCGTCCCCCTGACGTGGCGGGTCGGGCCGTGACAAATGTGACCGACCGGGTCGTCACCGGCTGAGGGGCAGCGCGTAACGTCGGGTGACCCGCGAACCCGAACCCCTCTCGGGAGTCACGAGAATGACGTCACGCGCCCTGACCGCGGTCGGTGTCGCCCTGCTCCTGCTTCTGGCCGGCTGCGGCGACGCCGGCCAGCCAGGTTCGGCCGGCCAGCCCGCGCCGATCTTCTCCCGACCGGCCGAACCGGCCGAACCGGCGGAATCGTCGACACCGGCCCCGAAGCCGACCGCCGAACCGTCCGCGCCCCGGACCAGCCCCCGCCCCAAGCCGAAGCCCGGCACGCTGCCACCCGGGTTGCGCCGGACCACGGGCACCCGGGGGGTGGCGCTCACCTTCGACGACGGCCCTGACCCGGTCTGGACGCCGAAGGTGCTGGACCAGTTGCGCAGGGCCCGGGTGACGGCGACCTTCTGCGTGGTCGGCAGCAGGGTGAAGCGGCATCCCGAGCTGATGGCCCGGATCGTGCGGGAGGGGCACCAGCTCTGCAACCACAGTTGGCGACACGACGTGGACCTGGGCTCCCGGCCGGCCCCGGAGATCCGCGCCGACCTCGACCGGACGAACCGGGCCATCAAGGCGGTGGTGCCGGGAGCCAGGATCTCCTACTACCGCCAGCCCGGCGGCAAATGGACCCCGGCCGTGGTCGCGGTGGCCAAGGATCTCGGCATGACGTCGCTGCATTGGACCGTGGACCCGCAGGACTGGGCCAAGCCGCCCGCGAAGAAGATCGTGGAGCGGGTCCGTGCCGGTATCCGCCCCGGCGGGGTCGTCCTGCTGCACGACGGGGGCGGGGATCGCGCCGCCACGCTGGCCGCGTGCCCCCAGGTGATCGCGGAGATCAAGCGCCGGTACGGCGTCGCCAAGCTCAACTGACCCGTACTGACCTGCGGTTTCCCGGCGGTGCGCGGCGACGGCCATACCGATTTGGTCGACCGTCCGATCATCACGTATGCTTTCCAAGCCTCCGGCGGGGCCGGATGGGAGCAAGTCCGCTAGAAGTTGCGAGTTGTGCAATGATGGCGGGGCCGCCCTCATCGTCTAGCGGCCCAGGACGCCGCCCTTTCAAGGCGGTAGCACGGGTTCGAATCCCGTTGGGGGCACGGTCCGGCCTGGCCGGAGGCAGTAAGAGCTAGGTCCTGTGGAGCAGTTGGAGTGCTCGCCGCCCTGTCAAGGCGGAGGTCGCGGGTTCAAGTCCCGTCAGGACCGCCAACGCCGACGCCGCGTGTAATCTGCGCGGCGTTCTGCGTAGGCGGGTGATGACCCATCCGGCGGTGTACGCACCACCGGGGGTAACATGACCCGGGTACGGCCAGGTAGCTCAGTTGGTACGAGCGTCCGACTGAAAATCGGAAGGTCGGCGGTTCGACCCCGCCCCTGGCCACATAGCCTTTCGCCGGGCTAAAGCAACGCCTGCCAGCGGAAACGCCGGTGGGCGTTTTGCTTTCCCCGGGCCGGCGTAGTCCACGCGCACCCGGCCGAACTCGACCGGCCGAACCGGCGAAACCGACCGAACCGGCGGCTGCCGGGGAGCACGGCGGGACACCCGGGAGCGGAACAGACGCGTCAGGTTCCACCCGGACCCGCCCTGGGGTGTCCCACCGGCGGGTTGGTTTACGGACTTGTGACCGAGTGGTGTGGCCGCCCCACGGACAGCGTGGCGCGACGAATTCTGGTGATGATTGTCCCGGTTTCGGCAGCGGGCCGGGCAGCCTCACGTGCAAGAAGGTCACTGCGTCGGGCGGCGGCAGCCGGTATGGTCCGGGCCTATGGGACAGGAGATCGCCGAGCCGGATGCCGTCCGCCAGGACGTCGACCGGTTCTCCCTGCGCAGCACTCTTCTCGTCCCCGCCTCCCCCGCGGAGGCGTTCACGGTGTTCACGAATCTGACCAACTGGTGGGTCGCCGAGTACACCTGGTCCGGGCCGGACTTCCTCACCGAGTTGGGCATCGAGCCCCGGGCCGGCGGCATGCTCTACGAGATCGGCCCACACGGCTTCCGGGCCGACTGGGGACGCGTCCTCACCTGGGACCCGCCGCACCGGTTGGTGTTCATCTGGCAGATCGGTCCGGACCGGGTTCCGGTGCCGGACCCGTCCAAGGCCAGCGAGGTCGAGGTGGTGTTCCTGGCCGACGGGTCGGGGGGCACCCGGGTCGAGGTCGAACACCGCCACTTCGACCGGCACGGCACCGCCGCCGAGGGCTACCGGCAGGCGTTGACCGCCGGATGGCACGAGATGCTCAGCCGCTACCTCGGTGCGGTCCGCCGCCGCCCGCAGCCGGCCTGACCCCACCCGCCCGGTCGGGTCCGGCGAACCGACGCGGGACACCTCAACGGCGCGGTAGCGCACGGCGACTCGACTCGGCGACGGGACGCCCACCGAGGTCGGCCCGGCGTCCCGCCGCCACCCCGGAGGAGTACCCGGTGCCGGCGAGCCGCCGGGGCGCGGCGGTACGCAGCTCGGGGTAGACCTCCGCCAACCGCTGCCGGACCCGCTCCGACCGGTCCACCAGCACCAACGCCACCGACGGCGCACCGGGCCCGGTCGCCCCGGCGACCGCGTCCGCCTCGGCCGCCCGCAGTCGTTCCCCGACCACCCGGGCGAAACCGGCCAGCCAGGAGCGGCGGTAGGCCCCCGGGTGGGTACCGGACGGCACCGGCGTACCGGCCAGACCGTGCGCCGCCTGCACCAGCAGCGAGGTGAAGAGCAGTTCGACCCGTTCCAGGTCACTGCTGAAGCCGAAGAGGTGCACGGCGAACCCGTTGCCCTGCCGCCGCCGGACGCAGCGGCAGCGCAGCGGGTCGGCGACCGAGGCGAGCAGGTCGACCTTGTCCCGGGCGTACGGGGCCACGACGTCCACCACCCGGTCACCGACCGGATCGGTGGCCGGGTCCCGGGCGGCGAGCAGCGCCCGGTCGACCCCGTACCGGGCGATCAGTTCGGTCGCCTTGGCGGTGAACGCGGCCGACTCGGCCGGGGTGCAGGCCGCGTCCTCCGCCTTGGCCAGCAGCTTGCGCACTTTGGCGAGGATGGCGTCGGACATCCACCACAGGTATCACAACCAGCCGCCACGGCACGGGGCAGCGCCCCGGCACATCGATCAGTACGATCGTCACGTTTCACCGAGCGGAAGCGCACGCTCGCTGCGCGGCGCAACCGCCGACGGTCCGCCAACGGTTGGAGAAGCTCGATGTCGTTCCGGGTCGGTCCCCTGCTGGCCAGCGTCACGACCGCCGCGCTGCTCACGGTCCCCACCGCCGCCCAGGCCGCGCCCACCCCGGAGGCGGCCACCGCCCCGGGCCAGAACCTCGGTGCCACCTCGACCTGCTACGGCACCACCAGCCGGTCCTACTTTCAGACCGGTGGCTGGGGCGGGCAGGCCGGCCCGTACCGGACCACCAGCCGGTGCGTCGACATCAACGTCCGCAACGCCAGCCCGTTCAGCACCCAGGCCTGCGTGATCTTCATCGACCGGACCGGCAACTGCAACTACTGGACGTACCTGCCGGCCAACTCGGGCTGGACGGTGATCGCGACCAACGTCCGGGACGGGGTCAACTTCAAGGTCCGCTTCTCGAACAACTACTACCAGTACGAGCCGCTGACCGCGTACCACGCCTACTGATGGCTGCGGGCCGGGCGCGCCGGCTGAACGTGGCGGGCCGGGCCCGCCTACTCGGGGCGGTCCGGGCCGTACAGGGTGGCGACGGCCGAGCCGGCCAGGGTGAGCAGGCAGTCCGGCAGCAGCCCGTCGGCGATGGCCGCGCCGAACAGCGCCTCCCCGGTGTCCGGGTCGCGGTTGGCGTAGGCGCTCAGGAACCGGGCCACCCAGCGGGTGTCGTAGTTCGCCTGGTCGATGCCGGGAAAGTCGAGTGCGGCCGGGCCGGCCGGCAGGTCCTCCCCGACCATCGTCGCGGCCAGGCACCAGGCCACCCCGTACGCCCCGGCGACGCCGGACCGGTCCACCACGGCGTCGAAGGTGCCCTTCACCGCGTCGCTGTCCCCGGCCAGGGCCGAGTGCAGGACGGCTGCCGCGTCGTCGAACATCTGCTGGGGAACGTCGGTCACGCGGCGAAGAGTACGGGACTGCGTCAAGTGACGGAAGCGGAACGTCGACAACGCCGGCACGCTGCGTGTCGGAGCGCCCGGACCAGCGCATCGACCCGCCTCCACGGTCCCGCCGGGCGCACCGGCACGCTAATGTGCGCAGCGGACCTTCGCCTGAGGGGGACGACGACCATGCTCGTAACACGCGGCCCGCGGGTAGCCGCACTGGCGGCCTGCGCGGCGCTCCTGTTCGCCACCGGCGCGTGCGGGACGACGGACCAGCCCGAGGAGGCCGACACCCCCCAGGTGCGCCTCTACGGCACCGACGGCAACATGCTGAACTCGTACCCGGGTGAGCTGAAGGACCGGGCCGGTCTGGTCGACGGCATGAAGGGCACGACGCCGCTGACCCTGCTGCCGGAGGACTTCAAGAAGCGGCTGCGGTCCGTCGACCCCCAGCTGACGGACTTCCTCTACGCCGCCGAGTCGTACGACGCGGTGATGATCAGCGCGTTGGCCGCGCAGCTCGCCGGCACGACCTCCCCGGCCGCCATCGCCAAGCAGATCAACGGGGTCACCAACGAGGGGCAGCGCTGCGACGACGCCGCGGGCTGCCTGGAGCTGGCCCGCGCCGGCCGGGACATCGAGTACCGCAGTGTCTCGCTGACCCGGGCCGGCTTCACCGACGCCGGTGAGCCGGCCACCGCCAGCTACGGCACGCTGCACTTCGACGACCAGAAACTCAACGACGGCAAGACCGAGTTCGTCGGGGCCGGTGACGAGTCGACGGCAAGCACCAAGGCCCCGCCGAAGGGCTACCGGCAGCGTGGCGACCGGGCTCCCGCCGGCAGTGGCGCCCCACTGGTGCTGGGCGGTCTGCTGCCGCGTACCGGTGCCCTCGCCCTGGCCCACCCGCCGCTGGCCGCCGGGGTCGCCCTGGCGGTACGCGAGATCAACGCCGCGGGTGGCGTGCTGGGCGAGCCGGTGGTCTGGATCGACGGTGACGACGGCACCAACCCGACCGTCGCCAAGGCCACCGTGGCGTCCCACATCGAGCGGGACGTGCACGTGATCATCGGCGCGGGCGCGTCGGGCATCTCCAAGGCGGTGCTGCCGGACGTGGTGGCGGCCGGCCGGATCCTGTTCTCCCCGTCGAGCACCGACGCCGGCCTGAGCACGGTGGACGACAAGGGGCTGTTCTTCCGTACCGCCCCCTCGGACATCCTCCAGGGCCGGGCGCTGGCCGACGTGATCCTGCGGGACGGGCCGCACCGGGTGGCGCTGGTCGCCCGGAAGGACTCGTACGGCGAGGGCCTGCAGGGCTTCGTCCGGGCCGAGCTGGAGCGGGCCGGTATCAGCGGGGACGCGGTGAAGTTGCTCACCTACGATCCGCCGGCGGACGCCGAGTCGCCGCCGGTCGACTTCGGCGCGGGCGCCCGCGAGATCAAGGACTTCGGCGCGGACGCCGTGCTGCTGATCGGTTTCGCCGAGTCGGCGGCGGTGATCCTGGCCCTGGACGACGCGGGCGTCCGCATCCAGTCCTGACGGACAGCACCGGGCCCGTCGAAGCGGCCGGGCCCGGTGGGTGTCCCGGTGTGCGGTGGGGGCGGGAACGGCCCCCACCGGGCCGGTCAGCGGGGCCGGCGCTTCTCCAGGAAGTCGGTCATCCGCCGGTACTTCTCCTCGTCCTCGAAAAGCACCGCCTGGCTCACCAGGTCGAGCTGCGGGTGGGCCGCAGCCGGGGCGTCCACCGCCAGTTTGGTCAGTCGGAGAGCCAGCGCCGACCCCTTCGCGATCTCGTCGAGCAGCCCGTGCGCGCAGTCGAGGAGCCCGGCCGGTTCCGCCACCACCCGGTTGACCAGCCCGATCCGCAGCGCCTCGCCGGCGTCCACCCGCCGCCCGGTGAACAGCAGCTCCTTGGCGCGGGCCTCGCCGACCAGCGCCGGCAGCCGGTGGGTGGCGCCCGCGCCGGCCAGGATGCCCAGCCGCACCTCCGGCTGGCCGAACACCGCCCGTGCCGTACACACCCGCAGGTCGCAGGCGTACGCCAGTTCCGCGCCGCCGCCCAGCGCCGGACCGTCCACGGCGGCCACGGTCGGCAGGGGCAGCGCCCGGATCCGGGCGAAGGCCGCCGCGTTGATGGCGTTGAGCGCGTCCACCCGGCCCCGCTCGCGGAGCTGGCCGATGTCCGCCCCGCCGGCGAAGATGCCGTCGCTGCCGCCGGTGAGCAGCAGCAGCCGGGGCCGGGCCTCCAGGTCGGCGCAGACCTCGTGCAGTTCCCGGATCAGCTCCGCGTCGATGGCGTTGCGCTTCTCCGGCCGGTCCAGCGTGACCACCACCCGGTCGGGTCGTTCCTCGATCCGCAACCCGCTCACTGCTTCACGCCCCCTTCCCAGCGGTAGAAGCCCTGGCCGGACTTCTTCCCGAGCCGGCCCTGCGCCACCATCTCCACCAGCAGCGGCGGCGGGGCGAACCGGTCCCCGTACGCGGCCTGGAGGGTGCGGGCGATGTCGAGGCGCACGTCCAGGCCGACCAGGTCGGTCAGCTCCAGCGGCCCGACCGGGTGCTTGTAGCCGAGCACCATCGCCTTGTCGATGTCGGCGGGTGCGGCCACCCCGTCGGCGACCATCCGGATCGCCTCCAGCCCGAGGGTGACGCCCAGCCGGGAGGTGGCGAAGCCGGGCAGGTCGCGTACCACGACGGGGTCCTTGCCCAGCCGACGGGCGAGCGCGACGGCCGCGTCGGTGGTCTCCGGCGCGGTGGCCGGGCCGACCACCACCTCCAGCAACGCCATCGCCCAGACCGGGTTGAAGAAGTGCAGGCCGAGGAAGCGCTCCGGCCGGTCCAGGCCGGCGGCCAGGTCACCGATGGAGATGCTGGAGGTGTTGCTGCCCAGCAGCGCCGGGCGCAGCGCGGCGGCCTCGGCGAGCACCGCCCGCTTCAGCTCCGGGCGTTCCGGTACGGCCTCGACCACCACGGCCGGCTCGGCGGCCACCTCGCTGAGCGCGGCCCGCAGCACCAGCCGGTCCCGGCACGCCGCCGCCTCGTCGGCGTCGAGTTTGCCGCGCTGCACCGTCCGCTCCCACAGCGACGTGAGTTTCGCCGAGGCGTCGGCGGCCCGGCCCGGATCCACCTCGACCAGTTCGACGGCGTGGCCCGCGCCAGCCGCCACGTACGCGATGCCGAGCCCCATGGTGCCGGCCCCGACGACGACAAAACGATCGTTCATGTGGCGACCCTATGGCAGCTTGGCCCGTACGGGCAGGCGTGGGGGCCGGACGATCAGGGTACTGCGCACCCCAACCGAGGGAAGGACGATCGATGAACGAGGTTACCGGCACCCAGGAGACCGTGGAGACCCGCGGCGACGAGCGGGTGGAACTGCTCCGCGCGGACACCAACAACGACGGGAAGACCGACGTCTGGGTGGTCGACACCGACGGTGACGGCAAGGCCGACCTGTTCCAGTTCGACACCGACGGCGACGGCAAGGTGGACATCACCATGGTCGACATCGACGAGGACGGCACCCCGGACGAGGTGGTCGACGGCGACGGTGGCCTCCCGCCCCGCCAGCTCCCGCCGACCGTCCAGGTGTGAGGCCGGGGGCGACCGGGGCGGGGCGTCAGCCGGTGAGCCGGAGGGTGGCCAGGTAGTACGGGGCGTCCCGGTCGTCGACGTCGTCGAGCGTCCACCGGGTGCCGTCGACCAGGGTGGCGAGTTCCCCGGGGGAGCAGACCAGGTAGTCGAACCAGGGGGTACGGAGTTCGCGGTACCGCAGCCGCAGCCGGAGCTGCCCGCCCAGCCGCCCCCGCTGCCGGTTCCGCTGGTGGTAGCCGGTGTGCACCGGGTCGCTGGTGCCGTACGGGTCGGTGCCCTGCGCGATGACCTGGGCACCGGGGCGGGCCAGCGCCGCCAGCGCGGCGAGTAGGGCCGGTGCCCGGTCCCGCCCCTCCAGCAGCCCGAGGTTGTTGCCCAGCAGCAGGAAGGTGTCGTACCGCCGGCCGTCCGGGACGTGCGCGTCGACCGTCCCGTGCACCAGGTCCCGTACGCCCCGACGGCGGCTCACCGCCAGCGCCCCGGGTGAGGTGTCCAGCCCGGTCACCGGTACGCCCCGTTCCTGGAGCAGCAGCGCGATCCGGCCGGCCCCGACCCCGATGTCGAGGGTCGCGCCCCGGACCCGGGCCACCGCCCGGTGGTCGTACGGCTGCCAGTCCTCGGGCCCGGCGAGGTAGTGCGCGGCCGGCGCGCCGTTGATCAACCCGTCGTCCCGTTCGATGATCTCGATGACGGGTCGGGGCAGCCGGCCGCCGGCCAGCGGTCGGCGGCCGGTCCCGATCTGCACCGCGAGCGCGTCCCGGACCACCTCGCCGAAGACGTCACCCAGCAGCGGTTCGTCCGTCATGGACGTCACGCTATCCGGCGCACCCTCGGGGCCGCACCGCCGTATGGTGGCGGACGTGACTGATCTGGACCGCCTGGCTGCGGAGAAGTACGTCCTGCTCACCACGTTCCGTCGGGACGGCCGGGCGGTGCCGACCCCGGTCTGGGCGGTCCGCGACGGTGACGCCCTGGCGGTGTGGACCGTCGCCGACTCCGGCAAGGTCAAGCGGATCCGGCGGGACGGCACGGTGACGGTGGCCCCGTGTGACGTGCGGGGCCGGCCGCACGGCCCGGCGGTGCCCGGGTACGCGACGATCTGCGACCCGGCCGGGAGTCAGCGGATCCGGGGGCTGCTCAAGCAGAAGTACCGGCTGATGGGCCGGCTGACCCTGCTCGGCAGCCGGTTGCGTCGGGGTGAGCGGGGCACGGTCGGGGTCCGGGTCGTCCTGGACGCTTCCGGCGGCCCGGGTACGGACTGACACCACCACCCCAGGACATACATCAGCTTCACTTGACTTAGTTGGGTTATCAAACTAAATTTCCCAAGGGTAAGCCAGCGGCGTCGCCTCCACGGCCCCCACCACCACCGCCCCGGGGCCGGCGTCCCCGCGACATCCGTCCCGCCGGCTCGTCGGGCAGGCCCGGTGCCGGCCGTCTCCCGGAGGTAAGCCATGCGTTCCGTGCGTGCCGCCGTCGGTGTCCTCGCGCTGGCCCTCACACTGGCGTTCTCGACCGGCCCGGCCCAGGCCGCGGTCTGGAGTTCCAGCGACCGCTGGGGCACCTGGACCAGCGGGCCGTACACCCTCTACAACAACATCTGGGGCTCCGGCCACGGGTCGCAGACCATCTGGGCCAACTCGGCCAGCAACTGGGGCGTGTGGGCCGACCACCCCAACACCGGCGGGATCAAGTCCTACCCCAACGGCACCCGGTACATCAACCGCCCGGTCAGCGCGCTCGGCCCCGTCACCAGCAGCTTCAATGTGACCGTGCCGACCAGCGGGGTCGCCTTCACCACCGCGTACGACATCTGGAGCAGCGACCACGCGCACGAGATCATGCTGTGGATGAACAAGTACGGCCCGGTCGGCCCGCTCGGCAGCTTCCAGACCACCGTCACGGTCGGCGGGCACACCTGGAACGTCTACCGGGGCAGCAACGGCTCGAACCAGGTCTACTCGTTCGTCCGGACCAGTAACACCAACGCCGGCACCGTCGACATCCGGGCGGTGTGCGAGTGGATCCGGGCGCGCGGCTGGTTCGGCGACGTCACCATCGGCGCCGTACAGCTCGGGTACGAGATCACGTCCTCGGCCGGCGGCAAGGACTTCGTCACCAACAGCTTCTCGGTCTCCGGCTGAGGCGGTACGGCCCGACCGGATCCGGCTCGGCGGGCCCCACCGGTCGGGCCGGACCCGGAACGCGGATCGGGGCGGTGGACCATGTCCACCGCCCCGATCCGGGAAACGTCTGTGCTGTCGCCTGGTCAGTCCCCCTGGCGTTGCTGGGGGATCTGCCCCTGGAGCAGGGCGCGTACCTCCGACTCGCGGTAACGGCGGTGCCCGCCCAAGGTGCGGATCGCACTGAGCTTGCCCGCCTTCGCCCACCGGGTCACGGTCTTCGGGTCGACACGGAACATCGACGCCACCTCGGCCGGTGTGAGCAGCGGCTCTGGTTCGTGCGTTCGCGATGCCATCGGTCACTCCTCCACATGTATAGACATCGGCCGGGGTCCCGCCGGCCGACGCGTCTCCCATGGTCCGGCTAGTCCCCGATGTCCGACATGGGCCGAACGGCCGAAGGTCCCTAGACGGACGGATGAACCATGCCCGATTTATACGACTTTTATGCCTCAGAAACTACCTTATTCGGACTCATGATCACGGTTCGTGATGCGCCAACTACGAAGGTGGCTCCGAATGGGAGCGCTATCTGGGCGATTTACGACTAGTTGCACCTTTCCAGGAGCTGCACCGCCCGCCATCGGGCGACCAGCGAGTCGTACGCCTCCGACGCCCCCTCGGCCTCACCCCGGGCGAGCCCGGCCAGCCCCGCCGCCACCAGCTCGGGCGAGTCGTCCGCCCGCAACGTCTCCGTGGAGAGCAGGTCGACCAGGCCGCCGTAGTCGAGTTCGACCACCGACTGGGGATGGAACTCCTCCAGCCAGCGGGCGGCCTCCTCCACCGCCTCGGTGATCGGCGCGTCCCCCACCGACTTGCGCAGCACGTTCAGCGCCCGGGACGAACGGCTCCGGGCCTTGGAGATCGCGGTGCGGTAGCGCAGCACCCGCCGCTCCGGCTCGGTGACCAGCTCGCGTTCCTCCGGGTCGACCAGCACGAACCAGCGCAGCGGCACCCCCCAGGTGGCGATCTGCTCGTGCAGCCGGGGCACCCCGTGCTCCAGCACCCGGGCCCCGCTGCGCCAGTCCTCCACCACGGCCTTCGCCTGCCCGGCGAGGACCGGCGGGACGAACGCGTCGGCGAGCACCGCCGGCACACCCTCCCGGGCGCTGAGCGCCGCCTCGGCCACCCGGATCCGCAGGTTCCACGGGCAGACCAGGATGGTCTCCGGCGTCTCCAGCACGTACGCCTCGTCCGGCAGGTCGGGTAGCCGGGTCCAGCCCGCCCCGAGCGCCTCGATCACCGCCGTCCGCTGCCGTCCGGGGCCTTCCTTCGGCGCCACCGCCCGCCCCTGTTCCACGTATCGACGCCAGTAGGACTGACGGTCGCGGTCGAAGGCGGCCAGCGGCTCGTACACGCGCAGGTATGAGGCGAAGAGCGACGGCACGGCGCGATCCTCCCACGAAAGCCGATCGGACCGGCGGGGACGTCCGGAGATCGCCGGCCACTGCGGGCGGCGGTACGGCGACGACCGATATTAGGCTCCACAGCACCGGCACCATCCCGCCGGCCATTGCCAAGGTTCCGTGTCCCACAAGGACGCACACCGACACCAGGAGCAGTCATGGGCGTATTCGCGAGCGGTGACGACCCGGTCTCAGCCGGCCACGAACAGGTCGTCTTCTGCCAGGACAAGCAGACCGGCCTGCGGGCGATCATCGCGATCTACTCGACCGCGCTGGGTCCCGCCCTGGGCGGCACCCGCTTCTACCCGTACGCCAGCGAGGCCGACGCCCTCGCCGACGTGCTCGACCTCTCCCGTGGCATGGCCTACAAGAACGCGCTGGCCGGGCTCGACCTGGGCGGCGGCAAGGCGGTCATCTGGGGTGACCCGGAGCAGCTCAAGAGCGAGCCGCTGCTGCGGGCGTACGGCCGGTTCGTCGAGTCGCTGCACGGTCGCTACTACACCGCCTGCGACGTCGGCACCTACGTCCCCGACATGGACGTGATCGCCCGGGAGACCCGCTTCGTCACCGGTCGCAGCGTCGAGCACGGGGGTGCCGGCGACTCCTCCATCCTCACCGCGTGGGGCGTCTTCCAGGGCATGCGGGCCTCGGCCGAACACGTCTGGGGCACCCCGTCGCTGGCTGGCCGGACGGTGGGTGTGGCCGGGCTGGGCAAGGTCGGCCGGTACCTCACCGGTCACCTGGTGGACGACGGCGCGCAGGTGGTGGCGACCGACGTGAACCCGAAGGCCCTGGACTGGGCCCGGCAGACCTACCCGCAGGTGGAGCTGGTCGCCGACGTCTCCGCGCTGGTCTCCGCCGACCTCGACGTGTACGCGCCCTGCGCGCTCGGCGGGGCCCTGGACGACGACACCGTGCCCGCGCTGCGCGCGAAGGTGGTCGCCGGGGCGGCGAACAACCAGCTCGCCCACCCGGGCATCGAGAAGCTCCTCGCCGAGCGGGGCATCCTCTACGCGCCCGACTACGTGGTGAACGCCGGCGGCGTGATCCAGGTCGCCGACGAGATCGAGAGGTTCAACTTCGAGCGGGCCAAGCTGCGGGCCACCCGGATCTACGACACCACCCGGGAGATCCTCCGGCTCGCCGACGCCGAGGGGGTGCCGCCGGCGGTGGCCGCCGACCGGCTCGCCGAGCGGCGGATGGCGGACGTGGGCCGGCTCCGGACGATCCACCTTCCCTGAGGACCCCGACCGGGGGCGGCCCGCCGTGGCCCGTCCGGGTGGACCGCCCCGTACGTCCGGAACGTCACGTTCCGGTGACCTCTGCCACCTTTGCGGTGCGTCACGCCCACCTTCGGCAGCGCTCCTTACCCGGTACAATCGGTGACGGCTGGTTGACTGCGACGCGCAGGGCCGGCCGACGGTAACCCGAGGTGCCGAAGGTGGGCATCCCCATGTACCGTAAGAGCCACGAGAGATGCCTGACGTCATCGGGGACCGCCTTCGGGCTGCCCCGAATTCTGTGCGAGGGGGTCGAGCCATGGGGCGCGGCCGTGCTAAGGCCAAGCAGACGAAGGTGGCCCGGGAGTTGAAGTACCACTCCCCGAACACCGACCTCACCGCCTTGCAGCGCGAACTGGCGGGTGCTGGCAAGTCGGACCACGACTTCGACGACGACTACAAAGAGTATGTCGACGACGACGACGAGGACCATGCGGGCGACGACCCGGATCCCTGGGCCCGTCCCGCCCGCTGACCCACGGTCACAGCTGAGCACGCGGTAAGCCCCGCGTGCTCACGCATGTGCCCTGCGGGTACCAACGTCACCAACTGACGGTCGAGGACCTGCCGGACCGGGCGACCGGTCTGCCCGGCAGGTCCTCGACCTACCCTTCCGTGCCCTCACCGGGGCCGGTTGTTCCAGTTGTAGAACGTCGGGATGTTCTCGAAGTGGTTCCACGCGCAGACCGCGCTGCTCCCGTCACCGGCCGGTGTCTCCGCCCGCAGGCGGCGCGCCGCGTCGGCCTCGTCGAGCAGCGCGGTGAGCCCGGCCGAGGCGGCGCGTACCCGTTCCGCTATCCGATCCGCGGGTTTCCCCCCGGCGCGCTCAGGCTGCCGGTGACTGGTGGTCTCGGGCATGCTCCAACACTCCCTCCAGTAGGCGGATCTTGCTGTTACGGCAGTGCTCGGTCTCCGTACCGTCGAATCGCCCCTGCTCGAAGTACCGGTTGGCGGCGTGTCCGCCACCACAGAACCCGAAGTACGGGCACGAGGCACGACACGCCTCGACCCCGTCGAGGAACTCCCCCACCCAGGTCGTCCGCTCCGCGTCCGCCACGATCTCGGCCAGCGGCCTGGACAACACGTTCCCACTGCTGAAGTCCCCGTACCGGGCGTCGGAGAAGCCGGCCAGCTCGGGCGAGAGCACGGTGACCGAGCCGTCGTACCCGACCGTGGGGATCGGGTCCAGCCGTCGGGGCAGCACGTCGTCCGCCGTCCCGTCCAGGACCGCCGAGGCGTACCGGAGGGACCACTCCACCTCGCGGAGGTGGATCCGGGGATCCCGCCGCCACGCGGCTACCAGCTCGGCCCAGAAGGCGGTCACGGTGTCCGCGTCGTGCGCGTTGCCCCGCAGGTTCACCCCCTCGGTCTCCTCGATGTTGATCCCGAGCACCTCGCAGCCCAGGTCGAGGAAAAAGTCGTACAGCTCGGTGGCGAGGCCGGGCGCGGGCCGGCTGACCACCGCGAGCGCCGAGAAGGGCAGCCCGTGCCGGCGCAGCGTCGCCACCCCGCGCACGATCCGGTCGTACGCCGGGCGGCCGGCCCGGGTGACCCGCTCGGCGTTGCGGGCCCGCCCCCCGTCCACGCTGACGCTCACCCGCACCCGGTGCGCGGCGAAGAAGTCGCACCACTCGTCGTCGATCAACGTGGCGTTGGTCTGCACGTGGTGTTCCACCTGCGGCCCGAACGGTGCCATCAGCGCGGCCAGGTGCTCCCGGCCGGCCGCGAGAGGCTCCCCGCCGTGCCACACCACCGAGAACCGTCCCCGCTCGGCCCAGCCGTTGACCGAGCCGGCGACGGCCCGCGCCACCGCGACCGGCATCCGCCGGTCCGCCGCCCGCATGGGCAGGTAGCAGTAGACGCAGTCCAGGTTGCAGAGGGTCGTCGGCTGCATCACCACGTACGTCGGGACGGCGGCGACCCCGCGCATCCCGCTGAACGTGCGGTCCCGGGCAGCCATCGCCCTCCTTCGCCGGTCACCTGAGGAACCTTCAGGCTAGGCGGCGATGGCCACTCGGGTGAACCCCCCATCGGGTGTACGACTGATCATCCGACGGTGA
The DNA here is from genome assembly GCF_028993575.1 of Micromonospora cathayae. Lineage (NCBI taxonomy): Bacteria > Bacillati > Actinomycetota > Actinomycetes > Micromonosporales > Micromonosporaceae > Micromonospora > Micromonospora cathayae. Next base: position 1,544,570 of record NZ_CP118615.1, on the reverse strand, counting down.
CGGTCAGCCCCGGGTGTGCTGGCCCACCATCTGCACGTTTCCGGAACCCTCGATGATCTCGCCGGCCTGCCAGGCGTCCACCCCGCGTCCGGCGAGGGTGGCCAGCGCCCGGTCGGCGTCCTCGGCCGAGACGATGGCGAACATGCCCACCCCCATGTTGAAGGTGGCCTCCATCTCGTGGTCCTCGATCCGACCCTTGGCCTGGATCAGGTCGAAGATCGGCTGCGGCTTCCAGGTCGACCGGTTCACCACCGCGTCCACGTGCTCCGGCAGGATCCGCACCAGGTTGCCGGGGATACCGCCGCCGGTGACGTGCGCGATGGACCGCACCTCGGCCTCGGCGATCAGCTTGAGACAGTCCTGCGCGTAGATCTTGGTGGGGGTGAGCAGCTCCTCACCCAGGGTCCGCTGCCGACCGAAGTCGTCGATCACCACGTCCAGCCGCATCCGGCCCGCGCCCAGCAGCACGTGCCGGACCAGCGAATACCCGTTGGAGTGCAGACCGGACGACCGCATCGCGATCACCACGTCGCCCACCTCGACCCGCTCCGGGCTGAGGATCTCGCTCTCCTCCACCACGCCGACGCCGGTGGCCGACACGTCGTACTCGTCCGGGCGCAGCACCCCCGGGTGCTCGGCGGTCTCGCCACCGAGCAGCGCGCAACCGGCGTACCGGCAGCCGTCGGCGATACCCGCGCCGATCTCCGCCACCCGGTCCGGGACGACCTCGCCGCAGGCGATGTAGTCCAGCAGGAACAGCGGCTCGGCACCGCACGCCACCAGGTCGTCCACCACCATCGCGACCAGGTCGATGCCGATCGTGTCGTGGATGTCGAGCTGCTGGGCGATGACCAGCTTGGTGCCCACCCCGTCGGTCGACGAGGCCAGGATCGGGTTCGTGTACTTCTTCGTGTCCAGCCGGAACAGGCCGGCGAAGCCACCCAGGTCACCCAGCACCTCGGGCCGCCGGGTCTGCCGCACCTTGGACTTGAGCAGCTCCACCGCGCGGTCGCCCGCCTCGATCGAGACCCCGGCGTCCGCGTACGACACCGAGCGTTTGCGAGCCGGACGGCCGGTGCCGCCCGTCCAGGGCCGGTCTCCGCCGGCGCCGGTCTGGCTGCTTCCTGCGCCGCTGCGCTCGGACACGTGCGTCACGGTTCTCCCCTTTGTGGTCCTCGCGGTGCCGGGCCGGCGACGGGGTCCCCGTCGACCGTTGGTCGCCGTCGCCGACGACTCCGCGCCGGATGGTGGTGCTATGGGCGGTGTGCGGTCGCGCCGCCCGGAGTGGCGACGAGTGGTGGAACGCCGACCTGGTCCGTACCGTCGGACGCGGCACGGGCGGCGGCCTCCGGCGTGGGGCCGGTGACCCGACGTCCCACCCCTTCGAGCACGTGTTTTCCGATCAGGTTGCCGGCCGGCAGCCCGATCGGGTACTCACCATCGAAACACGCCCGGCAGAGCCGGGTCTTCGGCTGCTCGGTCGCGGCGATGAGCCCGGACAGCGAAACGTACCCCAGGGTGTCGGCACCGATCGAGCGACGGATGCCCTCGTTGTCCAACCCGTTGGCGAGCAGCTCGGCCCGGGTGGCGAAGTCGATGCCGTAGAAGCACGGCCAGGTCACCGGCGGCGAGGAGATCCGGACGTGCACCTCCAGCGCGCCGGCCTCGCGCAGCATCCGCACGATCGCCCGCTGGGTGTTCCCCCGCACGATCGAGTCGTCCACCACCACGATCCGTTTGCCCCGGACGTTCTCCCGCAGCGGGTTGAGCTTGAGCCGGATGCCGAGCTGCCGCAGGGTCTGCGACGGCTGGATGAAGGTCCGCCCGACGTACGGGTTCTTCATCAGGCCCGCGCCGTAGGTGATGCCGGACGCTTCCGCGTACCCGATGGCGGCCGGGGTGCCGGACTCCGGCACCGGGATGACCAGGTCCGCCTCGACCGGGTGCTCCTTGGCGAGCTGCCGGCCGATCTGCACCCGGGTGGCGTGCACGTTCCGCCCGGCGAGGGTGGCGTCCGGGCGGGCGATGTAGACGTACTCGAAGAGGCAGCCCTTCGGCTCGGGCGCGGCGAACCGGGTGGACCGCAACCCCTCGACGTCGATGGCGAGCAGTTCGCCCGGCTCGACCTCGCGGACCACGCTCGCGCCGACGATGTCCAGCGCGGCGGTCTCGCTCGCCACCACCCAGCCGCGTTCCAGCCGGCCGAGCACCAGCGGCCGTACGCCGTGCGGGTCACGGGCCGCGTAGAGCGTCGACTCGTCCATGAAGACGAAGCTGAACGCGCCGCGCAGAGTGGGCAGCACCTCCAGCGCGGCGGCCTCGACGGAGAGGTCCGGGTGGCTGGCCAGCAGCATCGTCACCAGTGAGGTGTCGTTGGTCGAGCCGTCCGACGACCCGAGGCCGCGCTCGGCGATCTCGCGCTGGAGTTCGGCGGTGTTGACCAGGTTGCCGTTGTGGGCCAGCGCGATGGTGGTGCCGGCGCTGGTGGACCGGATGGTCGGCTGGGCGTTCTCCCAGGTCGAGCCGCCGGTGGTGGAGTAACGGGTGTGACCGATCGCCAGGTGGCCGCGGAGGCTGGCCAGGGTCGGCTCGTCGAAGACCTGGGCGACCAGGCCCAGATCCTTGTAGACCACGACGCTGGAACCGTCGCTCACCGCGATGCCGGCCGCCTCCTGCCCCCGGTGCTGGAGTGCGTACAGGCCGAAGTAGGTGAGATTGGCGACCTCCTCGCCGGGTGCCCAGACGCCGAAGACGCCACAGGCGTCCTGGGGACCGGGTCGCTGGGGGTCAAGGTCATGGCTCAGCCGGCCGTCGCCTCGGGGCACCTGCCGCTCCCTCTTGCTTGCTGGTCTGGACTGCTCGGGTGGTGTCGCACACACAGATCCGCGCGGTAAGCCGGGACGTCGTCTGACAGTGTACGCGAGGCACTGGCGATACCGACAGTCACGAACTCGCTCCCATGAGTCATCGACAGTTAGTGATCATCCCAGCTCCAAGGGGAGATGGCCGGAAAGATCGGCCCGCGTTCCACTGACCTGAACGCGACCCTCCGTGATCGCCGCGTCCCATTCCAGCCGCCCTGCGGCCAGCGCCAGCCACACCTCCGGTGCCATCTCGACCACGTTGGGTGGCGTACCTCTGGTGTGTCGTGGGCCGGGAAGGCACTGAATCGCACCGTATGGTGGAACCCGTACTTCCACCGATCGGCCAGGGGCCCGCTCGGCAAGGGCGGCCAGCAGCGTCCGGACCGCCTCCCGGAGGACCGGCCGGTCGGGCCTTCGCCCCTCGTCGAGCGCGGTGAGCGCCGCTGTCACCGCGGCGGACTTTATGTGCGGAGAGGACACGACGGGACGATACGACTCGGCAGTAGGGTTGCCGACGCTGGCCCTGGGTCGCGCTGATCCGGCCGGACAAGGCATAGTTGCCGACGGCGTTATTCAAACCGTGATGATCCCCGGCCCGGTTGCCGCCCGGCCGGGGAAGTCAGACCGGAAGGCGGTGGACGTGTCAACACACCGACGTGCCTGGAAGCAACGGGCCGGTGTGGTCGTAGCGCTGGTTACCGGCGCCCTGCTCGCCTCCCCCGCCACACCCGCCCAGGCAGCCCCGGGCGTCAGTGTCTCCCCGGGCTCGGTCACGATCGACGCGGGTGGACAGGCCACCGTCAACGTCCAGATCAGCCCGGACGGCGACGAGGAATCCGGCAGCATCAGCCTCAACGGCCTACCCTCCGGCGTCAGTTGCTCCGGCGGCTGCGGCGACTTCCGGTTCGACGCCCCGCCGGGACAGTTGACCCTCCGGGCCAACGACAACGCCCGGAACGGGAACGGCCAGGTCACCGTACAGGTCAGGTCCGACTCCGGCACCGGCAACGCGACCTTCCAGCTCACCGTGAAGGCGACGGCCGCCCCGACCACGACGGCGCCGCAACAGCCGCAGACGGTACGCAGCATCTCCGGTCGGGTGACGAACTCCACCAACGGCAAGGCGGTACCCAACGCCACCGTCGCGCTGCTGGACTCCCAGCGGCACCAGTACTCCACCACCACGGACGAGGACGGCGACTGGCGGTTCGAAGGTTCCGCCTCGAAGCCGATCACGCCGGGTCAGATCCAGCTCGGCGCGAGCTTCAACGACGTCCGCAAGACCATGACGATCAACGCCGGTGCCGGGCAGAGCGTCTCCGGGCAGCGCATCTCGCTCGCGCTGGCCGTCGAGCCGACCGCCACTCCGACTCCGCAGGCCACCGAGGAGGTGCCGCCGACCGAGGAGCCCGCCGAGGAACCGACCGAGGAGACCACCGAGGCGGCTCCCGGGGGCGCGGTCGACAACGCCGCCAACGAGGACTCGGGCGGCTTCGGCTCCTGGCTGCTGATCATCCTCGGCGGTCTGTTCGTCGCGATCGGCGTCGGCACCATCGTGCTGCTGTGGATGAAGCGCAAGGAGAACGCCGACGAGGAGGACCCCAAGGACGCCGCCGGCGCCGCGGGCGCGGTCCCGGCCGCCCGGGGTGCGTACCGGGGTGGCGCGGACGACCAGACCCGGGTGGTGAACCGGGTCACCGACCCGACCATGGTCGGTGGGGCGGCCCTCGCCGACGCGCCGACCATGATGCACAACCGTCCACTGGTCGACGACGTCCCGCCGGACCCGTACGGCGCGCCGCCCCTGCCGCAGCAGGGGTACGGCCAGTCCGGGCAGGGCGGCTGGGCGGGCAGCGGCTACGGCGACCCCGCCCCCACCCAGGCCGGCGGCTACGGCGCCGGCGGGTACGGCGCCGCGCCGTCCTCGGGCAGCCCGTACGGCACCGCGCCGTCATCCGGCAGTCCCTACGGCACCGCGCCGTCGTCCGGTAGCCCGTACGGCACCGCGCCCTCCTCGGGCAGCCCGTACGGCACCGCGCCCGCTTCCGGCGGTGGCTACGGTGGCGGGCAGCACGACTACGGCAGCCCGGCCGGCGGTTACTCCACGCCGGGCCAGGGCGGCAGCGGCGGTTACGGCGAACGCTACGACGAGCCCACCGGCCGCTACGGTGGCGACGCCGCCCAGGGTTACGCCCCGCCCGCCGATCCGTACCCGACCTCGACCTACCAGCCGGCCGACGGAAGCCACGGCTACGGTCAGGAACCGGCCGGCGGCTACGGCTACGGCGGCGCACCCGGTGGTGGGTACGACCAGGGCCAGCAGCAGGGCGGCGGCTACGACGGCTACGACCAGCGCGGTGGGTACGACCAGCGCGGCGGCGGGTACGGCGGTGGCCAGGGCGGCTACGACCAGCGTGGCGGTTACGGCGGCGGCCAGGGCGGGTACGGCGACAGCGGCCAGGGCGGCGGGTACGGCGGCGGCCAGGACCAGCAGGCCGGCGGCTACGGCTACGACCAGCAGCAGGGTGGCGGGTACGGCGGCTACGACCAGCAGCAGGGCGGTCGGGGCCGGGACGGTCAACCCCCGCAGCAGGACCGGGGCGGTCGCCGGCTGGACTGGCTGGACGACTGACCACGGGCCTGCGGGCCAGCTGGGCAGGATCAAGACCGAGCGGCTGCTCCTCCGGGGGCGGCCGCTCGGGCCGTTCGGTGGGCTGCCGATGCGTAGGCGGGCGTGGCGCGGTGGATGCGGCGCGGCCAGGCGCAGTGGGGCGGCGCGGTGGATGCGGCGCGGCCAGGCGGTCAGGCCGCGACGAAGACGCCCTGCCGCAGTACCGGCACCACCGTGGAGACGTCCACCTGCACCGCGATCTCCACGTCCTCGGCGAAGCCGTTCTCGACGAGTTCCCGGCCGGACACGCAGCCCCGCACCGCAGCCGGCACGTCCGGGGTACTGGCGAGTGCCGCCAGCGCCATCGCCGCCTCCACCGACAGTCCACCCGGGACACCGGAGAGCGCGTCGAGGACGCACGCCGCACCGAGTTGGTCCTCCACCGACGGGCGGAGCGATCCGTCCGGCCAGCGTTCCCCGGCGGCGATCACCCCGATCGGTGCGTCGCTGCCGCCGTACCCCTCCTGACGCAGCCAGCCCCCGACCGCGGTGGCGTTACGCAGGCAGGCCGCGACCACCGGCAGGCCGGTCGAGCTGGCTGCCGCGCAGATGGCCGAGCCGTTCGGCGACGGTAGCACCAGGTCGGCCACGACCGGCGCGTTCCGCAACGCGGCCGGTGAGAGCGACCACGGATGGTCCGGGGTCGTCTGTCGGCGGCCCACGGCGACGGTGCCGCCGAACCGGCGCGCGTAGTCGGCGGCCTGCTCACCCCAGGGAAACGGGTGGATGCGCATGCCCCGGGCGACCGCGACCTCCACCGAGCTGGTGAAGGAGAGCACGTCCACCACCACCAGGGCGGCACAGACCCGACCGAGTTCGGCCGCCCCGGTGATCCCCCAGTCGAACCGGGCACCCGACCCGGGCTGGGTGAAGACCGAGGCGGCCATCGCGCTCAGTGTCGGGCGGAACCGGCGGGCGGCTCGGCGTCGCCGGTCTCCGGCTGGTCCGCGGCACCGTCCGCCGCCACCGGAGCGGCCGTCGGAGCGGCCTCCGCCGGCCGGTCAGCAGACCCTACCGGCACCGGCCCGTCAGCAGCCCCGGCCGGCACCGAATCGGACGGCACCGCATCGCCGGACGACTCGACCAGCACCGGCCCATCGGCGGGCTCGGTCACCGTCGGCCCACCGGCCGGCTCGACCACCGTCGGCCCACCGGCCGGCTCGGTCACCGTCGGCCCGGCCTCCACCGCACCGGCCTCCACCGCACCGGCGATCGGCGGGTCGGTCTGCTCAGCGTCGACCGGCGGGATGTCGGCCAGCGGCACCGCCTCGGCCGCGCCGGCGACCCCGGCCGCCGGGGCGGGCACGTCGACCACGTCCGGGCCGCCGAACAGCCGGGGCAGCGTGGCGGTGTGCGCCTCGCGCAGCTCGTCCAGCCCGATCCGGAACTGCCCGCGTACCTCCAGCGCGCCGCCCGTCGAGTCGGTGACCCCGATCGCCTCCACCGGCACGCCGCGCTCGGCGGCCAGGGCGGTGAACGCCTTCTGGTGGCCGCGCGGCACCGAGACCAGGGCCCGACCGGCGGACTCGCTGAACAGGTACACGAACGGCATCGAGCCGTCGGCGAACCGGTCCGGTAGCGCGATCTGCGCGCCCACGCCCCGCCGCAGGCAGGACTCGACCAGGCTCTGCGCCAGGCCACCGTCGGACAGGTCGTGCGCGGAGCTGAGGTGACCCACCCGGGCCGCCTCGGTGATCAGCTCGGCCAGCGCCTGCTCACCGGCCAGGTCCACCTTCGGCGGCACGCCACCGAGGTGACCGTGGGTCACCCAGGCCCACTCCGAGCCGGACAGCTCGGTGCGGGTCTCGCCGAGCAGGAAGATCAGGTCGTGCTCGCCGGCCGGACGCGGGGCGAAACCCATCGGCACCCGCTCGGTCACGTTCTCCAGTACGCCGAGCACACCGACCACCGGGGTCGGGTGGATGGCCGCCGCACCGGTCTGGTTGTAGAAGCTGACGTTGCCGCCGGTCACCGGGATGCCCAGCTCCTGGCAGCCGTCCGCGAGACCACGCACGGCCTCGGCGAACTGCCACATCACGCCCGGGTCCTCCGGCGAGCCGAAGTTCAGGCAGTTGGTGACGGCGATCGGCTTCGCGCCGGTCACCGCCACGTTCCGGTACGCCTCGGCGAGCGCCAGCCGGGTGCCGTGGTACGGGTCGAGGCGGGCGTACCGGCCGTTGCCGTCGACCGAGAGGGCCACGCCCAGCCCGGTACGCTCGTCGATCCGGATCACGCCGGAGTCCTCCGGCTGGGCCAGCACGGTGTTGCCCAGCACGTACCGGTCGTACTGCTCGGTGACCCAGGTGCGGTCGCAGAGGTTCGGCGAGGCGATCATGCGCAGCAGGGTCTCCCGCAGCGCGTCCGGGTTGCTCGGCCGGGGCAGCGTCTCGGCCCGGTCGGCCTGGAGCAGGATCAGGTCGGCCGGCTCCCGCATCGGGCGGGCGTAGACCGGACCGTCGTCGACCAGCGAGCCGGGCGGCACGTCCACCACGAGCTGGTCCCGCCAGGTGATCAGCAGCCGTCCCGGGCTGCCGTCCCCGGTGGGCGGGGTTACCTCGCCGATCGCGGTGGCGAGCACGCCCCACTTCTCGCAGGTCTTCAGCACCGATTCGAGCTTCTCCGGCTCGACGACCAGCAGCATCCGCTCCTGGGACTCGCTGGCGAGGATCTCGTGCGGCTCCATCGAGGGCTCGCGCAGCGGCACCCGCTCCAGCCAGACCCGCATGCCGGTGCCGGCCGCCGCGGCGGTCTCGGTGAGCGCGCAGGTCAGCCCGGCACCGCCGAGGTCCTGGATACCGACGACCAGTTCGGCGTCGTACAGCTCCAGGCACGCCTCGATCAGCAGCTTCTCGATGAACGGGTCACCGACCTGCACCGACGGGCGACGCTGTTCGCTGCCCTCGTCGAAGGTGGCGCTGGCCAGCACGGACACGCCGCCGATGCCGTCCCGGCCGGTCTTGGCGCCCATCAGCACCACGACGTTGCCGGGGCCGGCGGCCTCCTTCTTCTGGAGCCGGTCGACCGGCAGCACGCCGAGGCAGAGCGCGTTGACCAGCGGGTTGCCCTGGTAGCAGGGGTCGAAGACCACCTCGCCACCGATGTTGGGCAGGCCCAGGCAGTTGCCGTAGCCGCCGACGCCGGCTACCACGCCGGGCAGTACCCGGGCGGTGTCGGGGTGGTCGGCCGCGCCGAAGCGCAGCGGGTCCATCACCGCGACCGGGCGGGCGCCCATGGCGAGGATGTCCCGGACGATGCCGCCGACGCCGGTCGCCGCGCCCTGGTAGGGCTCGACGAAGCTCGGGTGGTTGTGCGACTCGACCTTGAAGGTGACGGCCAGCTTCTCGGAGACCTGCACCACACCGGCGTTCTCGCCGATGCCGGCGAGCAGCCGGTCGCTGGGCGGGGCCTTCTCGCCGAACTGGCGCAGGTGCACCTTGCTCGACTTGTAGGAGCAGTGCTCGCTCCACATGATCGAGTACATCGCCAGCTCGGACTGGGTGGGCCGGCGGTCGAGGATCTGCCGGATCCGGTCGTACTCGTCGTCACGCAGGCCGAGTTCCGCGTACGGCTGAAGCTCGCCGGCGGTGTCGGCGGCGCGGGGCACGGTGTCGAGCCGGTCGAACCGGGGGTCGGCGCTGGCCGCCACCGGGTCCGGGTGGGTGGTCATGACTTCTCCTCGCTGCGCTCGTCGCCACCGTTGCCGGGGTGGCGGAGCAGACCGATGATCCCGTGGTGCTGCCGGCTCACGCCGGCGCTCCCACCAGGTGCTTGAGGACCGAGGTGAAGAAGCCGAGGCCGTCCAGGGACGGGCCGGTGAGCGCCTCCACCGCGTGCTCCGGGTGCGGCATGATGCCGACCACGTTGCCGGCGGCGTTGGTGATCGCGGCGATGTCCCGCTGCGACCCGTTCGGGTTGCCGCCGAGGTACCGGGCGACGACCCGCCCCTCGGCCTCCAGCTGGTCCAGCGTGGCGGGGTCGGCGACGTAGCAGCCCTCGCCGTTCTTGACCGGGATCAGGATCTCCTGGCCGTCCTGGTACGTGTTCGTCCAGGCGGTGCCGGTGGCCTCGATCCGCAGCACCTGGTCGCGGTTGCGGAAGTGCAGGTGCTGGTTGCGGGTGAGCGCGCCGGGCAGCAGGTGCGCCTCGCAGAGGATCTGGAAGCCGTTGCAGATGCCGAGCACGGGCAGCCCGCCCCGGGCCGCGTCGATGATCGTCTCCATCACCGGGGCGAACCGGGCGATCGCCCCGCAGCGCAGGTAGTCGCCGTAGGAGAAACCGCCGGGCAGCACCACGGCGTCGACGCCGTGCAGGTCGGCGTCGCCGTGCCAGAGCCGGACCGGCTCACCGCCGGCGATCCGGACGGCGCGGGCGGCGTCCCCGTCGTCGAGCGAACCGGGGAAGGTGACCACACCGACGCGGGCGGTCACCGGTTCGCGTCCACGGTGTCGTCGGTCTCGACCAGATGGACGGTGAAGTCCTCGATGACCGGGTTGGCGAGCAGCTTGTCGGCGATCTCCCGGGCCCGGTCCAGGTCCGGCTCTCCGGTGAAATCGATCTCGATCCGCCTGCCGATCCGGACGGAGGCGACGTCACTGACGCCGAGCCGCGGCAGCGCGTTTGCGACGGCCTGGCCCTGCGGATCGAGGATCTCGGGCTTGAGCATGACGTCGACGACGACGCGAGGCACTGGGCACTCCTGACTGTGTACGCAGTTGGGTGCCGACCCACAACGGGCGAGCGCAGCCAGCCTACCTGGCAGATGAGGCTCCGGACGCACCGGCCGGCGGCAGTCCGGACAGTGATCCACATTACCGACCGGGACCGCTGTCGGCCAGCACCGACACGCCCGCCCGGGAGGCGTCCCCGCCGGTACGCGAGGAGCGCTCACCAACCCCGTTATGTATCGGCCGATATCTATCGGACTCTTGTCGGCGCAACCGCGCAGCCCCTACTGTACGTCGACAGATGTCGATGGTTAAGGAGTCCCCGCCATGCGAATCCGTAACCTGGTCGCCGCGCTCAGCGCCGCGTTCGTCGGCGCGCTCGGCTTCGCCGCGCCGTCCACCGCCGCCCCGTCCGCCGATGTCACCCCGTACATCATCGGCGGCGGCTACGTCTCCTCCGCGCCGTGGGCCGCCGCGGTGTTCAGCAACGGCTCGTTCACCTGCTCCGGCAGCGTCATCGGCGCCGACTGGGTGCTCACCGCCCGGCACTGCGTCAGCGGCTCGATGTCCGTCCGGATCGGCAGCGTCTACTACGCCTCCGGCGGCACCACCCGTACCGTCAGCGCCAGCTACACCCGCTACGACCTGGCGCTGATGCGGTTGTCCAGCCCGGTCAGCACCTCGTACGTCACCCTGGGCACCGCCAACCCGCCGTCCGGCTCCACCAACAGCATCTACGGCTGGGGCATGACCTGCTACAGCGGCTGCTCGGCGTCCAGCCAGATGAAGACCGCCAACGTGCAGGTGACCGGCACCACCAGCGACGCGTACGGCGGCCCGGCGATCCAGAGCACCCGGATCAACGGCAACGCCTGGCGGGGCGACTCGGGTGGCCCGCAGTTCTACAACGGCCGCCAGGTCGGTGTCGCCTCCACCGCCAACGGCACCACCATCCAGAACTACTCCAGCGTGGCATCCAGCCGTTCCTGGATCACCTCGATCACCGGGATCTGACCCGCCTGACCGGTTCCCGACCGGCCGACCGGGAACGACCCGGATGGACCTGACTGGCGGGAACAGCCCGCCACGGCGCGGATGACCTGACACGGCGCGGATGCCCCGGCACGAGCCGGTGCGTCCGCGCCGTGCTGTTTCGCAGCATCCGGCGAGATGAACACGGCTCGCGAACCGCCCGCCCGGACGGATGCCAGCATCGATGACGTGCTGGTCGTCACGACGGATAGCCTGCCCGGCTACGAGATCCGCCAGGTCCTCGGCGAGGTGGTGTCCTCGATGGCCAGGACCCGGAACCCGTACCGCGAGGGCGTGAAGAACCTGCGCGGCGGCGCGTACGACCCGATGGCCCCGGACAACCTCACCCGCTGGCGTACCGACTCGGTGGCCCGGCTCGGCGAGGAGGCCCGCCGCCTCGGCGCGAACGCCGTGGTGGGGATGCGGTTCGACAGCCGCGACTGCGGCGAGATGTGGATGGAGATGTGCGCCTACGGGACGGCGGTGGTCGTCGTACCCCGGATGCCGGCGACCATGCCCCCCGACCAGCCGGTGGTGGCCGCAGGCACCGCGCACGAGGCGGAGCTGCCCGAGGCCCCCGGCGGCATCGCCGAACCGCCCAGCGCACCGACCCTCTCCACCGCCGCCGAAACCCCCACCCGCGACGCCTGACAGGTCAGCTCAGAGGATGGGGGGCGGGGAGTAGGCGGCGGCCTCGGGGTGCCGGACGACGATCTTCGAGATCCGGGCGGTGACCGCCTCGACCTGGGCGGCGGCGGCCCCGGTGAAGGTACGCGGGTCGGCGACCAGGTCGGCGATCTCGGCCCGGGTCAGGCCCAGCCTCGGGTCGGCGGCGAGCCGGTCGAACAGGTCGTTCTCCGCCGCGCCCCGCTCCCGCATGGCCAGCGCCACCGCGACCGCGTGCTCCTTGATCGCCTCGTGCGCCACCTCCCGGCCGACCCCCCGCCGGACCGCCGCGACCAGGATCTTCGTGGTGGCGAGGAACGGCAGGAACCGCTCCAGCTCCCGGTTGATCACCGCCGGGTAGGCGCCGAACTCGTCCAGCACGGTGAGGAAGGTCTGGAACAGCCCGTCGGCGGCGAAGAAGGCGTCCGGCAGGGCCACCCGGCGGACCACCGAGCAGGAGACGTCGCCCTCGTTCCACTGGTCACCGGCCAGCTCGCCGACCATGGACAGGTACCCCCGGAGGATCACCGCGAAGCCGTTCACCCGCTCGCTGGACCGGGTGTTCATCTTGTGCGGCATCGCGCTGGAGCCGACCTGGCCGGGCTTGAAGCCCTCGGTGACCAGCTCCTGGCCGACCATCAGCCGGATCGTGGTGGCCAGCGACGACGGCGCGGCGGCCACCTGCACCAGGGTGGCGAGCACGTCGAAGTCGAGGGAGCGCGGGTACACCTGGCCGACGCTGTCCAGCACCCGGGCGAAGCCGAGGTGCTCGGCTACCCGCCGCTCCAGCTCGGCCACCTTGGTCGCGTCGCCGTCGAAGAGGTCGAGCTGGTCGGCGGCGGTACCGACCGGGCCCTTGACGCCCCGCAGCGGGTACCGGCCGAGCAGGTCCTCCAGCCGCTCGTACGCGACCAGCAGTTCCTCGGCGGCCGACGCGAACCGCTTGCCCAGCGTGGTGGCCTGCGCGGCGACGTTGTGCGACCGGCCGGTCATCACCAGGCCGGTGTGTTCGTGGGCGAGCCAGGCCAGTCGGGCCAGCGCGGCCACGATCCGGTCCCGGATCAGCTCCAGCGAGGCGCGGATCTGGAGCTGCTCGACGTTCTCGGTGAGGTCCCGGGAGGTCATGCCCTTGTGCACGTGCTCGTGCCCGGCGAGCGCGCTGAACTCCTCGATCCGCGCCTTCACGTCGTGCCGGGTGACCCGTTCCCGCTCGGCGATCGAGGCCAGGTCGACCTGGTCGAGCACCCGCTCGTACGCCTCGACGACCCCGTCCGGCACGGCCACCCCGAGGTCGCGCTGGGCCCGCAGGACGGCGAGCCAGAGCCGCCGCTCCATCCGTACCTTCTCCTCCGGGGACCAGAGGGCGACCAGCTCGGGGGAGGCGTACCGGTGGGCGAGCACGTTCGGGATCGTCGTCACCCGGCCATTCTCCGGTACGCGTCGACCACCGCCCCACCCAGGTCACGGGGCCGGAGCCCTCGGATGTGGGAGGGTCGCCGGATCCCGTCCGGCCGCACCCCGGACGGGACCGGAACCCCCCGCACGGCGACCCGTCCGACCGTGGTCGATCGATCACGGTCCGCCCGTTGCACCGGGCGGGACGCGTCGCTATGGTGCGTGGCAGAGGCCGGCATCTCCCCCCGTGGATGCCGGCCTCTGCGTTACCGGAGCGGCGCCTGAATCCCCCCAGATTCGAGCACCGGCATGCGAGATGGCGACTGGGTCGAGCCACGCGCCAACATCGATGAGCCTACGATGAAGCACGGGGAGCGTCAACTGACGTTAATAGCAGAAGAACGCTGGTTAACCTGAGCTTTCCGGCGAGCGTGGAGGTGAGAAGGCTTGAACGACACAGCCGAGAGCGGTACCTCGTTCGCGGACCGGCTCAACCTGCTCTTCGAGACCATCCGGCCGGCCGGCCGGGAAAGTCCGCACAGCAACAAAGATGTGGCCGCGGCAATTCGCGCAGCGGGCGGATCCATTTCCGATGTGTACATCTGGCAATTACGTACGGGTCGTCGGACAAACCCCACGAAGGAACACATAGAAGCACTCGCGCAGTTTTTCGGGGTGAGCCCGGCATACTTCTTCGACGACGAGCAGGCCCGGCACACCATCGCCGACCTCCGGACGCTGGACGCGCTGCGCAAGCTCCAGGTGCAGCACGTGTCGCTGCGTACCGTGCTCCAGCACAAGGGCCTCTCCCCGGCCAGCCAGCAGGTCATCCAGCAGATGGTCGACCGCTGCCTGGAACTGGAGGGTCTCACCGGCCGGGACACCGGGCCGGTACCGGACGGCGTGGCGACAGCGGACGGCGTGCCGGCACCGGACGCCGGGCCGACAGCGGACGGCGTGGCGGCGGAGGACGGACAGTCATGACCGGGTGGCGTGCCAAACGACGGTTGACGCGCCTCACCAGCGGAATCCGGGTCCCCGCCACCGCCGACAGCGCGGCCCTGTGCCAGGCGGTGGCCGAGCGCCTCGACCGCCCCGTCCAGCTTCTGCCCCTGCCGCTGCCGACCGACGCGCCCTGCGGCATCGTGATCACCACCCCGCAGAGCCACTACGTGGCGTACGACAACCGGACCAGCCCGCTGCACCAGCGGCACATCGTCGCCCACGAACTCGGCCACCTGCTCGCCGGACACGCCGCCCGCCCGGTCGGCACCAGCGACCTGGCCCGGCTGCTCATGCCCACCCTCGACCCGGCCATGGTCACCTCGGTGCTCGGCCGGATGCCCGGCTACGACGAGCGGACCGAATGGGAGGCCGAGGTGATCGCCGGGCTGCTCCGCAAGCACGCCGGCCAGCGCCCCGCCCCGCCCGCCGCCCCCACCGACCCGCCGACCGCCGATCCGTCGACCGCGGCCGTCGTCGACCGGATCCGACAGTCCCTCGCCGGGCCGTGACCGTGCACGAACTGCTCTATCCCGGACTCGCCGTCCTCGCCTGGGTCGCGGCGGGGGCCCGGATGTGCTCGGCGATGCGCAACGGCCCGGTCGCCCCGGCCCGGCACGCGGTCACCAGCTCGTTCGCCCTGCTCGGCCTGACCTTCACCGTCTCCACCCCGGCCGTCTGGGTGCTCGCCGACCGGGTCACCGGCATCGACAACGTCGCCGCCCTGATCGCCCACCTGTGCGTGGTCGGCTTCTCCACCACCCTCCAGGTCCTGCTGCTCTGGTGGACCAACCCGGCCGAGACCGCCCGCCCCCGCAGTCGCAACCGGCTGGTCACCTTCGGCGCGGTGGCGGTGGTGCTCACCGTCCTCTTCGTCGGCATCGGCCCCACCGACACCCACGACACCGACTTCGTGGTCGCCTACGCCCACCGGCCACAACTCGCCGGGTACCTGCTGATGTACCTGGTGGCCTTCTCGGCGGGGCTGATCGACATCATCCGGATCTGCTGGCCGTACGCCCGGCTGGTCGGGCCCGGTTGGCTACGCCGTGGGCTGCGCACCACCGCGGTCGGCGCGATGATCGGGCTGGTCTACACCGCGGCCCGGGTCCTCGACGTACTCACCGCCGTCGGCTGGAACCCGCCCCGCTGGGAGGGGATCGTCCCGATCGCCGCCAGCACCGGCGCGCTCCTGGTCATCGTCGGGCTGACCCTGCCCGCCCTCGGTCCCAAACTCGACACCACCGCCGGGACCGCGCACCGGATCCGGCTGCTCCACCAGCTCCGCCCGCTCTGGGCCGCCCTCTGCGCGGCCGTACCCGCCGTCCGCCTCACCCACGACCGGCGCTGGTGGCGACCGGCCGACCGGCTGCACCGCCGGGTCATCGAGATCTACGACGCCCGGCTGGTGCTGCGTCCGTACCTCAGCGAAGCCGTCGGTGACCAGGCCCGCCGCCGCGCGGAGGAGCACGGCCTCGGCGGCGACGACCTGGCCGCCGTGGTCGAGGCCGCGAAGCTGCGCGCCGCGCTGGCGGCGCTGCGCGCCGACGTGCGCAGCAGCCGACCGGAACAGCCGGACCCGCCCGATCCGGCCGTCGACGAGGTACGCGAGGTCGAGCAGTTGGCCCGGGTGGCCCGCGCCTTCGCCACCTCTCCGCTGGTCGGCGCCGCCACCCGGGACACCGGCGACCACCCCTGACACCCCGGCCGCCGGGGCCGCCGGGGTGGGTCGGGCCGCGGCCGTCGGCCACCTTCGCGTTCCGCGGGGCGCGTCCGGGTCGTGGCGGAGCCAGACGTACGCCGCCGGCTGCCCCCGGTTCCACCCGTCGGCCTCCGCCGCCGGCACCGGCCGGTAGCCGGCGGCGGCGTAACACCGCGGCGCCGGGGCATTGTCCGGGTGCAGCCGACCAACTCACCCGCCTCCACCAGCCCGTACGCCTCGACGTCTGGCGCGGCGGCCCAACCGGCGACCACCGAAGCGGTACCCCGGTCCACCGCCACCTCCTTTTCCGCCCGATCTCAAGGAGCGCTCCAACCGTTCACCGTGTGCACCCGCCCCGTCA
This sequence comes from Micromonospora cathayae, assembly GCF_028993575.1. Taxonomy (NCBI): domain Bacteria; kingdom Bacillati; phylum Actinomycetota; class Actinomycetes; order Micromonosporales; family Micromonosporaceae; genus Micromonospora; species Micromonospora cathayae. The sequence continues at coordinate 1,528,213 of NZ_CP118615.1, read as the reverse complement.
CACCCTGCCGTGAGATCCTTTCGGCTGGGAGCTAGCGTATTACGTCGTGGTACGGTGGGTAGAGCGAGAAATCAACTGGACAGAAGAGGCCGAGGCACACATCGGTCGACACAGCGTGGCACCCGGCGACGTCGAGGACGTGATCTACACCCGACCTCGACTCGTCCTGGGTGGCAGGAACGGCACGACCCTGGTGTACGGCACCACGAAGGCAGGGCGATTCTTACTGGTCGTCCTCAGCGCGGCCATGGACGGACGCTGGTACGTGGTCACGAGCAGGGAGATGACAGCAGGCGAGAGGCGCATCTTCTCAGCAAGGGGGCGGTAGACATGAATCTCGACGACACCCGCGACCACTACGACACCACGGACACGTCCGACGAGATGACCGCTGCGCTGGAGCACGGGTCCGCGCGCTGGGAGACCGAGGTCGCCGAGGATCCGATGGTCGGGACGTCGCTCCGCCTTCCTCGTTCCCTGCTCGAAGCAGTCCGCGCCGAGGCCGCCGCTCGCCACCTTCCCACGACCACGCTGATCCGGGCGTGGATCACCGAAGCCCTGCACCGGACGCCCCACACCTCCGCGATCACCGCCGACGAACTCGGCAACGAGGTACGAGAGCTGAGGCAGGAGGTCCATGCGCTCCGAGCGCTCGTGCAGGAGCGTACGGAGCCCAGAGGCAGGACCCTGGTGCCGAGAGGACGCGTCGCCAGGTCCGTCGTGATCTTCGGAAGAACGTCGACCCCCCGTACCCTGCGGCTGGGCGGCACGGCCCGGACGGGCGGCACGGAAGCACCGCTGGACAACCCTCGTCCTTGACCTGGGTCGACCCCTGCCGTCGTTGGCACGCCGACTGACCGCACCGGAGGTTCCTGGATCAACTACGCCGCAGGGGTTCGCGAGCGCTGTCACCCCACCGTTCTCCTACCCCCTGCCGTCGGTTCGCTCGGGCCCGGATCACGGTGGGGCGGGGCGGGCGGTGAGGGCGTGGAACAGGGCGCGGCAGGCGGCGTCCTCGGTGGCATGCACCTCGCGGACGTCGTACTCGCCGCGTTCGTAGAGGCCGATCTCCCAGCGCCCGCCGGCGGCCCGGCGCAGGAACCAGAAGTCCGGCGGGACCGGCACGTGTTCGTGGACGCCCGCCAGTTGGAAGGACTCCGGGGAGAGCCCGGTGTCCAGCAGGGCGCTGCGTAACTCGTGCCGGTCCACGCCGGTCCTCCTGTCGGTGCTGGACGTCAGCAGACGGTGACGCCGGTCTTCGGGGCACACGGGTTCACGTTCGGGGCGGCGATGTTCTCCTCCACCAGGAACCCGTGCGCGACCAGCCAGGTGACGCTCAGCTGGGTACCGGCCTGCGGCAGGTACTTCGACTCCAGTTTGAACTGGGTACCCATGCCGGGCTGGGCGAACCACGGTGCGATCGGCCCGGAGTCGACGGTGAACGGCTTGAGCACGCAGTACGTGTGGTAGTTCGCCAGCGGCGCGTTGGCCGGGGTGTTCAGGTTGGACGGCGGCAGCGCCCGGGAGCTGAACGGCGTACCGAGCGGGGAGAGGTAGGCACCGCCGGGGAAGCCGAACCGGTCCAGCCGGTACCCGGGCAGCAGGGTCTGGGCCGTCTTGATCGGGCGGCCGTCCGGGGCGATCACGAAGCCGCCGGCCGGCGGGTAGACGTACGCGTCCTGGGCGGCGTTGCCGTACTGGTCGAGGAATTCCTGCTCGGTGAGCGCGCCGAAGCGCTGGTAGCCGGCGAGCAGTGGGCCGACCGGGCTGGCGGTGGGCAGTTGGGCCGGGCCGAGCAGCGGGTTGTTGTCGTAGTACGCGGTGGTGGGCGGGGCGTTCGGCGGCACCCCGGGCCGGCACAGTGACCCGGTGACGGAGCCGGAGCCGCCGGGCCGCTGGATCGGTAGCTGTCCAGCCTGCTGGGCGGGCGGGCGGCCGGTGGACGGACCGGTGTCGGCTGGTCGGGTCCGCTGGTCGTGGTCGACGTCGGCCGGGCCGCCGGAACGGGTGGGTACGGCCTGGGCGCTGCCGGCCAGCACGGACTGGGCGGGCAGCGGCAGCAGCACCAGGGTGGCCCCGGCGAGCAGGGCCAGGAGTCGCCGGTTGAGCTTCATGGGTACCTCCACGGACAAAACGGACTAGAAAGCCCATCGTCGGGAGGTTCGAACATGAATGTGAGGGTTTGCCGTATTCGTACCTGAAAGGCGGAAGGTGCCGGTAGCCACGCCGATAGAAGTTGACCTATCCTTTGGCCACCTCAGGGCTCCTGGCGCCGGCCGGGGAGCCGCCCCCGAAGGAGATCAGCATGATCCGTCGTGCCGCCGTCGCGCTCGTCCTCGCAGCGAGCGCCTTCGCCATGATCCCCGGCTCGCCCGCCCAGGCGCGCGCCTGCCGGATCGATTTCGAGTGCTACACCACCTACTACTCGGACGCCTCGAAGACCACGGTCGTCGGCAGCCTCTACGAGAGCTGCACCGGCACCCGGTACTTCGACGGCGTCCGCACCGGCTACCTGACCTTCCAGGAGACCCGCTGCTTCTGACCCGGACAGCCCGCCGGCCCCGCGCCGCTCGGCCAGGCGTCGGCGGGCCGCACCGTCAGCGTTCCAGGATGGCGGTGACGCCCTGCCCGCCGGCCGCGCAGATCGAGATCAGGCCGCGCCCGCTGCCCTTCTCGGCGAGCAGCTTCGCCAGGGTGGCGACGATCCGGCCGCCGGTCGCGGCGAACGGGTGCCCGGCCGCCAACGACGAGCCGACCACGTTCAGCTTCTCCCGGTCGATCGGGCCGGGCGGGGTGTCCCGGCCGAGCCGCTCCCTGGCGAACTCCGGCGACTCCCAGGCGGCCAGCGTCGCCAGCACCTGCGAGGCGAACGCCTCGTGCAGCTCGTAGAAGTCGAAGTCCTGGAGGGTCAGCCCGGCCCGGTCGAGCATCGCCGGCACCGCGTACGCGGGTGCCATCAGCAGCCCCTCGTCGCCGTGCACGAAGTCCACCGCCGCCGTCTGGGACCAGGTGAACCAGGCCAGCACCGGCAGGTTCCGCTCGCGGGCCCACTCCTCGCTGGCCAGCAGCACGGTGGACGCCCCGTCGGTGAGCGGCGACGAGTTCCCGGCGGTCATGGTGGCCCGTTCGGCGTCCGGCCCCCGGGTGCCGAAGACCGGCTTCAGGCCGCCGAGCTTCTCCAGGGTGCTGTCCGGGCGGAGGTTCTGGTCGCGGGTGAGTCCCAGGTACGGGGTCAGCAGGTCGTCGAAGAACCCGCGCTCGTACGCGGCGGCGAGCCGCTGGTGGCTGCGCAGCGCCAGCTCGTCCTGGGCCTGCCGGTCGACGTTCCAGCGCAGCGCGGTCCGGGCCGCGTGCTCACCCATGGACAGCCCGGTACGCGGCTCGGCGTTGCGCGGGATCTCCGGCTGGAACGGCTGGAGCGGACGCAGCTTCGCGGCGACCTTCAGCCGCTCGCCCAGGGTCCGGGCCGAGTTGAGTTTGAGCAGCGTACGGCGCATCTCCTCGTTGACCGCGAGCGGCGCGTCACTGGTGGTGTCGACGCCACCGGCGATCCCCACGTCGAGCTGCCCGAGGGCGATCTTGTTGGCGACCAGGATCACCGCCTCCAGGCCGGTGCCGCACGCCTGCTGGATGTCGTACGCCGGGGTGTGCGGGTCGAGTTTCGAGCCGAGCACCACCTCGCGGGCCAGGTTGAAGTCCTTCGCGTGCTTGAGCACCGCCCCGGCGACCACCTCGCCGACCCGCTGCCCGGCCAGCCCGAACCGGGCGACCAGCCCGTCGAGGGCCGCACCGAGCAGGTCGGCGTTGGACGCGTCGGCGTACCGCGAGTTGGACCGGGCGAACGGGATCCGGTTGCCGCCGATCACCGCTACCCGTCGGATGCTCTGCACGATCCCGCCTCCTCGAAACACTTGCCCTGACCCTACTCGCCAGTAGGCTACGCCTATGACCGACAGGTACGCGAGCTTCGTCCAATCCGGGGCCGGTCGTGCGCTGGTCAAGCGCCTGGGCCTGCCCGACCCGCCCCGGCTGCGGCGGCACCGGCCCGGTGACCCGCTGCTGCCCGGCCCGGCCCGGCTCGGTGCGGCCACCGGGAGCAGGCTCGCCGACCAGGTCGAACGGATCCTCACCACCGCCGGGGTCGAGGTGGTGACCGCCGACCCGGCCACCGCAGTCACGCCGGCCGACACCGGGCCGGCCACCGCGGCCACGCCGGCTGGCACCGGGGGCGACGGGTCCGCCGACCCGGGCACCCGGTTCGGGGCCCTGGTGTACGACGCCACCGGCATCACCGACTCCACCGGCCTGCGCCAGCTCTACGACTTCTTCCACCCGTACGCCCGCTCGCTGACGCCCAGCGGACGGGTGATCGTGCTGGGTACCCCGCCCGCCGGGGCGGCCACCCCGCGCGAGGCGACCGCCCAGCGCGCCCTGGAAGGGCTGACCCGCAGCATCGGCAAGGAGTTCGGCCGGGGCGTCACCGCGCAACTGGTCCACGTCACGCCGGACGGGGACGCCAGCACCGCCACCAGCCTGGAAGCCACCCTGCGGTTCCTGCTCTCCGGCCGGTCCGCGTACGTCTCCGGGCAGGTGGTCCGGGTCGGCACCGGTACGGCGTCCGCGCCGGCCGACTGGGACCGTCCGCTGGACGGCCAGGTCGTCCTGGTCACCGGGGCGGCCCGGGGCATCGGCGCGGCGCTGGCCCGGGTGCTGGCCCGCGACGGGGCGCAGGTGGTGGCGCTGGACATCCCGGAGGCCGGGGACGAACTGGCCGCCGTCGCCAACGAGGTCGGCGGCACCGCCGTACAGCTCGACCTGACCGCGCCGAACGCGGCCGGCCGGCTCGCCGACCACCTGGCCGCCCGGCACGGCCGGGTCGACGCGGTGGTGCACAACGCCGGCATCACCCGGGACAAGACCATCGCCCGGATGAACGCCGACCGCTGGGACCAGGTGATCGACGTGAACCTGTCCAGCCAGGAACGGATCAACGACGTGCTGCTGGAGCGGGAACTGCTCCCACCCGGCGGGCGGCTGGTGTCGGTCTCCTCGATCGCCGGGATCGCCGGCAACCGGGGCCAGACCAACTACGCCACCAGCAAGGCCGGCGTGATCGGTCTGGTCGACGCACTCGCCCCGGCGCTGGCCGGGCGGGGGATCAGCGTCAACGCGGTGGCCCCCGGGTTCATCGAGACCCGGCTGACCGCCCGGATCCCCCTGGTGCTGCGCGAGGCGGGCCGCCGGATGAACAGCCTGTCCCAGGGTGGCCTGCCGGTCGACGTGGCAGAGACCATCGGCTGGCTGGCCTGGCCGGCGTCCGGCGCGGTCAGCGGCAACGTGGTCCGGGTCTGCGGCCAGAGCCTGCTGGGGGCGTGATGACCACACCGGAGCCCGGGGCCGGTCCGGCCCGCAGGATCGTCGAGCTGCCGGCGCTGCCCGCGTCCGGGCCGCTGTACCGGCGGGCGGTGCTCGGATCGGTGCCGGGACTCGGCGGCCGACGGGCCGGCACGCTCCCCGACGTCGAGCTGCGGGTGCGGGGCGTCACCGTGGACCGGGCCCGGCTGGCCGACTACGACCGGGTCTGCGGGTTCCGGCTGACCGACACGCTGCCGGGGACATACCCGCACATCATGGGTTTCCCGCTGGCGTTGCGGCTGATCACCGCCCCGGACTTCCCGATCCCGCTGGCCGGGGTGGTGCACGTCGGCAACCGGATCACCGTGCGCCGGCCGGTCGACGCCGACGAGACCCTGGACTTCACCACGTACGCGGAGAACCTGCGACCGCACCCGCGCGGCCGGCAGCTCGACGTGGTGCTGGTCGGCTCGGTGGCCGGCGAGGAGGTCTGGCGGGGCGTGTCGACGTACCTCGGACGGGAACGGCCGGCCGCCGGCGACAGCCGGGGCGGGCGCGGCGACGACCGGCGGGACGGGCGTGCGCAAGGCGACGGCGGGCCGGGCGACGACCGGGGCGGGCCGGGCGGACGGGGCGAGCCGGGCGGACGGGGTGAGCGGCCTCCGGTCCCGGCCGGCTCGGCAATGTGGCGGGTCGGGCCGCGGGTCGGCCGGGACTACGCCCGGGTCTCCGGCGACCACAACCCCATCCACACCTCGCGGATCGGCGCGAAGCTGCTCGGCTTCCCCCGCCCGATCGCGCACGGGATGTGGAGCAAGGCCCGCTGCCTGGCCGCGTTGGCGACCCGGCTGCCGGCGGCGTACACGGTGGAGGTGGCCTTCAAGCGGCCGGTGCCGCTGCCGTCCACGGTCACCTTCGCCACCGACACGGACGGTGCCTTCACCCTGCAGTCCACCCGCCCGCACCTGGTGGGCCAACTGTCCTGAACGGCGAGGCCCCGGCCCGGGACTGCTGTCCTGGGCCGGGGCCGGTGCCGGGCCGCCGATCAGACGGGCCGACGGTCGGACGGTCAGACGAAGTTCACGTCACTGCACCACATGTACGCCTGGTCCAGGTGGGATGCCTGCCAGATGACGAAGACGATGTGGTGTCCGGTGTAGCCGGAGGTCGAGATGTTGAACGAGATGTTCTGCGCCGGCGCGTAACGCCCGGTCTGCGTGATGAAGTCGAGGTTCCCCCAGCCGAGCGACTGGGTCGCCGGGTTGAACCCCTGCTTGCTGACGTAGACCCGGAAGTAGTCGGCACCGTGGCTGGCCTGGTCGTAGAGCTGGATCGTCAGGTTGCGGCTGACATTGGTCGTCTTCCACGCGCCGGGCCGGTTCAGGCTGTCGTTGCGGCTGAGCCCGTTGCTGCACAGCTGGCCGTCGGGGGTGCGGGCCTGGAACTGCCCGCCGAGGCCGTCCCGCAGGGCGCTCATCCAGTTCCACATGGTGTCCGGGTTGGCCTGAAACGCCTGGTAGCACATCGGGTCGCGCTGCTGCATGGTCGGGTCCATGTGGTTGCTGCCCCAGGTCTGCCAGCACTGGTAGGCGCGGGTCGCCGGGCTGACGATGGTGCCGTGGGCCTGGGCCGCGCCGGTCCAGGTGAGCGTGGCGGCCAGCATGGCGAACACCATGACGACCGCGCGGACGGACTGGCGGGCGGCTGACCGGGATTGCCGGCCGGATTGGTCGAGCTGCTGTGGACGCACTGACATCCTCCTTATCCGGACGCCCCGAGTGGTGGTGGGAGCGCTTCCATCAGCATTGCATCAACCGTCCGTCATTTCAATGATCGTCTATCAATGTCGGCATGTGACCCGACTTCGACCTTCGGTCTCACTTGCGCGATCTAAGTGTTTACGCAGTTCATCAACATGATCACGCCAAACCTTTCCGATGTTACAAACGTCGATGTTTTTACCGTTCTCTCGACCGTCGAGTGAATCTTCACCCGCTCCCCCCGGCCGAGGACCTACCGGGCCGACCACCCGTCGCGGCCGAGGGGCCGCCGCCGCGGCCGGCGGGATCGGCCCGGACGCGGGGCTCGACAGTCACCCGATCGTGCGCTACGTTGTTCTCAGATCGAGTAATTCTCAACGTGAGAGAGACGAAGCCGTGAACGAGCAGGAGTTCCTCGCCGGGTACGACCCCACCGCCTACCCGGCGGTCGCCGTCACCGTGGACGTGGTCGCGCTGACCATCCGCGAGGGCGCGCTGCACCTGCTGCTGATCCGGCGCGGCCAGCCGCCGTACCAGGGACACTGGGCACTGCCCGGTGGGTTCGTCCGGCCCACCGAGGACCTCGCCACCGGCGCCCGCCGGGAGCTGGCCGAGGAGACCGGCCTCGGCGACGACCGGATGCGCCGGATCCACCTGGAGCAGCTCGGCAGCTACGGCGACCCGGACCGGGACCCCCGGATGCGGGTCGTCTCCATCGCGCACCTCGCGTTCGCGCCCGACCTGCCCGACCCGGTCGCCGCCACCGACGCCGCCGAGGCGGGCTGGCTGCCGGTGACCGCGCTGAGCGGCCGGCAGCTCGCCTTCGACCACGCCCGGGTCATCGACGACGGGCTGGAGCGGGCCCGGTCCAAGCTGGAGTACACCCCGCTGGCGACCCGCTTCCTCGCCCCCGAGTTCACCGTCAGCGAGCTGCGCGGCGTCTACGAGACCGTCTGGGGGCAGCCGCTGCACGCCGGCAACTTCCACCGCAAGGTGCTCAGCGTGCCGGGCTTCGTGGAGGGCACCGGCACCAGCACCGAACGCGGCGGGGCGCGCGGCGGCCCGCGCGCCAAGCTCTACCGGGCCGGCGACGCCCGGCTGCTCCACCCCGCGCTGCTGCGCCCCGACCGGGAGGAGACCATCCGATGAGGACCGACGAGGCGATCAGCCTGGTCACGGCGGCCCGCACCGGCACCGACCTGTTCGGCACCGACGCGCCGGCCCGCCGCTACCGCGAACTGGTCGCGGCGCTGCACCCGGACCGGTTGGGCACCGCCGACGACCGGGTACGCGCCGCCGCCACCGATGCCTTCGTCCAGGTCACCAGCTGGTGGCGGGCCGGCCGGGGGGGCCGGCCCGCCACCGATCAGGTCGTCCTCGGGGCGTACCGGCTCGGCGGGCTCGCGTACGCCGGGGACCTGGCCGACCTGTACGACGCCGACGCCGGCCGGCTGCTCAAGGTGCCCCGTGACCCGGCCGACAACGACCTGATGGCCCGCGAGGCACACGCCCTGCGCACCATCGAGGAGCAGGGCGACCCGCGCTACCTGCCGTACGTGCCCCGGCTGGTCGACTCGTTCCGGCACCGGGACGCCGACACCGGGGCGGAACGACGGATCAACGTGCTGGCCGCCGTACCGGGGCTGCACAGCCTGACCGACGTGCGCCGGGCGTACCCGGACGGACTGGACGCCCGGGACGTGGCCTGGATGTGGCGGCGGCTACTGGTCGCCCTCGGCCTGGCCCACCGGGCCGGCGTGGTGCACGGCGCGGTGCTGCCGCCGCACGTGCTGATCGAGCCGGACGGACACGGCGTGGTCCTGGTCGACTGGTGCTTCTCCACCGCGCCCGGCACCGCCGTACCGGCCCTGGTCCCCGGCCACCAGGACTGGTACCCGGAGGAGATCCGCCGGAAGCAGCCCTGCGGGCCGGGCAGCGACATCTGGCTGGCGACCGGCTGCATGACCTGGCTGATGGGCCGGCACGCCCCGCGCGAGCTGCGCTCCTTCGCCGACGGCTGCCGGCAGCGGTCCCTGCGCGGCCGGCCGGACGACGCCTGGCAGTTGCTCGGCGAACTCGACGAGGTGCTGGAACGGCTGTACGGGCCACGCACCTTCCGACCCTTCACGCTCAACCCCTAAGGAGGCTGCCATGGGCAGCGGAGTCTGGTCCACCGACGTCTACGATGCCGCCAAGCGCTACCGCAAGGCCACCGGCAAGAGCGCGTTCTCGTACAGCGACAGCGGGGCGCGCACGGTGCACACCGCGCTCGACCCGAAGGGCGCGACCCGGGAGAGCCGGGACTCGGCCGAGCACCCGCAGTCCACCCCGATCGCGGTGCTGTTCGACGTGACCGGTTCGATGGGCACCGTGCCGCGCACCCTCCAGGCCAAGCTGCCGCAGCTGCTCGGCCTGCTCCAGCGCCAGGGGTACGCCAGCGACCCGCAGATCATGTTCGGCGCGATCGGCGACGCCACCTGCGACCGGGTGCCGTTGCAGGTAGGCCAGTTCGAGTCGGACAACCGGATGGACGACGACCTGGGCCGGATCGTGCTGGAGGGCGGCGGGGGCGGCCAGATGATGGAGTCGTACGAGCTGGCCATGTACTTCATGGCCCGGCACACGGTCACCGACTCGTGGCGGAAGCGGGGCCGGCGCGGCTACCTGTTCATCATCGGCGACGAGCTGGCGTACCCGGTGGTGAAGGCCCGCGAGGTCCGCGACCGGATCGGCGACCGGCTGGCCGAGGACGTGCCGATCCGGCAGCTCGTCGACGAGCTGACCGCCCGCTGGGACACGTACTACCTGCTCCCGGCCGGCAGCCACTACTCGGGCAACCGCAAGGTGCTCGACTTCTGGCGCGGTCTGCTCGGCCAGCACGCCGTCGAGCTGGACGACCTGGACGCGGTCTGCGAGACCATCGCGCTCACCGTCGGCCTCGGCGAGCAGGCCATCGACCTGGAGCAGGGCCTGCGGGACCTGGAACGGACCGGCTCGGCGGCCACCGCGACGGTGTCGAAGGCGCTGGCCCGGCTGGACGGCGGGCGCGGCGCCCAGGTGTCCACGCTGCCGTTCACCAGCACCGGCCGCGGCAGCGGGGTCACCCGGCTGTGAACCACGTGGTGGTGGTCGATCTCGGCTACGGGGACGCCGGCAAGGGCACCGTGGTGGACTGGCTCTGCGCGACCCGGCCGGTGCACACCGTGGTCCGGTTCAACGGTGGCGCGCAGGCCGCGCACAACGTCGTCCTGCCGGACGGCCGGCAGCACACCTTCGCCCAGTTCGGGGCGGGTACGTTCCGTCCCGGCGTCCGGACCCACCTGTCCCGGTACGTGGTGGTGGACCCGTTGGCGCTGGCCGCCGAGGCCGACCACCTCACCTCGGTCGGGGTGCCGGACGCCCTCGACCGGCTCACCGTGGACGGGGACGCGTTGCTCGCCACGCCCTACCACCGGGCCGCCAACCGGGCCCGGGAGATGGCCCGGGGAGCCGACCGGCACGGCTCCTGCGGGCTGGGGGTGGGCGAGTCCGTCGCGTACGGGCTCGCCCACCCCGACGAGGCCCCCCGGGTGGCCGACTGCCGGCACCCGGAGCGGCTGCGCCGCCGGCTCACCCTGCTGCGGGACCGGTTGACCGCCGAACTCGGCCCGCTGGACGCCCCGCCGGTCGCCGACTGCCTGCCCGCGTTCACCGGGTTCGCCGACCGGGTACGGATCGTCGACGGGACGTACCTGGCCGGGGTGCTGCGCGCCGGCACGTGCGTGTTCGAGGGCGCGCAGGGGGTGCTGCTGGACGAGTGGCACGGTTTCCACCCGTACACCACGTGGAGCACCACCACCTTCGCCAACGCGGAGACCCTGCTGACCGAGGCGGGGCTGGCCGGGTCGGCGCAGCGGCTGGGCGTACTGCGGACCACCACCACCCGGCACGGGCCGGGACCGCTGGTCACCGAGGATCCGGCGTTGCCGTTCACCGATCCGCGCAACCCGACGAACCCCTGGCAGGGCCGGTTCCGGTTCGGGCACTTCGACGCGGTCGCCCACCGGTACGCCCTGGCGGTGGCCGGCGGGGTGGACGGCCTCGCGCTCACCCACCTCGACCTGACCGGACGGCCTGATAGTCCGGCACAGCGCGCCCCGGGGACCGGGTGCCCGACCGACGGCGGGCCGGCTCCGCTGCGGATCTGCCGCCGCTACGACACCCTGGACCGGCTGGACCCCGGCCCGCCCGGCGACCTGGACCGGCAGGCGGCGCTCACCGCGCGGCTGGCGGCGGCCCGCCCGGTCTACGACGACGGGCCGCCGACCGACTGGGTGGCGGCGGTGGAAGCGGCCCTGGACGTGCCGGTGACACTCACCTCGCACGGCCCCACCGCCGCGGACAAGATCGCCCGGTCAGCCCAGGTAGCCGGCCAACTCGTCGCGGTCCCGGGGTAGGCCGTACTCCATCAGCAGCATCTCGAAGTTCCCGAACCGCCGGCCGTCGATCAGCCAGGCCCCGGGCGCGCCGACCAGCGTGTCGGCCAGTCGCCGCTGGGCCGGGGTCAGCGCGGTCGCCGGCGTACCGGCGGGCAGCCGGCCGTCCGGGAAGGCCAGCCGCAGCGCCTCGGCGGTCACCCGCAGCGCTTCCTTCCCGTCGACCCGGGGCAGCCGGTCCAGCAGCGCGTCGAACGCCCGGTCGGCGTGCCGGGGGCCGGCGTGCCGCAGCGCCGTGCCGGCGTACCCGGACAGGTCCCCGCCGAGGAACGGCACGGAATCGTCGTCCCCGGCCGGTTCGGGGACGACGGCGCTCCAGCGCAGCAGCTCGTCGACGGTCGCGTCGTCGGTCCGGTCGCCCAGCACCCGGGCGCGGGCGACCGCGGCGGCCCAGCGCACCACCGGGCGCGGGTCGGTGAGCAGCGCGGCGTCCGGGGCCGCCCCGAGCAGACCGGCCGCCACCAGGGCGGTCGCCGTCTCGCCGGGCGTCCGCCCGGATTCGGCCGCCGCGACCAGCGCCGGCACGCTGCCGGCGGCCTCCTCCGGGAACCAGGCCAGCGCGTACGCGGCCCCGACCCGCACCCCCTGGTCCGGGTCGGTGAGCAGGTCACGGAAGAGGGGTACGCCGGCGCGGACCGCGTCGTAGCCGGCCAGTGCGATGTACGCCCACAGTCGCCCCTGGTCGGCCTCGCTCAGCGACTCCACGTACGCGTACTCGACGTACTCCTTGTCGCCGTCCTCGTACCCGTCGTCGCTGTCATCGTCCTCGTCGTCGCTGTCGTCCTCGTCGTCTGTCCACGGGGGTGGCTTGGCGGCCAGCAGTTCCCGCCCGCCCTGTGCCGCGTCGCGGTGCTCGGCGATCGCGACGCCGTCCGGCAGCCAGCTCTCGTCGTACCCGATGGCCAGCGAGGTCAGCAGGTGCAGCAGCCAGTCCCGGTCCGGGGTGGCCGGGTCGGCGAGCAGCTCCAGCAGGAACGGCACCGCGTACGCGGACGCCTCGTACCGGGTGCCCTGGTGGAAGATGTTGGCGTAGAGCGCGCCGAGGGCGTCCTTGCGGACCTTCTCGTCCGGGGAACGCAACGCGCGGAGCTGGTCGGGTACGTCGGCGGCGGAGCCGTAGGCGTGGCCGAGCCGCGCCCAGTCGATGTCGTCGAGGTGATCGAGCACCGGCCCATGCTCGCGCATCCCACCGACACTCCCGGCAGCCGTACCCCACGGGCGACTCTGGGCGGCCGTGCCGCACCGGTGCTCCCGGTGCCCGCACCCGGGGCGGGCCTGCTCACCGGTCGGTGGGCCGCCAGGTGATGCCGCGCAGGAGTTGGTCCGCGCCCAGCCAGGCGACGTTCATCATCCGGGTGGCGGTCTTCTCCGGGTCCGCCTCGGGGTGGTCGGCGAGCCAGTCGGCCAGCGACTCGCTCGCCCCGACCAGCGCGTACGCGACCACTTCCAGGTCGGTTTCGCGGACCTCGCGGCCCCGGGCGCGCAGCGCGTGGTCGAGCATGCCGGCGACCACCTCGACCAGCTTGCCGCGCATGGTGGCGAGTTCCCGGGCGAACGGCTGCTCGCCCCGGGCCTGCCGGTAGAGCACGACCCAGCCGTCGCGGTGCCGGCCGACGAACCCGAAGAAGGCCCGCAGCCCCCGCCAGAGCCGCTCGTCGGCGGGCAGGTCGGGGGCGGCCGCCCCGGCGATCGCCTCCACCATCCGGGTGCCCTCCCGGTGCAGGCAGGCCACGAAGAGTTCTTCCTTCGTGCCGAGATAGGCGTACACCATCGGTTTGGAGATGCCGGCGTCCTCGGCGATCTCGTCCATGCTGGCAGCATGGAATCCCCTGCGTGAGAAGGCTCGCACGGCCGCGTCGAGCATCTGCTGCTCGCGGACGGCCCGGGGCAGCCGGCGGAAGGCGGGCGGGGTGGGTGGGCTGGACACCTTGCGAGCATACCTACCCGTGCGTAAGGTTACGCCAGAGTAGGCAAGTCGATCCGTCCGGAAGGTAGCCCCATGACTGAGTTCGACCCGGCCACGTTCGCGTCGGTCGGCCCCAAGGAGTTCGCCAAGCTGGTCAAGTCCACGCCGGACAAGCAGATCGCCGAGATCATGGCGGGCGAGCACCGGGGCAAGATCCTCGACGAGGTCTTCAACCGGATGCCGACGATCTTCCGGCCGGAGAAGGCCGGCTCCACCAACGCCGTCCTGCACTGGAACATCACCGGCGGCCCCGGCGGGGCGACCGACACCTACGAGGTCGTCATCGAGAACGGCACCTGCGTGGTCAACCCGACCCCGCAGCGGGACCCGAAGCTGAGCCTGACCCTCGGGCCGGTCGAGTTCCTCAAGATCGTCTCCGGCAACGGCAACCCGGCCATGATGTTCATGACCGGCAAGCTCAAGGCCAAGGGCGACCTGGGCCTGGCCGCCAACATCCCCAACCTGTTCGACATCCCCAAGGCCTGACCATGGCCGAGTTCTCGCTCGACCTGAACGAGGAACAGCGGGACCTCCGCGACTGGGTGCACGGCTTCGCCGCTGAGGTCGTGCGCCCGGCCGCGGCCGAGTGGGACGAACGCGAGGAAACCCCCTGGCCGGTCATCACCGAGGCGGCCAAGGTCGGCCTCTACGGCTTCGAGTTCCTCGTCACCTGCTGGGGTGACCCCACCGGCCTCTCCCTCCCGATCGCCAGCGAAGAACTCTTCTGGGGTGACGCCGGCATCGGGCTCAGCATCTTCGGCACCTCCCTCGCCGTCGCCGCCATCTACGGCTCCGGCACCCCCGAACAGCTCGTCGAGTGGGTGCCCCAGTGCTTCGGCGACGCCGAGTCCCCGGCCGTCGCCGCGTTCTGCTCCACCGAACCCGAGGCCGGCTCCGACGTCGCCGCCATGCGGACCCGGGCGGTCTACGACGAGGCCCGCGACGAGTGGGTGCTGCGCGGGCAGAAGGCGTACGCCACCAACGGCGGGATCGCCGGCGTGCACGTGGTCACCGCCTCGGTCGAGCCCGAACTCGGCTCGCGCGGCCAGGCCGCGTTCGTCGTACCGCCCGGAACGAAAGGGCTGCACGCCACCCGCAAGCTGCGCAAACTCGGGCTGCGCGCATCCCACACCGCCGACGTCTTCCTCGACGAGGTACGCGTACCGGGCAGTTGCCTGCTCGGCGGGCGGGACGCCCTGCTGGCCCGGCTCGACCGGGCCCGCTCCGGGCAACGCTCCTCCGGCCAGCGCTCCTCCGGCGGCCAGGCCGCGATGCGGACCTTTGAACTGTCCCGGCCCACCGTCGGCGCGCAGGCGATCGGAGTGGCCCGCGCCGCCTACGAGTACGCCCTGGAGTACGCCAAGGAACGGGTCCAGTTCGGTCGGCCGATCATCACCAACCAGGCGGTCGCGTTCGCGCTGGCCGACATGAAGATGGAGATCGACGCCGCCCGGCTGCTGGTCTGGCGGGCCTCCTGGATGGGCCGCAACGACAAGCCGTTCGCCGCCGGTGAGGGCTCGATGTCCAAGCTGAAGGCGGGCGAGGTGGCCGTCGCGGTCACCGAGAAGGCGGTACAGCTGCTCGGCGGGGCCGGTTTCCTCCGCGACCACCCGGTCGAACGCTGGTACCGGGACGCCAAGATCTACACCATCTTCGAGGGCACCTCGGAGATCCAGCGACTGGTCATCTCCCGCGCCATCTCCGGCGTCCAGATCCGCTGAACCGCAGGTCCGCTGCCCCGCCGGCACGCTGAGCCGAAGGTCCGCTGAGCCCTCGGCGCGCTGGACCGCCGATGCGGCGGGCCCTCGGCGCGCCGAGTCGCCGATACGACGGGCCCTCGGTCCGACGGGCCCTCGGTCCGACGGGCCCTCGGTCCGGCGGAAGCGGTCCATCCGGTACCCACCGGACGCCAGAAGGGGGTCACTCCCTTGCCGACCGACCTGCCGTTCGTCGTCGCCACGCTCATCCGGCGCGGGCTGCTCGCGCCCGGCCCACCGGTCCGGGTGGCGGCCCAGCTCAACGCACTGCGGAAGTGGGGGTTCAGCCTCGCCGGGGAGCTGCGCCAGGCGGCCGCCCGGGATCCCGGCCGCGTCGCGGTCGTCGACCAGGACGGCCGGGAGACCAGCTACGCCGACCTGCTCGACCGGGCCGAGCGGCTGGCCCGGGGCCTACGGTCGGTGGCCGGCGTACGGGCCGGCGACCGGGTCGGGGTGCTCGGCCGCAACCATCCCGGCCTGATCGAGACCATGGTGGCGACCACCCTGCTCGGCGCGGACGCGGTACTGGTCAACACCGGGCTCTCCGCCGGCCAGCTGGTCACCGTCGCCGGGGAGCAGCGGCTGCGGGTGCTGGTCCACGACACCGAGTTCACCGACCGGACCCTCGGCCTGCCGGCCGAGGTGCGGCGCATCGACGAACGACAGCACGCCGAACTGGTCGCCGGGGCCGGTCGTGCGCCACGGCCCGGGGGAAGGCGAGCGATACCGGGCGGGCTGCGCCCGCCGCCCCGGGACGGCCGGACCATCGTGCTCACCTCCGGCACCACCGGCGCGCCGAAGGGGGCACAGCGGCGCAACCCGACCGGCTTCGGTCCGCTGGTCTCGATCATCGACCCGATCCCGCTGCACGTCCGGAACCGCATCATGATCGCCGCGCCGCTCTTCCACACCTGGGGGTACGCCGCCCTCCAGGTGTCGTTCGCGCTGCGCGCCACCATCGTGCTGCACCGCCGGTTCGACCCGGCCGGCACACTGGCCGCGCTCGTCGCCCACCGCTGCGACGCGCTGTTCGCCGTACCGGTGATGCTGCAACGGTTGCTGGAGGTGCCGCCGCCGCACCCGCGCCCGCCACTGCGGGTGGTCGCGGTCAGCGGGTCGGCGCTGCCCGGCGGGCTGGCCAACACCTTCATGGACGCCTACGGGGACGTCGTCTACAACCTGTACGGCTCGACCGAGGTCTCCTGGGCCTCCATCGCCACCCCCGCCGACCTGCGCGCCCACCCCACCACGGCGGGCCGGCCACCGCACGGCACCCGGCTGGCGATCCTCGACGACGAGGGCCGACCGGTCCCGACCGGGCAGGTCGGGCGGATCTTCGTCGGCAACGGGATGCTCTTCGAGGGGTACACCTCCGGGGCCGGCCGGGCCAGCCACGACGGCCTGCTCGACACCGGTGACCTGGGACGGATCGACGGCGACGGGCGGCTCTTCGTCGACGGCCGCGCCGACGACATGATCGTCTCCGGTGGCGAGAACGTCTTCCCCGCCGAGGTGGAGGACCTGATCGCCCGGCTACCCGAGGTCCGCGAGGTCGCGGTGCTCGGGGTACCGGACGACGAGTACGGCCAGCGGCTCGCCGCCTTCCTCAGCCTGCACCCCGACCGGACCCTCGACGCCGACGCGGTCCGCGACCACGTCCGGCACCACCTGGCCCGGTTCTCCGTACCCCGGGACGTGATCTTCGTGAGCCATCTGCCGCGCAACGCCACCGGTAAGGTCCTGGCCCGGGAGCTGCGCAGCCACTACGACTGAGACGGCGGTCACCACCGTCCACAGTGGTATCTTCGGGCGCTTTCTTCCCCCTCTGTACCGCTTGCAGGAGGAGCCGCCCATGGCAGGTGTGCGTCGGCGTCGGGCCCTCGGCCTGCTCACCTTCGGCGCGTCCGCAGCCACCGCAGCCACCGCCGGCGCCCTCTGGCCGAACCCGACGGCCCGGCGCGCCGAGACCGTCCGGGACCGGTGGGGAGCCCCCACCCCGACCCCCACCCCGGTCGAGCAGGAGAACAGGTCCGCCGGCCGGCCCTGGCCGCCCACCGACGACCGCCGGCCGGGCGTCGACGACCGCCACCGCCAGATCCAGGGGTACGCCTCGGTGACCAGCGTCGCGCACGGCCAGACCATCGACTTCCATGTCGCGGTCCAGCCCGCCGGGGCGTACCGGATCTCGATCGTCCGCCTCGGTTGGTACGACGGGGCCGGCGCCCGGGAGCTGCTGACGAGTTCGGAGCTGACCGGACGACCGGCACCGGTGCCCGCCCCCGACCCGCGCACCGGGACGCTGGTCTGCCGCTGGCCGGTCTCCTGGACCCTGCGCATCCCCGACGACTGGATTTCCGGCCTCTACCAGGCGATCTTCACCTCGGCCGACGGCTGGCGCGGCTACACCCCCTTCGTGGTCCGGGACGACCGGCGGGCCGCCGCGCTCTGCGTGGTCCTGCCCTTCACCACCTACCAGGCGTACAACCAGTGGCCGATGGACCAGGTCTCCGGCCGGAGTCTCTACTACGGGTACCGCGCCGGGATGCTGGACTACGACCGGCGCGCCCTGGAGGTCTCGTTCGACCGCCCGTACGCCCACCAGGGCTGGCCCAAGCACCTCGACCGGGACCACGACTTCATCCGGTGGGCGGAACGCAACAACTACGACGTCACCTACGCCACCAGCGAGGACCTGCACCTCGGCCGGCTCGACCCGGCCCGGTACCGGGGCATCGTCTTCAGCGGACACGACGAATACTGGTCACGGCCCATGCGCCTCGCGGCGGAACGCGCGGTGACCGCCGGGACCAGCCTGGCCTTCCTCGCCGCGAACAGCGTCTACTGGCACGTCCGGCTCCGGTCGACGGCGGACGGACGCCCCGCCCGGCTGCTCACCTGCCACAAGACGTCACCGGACCCGTGGTCGGACGCCGCCGGCCCGACCACCTACTGGCGCAGCGTCGCCCCGGACGGCAGCACCGCCGAACAGGGACTGCTCGGCGTCCAGTACAACGGCATCGTCCCCACCCCGCAGCCGCTGGTGGTCAGCTCGGCCGGACACTGGTTCTGGGCCGGCACCGGGCTGGCCGACGGCGACCGGATTCCCGCCCTGGTCGGTGGCGAAGCCGACGGCCGCACCGCAGGCTACCCGGAGCCGGTCGGCGGCACCGGTACGACGCTCAGCGCCAGCGCGTACCAGAACCGGGCCGGGCTGTGGCGGGTACAGAACACCCACGTCTACGAGACCCCACAGGGTGGGGTGGTCTTCGCCGCCGCCACGCTGTACTGGACGATGGCCCTCGACCGTGCCGGCCACCGGGACGAACGGATCCAACGGGCCACCGCCAACCTGCTGGACCGGATGACCCGCCCCCGCTGACCGCCGCCGGCCAGCTCGACCGCCGGACCGGTCCCTGCTGCTCGCCGACGTTCACCTCGGTAGGTGGATCTCCCCCCGGACGGCTGCCGCCGCGATGTCCCGCCGGTGGTGCGAGCCGGCCAACTCGACCGAGTCGACCAGCGCGTACGCCGCGTCCCGGGCGGTGGCCAGGTCGGCACCGGTGGCCGTGGCACAGAGCACCCGGCCACCGGCCGAACGCAGACTGCCGTCCTCGCCCCGACGGGTGCCGGCGTGAATCACGCCCGGAAGCTCACCGCCGGTGATCACGTCCCCGGTACGCGGGCTGCCCGGGTAGTTCTCGGCGGCGACCACCACGGTCACCGCGGACCCGTCCCGCCACCGCAGCGGCGGATGTGCGGCGAGGGTGCCGGTGGCCGCCGCGTGCAGCAGCCCGCCGAGCGGTGACTCGAGCAGGGCGAGCACCACCTGGGTCTCCGGGTCACCGAAGCGGGCGTTGAACTCGATCACCCGGGGCCCGGCCGCGGTGATCGCCAACCCGACGTAGAGGAGACCGGCGAACGGGGTACCCCGGCGGCGCATCTCGACCAGCGTCGGGTGCACGACGTCCGCCATCACCTCGTCCACCAGGCCGGACGGAGCCCAGGGCAGTGGCGCGTACGCCCCCATGCCGCCGGTGTTGGGACCGGTGTCGCCGTCACCGACCCGCTTGAAGTCCTGCGCCGGCAGGAGCGGCACCGCCGCCTCGCCGTCGGTCACCACGAACAGCGACACCTCCGGGCCGGCGAGGTACTCCTCGACCACCACCCGTCCGCACTCGGCGGCGTGGGCCAGCGCGGCGGCCCGGTCTTCGGTGACCACCACGCCCTTGCCGGCGGCCAGTCCGTCGTTCTTCACCACGTACGGCGGGCCGAACTCGTCCAGCGCCTTCGCGGTCTCCGCCTCGTCGGTGCAGGTGTACGCCCGCGCGGTGGGCACCGCGGCGGCGGTCATCACGTCCTTGGCGAACGTCTTGGAACCCTCCAGCCGGGCGGCCTCGGCGGACGGCCCGAAGCAGGCGACGCCCTTGGCGCGTACCGCGTCGGCGACCCCGGCGACCAGCGGGGCCTCCGGGCCGATCACCACCAGGTCGACGGCGTTCTCCACGGCCAACGCGGCCACGGCGGCCGGATCGGTGACGTCCACCTGCCGCAGCTCCGCCACCCCCGCGATCCCCGGATTCCCCGGTGCCGCGATCAGCCGCGCCACCGACGGATCGGCAGCCAACCCGAGCGCGAGCGCATGCTCCCGCCCCCCACCACCCACAAGAAGTACCCGCACGACCCCCGATCCTACCGACCCCCACCTCCGCCCCGTTGATCATGAAGTTGTTGTCCTACGCGTCGGCGTGTCGCGCCACCAACTTCATGGTCAACGGGGCGGAGGTGGGGTGCGGAGGGCTTGTCGGACGGTGTCCGGGACGTAGGCCGGGTGCAGTGTGTCCTGCCAGGTGAAACGGAGGACCGTCCAGCCGGCGTTGACCAGGCGGTTCTGTCGACGGCGGTCGGCGAAGACCGCCTCCGGGGCAGCATGCGGCCCCCGGCCGTCCGCCTCCGCCAGAACTCTCCGAGCCCGCCACCCCAGATCACCGACCCCCAGCAGGTAGCCGTCGTCGTCACGCACCTCGACCTGGAGATCGTCCGGCGGGACCCGGCCGTCCACGCAGCGCAGCCTGACCCGCGTCTCCAACGGGGACTGGGCCCGGCCGTCCGCCTCGGCCAGGCACAGACGTGCCGCCACGGCCCCTCGTCGCCGACCGAGCAGGCGAGGGATCACGAGCATGTCGTCGGCGGTCATGAACTGCTGGTTCACCGCCGAGTCGAGCAGGGACACGGCGGTGAAACGGTCCGTCCGCAGCGCCAGGTCGGCGACGGTCCGGACCGGGTCGGTGGCGGGAATTCCGTACACCTGACCGACCTGCCCCGGCTCGATCACCAACTGGTGCACCATCACCTCGGGATGCGCCGCCCGGGCCGGCCTCGCCGCCGGACCCGGCAGGGAGAGGTGAATCTCGTCCGTACGTGCCAGGCCGGCGATTCCGTGCAGCTCGGCGGCCGTCCCGAGCACCGCGACCGCGTACCGCCCGAAGGACGTCACCGCGGCCCGGACACGTGCGCGGCGCGGAACGTCGTCGTACCGGTCGGCGTCCACCAGGTAGCTTCCCCGGGCCACCACCCGCCAACGGCCGGCCCGGCAGAGTCGGTGGATCTCGTGTGCACTCAGGCCGGCCTGCTGCGCCTGAGCCAACGTCACGACCCCGTCACGACCCTGCGCGACCCGCCGCACCACGGTGAAGGCATCCATGCCTTCCACCCTCGCGCCCGACCCGCGCCCACACGACCCCCTGTGGACAACCCACCCCGCCCTGTGGATAACCCCCGCCCCACCCGTGTTGACCATGAAGTTGTTGTCATGACACGCCGAGCGGAGTGACAACAACTTCATGATCAAAAGGGCGATCCCGGGGGCCGGGAGGGAGGGGCCCGGGGAGGGGCCGGGAGGGGGTTAGGGGAGGAGGGGGTGGCGGAGGACGTTCTCCTCGCGGCCGGGGCCTACGCCGACGACGCTGACCCGGGTGCCGCAGAGTTCCTCGACGCGGGCGATGTAGCGGCGGGCGTTCTCCGGCAGTTCGTCCTCGGTACGGGCCTTGGTGATGTCCTCCCACCAGCCGTCGAGCTCCTCGTAGATCGGAGTCGCGTGGTGGAAGTCGGTCTGCGTCATCGGCATGTCGTCGACGCGTTCGCCGTTGATCTCGTACCCGACGCAGATCGGCACCTTCGGCAGGCCGGTGAGCACGTCCAGCTTGGTGACGACCAGGTCGGTGACCCCGTTGAGACGGCAGGCGTACCGGGCGACCACCGCGTCGAACCAGCCGCAGCGCCGCTCCCGGCCGGTGGTGGTGCCGTACTCGTGACCGACCTTGCGCAGGTGCTGGCCGTTGTCGTCGAAGAGTTCGGTGGGGAACGGACCGGAACCGACCCGGGTGGTGTACGCCTTGCTGACCGCGATCACCTTCGTGATGGCGGTCGGTGGGATGCCGGCACCCACGCAGGCACCACCGGCCGTCGGGTTGGAGGAGGTGACGAACGGGTACGTGCCGTGGTCCATGTCGAGCATGGTGGCCTGGGCACCCTCCAGCAGCACGGTCTCGCCCCGGTCCAGGGCGTCCCAGAGCATCGCCCGGGTCTCCGCGATGTACGGCCGCAGCCGCTCCGCGTACTCCAGGTACTCCTCGACGGTGGCGTCGACGTCCATCGCCTTACGGTTGTAGACCTTGAACAGGATCTGGTTCTTCTCGCGCAGCGCCAGTTCGAGCTTCTTGCGCAGGATGCCCGGGTCGAGCAGGTCCTGGAGGCGGATGCCCATCCGGGCGACCTTGTCGCCGTACGCCGGGCCGATGCCCCGACCGGTGGTGCCGATCCGGGCCGAGCCCAGGTACCGCTCGACCACCCGGTCCAGTGCGCGGTGGTGCGGCATGATCAGGTGCGCGTCACCGGAGATCCGCAGCCGGGAGACGTCGACGCCACGCTCGGCGAGCCCGTCGATCTCGGCCAGCAGCACCTTCGGGTCGACCACCACGCCGTTGCCGATGACGATCATGGCACTCGGCGAGAGCGCCCCGCTCGGCATCAGGTGCAGCGCGTACTTCTGGCCGTCCGGCGTGATCACCGTGTGCCCGGCGTTGTTGCCGCCCGAGTAGCGCACCACGTAGTCGACCCGCCCACCCAGCAGGTCGGTAACCTTGCCCTTGCCCTCGTCGCCCCACTGAGCGCCGAGCAGCACGATCGCTGGCATCTTCACCGCCTCCAGGGGGCTCGGGTGCCAGGTGGCGACCGCGTGGCGAGCCCGAGGTGTCAGGCTAACAAGTGGTGTACGCGCAGCCGGCAGGGGCTGCGCACGAGGCAGGAGGCCCCCTTCCGTGTACGACGTGGTGCTGCTCACCCTGGGCTCGGAGCGTGCTGCCGCCGGGGCGTGCGGTGACGGTGACGGTGGTTGCTGTGGCGGGGCCGCTGCCCCGGGCGGGGCCGGCTCCGGGCCGTCCGACGAGCGGTGTGAGACGCCGCGCGTACCGGTGCTGGCCTGCGCGGACGCGCTGACCGAACGGGGTGCCCGGGTGGAGACGGTCACCGCCCGCTCGGACGCCGAGATCGACCAGGTGCTGGCCCGGCTGGACGCCCCGGCCCGGCCCGACGGCCTGGACTGGCCGGACCCGGACACCAAGACCCGGCTGGTCGTCGCCACCGCCAGTGACGGTCAGTTGCGCGCCGTCCTGCGCCGACTGGTCCGGCGGTACGCTCCACCGCCCAGTCGCCGCCCCGCCGACCTGGCCGGCAACCGTACCGTGCCGGACCTGCCGCCGATCGGCGTACTGCCGCTCGATCCGGCCCGGAGCGCCACGCAGCGTGACCTGGCGGCGCAGCTCGGTCTCCCCCGGGAGCCGGCGGCGGTGGCCGCCGCGGTGCTGGACGGGCCGGTACGCCGCCTCGACCTGCTCCGCAACGACGGTGGCTCGGTCACCCTCGACGGGGCGCTGCTCGGCGCCTCCGACGACGCCGGCCGACCGCTCTACTGGCGGGGGCGCGTGGAGGTCGACGACGCTGTCCTCTCCACCGGGGAGGAACCCCTGCTGGCCTGCGCCGTCGGCAACGCCGGCGGGTACGCGAACCTGGGTGGCCTGCCGCTGCTGACCGGTCCGGATCCGACGGACGGGGTGGTCGAGGTGGCGGTGGCCGTGCCCGTGGTGGCCCGCTCCGCGTTGGGTAGGAAGCGGATCCGTTTCGAGGTGCGTCGGGCCCGTGGTCGGGCGGTGGCCGTGGTGCCCCGGGACGAGCGGGTGCCGTACCTCGACGACGGGGTCGAGGGGGAGCTGAGCCGCAAGCGATCCTGGTGGACCGAGCCGGGAGCGTGGGCCGTCTACACCGGCTGATCGCCCGGTTCGGCACCGGATGGGCGGCTTTCAGGGCCTATCCTCGGCAGGAGGATAGGGGGAGGAACCGTGGTGCACGAGAACGCCGACCGGGTCCGTCTGCCAGGTCAGCAGGGGGGACCGATACCCGAACGGGACATCGAACCGCTCTGGCCGCCGGAGCAGGTCCGGTCCGACGCCGGCCCCACGCGGCAGCCCTCAGCCGGCGACCAGTGGACCGGTGACCAATGGACCGGTGACCAATGGACCGGTGACCAATGGACCGGTGACCAATGGACCGGTGACCAGTGGTCCGGTGATCAGTGGGCGGGTGACCAGTGGGCCCCGCAGCCGGTGATGACGCCGGCGGTGTCACCGGTCAGCGGTGCCGGTCTCGGCTGGGCCCCGACCGGGCACGCCCACTGGTCACCGGCCCCGGTACCGCAGCACGGTCTGGACGGTCCGTTCACGCTCGACCCGGCGTTCGGCGGGCGGGAGGACGCCCGGCGCGACGACGCCCGGCGCGACGACGCCCGGCGCGACGACGCCGGGCGCGACGACGCCGGGCGCGACGGTGCCCGTAGCCGTGCCACTGGTGATGCCACCACGGGCGATGTTCCTGGTGATGCCGCTGGTGATGTTCCTGGTGATGCCGTTGGGGAGGCCACCGGGCCGAGCCACGGGGAGCCGACGGCCGGGACCTCGTTCATGCCCGGAACGCCCGTGTCCGGGGCCGCTGTCGCGGCAGGTACCGGCGGGGTGACGAACGGTTCGGGCACTCCCGCCACTGTGGCCGGTCAGCCGGGCGCGGACCATCCGGGCGGCAGCGGCGACGGCGGTGGTGTCCAGGGCGAATCCAGCGTGCGGGGCGCGGCGGAATCCCCGTGGGCGTACCCGCCGCAACGACCGCCCGCCGCCCCGACGACCCGGCCCGGCGCCCCCGCCGCTCCGACCGCGCCGTCGGCGACCGCCGGCGGTGGCCGTGGCGAGCAGCACCAGGCATTCCCCGGCTCGGCGGTCGTGCCGCCAGACCCCGCCGGTTCGACGGCCGGAACGGCAGGCACCGCCGGCTCGACGGCCGGACCGGCAGGCACCGCCGGCTCGACGGCCGGAACGGCAGGCACCGCCGGCTCGACGGCCGGACCGGCAGGCACCGCCGGCTCGACGGCCGGAACGGCAGGCACCGCCGGCTCGACGGCCGGACCGGCAGGCACCGCCGGCTCGACGGCCGGAACGGCAGGCACCGCCGGCTCGACGGCCGGAACGGCAGGCACCGCCGGCTCGACGGCCGGAACGGCGGGCACCGTGGCGGTGCCCCGGCAGCAGCCGCCGGTCGGCGACTCCGGCCCGGGTTGGCATTCGCTGCCCCCGCCGACGCCGGCCGGTACCCAGCAACCCGACGCCCGTGAACCGGCCGACGGTGAGCAGTCCGGCTACGAAGCACGCGAGCACGAGTTGGGCGAGCACGGGCCGTCCCCGGCCGGCTGGGCGCCGCTACCCCCGGTACCGGACACCGCCGCGCCGGGTTGGGCCGGCGGCGGCTGGGGGCCGCCGTCCCGGTCGGCCCCACCACCCGGTACACCGGATCAGCACTTCCCACCGCAGCCGTACGGGCCGGACCCGCAGTCGGCGCAACCGTACGGACCGGGGGCGCAATCTGCGCAGCCGTACGGGCCGGACCCGCAGTCGTACGGGACCGACCAACAGTCGTACGGGCCGGACCCGCAGTCGGCAGGGCCGGGGCAGCGGTACGGGTCGCAGCAGCCACCGCCGGGACAGCAGTTTCCGGCCGACGGGCGGGCCACCGAGGTGGCTCCCCCGGCCGAGTCGGCCGTGCCCCGGGTGGCTCCGCCGGCCTCCGCCGGCTACTCGGATCCGCTCTGGTCGGACGGTGCCACGCCGACCGCCGAGGACTTCGCCCGGCGTCGCCAGGCCCGGCCGGCCGACCCGGTGGCCACGATGGGCGTACGGGCGGTGGTGAACAAGTCGACGTTGGGGTTGGTGAAGCTTCCGCCGGGCCGGCACGAGCAGGAGGTCAAGCACGACATCGAGATGGTCCGCCGGAACTTCGGTGGCCTACGTCAGGTGACCGTGGTGAACCCGAAGGGCGGGGCCGGCAAGACGGTGGCGATCCTGCTGCTCGCGATGACCTTCGGGCAGAAGCGCGGCGGGTACGTTCTGGCCTGGGACAACAACGAGACGCAGGGCACCCTCGGAATGCGGGCCCAGCAGGACTTCCACTCCCGTACCGTCCGGGACATGCTGCGCGACCTGGGCCAGTTCCAGGGGGCGCACGGGCGGGTCGGGGACCTGTCGCAGTACGTCCGCTCGCAGGGCGAGGGGATGTTCGACGTGCTCGCCTCGGACGAGTCGGCGACCGGCGGCGAGATGCTCACCGCCTCGGCGTTCGCCGAGATCCGGGATGTGGTCAGCCGGTTCTACAAGCTGATCTTCGTGGACACCGGGAACAACGTCCGGGCCCAGAACTGGCAGGCCGCGATGGACGCCACCGACCAGTTGGTGGTCACCATGTCGGCCCGGAACGACTCGGCGGAGACCGCCGCCCGGATGCTCGACCACCTGGAGCAGAGCGGCCGTCAGCGGCTGGTCCGGCAGGCGGTGACGGTGGTGTCGATGCCGCCGTCCCGCAAGGAGATCGACCTACCGGCGATCCAGCAGCACTTCGCCGCCCGGACCAGGGCGGTGCTGCTCGCGCCGTACGAGCGGCTGATCGACACCGGGGAACCGATCCGGTACGGCCAGCTCTCCTCGGCCACCCGGGATGCCTGGCTCAAGATCGCGGCAGCGGTGGCCGAGGGACTCTAACCCGCTCCCGAGATCGCGGCAGGCGGTGTTCGAAGGAATCCAGTCCGCTACCGAGATCGCGGCAGGCGGCCTGCCACGGCCCGTCGGGTCCGCCGCCGTTGGCCGGAGGGCTCCAGGCCGTTCC
This sequence comes from Micromonospora cathayae, assembly GCF_028993575.1. NCBI lineage: Bacteria > Bacillati > Actinomycetota > Actinomycetes > Micromonosporales > Micromonosporaceae > Micromonospora > Micromonospora cathayae. Next base: position 1,501,647 of record NZ_CP118615.1, on the reverse strand, counting down.
CGCCCGGAGTGGCGCCGGGGTACCTTGCTGCTGCATGGAAGTGGCAGCAAGGTGCCCCGGCGAACACCTCAGTTGCTGGCGAGGGCGTCACCGGCGGCCGGGTCGCAGTCGCGGAGGAACTGGGCACAGCGGGCCGCCTCGTCCGCCTCGCCGATCTCGTCGGCCGCCTTCGACAGCACGTGCAGGCAGCGCAGGAAACCCCGGTTCGGCTCGTGCGACCACGGCACCGGGCCGTGCCCGCGCCAACCGTTGCGGCGGAGCTGGTCCAGGCCCCGGTGGTAGCCGGTACGCGCGAAGGCGTACGCGGGGACGACCTGACCCTGCGCGAACGCGCGGGCGGCCAACTCGCCCCAGGCTGCGGAGAAGGTCGGGAATCGGCCGGCCACCTCGGCGTACGCCTCGTCGGTGCCGGCCTCACGGGCGGCGGCCAGCGCGGCCTCGGCCTCGTCGTATGCGGGCAGGAGAGTGGCCGGCGGCTCCGGCAAGAGGTTCTGCATCGTCCCATTCAACCCGCTTCGCCAATCGGCCCGCGAGGGGGTCCGCCCTGGTGGCTGGCTGAACGGTTGAGGCCCGGCCACGCCTGCGGCCCATGTCACCGGCTGTTCATCTCCGCTAGAAATGATGTTCCGGAGCCTCCCCAGGAACCGGTTGACGAGAGCCCGGTGACCCTGGTCGCCGGGCTCTTGCCGGTTCGAGCGCGCACACCGGGGCACCGGGGCACCGACGGTTTTACCGTTTGCCCGGGTTGGGCACGATGGCTCTCGTGCCGACCCCACCACCTGCGGACGTCATCGAGCCGCACACCGCCCCAGACGAGATCGAGACCCGCGCCGCCTTCGACCGGCGGCTCTCCACCGGCAGCCTGGCCGGGTTGACCGTGCAGGGCCTCCGGCTCGACCTGTCCCCCGTACCCGATCTGACCGGCACGGACGTCGCCGGGACCCTCTTCGTCGGTTGCCGGTTCGCCGACCGGGAGGTCGGGGCGGACCTGGTCCGGCGTGGGGCGAACGTGGTGCCACCGTTCTCCGGACTGCCCTACCCGACCCAGCCGTCGCATCTATACACCCCGGAGGAGCTGGCCGCCGGGTTCGCCGAGGGCGGCTTCGCCGGCATGTACGACACCCGGGTGTACGAGCACTTCCGGGCGCACGGCGGTGCGCTGCCCGACGTGAAGGAGGCGCTCGGTCAACGGTTGCACGACCACGGTGTGGACAACGCGCTGGCCGACGCGACCAGGGCCTGGTTGGCGACACACGGGCCGCAGTCCGTGGTGGGCGTCATGGGCGGACACGCCGTACCGCGCGGCAGCGGCCCGTACCGGATGGCGGCCACGCTGGGCTGGGAGCTGGCCCGCGCCGACCGGCTGATCGTCACCGGGGGCGGACCCGGGGTGATGGAGGCGGCGAACCTGGGCGCGTACCTCGCCTCGCATCCGGTGGAGGACCTGGCGGCGGCGATCGACCTGCTCGCCACCGCTCCCGACTTCACCGACCACGACCGGTACACCGCCGTGGCGCTGGAGGTGCGGCAGCGGTACGCCCCGGCGCACGGCCTGCCCCGGGCGCGCGGGGAACTCTCCAGCCTCGACTGGGCCCGGACCGGTGGTCTGGCGATCCCCACCTGGCTGTACGGGCACGAACCGGCGAACCTGTTCGCCGGGAAGATCGCGAAGTACTTCTCGAACGCCATCCGGGAGGACACCATCCTGCGGCTGGCCCGGGGTGGGATCGTCTTCGCGCCGGGTCGGGCCGGGACCGTGCAGGAGGTGTTCCAGGCGGCGACGAAGACCTACTACGGCACCGACGGGGCCAGCGGCGCGTACGTCTTCCTGAACCGGGACTACTGGACCCGGGAGTTGCCGGTGGAGGCGCTGCTGCGGCCGTTGCTGGCGGCCTCGCCGTTCGGTGACCTGTCCGGCACGGTCTACCTGACCGACGACGTCGCCGAGGCGGCCCGCGCCCTGATCGGCGGGGTGGGCTGAGCAACGGGAGGAGCCCCCGGCCGTGGTGGCCGGGGGCTCCTCCTGCACGGGTACGGGTTACTTGGCGAGCGTGGTACCGGTGGAGCGCAGGTGCTCGCAGGCCTCGACGACGCGGGCGGAAAGCCCGGCCTCGGCCAGCTTGCCCCAGGTCCGCGGGTCGTACATCTTCTTGTTGCCGACCTCGCCGTCGATCTTGAGCACGCCGTCGAAGTTGCGGAACATGTGCTCCGCGACCGGACGGGTGAAGGCGTACTGCGTGTCGGTGTCGATGTTCATCTTCACCACGCCGTAGTCGAGCGCCTCCCGGATCTCCTCCAGCAGCGAGCCGGAGCCACCGTGGAAGACCAGGCTGAGCGGCTTGTCCTTGCCGTACTTGGCGCCCACCGCCTCCTGGATCTGGTTGAGGATCTCGGGGCGGAGCTTCACGTTGCCCGGCTTGTAGACGCCGTGCACGTTGCCGAAGGTCAGCGCCGCCATGTAGCGGCCCTTCTCGCCCAGGCCGAGCGCCTCGACCATGGCCAGGCCGTCCTCGACGGTGGTGTACAGCTTGTCGTTGATGGCGTTCTCGACGCCGTCCTCCTCACCACCGACCACGCCGACCTCGATCTCCAGGACGATCTTGCCCTCGGCGGCCCGGTCGAGCAGCTCGGCGGCGATCTCCAGGTTCTCGGCGACCGGTACGGCGGAGCCGTCCCACATGTGCGACTGGAACAGCGGCTCCTCGCCCCGGGCCACCCGCTCCTTGGACATCGCCATCAGCGGCCGGACGAACTTGTCCAGCTTGTCCTTCGGGCAGTGGTCGGTGTGCAGGGCGATGTTCACCGGGTAGTTCTTCGCCACCTCGCGGGCGTACGCGGCGAACGCGGCGGCACCGGTGACCATGTCCTTGACGGTCGGGCCGGAGAGGTACTCGGCACCACCGGTCGAGACCTGGATGATGCCGTCGCTCTCCGCGTCGGCGAAGCCCTTGAGCGCGGCGTTGAGGGTCTGCGAGGACGTCACGTTGATCGCGGGGTACGCGTACCGGCCGGCCTTGGCGCGGTCCAGCATCTCCGCGTAGACCTCAGGGGAAGCGATGGGCATGTCAAACGCTCCTTAACTACCGCTCTCGGCCGTGCTGGCCAACTGTCTTCCATGGGTGCGAGACCGCGCTGTCCTCCGCGGGCAGTATCCCGTAGGAGGCCCGAGCGGGCACAACCGACCCGGGAGGGGTCCACCCCGTGCCGGACTACCTGTCCCGGACCACGACGCTGATCAGCCAGCTCACCACCGCGACCACGATCGCCCCCCAGAACGCCGGCCAGAAGCCGTCCACCCGGAACGGCAGGTCGAGTTGACGGGCGATCCAGTCGGTCAGCAGGAACAGCAGCGCGTTCACGACCAACGCGAACAGGCCCAGGGTCAGCAGGTAGAAGACACAGCCGACCACCTGGATGACCGGCTTGAGCACCGCGTTGACCACCCCGAAGATCAGCGCGACGGCGAGCAGGGTCAGCGTCGTCCGCCCCCCGGACCGGCCACCCACCTCGACGCCGGGCACGATCAGGGTGGCGACCCACAGCGCCACCGCGCTGGTCGCCAACCGGATCAGGAAGCCCACGGCCCCATCCTGGCACCGGGCCCCGGCCCGGAGGGGCAGATCCGCCGATCCGCCCGGTTTGGCACGGCCTCCCGGTGGGCAGGACATTCAACCCGTACGGTGTGGAAGAGCCTGCCGCGCGAGCCGAAGGAGGGACGATGGGCCAGCCAGACGAGGAGTTCGCCCCGGGCGACCACCTCACCCCGGACGAGCGGGACCCGGAGGCCCCGGCGGCCGACGCCGTGGAGCAGGCGATGGTGGCCGGGCCGGTCGACGGCGACACCGAGCCGCACCGGGGCCTCGAGGTGGCCGACTGGGACGCGGTGGAGCAGTCCCGCGTCGTCACCGCCGACGAGGACGACTACCGCTGACCCACTCCCGCGGTCGGGCCTACCCCTGACTCAGCACGTGTTCGGGGTTCGCCGCCACCCAGTCGGCTACCCGGTCGTCGCGGAGCGCGGCCAGCAGCGCCCGACCGTCTCCCTCGTCCAGGTGCCGGGTGCCCGGCGCGTCCCCGGCCGCAACGGTGGGCAGCAGCACGCCGACCGGCTCGGTGGGCGTCACCGTGGCCCGCAGCGCCAGCAGGTCGGGCAGTTCCGCGTGGCCGGCGTCCACGGTCAGGCCCGCACCGGCGGTCTGCATCAGCCGGTGCAGTCCCACCGGATCGGTGAGGAGTCGCTGCTCGGTGAGGCGTCGTAGCAGTCCCACGGCGTACCGCTGGGCGTTGCGGTCCCGGTCCCGGGCGTCCTCGGCGAGCCCATGCCGTTGCCGGAGCAGGTCGACGGCGGCGGCACCATCGAGCCGTTGGCAACCGGCCGGGAAGATCCGCTGGGTGTGTACCGAGCGGACCGGCTCCCGCAGACAGACCGGCACCCCGGCGACGGCGTCGGTGATCGCCTGCACCGCCGGATAGGTGAGCACCGCGCCGGCGTCCGGTCGGACGCCGGTCAGCTCGGTGACGGTACGGCTGGTGAGCTGGTAGCCGCGACCCAGGCTCGGTTCGCGGTCGCCGACGCCGCGCGGGAAGGACGCGCCGAGCTTGTCGACCCCGTGCCCGGGGATCGGCACCGCCAGGTCCCGGGGTAGCGAGATCAGGTAGATCCGGCGCTGGTCGGCCGGTATGTGCACCAGCAGGATCGAGTCGGCCCGGGGCGGGTCCCCCACCGTCACCGAGGTGCCGTCCACGCCGAGCAGCAGCACGTTGAGCGGGCCGCCCGGTTGGCCGAGCAGCTCGGCGCGCGACGCCGGGCCATCCACCGACCGGGCGGGGTCAGCTGCGTACCGCGGCGCTCCGACGACCACCGCGACGAGCAACGCGAGCGACGTACCGACAGCCGTGAAGCGACGGCGACGCCGACGCCGACGTGCGGCGATCCGGTCGATGGCCGTCCGCAGTGGCCCGGTCGGCGGGGTCAGCGTCTCGTGTCGGGCGAAGGTGGCCCGCAGGTCGTCCTCGGTCATCAGCAGGTCTCCACGAGTTCGGCCCGGAGGGTGGCCAGGGCGCGGGAAATGGACGAACGGACGGTGCCGACCGCACAGCCGAGAATCGCGGCGATCTCCGCGTCGGGCAGGTCCTCGTAGTAGCGCAGCACCAGCGTGGCGCGTTGCCGGCGGGGCAACCGCGCGAGCCAGGACCAGACCTGGTCCCGCTCGACGGCGGTCTCCGCGTGGTCGGCGGGTACCGGGACCGCGTCGTCCGGTTCGGCCCGCAGCAACACGCGGCGGACCCAGGAGCCGCGTCGCCAGTCGACGTACTGGTGGGTGAGCATCCGGCGCACGTACCGTTCCGGGGAGTCCGCGCGGGCCACCCGTCGCCAGTTGAGCTGGACCCGCACCATGGTCTCCTGCACCAGGTCCTGTGCCTGGTGCGGGTCGCCGGTCAGCATGACCGCGTACCGCAGCATCGCGGCCAGCCGGGCGTCGGCGAACTCCTCGTACGTCACTGCACCTCCCAGGGGTCCTGCCCTGTTGACGGGTGCGGCGACGCGGAACGTTGCGCGTGGTGCGAGCGCCGGGTTGTCCGGTACGCCGGATGTCGGTCGTGACGTCCCGCACCAGGCCAGTTGGTGGGCACCTAGACTCAGTGGGTGCCATCGCCGGTGGCGGACGACCGCCGCCCCTACTGGCTGACATCGGAGGTCACCTCGTGCCGACGCCCACGACCACGCTGGCCCTCGGGCCGGACTGGCTCGACCCGGAGTGGTTGATTTCGACGTTCGGGTTGCTCGGCATCCTGGTCATCGTCTTCGCCGAGTCCGGCCTGTTGATCGGGTTCTTCCTGCCGGGTGACTCGTTGCTGTTCACCGCCGGCCTGCTCACCGCCGACGGGAAGTACATCACCTACCCGCTCTGGCTGGTCTGCCTGCTGATCACCCTCTCCGCGATCGCCGGGGACCAGGTCGGGTACGCCTTCGGGCGCAAGGTCGGCCCGGCGCTGTTCCGCCGGCCCAACTCGAAGCTGTTCAAGCAGGAGAACGTGCTCAAGGCACACGAGTTCTTCGAGAAGTACGGCCCGCGGTCGATCGTGCTGGCCCGGTTCGTGCCGATCGTGCGGACCTTCACCCCGATCGTGGCCGGCGTGAGCCGGATGGACTACCGCACCTTCGTGATCTACAACGTGGTCGGCGGGATCCTCTGGGGCACCGGGGTCACCGTGCTGGGGTACTTCCTCGGCCAGATCCCGTTCGTCAAGGCCAACATCGAGATGATCCTGATCGGCATCGTGGTGCTCTCGGTGGTGCCGATCGTGATCGAGCTGCTCCGGGCCCGGATGGCGGCCAAGCGGGGCACCACCGCCGAGGAGCGGGCCGCCGCCGAGGAGGCCGTCCGCGAGGCCCGCGAGAACCAGGAGGAGCAGTCCGGGTACGCCGGCCAGCCGTACCCGGAGAGCGGGCAGCGGTACGGCGGCCAGCCGTACGGCGACGCCCTGCCCCCGGCCGGCGGCACCCCGCAGTACGGCGGCGGCAACCAGCCGTCCCGGGGTGGTCAGGTCTACGGTGGTGGCCAGCCGTACGGCGGCCGGGCGGACCAGGACGAGACCCAGCAGTTCGGTGCCCTGCCCTACCCCGGCGGCCCGCAACAGCAGCCCTACGGCGGGCAGTCGTACGGCGACACCCGGCAGCAGCACCTCGGAGACGGACGGTCGCCGGACCACGGCGGCCAGGGCCATGCTCCCCAGTCGTCGCCGGGTCACGGCACCCAGCCGGGATACGACAACACCCAGCCCGGATACGGCGCACAGCCCGGATACAGCACCCAGCCCGGATACAGCGCGCAGCCCGCCCAGCCGGGGTACGGCGCACAGCCCGGATACGGCACCGGCGCCCAGCAGCCCTCGCCGTACGGCGAGCAGCAGTACGGTCAGCCCTACGGCGACCAGCCACGGCCCTCTGTCGCCGACCAGCAGCAGCCGTACGGCGCGCAGCCGCAGCCGGCGTACCGCGGGCACCAGCCCGCCACCGAGCAACCGCAGTACGGGCAGCCGTACCCCGAGCAACCGCAGTACGGGCAGCCGTACGGCCAGCAGCCGCCGGCGTACGGCCAGCAGCCGCCGCAACCGACGTATGGCCAGCCGCAGCCGGCGTACGGCGAGCAGCAGTCCTACGGTGACGAGCAGCAGCCGTACCAGCGGGGACAGCAGCCCCACGGCGGTCAGCCGTACGGTCGGCACTGATCGTCCCGAGCGGATACCGACGGCGGGCGGGGTGATCCTCGTCCGCCGGGCGGTCACGTGTCAGGGCGGTGATCGGGACACAGCGGTCCGCCGGGTCGGCCCGCTTCCGGCCAGCCGGAGGGCCCACCGACAAGGGGCACCCGGAGGGCGGGCGCACCGACGAAGGGCACCCGGAGGGCGGGCGCACCGACGAAGGGCACCCGGAGGGCGCACCGACGAAGGGCACGCCGACAGAGCATCCCCGGGGGGGGCCGGCAGTTCGTAACCCCGCGCGGGCCGGCAGGTCTTCTGCCGGAGACCGGGCAGAGGTCAGCGGGGGAACGGAGACGTTCCCATGGTGCCGAGAGCCTGCGGCGGTGAGCCGCAGGCTCTCGGTCGGGCCTCACCCCGCAGGGCAGCCCGGAGCACGGGTCGTCAGCCACCGAGCATCGGTGGCTGACGGACACCGCCACGGTCGAACCCGACCGGTTGTCCGGTGCCGCTCCCGGCGGAGCGGCCCCGGACGACCGGGACGGATCAGCGAGCCTTCTTGGTGGCGCGCTTACGGGGCGGGGTCAGCAGATCGGCGATCGTGGCGATCGCCGTCGGCACCAGTCGGTAGTACGCCCAGACACCGCGCTTCTCCCGCTCCAGCAAGCCGGCCTCGGTGAGGATACGCAGGTGGTGGCTGACCGTCGGCTGGGAGAGGCCGAGCGGCGCGGTCAAGTCGCAGACGCACGCCTCGCCCTCGGGGGCCGACTGGATCAGGCTGAGCAGCCGCAGCCGGGCAGGGTCCGCGAGGGCCTTGAGCACCCCCGCGAGCCGCTCGGCATCGGCACGTTCGATCGGCTCGCCGGCAAGCGGCGAGATCTGAGGCATAGTCATTTCAGCCAACGCAGTTCCCACGTTTTCCATCCTTCCACCAGCAGCATCGAAACGCCTGCATATCCGCAATCCGAATCGGCAGACTTTTAGGCCACAAGGCCAAGGTCAGCCAACGTATAGGCTGCCCGGTAGGGCAACCCGGCTGCTTCTACGGCGTTGCCGGCACCTCGATCAACAATAACGGCCACGCCGACGACCTCAGCCCCCGCCTCTCGTAACGCTTCAACTGCGGTGAGTACACTCCCACCGGTCGTTGAGGTATCTTCCACCGCCAATACCCGGCGCCCGGATACGTCAGGCCCTTCGATGCGGCGTTGCAGCCCGTGCGCCTTACCAGCCTTGCGCACGACGAACGCGTCGAGCGGTCGTTTTGTCGCAGCTGCGGCGTGCAGCATCGACAGTGCGACCGGATCGGCGCCCAAGGTCAGTCCACCGACGGCGTCGAACTCCCAGTCGGCGGTGAGATCCAACAGGACGCGCCCCACCAACGGAGCGGCCTGGTGATGGAGCGTGACACGACGCAGATCGACGTACCAATCTGCCTCGCGCCCCGAGGAGAGCACCACCCGTCCATGGACCACGGCCAGGTCGGCGATGAATTTACGCAGGTCGTCGCGGTCCCCCATGGCGCACAAGGGTACTGCGCAAGTCTGGGAGCCGTGGGTCGGGTCCACCCTCGGTCAGTCCTGCGGGCGACCAGTTGACGACAGCATCCGCTCACTCTGTGCAACATGCATCAGGGTCGACGGCTCTCCGGGCCGGGTCGCGGCGGCCCGCCGGGACGGGTACGGTCAGCTCCCGCGACGCCCGGCCGGAACCCGCTTGTCCCGGGTGAGACGGTGCAGCAGCCGCTGGGGCGTGTGCCGCAGTCCCACCACGGCGAGTTTGTATTTCCAGTCAGGAACGCTCACCAACCGACCTTTTCGCAGGTCACGGAGACCCTGATCGATGACATCGTCGGCATCGAGCCAAATCCACGAGGGCGTCTTCGTCGTGTCGATACCGGCCCGCTGGTGGAACTCGGTACGGGTGAAGCCGGGGCAGAGGGCCATCACGCGTACGCCGTGGGGCCGCGCGGCCTGGCCCACCGACTCGCTGAAGTTGGTCACCCAGGCCTTGGTGGCGGAGTAGGTCGAGCCGGGTTCGAGCGCGCCAAATCCCGCAACGGAAGAGACATTTATCACTGCCCCACGTTGCCGGGCGGTCATGATCGGCAGCACCGCGTGCGTCAGGCGCATCACCGAGTTGACGTTCAGCCGCAGCAGCCGGGCCTCATCCTCGACACTGGACCGAAGGAAGGACCTGGTCAGGGCGATGCCGGCGTTGTTGACCAGCAGGTCGACCGGGGTGCCCTCGGTGAGCCGGCGCACCACGGCGGCGCAGCCGTCGTCGGTGGAGAGATCCGCCGGCAGCGCCTCCACCTGCCGGCCGTGCCGTTCGGCCAGCTCGGCGGCGAATCCGGCGAGCCGGGCGGCGTCCCGGGCCACCAGGACGAGGTCGTACCCGTCGGCGGCGAGTCGGCGGGCGAAGGCGGCCCCGATGCCGGCTGTCGCTCCGGTGACCACCGCGAGCTGGTCGGCGGGGCCGGGCACAACCGGGTCGGACGATGCGGGCACGGGCGGATCCTCACCTGGGCGGGACGGAGCGGTCGGGAAGACAGCGGTCGCGGAGACGGCGGTACCAGAGACGGCGGGTCAGGGGCCGGCGGGGCCGGGAGACGGCGGTACCGGAGACGGCGGGTCGGGGGCCGCCGGACCGGAGGACGACGGGGCCGGAGACGACAGACCAGAGGACGACGGAGCGGAGGGCGATGGACCGGAGGGCGGCGGGACGTGGGGTGGGGTCGGCGGGCGACGACGGTAGTAGGCGTTCGCCGTGGGCAGCGCCAGCAGCGTTGCTACCACAAGGTAACCGAGCACCTGGCCGACCGAAAGCCCGGCGTTGAGCGGGATCCACCATGCCGGGTAGGCGCTGGTCAGCGCATCGAACAGCACCGCCGTGGTGGCCTCGTCGCGGTCGAGCCGGAACGGGATCGTCCGCTGCCCGACCAGGACGGCCAGCGCACCGCAGCCGGCGAGCAGACCCAGCCCGGCGACCACCCAGGTGGTCACCCGGACCGCGTTGCGCCGGGCGAGCAGACCGAGGGCGAGGGCGAACAGCAGCACGGCGACCACCACGGCCAGGACGGCGGCCAGGACGGTGAAGACCCCGACCAGGGTCGCCACCGCGTCGACGGCGCTCCGGTCGGCCACGTCCGTCGTCGCGGCCCGGAACCGCGTCGCGGTGCCGTCCAGGGTCAGCAGCCCGGCGGCGGCGTTGGCGAGCCCGGCGACGGCCATGCCGACGAGCAGCCCGGCGGCGAGCACGACGGCGGCGGGTCGCCGGGGCGGAACCTGATCCGACACGACCGATCCCTCCGAGTAGGCGTCGCGAAGCAACCTACTCGGAGGGATCGGCGGAGTCCCGCTTATCGATTGATCAACTTGCCGGTGGCGGATTCTGTCCGGGCTGGTCCCCCGGCCGGTCGGTGGACGGGCCGGACTCCGGGCGGTCCGTGGACGGCCCCGGTTCCGGCTGGGCCGGCCCGCCGTACGGGGACTGGCCCGACGGCGGGTACCCCGGCTGGCCGGATGCCGGCGGATAGCCGGGCTCACCGGAGGCGGGCGGATAACCCGGCTGGCCGGACGGCGGGTACCCCGGCTGGCCCGGCGCGGACGGGTAGCCCGGCTGGCCGGACGGCGGGTAGCCCGGCTGGCCGGACGGCGGGTAGCCCGGGTAGGCGCCGGGCAGCGGGGGCTCCCAGGCCGGCTGCGGCTTACGGAAGAACTCGTTCGACGCCGGCAACGCCAGCAGCACCAGGGCCGCGATCAGCGCGAGCACCGTCACGATGCCGAGCAGCAGGTTGACCGGCTGGTACCAGGACGGCAGCGCCTCCTCCAGCCGACGCTGGACCTCTTCCTGGCTCGGCATGTCCGCGCTGGAGCCGCCCACCGGCCCGCTGAACGAGCCGGCCGCACCGCTGAGCAGGCCGCCGCCGCTGCAACAGAGCAGCAGACCGCCCACCACCCAGGTGGTGATCCGGGAGCCGTTCTTGCCCCGGTTGTTGAGCACCGCCAGCACCACCAGGCCGACCGCCAACAGCAGGGTGATCAGGCTGGCCCCGACGGCGACGACGGTGGCGAAGTCGGCCACCGCGTCCATCCCGTTGACCGAGCTGTCCCGGTAGGCGTCCTCGAGCACCCGGCGGGTGTCGCCGATGGTGGCGAGGGTCAGGATCAGGGCGAGCACCTGGAGGACGGCCACCAGGATCAACAGGTAACTGGATATCGTCACGCTGCCCGGGCGCACCCGGGCCGGCGCGCTGTGGGATTCGGCCACGCTTCTCCTTCCCTCGGATCGCCACCACACCGTAACGGCATTCCGCCATCCGCACCGGACAGCAGATGCCGGACCCGCCGGAACGCCGGCCAGCAGCTGCCGGACCCGCCGGAACGCCGGACGGTCAGTAGCCGCGCCACTCGGCGCGGGCGTACTCCAGCACCCTGGGCTGCAACAGCGTGGAGGCGGGTACGTCCACCCGGCGCCGGTCGGCGGGGAAGTTCCCGGCGGCGGCGAGCGTGCCCGGGTCCAGGAACCGCAGGGCCGGCGCGTCGGCCGGCAGACCCAACACGGGCGGGGTAGTCCCGGGTACCGCCAGCACGAAACCCCAGTCGCCGAAGGACGGCACGTCCACGTGGTACGGCCGGGTGGCGAACCCGGCGGCCCGGATCGACGCCTCGATCGACCAGTACGACCGGGGTGCGAAGTACGGCGAACCGGACTGCACCACCAGTCGGGCCCGGTCGGCGAGCACCGAGCGGACCAGGGTGTAGAACTCGACGGTGTAGAGCTTCGCGGTGGCCGTCTCGTCCGGGTCGGGCAGGTCGGCCACCACCACGTCGAAGCGTTCCCCGGCGGTACGCAGCCAGCCGAAGGCGTCGGCGTGCACCACCCGTACCCGGGGGTCGGCGAACGCGTCGCCGTTGAGCTGACGCAGTTGCGGTTCGCTGCGGGCCAGCGCCACCACCGCCGGGTCCAGGTCGACCACGGTGATCCGCCGGACGTCCGGGTAGCGCAGCAGCTCACGGACGGCCAGCCCGTCGCCGGCCCCGAGCACCAGCACCTCGCCGCGTGGCCCGGCCAGCGCCGGATGCACCAGCGCCTCGTGGTAGCGGTACTCGTCGACCGAGCTGAACTGGAGGTCGCCGTTGAGGAACAACCGCAGGTCGGTGGCCCGCCGGCCGACCTCGGCGACCGACCGGGTCAGCACGATCTCCTGGTAACGGCTGCGTTCGGCGTGCACCACCGGGTCCCGGTACAGCTGCTGCCGGGCGGTCACCTCGAAGTCCCGGGCGGTGATCCAGGCGTACGACAGGCAGAGCGCGACCACCACGGACCCGGCGGTGATTCCGGCCCACGCCCGGCGGCTCAGTTCCTTCCGGAAGACCGTGACGATCAGCGCGACCCCGGCGACGGCGTTCACCGCGCCGACCACGAGTGCCCCCTTGAGCTGCCCGAAGACCGGGATCAGCAGGAACGGGAAGGCCAGCCCGCCGAGCAGCGCGCCGACGTAGTCGGCGGCGAACAGGTCGGCGACCGCGCTGCCGGCGGACTGTTCCCGGATGCGTTGCAGCAGCACCATCAGCAGCGGGATCTCCGCGCCGATCAGCAGGCCCAGCACGAACGCGGTGCCGACCAGTGCCGGGCCGTACAGGTCCAGCCAGGCGAACGCCGCGTAGAGACCGAGCACGCTCAGCCCGCCGAGCAGCGCCAGGACCAGCTCGACCAGGGCGAACGCGGCGGCGGCCCGGGACTGGAGCGGCTTCGCGGCGAGCGCGCCGACCCCCATCGCGAAGACCATCACGCCGAGCACGATCGACGCCTGGCCGACCGTGTCGCCGATCAGGTAGCTGCCCAGCGCGACCAGGGCCAGCTCGTACACCAGGCCGCAGGCCGCGCAGACGAAGACGGCGAGCAGCACCGCCGCGCGGGCCAGCCGCCAGCGCGGGCGGGCCGGCACGTCACCGGCCGGGGCGGATCTTCCGGTACCGGCCGCGCCGCCGGCCGGGGTGAGCCCACCGGTACCGGCCGCGCCGCCGGCCGGGGTGGGTGGGTCGCCGGCCGGGGTGGGGGCTCCGGCGGTCACTGCCCCGGCCGGGCGCGCCGCTGCCGCTGGCGCTGGATCAGGCCGACGGTGACCAGCAGCGCGGTGACCAGCAGCAGTCCACCGACGGCGAGCAGGTACCCCCAGCGGTCCCGCCAGATGTCGTTGCCGGCCGCCGGGAGCGGCGTCGGGGCCGCCTCCGCAGCGGCGGTGCCGACCGGTACCGGCGGGACCTGCCCCGTCTCGGCCAGCAGCAACGGCAGCACCACCGCCGCCCGGGTGATCGCCCAACCCGGGTCGTCGATGAACACGTCGTCGGTCAGGCCGAACCGGGTCAGGCCCTGCTGCGCCCGGAGCAGGTCGTACGAGTCCAGGTCACCGGAGCTGTCCAGCCCGACGCTGGCGTAGTCGCTCAGCTCGCTGCTCTCCGAGGTCCAGGTGACACTCGCCTGGACCTCGACCCAGCGCGGGCAGCGCTCGTCGTCGACCGGGACCCCGTCGCCGAGGTTCGAGCCGACGCTGACCTCCCGGGTGCTCTCCTGGAGTTTCCAGCCGTAGCAGACGTCCTGTGCCTCGGCGTTGCGCTTGAGCACCGCCACGGTGTCGGCCCGCTCGGTGGCGGTGGGCGGCGGCACGACGCTGCCGCCGCCGTCGTTGTTGACGATCCCGATGCCCACGCAGACGCCGACGACCACGACGGTGACCACGACCAGCCAGACCGTGGACTTCTGCTGCCCTCCGGCGGCGGGCTTCGCCCCGGTCATCAGCTGATCGCGGCGGCGATGATCGCGCCGGTGGCGAGGTGGATGACGGCGGACACCCACACGGCCGGGTGCGGCTCCGGGTCGACCAGGATCTCACCGAGCCTGCCGGGGGTCGCCACGTCCAGCACCACGAACGCCGCCGCCATGATGACCAGACCGAGGATGCCGTACGCGGCGGCACCGGTGATGCCGAGCCGGAAGTTGTCGTCGCTGGCGACGATCGCGGCGACCACGATGATGCCCACGCCGGCCAGGTTGGAGGCGAGCAGCAGCGCCGCGTTGCGGTTGCGCTGGGTCCAGATCAGTTCGTTGAGCCGGCCCGGCGTGGCCACGTCGACCAGGACGTAGCCGATGGCCATCAGCAGGACGCCGACCACCCCGTAGGCGAGGGTGACCAGCAGGTCGGTGACGAGGGTCTGCACGGTGGGACTCCGGAGGATGAGGGGATTCGTCGATTACTTGCCGCTGCCGGGGCCACCGCCGCGGACGGTGCTGCCCCGTCCCCAGCCCCAGTGGTTGCCCACCGTGGAGTGGTAGCGCGGGTACGCGGTGGAGAGGCGCTCCAGCAGGATCAGCGACCCGGCCGCCACCGGCAGGATGACCACCGAGTCGTCGTCGTAGCGCAGGTAGACCCCGCTGCCGTCGACGTACTCGTCGGCCGGCGTCCAGGTGTCGGTCACCTCGTCGGCCACCTGGCTGGGCGACTTCGACGAGGTGTAGGCGACGGCGTCCCGGCCGATGTCCTGCGCGGCGGCCCGGGTGTACCGGTCCTCGACGTAGCCGCGCGGGGAGAAGTTGCCGTAGAAGACCGCGAATGCGGCGACCAGCGCGCCGATCACGGCGAACGCCGCGCCCACCACGAACCACCTGCGGTACGTCACCGTGTCACCACCGTCTCGGTCAGGACCAGCTCATTGGTCTGCGGGTACGCGTGCCAGGTGCGCCACCGCACCGCACCGGCCGTCGGGTCGGGGGCGACCGCCAGCGCGGTCACCGCGTCCGGGTCGCCGGGGAAGACCCCCACCAGCGCGTACGGGTCGTCGGCCAGGTCGGCCCGGAGCCGGGCGACCCGGCTGCTCAGGCCGCCCGGTTCGGGGCGGAGCACCGTGGCGGTGAAGGTGTAGCCGCTGGCCGGCTCGTGCACGGTGGCCGGCAGGTCGGGTCGTCGGCCGGGCAGGCAGGCCACCGTCTCGGTGAACGGCACCGGGCCGGCACCGGGACGAGCCGGGACGCTGCCGGAATGGGCCGGGGCGGCGACGGGACGAGCCGGGTCGGTCAGCAGTACCTGGTGGGAGGCGCCGAGCAGCCGCAGCCGCAGGCGGGCCCCACCGGGCAGATCGAGGTCGAGCACGTGCAGGGCGGGCAGTTCGGGGCCACCCAGCGCCAGGCTGAGGTCACCGGCGCTGGTGTCGACGTACGGGGCGGCCAGGCTGACGAGCACGCTCAGTTCACCTGCTCCGGGCCGGCCTGCGGGTAGATCATCACCTCGGCCCGGTGTAGACGCTCGCCCCGGGCCACCTCCCAGTCCGCGTCGCCGTACCGCTCGAAGGAGAGCAGCGCCCCGCCCGAGGTCCGGTAGTCGTGGTAGCGGAGGCCGCCGGTGGGGTTCAGTCCGGTGGTGCCGGTGCCGGTCCAGCGGGCCCGGCCCGACTCGTCGCTGTGGTAGCGCCGGCCGTCGAAGTCCACGGTGGGTGGTCCCGGGGTGACCGTCGCGCCCGGCTCGGCCGTCCAGAGCACCAGTTCCAGCTCCGGGTCCTCCTCCACGGAGAGCCAGCGCCGGGCGCCCTCGGTGTCCTCCAGCAGGTGCTCCCGCCAGCTCCACTCGCCCTCGGTGAGGAACAGCGAGCCGCGTACCGCGTAGGACACCTGGCGGATCTCGACGAGGTCGCCGGGGCGCAGCTTGCGCGGGTCGCCGCGCAGCGCGTCGGCGTCGTGGTCCCGCAGCGGGTCGACGCCGGTGGGGGCGGCCGGGCGGGTCTGGCGGCGCGTCCGACGCAGGGCGACCAGGGCGACGACCAGGCCGCCCACCGCGACCAGGCATCCCGCTACCGCCAGGACGTACACCAGCGTCTCGCTCACCGCTCCCGCCTCCCCCTGTGCCGGTCAACACCGTGTCGGCGCACGACGGTAACAACCGTCCGCACCCGCCTGAACAGCAGCTTTGCTGAGTGACGGGTCAGCTACCCGGGGTGGTCGGCGGGGTGGGGCGGTCCGCCGGGTCCGGGTCCGGCCGCTCCGCCTGGGCGGATTCGGACGGCGGCAGGTGCCGGGCCGGGTCGGGGCAGATCAGGTACCCGGGCGGCACGACGGGGTAGCCGGGCGGGACGGGGTATCCCGTCGGCGGGACGGCGGGATAGCCGGACGGCAGGGTCGGGTATCCGGGCGGGACGGGGTAGCCGGAGGGCGTGGCGTACGCAGGCGGTGGGGCGGCCAGGTAGGACCAGGCCACCGGCGGCGGGACGGCCGGCTGCTCGGTCCGTGGCACGAAGTACCGGTTGGCCGGCGGCACGCTCACCAGCAGCACCACCGCCAGGCTGAGCGCGAAGACGAGGAGCAGACCGCCGAACGATCCGACGCCGAGCAGCTCGGTGCCCAGGTCGACGTCGCCGTACAGGGTCTCGCTGAACTCCGACTCCTCCCAGACCAGCTCGCCGTCCTCGGCCTCGGTCCAGTCGCCGCCGCCGCTGAACGGGAGGAGGAACAGGCCCAGGCAGCCCTGGCCGCAGAGCAGCAGCAGTTGCAGGCCGGCACCGACGTAGACCAGGGTCCGGGCGGTGTTGCCGCCCCGGCGGAGCGGCCGGGCGGTGGCCGCGAACCAGACCGCCAGGAACAGCGCCGGCACGGCGAGCAGCACCGCCGTCAGCACGTTGCCGACCCGTTCGCCGGACACCTCGTCCGGGTCGGCACCCGACACGATCTCCGCCGCCCGGGTGATCTGGCCGTCGAACTGCACCGCCGCCGCGATCGCCAGCCCGGCCACGGCGAGCAGTACGCCGGCCAGGCCGAGCTGCAACCAGAAGGCGACGGACACGATGGTGGGCCGGTCCGGACGTACCGGCTCGGTGGCGGTGGCGGGTCCGGCCGGCTCGGCGGCGGTGGTGGTCATGATCGGGAGGGTACGGGCGACCGGCGGACGGGCGCAGACCCGTTCAGTCGGCCCCGACGGGACCGGTGATCATTTCTGGGCGAGCTGCTCGGCCGCGTACTCGCGTACCGTCCGGCGGCCCATGATGCAGCCGGCGAAGGTGGTGAACTCGCCGTCGGTGTCGGCGAGCCGACCCCAGGCGGTCCGGGCCGCCACCGGGTCGATCCGGTCCAGCAGGGTCGCCGCGTACACCCGGCCGGCCGGGCTGCCCTGTTCGAGCAGCCGGTCGACTTCCGCGCGGACCTGGTCGGCCCGGTCCGGCAGCGCCGCCTCCAGCCGTCGGTACGCCTCGGTCTCCGGCAGGATCCGCGCCGCGAAGCCGACCCCGTCGAACGCCACCGTGTCCGTCCGGCCCAGCTCCGCGGCGTCCACCGCGATCTGTGACCTCTTCCGTCCCCACATGCCGTCTCCTTTCCCCGTACCTGCCCGTTCCGACCCGATGATCAAGAGGTTCGCGTGCGCGAACCTCTTGATCGGCCCTGGGATGGCGGGTCAGGCGGCGGTGACGGCCAGCGACTCCTTGCTGTCGGCCAGGTCGACGCGGACCGTGTCACCGTCCCGGATCTGGCCGGCGAGCAGGGCCTTGGCGAGCTGGTCGCCGATGGCCGACTGGACCAGTCGGCGCAGCGGCCGGGCCCCGTAGATCGGGTCGTAGCCGTGCTCGGCGAGCCAGCCGCGGGCGGGGTCGGTGACCTCCAGGCCGAGCCGGCGGTCGGCGAGCCGCCGGCGCAACCGGTTCACCTGGATGTCCACGATGGCCCGCAGGTCGTCGCCGTGCAGGGCGGCGAAGACCACGATGTCGTCCAGCCGGTTGAGGAACTCCGGCTTGAAGTGCGACCGGACCACCGCGAGCACACCCTCCCGGCGCTGTTCCTCGGCGAGCGTCAGGTCACCGATCACCGACGACCCGAGGTTCGAGGTGAGGATCAGGATGGCGTTGCGGAAGTCCACCGTCCGGCCCTGGCCGTCGGTGAGCCGGCCGTCGTCGAGCACCTGGAGCAGTACGTCGAAGACGTCCGGGTGGGCCTTCTCCACCTCGTCCAGCAGGATCACCGAGTACGGCCGGCGGCGTACCGCCTCGGTGAGCTGGCCGCCCTCCTCGTACCCGACGTAGCCGGGCGGGGCACCGACCAGCCGGGCCACCGAGTGCTTCTCGCCGTACTCGCTCATGTCGATGCGGACCATGGCCCGCTCGTCGTCGAACAGGAACTCGGCGAGCGCCTTGGCCAGCTCGGTCTTGCCGACGCCGGTGGGGCCGAGGAAGAGGAAGCTGCCGGTGGGGCGGTCCGGGTCGGCGACCCCGGCGCGGGCCCGCCGGACCGCGTCGGAGACCGCGCCGACCGCCTCGGCCTGGCCGACCACCCGGGCGCGCAGCGACTCCTCCATCCGGAGCAGCTTGGCGGTCTCGCCCTCCAGCAGCCGGCCGGCGGGGATGCCGGTCCAGGAGGCGACCACGGCGGCGATGTCGTCCGCGCCGACCTCCTCCTTGAGCATCGCGCCGTCGGCCTGGAGCCGGGCCAGTTCCTCCTCGGCCTTCGCCAGGTCGGCCTTCAGCGCCGGGATGCGGCCGTACCGCAGCTCGGCGGCGCGTTCCAGTTCGCCGTCGCGTTCGGCCCGCTCGGCCTCGCCGCCGAGGCGTTCCAGTTCCTCCTTGGCGGTGGAGAGCTTGGTGATGTGGTCCTTCTCCAGCTTCCACCGGTCGGAGAGGGCGGTGAGCTGCTCGCGCTTGTCGGCCAGTTCCTTGCGCAGCCGGGCCAGCCGCTCGGCGGAGGCGGCGTCCGGCTCCTTCGCCAGCGCCATCTCCTCGATCTCCAGCCGGCGGACCGCCCGCTCGATCTCGTCCACCTCGACCGGCCGGGAGTCGATCTCCATCCGGAGCCGGGACGCGGACTCGTCGACCAGGTCGATGGCCTTGTCGGGGAGGAACCGCTCGGTGATGTACCGGTCGGACAGCGACGCGGCGGCGACCAGGGCGGCGTCGGTGATCCGTACGCCGTGGTGCACCTCGTAGCGTTCCTTGAGGCCGCGCAGGATGCCGATGGTGTCCTCGACGGTCGGTTCGCCGACCAGGACGGGCTGGAAGCGGCGTTCCAGCGCCGGGTCCTTCTCGATGTGTTCGCGGTACTCGTCGAGGGTGGTCGCGCCGACCATCCGCAGCTCGCCCCGGGCCAGCATCGGCTTGAGCATGTTGCCGGCGTCCATCGAGCCCTCGCCCTTGCCCGCGCCGACCACGGTGTGCAGCTCGTCGAGGAAGGTGATGACCTGGCCGTCGGAGTTCTTGATCTCCTCCAGGACGGACTTGAGCCGCTCCTCGAACTGGCCCCGGTACTGCGCGCCGGCGACCATCGCGCCGAGGTCGAGCGAGACCAGCTTCTTGTCGCGCAGCGACTCGGGCACGTCACCGGCGACGATCCGCTGGGCCAGGCCCTCGACGATGGCGGTCTTGCCGACGCCCGGCTCACCGATCAGCACCGGGTTGTTCTTGGTACGCCGGGACAGCACCTGGATCACCCGGCGGATCTCGGAGTCCCGGCCGATCACCGGGTCGATCTTGCCGTCCCGGGCGCTGGCGGTCAGGTCGACGCCGTACTTCTCCAGGGCCTGGTAGGTCTGCTCGGGGTCGGCGGTGGTGACCCGCCGGTCCCCGCCCCGGATGCTGGGGAACGCGGCGACCAGGTTCTCCTCGGTGGCGCCGGCGTTGCGTAGGGCGACGGAGACCGCGCCACCGACCCGGGCCAGGCCGGCGAGCAGGTGTTCGGTGGAGGTGTACTCGTCGCCGAGCGGGCGGGCGATCTGTTCGGCCGCGCCGATGGCGTTGACGAACTCCCGGGACAGGGTCGGCTCGGCGATGCTGGACCCACGCGCGGCCGGCAGGCCGTCGATCGCGCGTACGGCGACCCGGCGCAGCTCGACCGGGTCGGCCCCGGCGGCGCGCAGCAGGCCGGCGGCGGTGGATCCGGCGGTGTCGAGCAGGGCCAGCAGCAGGTGCCAGGGTTCGACGGTGGCGTGTCCGCGCTGGTTGGCGCTGGCGACGGCACCGGTGATGACCTCGCGGCTCTTGGTGGTGAGGCGTTCCGTGTTCATGGGCTCCCCCGGAATCGGCGTGTCCACTAGGACAGACACAACCAGAGTTGAGCCTATTCCACTCAACTTCTACAGTGTGAGCCGAGTCACTTATAAGCGAAGATCAATGAGTTGTTACCGTGAGGGCACCCCGACGAGCCACCGGAAAGGTGTACCGATGCGCAGGATGCTCCGCAACGCCGCCGTCGCCGCCGCCCTCGCCATGGCCGGCGGCACGCTGGCCACCGCCAGCCCCGCCCAGGCCATCCCCTACCCGAAGGACAACCAGAGCGTCGTCTACACCTACTACTCCGACGCCAGCCGGACCGTCCAGGTCGGCACCTGGATCTACGGCAACTGCCTGGAGGACTTCTTCTGGGGCACCAAGACCGCCTACTACGAGATCGACACCGTCACCTGCCCGGCCGACTGACCCCGGCGCGCCCACCCCGGGGCCGGTCCCGGGGTGGGCCACCCGAGCTGGCGGCCCGTTTCAGCGTCGTTCCAGGACCACGTTGACCCAGCGCCGTTCGCTCGGCAGTGCGGCGGCGAGCACCACCCCGGCCGGGCCCCGGGCACAGAGCGTGCCGTCGGCGAGCACGGTGAGGTGGTGCTCCGGGGTGACCGGCCAGCCCATCCGGTGGTACCGGTTCCCGGTCACCACCCCGACGCCGTCCGGCCCGTTCACCGCGAGCATGTTCAGGCCGATCGCGGCCACCGAGCCGACCCGCTCCGGGTGCCCGTCGGCACGGACCGGTTCCCAGTCCAGGCCGGGCGACCGCCAGAGCGCCGGGAACGTCGTCCGGTCCGGGCGCTCACCGATCAGCCACGCCGTGTCGGACGAGTCCACCACCGCGCGCAGCACACCCACCTCGCCGTCGGGCACGGACATCGCCTGCCGCCGCCAGTTCCGCCCCCCGTCGGACGAGATCGCCGCGTACGGTCTGCCGTCCCGTAGCCCGGCCGCCACCACCAGGTCCCGGTGCGAGGCCACCGAGTTCAGGCCGGGCACCTCCGGCTGGACGGCCAGCGGGCGGAGCCGTCGGCCGTCCCACTCGGCGACCTGCCCGGTCTCCTCGGCGTACTGGAAGCGGCCCTGGGCCGCCCGCCACTGCGGCGGTGGGCTGGTGCCGCTGGACGTGAACGTCGCGCCGCCGTCGGTGGACAGGTGGTAGCCGTGCGGTTCGCTGAACAGCAGCAGCAACCCGGGGGCCGCGTAGAGCTGCTGGTTCTCGGCGACCGGGCGGGGGTGCCGTAGCTTCCGCCAGGACCGGCCGCCGTCGACGGTGGCCCAGAGCAGTGCCGGGCAGTCGGAGCCGGCAAGCTTCCCGTCGCAGGCGGCGAAGAGGGCGTACCCGCGCTGCCCGTCGACGAACTCGACGTACGGCCGGTCGTACCGCTCGGGCACCGCGACCTGTGTGCGGCGTACCTCGGCGAACGGAATCGGCGACGGGCCCGGCACGGGCGTCACCACCCCGACCGGCGGGGTGGTCGCGACCGGTGGCGGGGGCCGGCGCACGTCCCCGATCGAGCACCCCACCAGCGCCGGTACGACCAGCAGTGTGACCGTCCACCGGGATAACCGTGCAGCCATGGCCCTCCTTCGCGCCGGTACCGTACCGTGACCGCGTGCGAGTACGTGTTGAACAGACTGCCCTGCCGGGAATCGGCGTTCGTCACGATCTGCTGACGGAATCCGGACGCCGGCTCGGTGTGGTCTCCCACCGAAACGGCCGACGTGACCTCGTCCTGTACGACCCGGACGATCCCGACTCCTGCCAGCACGACATACCGCTGACAGACGACGAGGCGGAGGCCCTGGCCGACATCCTCGGCGCGTCGCTGATGCTCGGTCAGCTCTCCGGGCTGCGGGACCAGGCCGCCGGCCTGCTCACCGAGCAGATCGCCATCCCGGCCGGGTCGAAGTACGTGGGCCGTCGGCTCGGGGACACCAAGGCGCGTACCCGTACCAGCGCCTCCATCGTGGCGGTGCTGCGACACGGCGAGGTGATCGCCTCACCAGACCCCACCTTCCGCTTCGCGGCCGGTGACGTGGTGGTCGTCGTCGGGACCCGGGCGGGTCTCGACGGCGTGACCGCCATCCTCGCCGACAGCGACCCGGACGGCTGAGGCGCGGATGCACGAGTCCTACACGCTGCTCATCGAGGTCGGCGCGCTGCTGTTCCTGCTCGGCCTGCTCGGCCGGCTCAGCCGCCGGGTCGGCCTCTCCCCGATCCCGCTCTACCTGCTCGCCGGACTCGCCGTCGGACACGGTGGGCTGCTGGAGATGCACGCCAGCGAGGAGTTCTTCGCCGTCGGCGCGGAGATCGGCGTCATCCTCCTGCTGGTCATGCTCGGCCTGGAGTACTCGGCCAACGAGCTGGTCGGCAACCTCCGCGCGGCAGCCCCGGCCGGGCTGATCGACGGCGTGCTGAACGCCCTGCCCGGCGCGGCGTTCGCGCTGCTCCTCGGTTGGGACTGGACGGCCGCCGTGGTGCTCGCCGGCATCACCTGGGTCTCCTCGTCCGGCGTGATCGCCAAGGTCCTCGGCGACCTGGGCCGGGTCGGTAACCGGGAGACGCCGGTGATCCTCTCGGTGCTGGTGATCGAAGACCTGGCCATGGCGCTCTACCTGCCGCTGGTGACCGCCCTGCTGGCCGGGGTCGGGCTGTTCGGCGGGCTGAAGGCGCTGGTCATCGCGGTCGGTACGGTGCTGCTGGTGCTGGTTGTAGCGATCCGGTACGGCCACCTGATCTCCACCGCGATGTCCGCGAAGGACCCGGAGGCGCTGCTGCTCGGCGTCCTCGGGATGACCCTGCTGGTCGCCGGGGTCGCCTCGAAGCTCCAGGTGTCGGCGGCGGTCGGCGCGTTCCTGGTCGGCATCGCCCTCTCCGGGCCGGTGGCACACCACGCCACCGAGCTGCTCACCCCGCTGCGGGACCTCTTCGCGGCGGTCTTCTTCGTCTTCTTCGGGCTGGTCACCGACCCCCGGGACATCCCCCCGGTGCTGCTGCCGGCGCTCGCCCTGGCCGTGGTCACCATGGGCACCAAGGTGCTCACCGGGTACCTCGCCGCCCGCCGGGCCGGCATCGCCGAGCCGGGCCGGTGGCGGGCCGGGCTGGCGCTGGTGCCCCGGGGCGAGTTCTCCATCGTCATCGCCGGGCTCGCGGTGTCGAGCGGCCGGGTCGAACCGGCGCTGGCCGCGCTGGCCGCCGCGTACGTGCTGATCACCGTGGTGACCGGGCCGATGCTGGCCCGACTGCCCGACTTCGGCTGGTTCAAGCAGTGGCTGCGCCGTCGGGCCGCCGCGGCCCGACGGATGGAACCGCTACCGACCCCGGACTGAGCCCACCGGTGCAGCGCCGGGCCAGGTTCACCAGGAAGGCCACGGTCCCGGTCGGCGTCCGCGTCGGCCGGGACCGGACCCGCCGGTACGGGTGGACCGGCCCGGCGGGCGGCCGGGCAAGACTTCCGGCCAGGGCTTCCCCGCTTTGCGCGACCGCGCTACCGTGTCGCCCCAGCAGGCCAGGTCCAGTGGCTGCCCGGTACGCCCCACGGGCGCGAGCGGAAGGTGCCGGTGCACGTGCCCGATTCGACGTTCCGCGGCTTCGCCAACCCGGTGGATCCGTCGCCGGCGGAGCTGCGGGCGTGGGCGTACCACCCGGACTCGGTGCCCCTGACGTCGATGCCGCAGGACTGGGACCTGCTCGTCTCCGGCGACCACCTGGTGACCACCCTCTTCGAGCTGGCCATGGACACGGCCTGCCCGGCCCGCCGGTTCGCCCTGCACTGCCTCTACATCTACGCCGCCGACGGCATCCGGACCGGCTTCCGGGCGCACCCGAAACGTCGGCTGCGGAAGCTGGTCGAGCACGCCGAACTCACCGGTGACCACCTGGTCCGCACCTGGGCGTACAACACCCGGGTACTGCTGGAACGGCCGGACCTCTTCGACTACCACGACTGGTGCGAGGGCGGCCTGGTCCGCGAGAACCGCCGCATCGGTTGACCCGGCACGACGCCGGGCCGCGACGAGTCCGGGCCGGAACGGGGGTCGGCCGCGACCGGGCAGAGCCGGGAAGCAGACGGGGCCGGGAAGCAGACGGGGCCGGGAAGCAGACGGGGCGGCGACCGGGCTGGACCGGTGCCGGGGTACGGGCCGGGACCCCCCGTGGTTCCCGGCCCGTGGCTCGGCACGGCATCCGTCCGCGCTCCCGCGCCGAACGGCCGCGATGTGGTGCCCCGACCGGCCACGGTTGTGGCGACCGGCCGTGGTTTCGGGTGGCTACCGGCCGGGCGGGGTGCCCCGGTGACCGGTACCGCCCCCGTCCGGGCGCCCGCTCGCGGCGGGACCGGACCGGCGTCCGTCGGTTCTCGGCGGTGCGGGTTTCGGCGGGCCGGGCTTCGGCGGCGCGGGCTTCGGGGCGTCCTTCCGGGCCCCCGGTCCGGACGTTCCGGGGCTTGCCGGCCCGGAGGCTCCGGATTTCGCCGCCCCGGACCCTGCGGCCCCGGACCCTGCGGCCCCGGACCCTGCGGCCCGGGGGCCGGAGGCAGCCGGCTCGCCGGCCTGGTCGGGCCCGGTGGTGTGGGGTTTCCGGTCGACCGCTCGACCGGGCTTGCCGGCGAACCGGCGGTCGGTGATCCGGTCGAACTTCTCCCGTACGGTCTCGGCCACCTCGTTCAACCGGTTCTCCGCCTGCTGGGCCACCCTGCGCGCCGACTCCGCCACCACTGGTCTCCGATACGCCCGAATCAACCCTTTTGCCCAGGCTAACCAACCGGGTCGGACCGCGCGGCACTTTCCCGATACCGGGAGGCGGAACCTGCCCGGCGCCGGGAGCCGCCTCCCCGGTACCGGAAGTCAGTGGGTACGGGCCGTACCGGGAGCCACCGGTACGGCCCAGCGGGGGAGTCAGTGGTCGCGGCGGGGCCGCCAGACCACCAGGGCGGTGGAGGTACGGGTGGTCGGGACGATGTCCCGCCCCGGGAAACGGACCATCGCCTCCAACTCGGCCACCCGCCGGTACGCGGCGTCCAGCTCCGCCTCCATGGCGGCGAGCCGGGCCTGCGCCTGCTCCAGGAGCTGCTCCAGGCCGATGATCCGCTTGATGCCGGCCAGGTTCACCCCGTCGTCCTGGCTGAGCCGCTGCACCTCGCGCAGCAGCACCACGTCCCGGACGCTGTACCGGCGACCACCACCGGCCGCCCGACCGGCCTGCACCAGCCCCAGCCGGTCGTACTGGCGCAGCGTCTGCGGATGCATCCCCGCCATCCGCGCCGCGACCGAGATCATCAGCACCTTGGCGTCGTAGGCAGGGTCACCCGAGCCGACGAACTCGTCCGCCATCCCGCTCACCTCCGCGAGTACTCCACCGTGACCGCCGGCGCGCGGGCCGCGCCCGAGGATCAGCGTCCGGGTCGGTTGGGACGCGCGTCGCCGCGCGTCGGTCTGTCAGTTGAAGCGACGCACCCGCGCGTCGAGATGTTCCCGGGCGGCCGGCGGCGTGTGCTCGGCGAACGTCTCCAACGCCTGACGGGCCTCGTCGGAGAGCCGGGACGGCACCACCACGTCCAGGGTGACCAGCAGGTCGCCGGCCTGCCCGTCCCGGCGTACCACGCCCTTGCCCCGGGCCCGCAGCACCCGGCCGGCCGGGGTACCCGGCGGCACCCGCAGGGTCACCGTGCCGTCCAGGGTGGGTACCCGCAGATCGGTACCGAGCACCGCCTCCGGGTACGTGATCGGCACGGTCAGGGTCAGGTCGTCGCCGGAGCGCCCGAACAGCTCGTCCGGGCGTACCTTCACGTGCACGTACAGGTCGCCGGCCGGGCCGCCGCGCTCGCCCGGCTCACCCCGCCCGGCCAGCCGGATCCGCTGGCCGTCGGCCACCCCGGCGGGAAATCGGACGTTGAGGGTACGGGTCTTCGTGACGCCGCCGGTGCCCCGGCACTCCGGGCACTTCTCCTCGACGACCGTGCCGACGCCCTGGCAGTTGCGGCACGGTTCGGCGAAGCTGAACGACCCCTGGTTACGGGTCGTCGTCCCGGAGCCCTGGCAGTGCGGGCAGGTCACCGGGGTGGTGCCCGGTTTGGCCCCGTTGCCGTGGCAGGTGTCGCAGACGCCGGGTGCCCGCAGCGTCAGCGGCAGGGTCACCCCGTGCACCGCATCGGTGAAGTCCAGCGCCACCTCGGCCTCGACGTCCCGGCCCTTGACCGGGCCCCGGGCCCGTCCCGGGCCGCCGGCCCCACCGCCGGAGAAGATCGAGCCGAAGAGGTCCGAGACGTTGCCCCCGAACCTTCCGCCGCCGCCACCGCCGCCACCGAACAGGTCGGAGACGTCGAACGGCACGCCGCCCGGCTGCCCGCCACCGCGCGCGTTACGGCGGAAGGCACCCGAGCCGAACAGGGAGCGCATCTCGTCGTACTCCCGACGCCGCTTGTCGTCGGAGAGGACGTTGTACGCCTCGGAGGCGGCCTTGAACCGCTCCTCGGCCCTCGGGTCGTCCGGGTTGTGGTCCGGGTGCGACTCCCGGGCCAGCTTCCGGTACGCCTTCTTGACCTCGTCAGCGGAGGCGGACTTGTCCACCCCCAGTACCGCGTAGAAGTCCTTGTCGATCCAGTCCTTGGCACTCACCGGTCCACCCCCTTCCCACCGACGTGCACCGGGCGTCCCGCCCACCGGTGCGAGGTGGGCGGGACGGCCCGGTCACGGGTCCACTCGTCTGTTCCGGGTCGGCGGCTACTCCGGGTCGGCGACGGCCACCATCGCCGGCCGCAGCAGCCGCTCGCCGAGCTGGTAGCCCCGGCGCATCACCTGGACGCACGTCGGCTCGCTGACCTCGGCCGAGGTCTGGTGCGCGACCGCCTCGTGCCGGGTCGGGTCGAAGGGGTCGCCCTGCTCACCGAAGGCGGTGAGACCGAACTTGCCCAGTGCCGTGGTGAGCTGCTCGGCGACGCTGCCGAACGGGCCCACCAGGTCGCCGTGCTCACGGGCCCGGTCCAGGTCGTCGAGGATCGGCAACAGTGCGGTCAGTACCGCACCGGTCGCCTGCTCACCGACCAGGGCCCGGTCCCGCTCGACCCGCTTGCGGTAGTTGGCGTACTCGGCGGTGACCCGTTGCAGGTCCCGGGTGCGCTCCTCCAGCTCGGAGCGGAGCGCCGCCAGCTCGGCGCCGAGCGGGGCGGCGGCCGGGCCACCGTCGGCCGGCTCGGCGGGGGCGTCCACCACGGGCGCGGCACCCGCGGGGGTCTCCACCGCCGTCGACTCGATCTCGATCTCGTCGACCACGACCTCGGCCTCTTCGACCAGGCCCCCGGCAGCCCCGGCGTCGGCCCCGGCGGAGCCGGTCGGCTCCACCGGGTCGCCCGGCGTCGAACCCGGAGTGTCCTCCGGTTCGGCGGCTCGTGGCTTGTCCGTCATGCGGCTACCTCAATCCCTCTGCCGTGGTGACCGGGCGGGAGGTCACTTCTTCCCGTCCTCGTCGACGATCTCGGCGTCGACCACGTCGTCGGCACCGGCCTTGGGGCCGGCCTGCGTGCCCCCGGGGCCGGCGGCACCCGGCTGCTCGCCGCCCTGCTCGGCCTGCTGCTGCGCGTAGAGCAGCGAGCCCGCCTGCTGGGAGACGGTGGCCAGCCGCTCGTGGGCCGACTTGATCTTCTCGATGTCCTGACCACCGAGCGCGCCACGCAGCTCACCGAGCGCCTCGTTGATCTGGTCACGGTTCTCGGCGGGCAGCTTGTCGCCGCTCTCGGCGAGGAACTTCTCGGTCTGCCACTGGAGCGCCTCGGCCACGTTGCGGGTCTCGGCCTCGTCGCGGCGGCGCTTGTCCTCCTCCGCGTGCTCCTCGGCGTCCCGGCGCATCCGCTCGATGTCGTCCTTCGGCAGCGAGGAGCCGCCGGTGATCGTCATCTTCTGTTCCTTGCCGGTGCCCAGGTCCTTGGCGTGCACGTTGACGATGCCGTTGGCGTCGATGTCGAAGGTGACCTCGATCTGCGGCACGCCGCGCGGCGCCGGCGGCAGGCCGGTCAGCTCGAAGGTGCCGAGCTTCTTGTTGTACGCGGCGATCTCCCGCTCACCCTGGAAGACCTGGATGAGCACCGACGGCTGGTTGTCGTCGGCGGTGGTGAAGACCTCGGAGCGCTTGGTCGGGATGGTGGTGTTGCGCTCGATCAGCTTGGTGAAGATGCCGCCCTTGGTCTCGATGCCCAGGCTCAGCGGGGTCACGTCGAGCAGCAGGACGTCCTTGACCTCGCCCTTGAGCACACCGGCCTGGAGGGCGGCGCCGACGGCGACGACCTCGTCCGGGTTGACGCCCTTGTTGGGCTCCCGACCGGTGAGCTGCTTGACCAGGTCGGTCACGGCCGGCATCCGGGTCGAGCCGCCGACCAGGATGACGTGGTCGACGTCGGCGATCTTGATGCCGGCGTCCTTGACGGCCTGCTCGAACGGGCCCTTGCAGCGGTCCAGCAGGTCCTGCGTCATCCGCTGGAACTCGGCCCGGCTGAGCGTCACGTCCAGGTGCAGCGGGCCGGCCGATCCGGCGGTGATGTACGGCAGGTTGATGTTGGTGGTGGTGGCGGCGGACAGCTCGATCTTGGCCTTCTCGGCCGCCTCGCGGAGCCGCTGGAGGGCCATCTTGTCCTGGGACAGGTCGATGCCGTGCTCGCCCCGGAAGGTCTTCACCAGGTGGTCGATGATGCGCTGGTCCCAGTCGTCACCACCGAGCTGGTTGTCACCGCTGGTGGACTTGACCTCGACGACGCCCTCGGCCAGCTCCAGCAGGGAGACGTCGAAGGTGCCGCCACCGAGGTCGAAGACCAGGACGGTCTGCTCCTTGGAGCCCTTGTCCAGCCCGTACGCCAGCGCGGCGGCGGTGGGCTCGTTGACGATCCGCAGCACGTTGAAGCCGGCGATCTCACCGGCCTCCTTGGTGGCCTGCCGCTGGCCGTCGTTGAAGTACGCCGGGACGGTGATCACCGCGTCGGTGATCTGCTCGCCCAGGTACGCCTCGGCGTCCCGCTTGAGCTTCATCAACGTCCGGGCCGAGATCTCCTGCGGGGTGTACTTCTTGCCGTCGATGTCGACGGACCAGTTGGTGCCAATCTCCCGCTTGACCGACCGGATGGTCCGGTCCGGGTTGGTCACCGCCTGACGCTTGGCGACCTCACCGACGAGCACCTCGCCGTTGCGGGCGAACGCGACGATCGACGGGGTCGTCCGCGAGCCCTCAGCGTTGGCGATGACGGTGGGCTCACCGCCCTCGAGAACGCTGACGCAGGAGTTCGTCGTGCCGAGGTCGATACCGACCGCACG
Organism: Micromonospora cathayae; assembly: GCF_028993575.1. Taxonomy (NCBI): domain Bacteria; kingdom Bacillati; phylum Actinomycetota; class Actinomycetes; order Micromonosporales; family Micromonosporaceae; genus Micromonospora; species Micromonospora cathayae. Next base: position 1,472,125 of record NZ_CP118615.1, on the reverse strand, counting down.
TGCCATCTTCGCTTCCTCGCTTCGTAACGTTGAGCAGGTGACGGGCACCGCCCGGAGAGCACCCACCGCAAGTTGAGTGGACTTGACTCAATAGTGCCACGCCCATCAGGATCGTCAAGTCGAGGTTGAGTCGACCAGACGCAACCTGCAACACATCGACCCCTCGGTTGTCTTCCCTTGCGTCGGTCGGGCACGCTTTAGCGGTGACGACGCACGGGGAATCGGCCACCGGACCTGGCACGCCCGCCGTCGCCGCCCGCACCGGACCAGCCACCGAGGAGCCACCCGGCACACCCGGGGACGATCTTCCGGCCGCCCTCGCCGGCCTGCGCGCCGCGACGACGACCGCCCGGTTCCCCCTCGACCTGCCGTCGGCCGACCCGGCCCGGCGCAACGCCGCCGCGCTGACCGACCAGCTCGACGACTACCTGCTGCCCCGGCTCGCCCGCCTCGACGCCCCACTGCTGGTGGTGGTCGGCGGCTCCACCGGCGCGGGCAAGTCGACCCTGGTCAACAGCCTCGTCAAGGCGCGGGTCAGTGCCGCCGGGGTGCTCCGGCCGACCACCCGGTCCCCGGTGCTGGTCTGCAACCCGGCCGACTCCGGCTGGTTCCGGCAGGGCGAACTCCTCCCCGGCCTGACCCGCACCAGCGAGCCCAGCGAGGACCCGCGCGCCCTGCAACTGGTCACCGCGCCCGCCCTGCCACCCGGCCTGGCCTTCCTCGACGCGCCCGACATCGACTCGGTGGTCGACGCCAACCGGGCCCTGGCCGGGCAGCTCCTCGCCGCCGCCGACCTGTGGCTCTTCGTCACCACCGCCGCCCGGTACGCCGACGCCGTCCCCTGGGAGCTGCTGCACAACGCCCGCGCCCGGGGCGCGGCCATCGCCCTCGTCCTGGACCGGGTGCCCCCGGAGGCCGCCGACGAGGTCGCCGCCCACCTCGCCGAGATGCTCGCCACCCACGACCTCGGCGCGGCCCCGCTGTTCGTGCTCCCCGAGACCCAGGTCGACGGGCAGGGGCTGCTGCCCGAGCAGGTCACCGCGCCGCTCAGCGACTGGTTCGCCCGGCTCGCCGCCGACGCCGAGGCCCGCGCCGCCGTGGTCCGGCAGACCCTGGACGGCGCACTGGCCGCGCTCGGCCCGATCACCGAGGTACTGGCCGAGGCCGCCGACGAGCAGGCCACCGCCGCCGACGCGCTCGACGAGCGGGTCCGCGCCGCGTACCGCGCCTCCCGGCGCACCGTCGAACAGGGGCTCACCGACGGCCGGCTGCTCCGGGGCGAGGTGCTCGCCCGCTGGCAGGAGTTCGTCGGCACCGGCGAGTTCTTCCGCACCCTGGAGGCCCGGATCGGCCGACTCCGGGACCGGCTCGTCGCCGCGGTCACCGGGCGACCGGCCCCGGCCACCGAGCTGCGCGACGCCATCGAGTCGCAACTGGTCACCCTGCTGCGCGGGGTGGCCGCCGAGGCGGCGGAGAACGCGTACACCGGGTGGCGGGCCCACCCGGCCGGGGCGGCGCTGCTCGAACCGGAGCTGGCACACGCCTCCGCCGACCTGCCCGAACGCGCCGAACGCCTGGTCCGCGACTGGCAGCGCGGGGTGCTGGACCTGGTCCGTACCGAGGGTGGCGACAAGCGGTTCGTGGCCCGGACGGCCGCGTACGCGGTCAACGCCACCGGGCTGGCCGTGATGATCGCCGTGTTCGCCTCCACCGCCTTCGTGCCGACCGGGCTGGAGGTCGCCACCGGCGCGGGCACCACGGTCGCCGCGCAGGCCGTCCTCCAGGCGATCTTCGGTGACCAGGCGGTCCGCAACCTCGCCCGGCAGGCCCGCGCCGATCTGCTGGACCGGGTCGACGTGCTGCTCGACGAGGAGGCGGAACGGTACCTCGGCCGTACCGCCGCCGCCCGCCCGGACGCGGAGACCGCCGCCGACCTGCGTACCGCCGCCGCCCGGGTGGCCGCGGCCCGGGACCACAGCGACCTGAGGGTGACCCGGTGACCGGCATCGTCGGCCGGGTGCGCGGGGCGCTGCGGGGCGGGCCGGCCCGGGTCGACCCGGACCGGTTGATCACCCGCCTGGACGCGGTACGCGACTTCCTGACCGTGGTCGACGGTCACCTGCCCGACGAGCGGCTGGTCCCGGCGCACACCCTGGTCGAACGGGCCGGCACCCGACTGGCCCTGTCCCGGGACCACACCCTGGTCGCCCTGGCCGGGGCCACCGGCAGCGGCAAGTCCAGCCTGTTCAACGCGCTGGCCCGGCTGGACCTCTCCCCGGTCGGGGTGCGCCGCCCCACCACCGGCGTGGCGCACGCCTGCGTCTGGGGGCAGTTGGACGGTGCCACCCGGCTGCTCGACTGGGTGGGGGTGCTGCCCCGGCACCGGTTCATCCGGGAGAGCGCCCTGGACGGCGACGACGAGTCGGGCCTGCACGGGCTGGTCCTGCTCGACCTGCCCGACTTCGACTCGGTGCAGCGCACCCACCGGCTCGAGGTGGACCGCCTCCTCGGCCTGGTCGACCAGGTCGTCTGGGTGGTCGACCCGCAGAAGTACGCCGACCGGCTGGTGCACACCGCGTACCTGCGCGAGTTCCACCGGCACAGGGACGTCACCCTGGTCGTGCTGAACCAGGCCGACCGGCTCCCGGCCGCCGAGCTGCCCCGGGTCCTCGACGACCTGCGCCGGCTGCTCGACGCCGACGGCCTGACCGGAGTGCCGCTGCTCGCCACCACCGCCGTGGACCCGGACGGCACCACCGCGCTGCGGACCGCCCTGGAGGACACGGTCGCCGAGCGGCAGGCGGCCCTGCGCCGACTCTCCGGGGACATCGACACCGTCGTCGAGCGCCTGGCCGACCTGGTCGGGCCGGAGCCGGCCGGTACCGGTCCGGACGACGCCGCCACCCGGGGCCTGACCGGCGCGCTGGCCGGGGTGGCCGGGGTGCCGGCGGTGACCGCGGCGGTGGAGCAGGCGTACCGGCACCGGGCGGCGGGGGCGACCGGCTGGCCGGTGGTACGCGGCTGGCGGCGGCTGCGCCCCGACCCGTTGCGCCGGCTGCACCTGCCCGGGCCGGACGCGGCCGGCGAGAAGGACCCCGACGAGCCGGCGCAGAGCCTGCTCGCCGCGACCTCCGTACCCGATCCGACCGCGGCCCAGCGGTCGGCGCTGGGGCTGGCCGTCCGGGCGGTGGCCGACCGGGCCGGTGCCGGTCTGCCGGCGCCGTGGCCGGCGGCGGTGACCAGCGCGGCCCGGTCCCGGCTCGGTGACGTGCCGGACGCCCTGGACCGGGCCGTCGCCGGCACCGACCTCGGGGTGCCGCAGCGCCCGGTGTGGTGGCGACTGGTCGGCGGGCTCCAGTGGCTGGTCACCCTGACCGCGCTCGCCGGGCTGGCCTGGCTGGTGCTCGGGTACGCGCTGCGTGCCCTCGGCCTGCCCGAGCTGGAGAACCCGATGGTCGGCGAGGTCCCGCTGCCGACCCTGCTGCTGCTCGGCGGGCTGCTCGCCGGGCTGCTGCTGGCGCTGGTGACCCGGCCGGTGGTGCGCTGGGCGGCCCGCCGGGCCCGGGTACGCGCGGAGAAACGGCTCGCCGCCTCGGTCGCCGGGGTCGGCGAGGAGTACGTGCTCGTCCCGGCCCGGGAGGTGCTCGCCGCCTACGCCGGAGCCCGGGAGGCCCTGCGTACCGCGACGCGGACGACCTGACCCGGCGGCCGGAACGCCTGCGGGCGAGCCGGAACACCTGCGGAAGAAGTGACACCGGCGGGGGAAGAAGTGCCGCCGGCCCTCCTGTCCCGGGGGTTCCGGCGGCGTAGGGTCGATCCATGGCCACGACTCACACCCCCTACGACGCGGTCCTGCACGCTGCCCGCGACGTGAGCCGGCTCGACTGTGCCCTCGACGCCGAGATGCTCGGCACCGCGCTGCTGGGCAGCGTCTACGCGGTCGCCGAGTCCGACCGCAACACGGCCGTCCGCGAGTTCGTGAGCGGTTTCCTCGCCGCCACGTCCCGGCGGCGGACCGCCTCGGCCACCACGATCCGCCAGGTCTTCGCCCGGCTCGTCCCGGAGGCCGAGGGCGCCGACCGGGTCAAGCCCGGTGCGCAGGCGCCGTCCTGGTCCGACCAGTTGGGGCGGGTGCACGTCACCGGCTGCTGGGCGTACGGCGACGTGTACGGCGACCAGACCTCCTACCTGGCCACCTTCGCCTACGACGAGGCGGCCGGCGGTCCGGAGCACGCCGTGGTCGCCCTGGTCGACCACAACATCGGCATCACCAAGGACATCTTCGTCGGCGGCCCGGCCGCCGGGATCCTGGAGCAGGTCCGGCAGATGTGCGCCGGTGACGAGATGACCTGGTTCCGTACCGAGGACCCGGCCCGGCTGCACGGCGAGGTGGTCCGCCACCTGGCGGTCACCGACGACCTCGGCAACCTGCCCGGTGAGGGGTCGCTCGCCACCGACCGGGCGCTCGCCGGGGCGCGGCTGGCCCTGCTGCCCGGCCCGGGACGGGCCCCCGGGGACCGTGAGCCGCTCTCCCCGGCGGAGCGTACCGAGCTGGTCCGGCAGTTCCTCGCCTCACCGGAGGCCGCCCGGTTCGGCCTCGACACCGTGGACGGCCCCGAGCTGGCGTCGCTGCACTTCTGCCTGAGCCTGCTGCTGGACCACGCGGCCAGCTTCCCGGACGCCGACCCGATGCGGTGGAGCCCGGTGGTGGCCGAGTTGTTCCTGCTCGACTGGGTGCACCGGCGGGCCGTGCTGGACATGGACGACGCCGCCCTGCTGCCCCGGGTGCTGCGCAGTTGGGCCGGGTACGCCGCCCGCCGGCGCGGCCTGCCCGAGCAGGCGGCCAACCAGACCGACGCCGCGGTCGAGGAGATGGTGCCGGAGTTCGCCCGCCTCTACAGCACCGGTGAGCGCCGCAGCCCGGCGACGGCGGCGGTCGCCCAGCTGATGGCCGACGGCGTCGACCCGGACGACCCGGCGGCCCTGCACGCCTGGATCGAGGCCAACCGCCACCACCTCACCGACGACTGAGCCGCCCGGCGGGTCCGGTCCGGGGACATCCGGTGCCTCCGGTGGCTGCCCCGGCTGCGGCCGGTGCCGCGTCCCTGGCCAGCCACCGGCCGTAGCCGGGCCGGATCAGGCCGGCGGTCACCGTACCGCCGGGACGGGGGCGGCGACGGTGGCACCGTGGGTCGACCGGGACGGCCAGGTTGGTCTGGGCGACACCGGTGGCACCGGGCGCTCCGGCCGGTAGGGCCGGGTGGCGGAGGGGGTCGGCGCCGGGGTGGACGGCTGGCCCGGTACGGGCACGACGGTCGGGGAGGGTGCCGAGGTCGGGCCGGGGGTCGGGGTCGGTCGGGGCGTCGGGGTCGGTCGGGGCGTGGCCGGCCGGGTGGGGGCCGGCCCAGACGGCGCCGGGGGCCGCGGCCACGGCGGCGGTACGCCGTCCGGGCCGGGCACGGAGGTCGGGTACCCCGGGACGGCCGGGGATCGACTGGCGGTGCCGGACGGGGCGGTCGGCGGCACCGTCGACCGTGGCCCGCCGGGTGAGGTGATCACCACCGGGCCCCGCGAGGGTGTCGGGATGAACGGGGTGTTGGTGCCCGGCGGGCTGGTGCCGCCGACGGTGGCCGACCCGGCGCTGAGCGCGGCGATGATCGGCATGGAGGCGGTGCCGGCGAGCAGGGCGACGGTGAAGAGGTACCCCCGGGTCGGGCCGGGTGCCCCCGAGGCCCGGTGCGCGCCGACGAGCCGGCGGTAGCCGACCTCCCCTCCCGGAGCACGGTGCCGACCGAGCAGCGGAGGACTGGGACCGTCGCTCTCGGACACCTACGGACTCCTCGCTCGCTCCGGCCGGGTACGGGGTCGGTCCGGAAAGGCAACCGGACGAGCCACACTTTTTACGACCTTCTCCCCTGGTTCAGCCTGAACCAGTCACGCTGAGTCCGCCACCCCCGTACAGCGTGTCGACACACCTTTTGCCCCGCCGGTCGGGGCCGCCCGCCCGGAGCACCCGGCCGGACCGCCCCGACCAGGCTGAATCGGCCGCCCGGAGCACCCGGCCCGGACCGCCCCGACCAGGCCGGACGGGTCGTCCGGAAGCCGGGAATCCGACAGCTGTCCGCTGATCGGGGCGGGCGTGGTGTGGGCCCGCTCACCTCCTCTGCGAGGATGGACCTACGACGGCGACGCAGCCGTGTCTTCGCGTACCCCGCGACAGGCGCGGTCGGCTGCCGGCGCTCCCGAACCGGGTTCGGCCAGAATCCGGCTCACGCCGCACGGCAACCCCCACAAAGGGGCCAGGCGCGGCTGCCAGGAGACCTCCCGGCACCTGCCGGGCGGGCGCACGAGTTGCGCGGCCGGGCAATCCCCGGTGCCGACGCAGACATGACAGGGAGAGACGGATGGCAAAGGGCGACCCCGGGGTCACCACCACCCGCGGCAGACGCGCCGCACCCAGGTCGAAGCGGACCACGGCGAAGGGTGCCGGCGACCCGGAACTGGTGCAGCTGCTCACCCCGGAAGGGGAGCGGATCGACAGCGTCACCGGCCCGGACGGCGTCGAGTACCGCGTCGACTTCACCGACGACGAGTACCGCGGCCTCTACCGGGACCTGGTGCTGGTACGGAAGCTGGACGCCGAGGCGACCGCCCTGCAACGCCAGGGTGAGCTGGGCCTGTGGGCGAGCCTGCTCGGTCAGGAGGCGGCCCAGGTCGGCTCCGGGCGGGCGCTGCGTACCCAGGACATGGCCTTCCCGACGTACCGGGAGCACGGCGTCCTCTACTGCCGGGGCATCGACCCGATCATGCCGCTCGGTCTCTTCCGCGGCGTCGACCAGGGCGGCTGGGACCCGAACGAGTTCAAGTTCAACATGTACACGATCGTGATCGGGGCGCAGACCCTGCACGCGACCGGGTACGCGATGGGCGTCGCCATGGACGGCAAGACCGGCGGCGACGACGGCGAGGCGGTGATCGCCTACTTCGGTGACGGTGCCACCAGCCAGGGCGACGTGAACGAGGCGTTCGTCTGGTCCAGCGTGTTCAACGCGCCGCTGGTCTTCTTCTGCCAGAACAACCAGTACGCGATCTCGGAGCCGCTGGAGCGGCAGACCCGCGTCCCGCTGTACCGCCGGGCCGCCGGTTTCGGCTTCCCGGGCGTACGGGTGGACGGCAACGACGTGCTCGCCACGTACGCGGTGACCCGGCACGCGCTGGACAACGCCCGGCACGGGCAGGGCCCGAGCCTGATCGAGGCGTACACCTACCGGATGGGGGCGCACACCACCTCCGACGACCCGACCCGGTACCGGATCGCCAGCGAGGTCGAGGCCTGGCAGGCCAAGGACCCGATCGCCCGGATGAAGGCGTTCCTGGAGAAGCAGCAGCTCGCCGACGCGGACTTCTTCGCGTCCGTGGACGAGCAGGCGAAGGCCGAGTCGGTGCACCTGCGGGAGCGGGTGCTGGCGATGCCGGACCCGGAGCCGGTGACCATGTTCGACCACGTCTACCCGGGCGGCTCGCCGGAGCTGGACGAGCAGCGGGCGCAGTTCGCGAGGTACCAGGCGTCGTTCGAGGGGAGTGGGCACTGATGACCACGGAGACGCTCACCCTCGGCAAGGCCCTCAACACCGGCCTGCGCCGGGCCCTGGAGAACGACCCCAAGGTCGTGATCATGGGCGAGGACGTCGGCAAGCTCGGCGGTGTGTTCCGGATCACCGACGGGCTCCAGAAGGACTTCGGCGACCAGCGGGTGATCGACACCCCGCTGGCCGAGTCCGGGATCATCGGTACCGCGGTCGGCCTGGCCATCCGGGGGTACCGGCCGGTCTGCGAGATCCAGTTCGACGGCTTCGTCTACCCCGCGTACGACCAGATCGTGTCGCAGGTGGCGAAGATGCACTACCGCTCGCGCGGCAAGCTCAGCATCCCGATGGTGATCCGCATCCCGTACGGGGGTGGGATCGGCGCGGTGGAGCACCACTCCGAGTCGCCGGAGGCGTATTTCGCGCACACCGCCGGGTTGAAGGTGGTCTCCTGCGCCAACCCGCAGGACGCGTACGTGATGATCCAGCAGGCCATCGCCTCGGACGACCCGATCGTGTTCCTGGAGCCGAAGCGGCGGTACTGGGAGAAGGGGCCGGTGGAGCTGGACGCCCCGCTGGACCAGGCGTACCCGCTGCACGCGGCCCGGGTGGTCCGGCCCGGCACGGCCGCGACCGTGCTCGCGTACGGCCCGATGGTGCGGACCTGCCTGGACGCGGCGACGGCCGCCGCCGAGGACGGCCGGGAGCTGGAGGTCGTCGACCTGCGCACGCTCTCCCCGCTGGACCTGGCCCCGGTGTTCGAGTCGGTGCGCCGTACCGGCCGGTGCGTGGTGGTGCACGAGGCCCCGGGCAACCTGGGGCTGGGCGCGGAGATCGCGGCCCGGGTCACCGAGGAGTGCTTCTACTCCCTGGAGGCCCCGGTGCTGCGGGTGACCGGCTACGACACCCCCTACCCGGCGGCCCGGGTGGAGGAGGAGTACCTGCCCGACCTGGACCGGGTGCTCGACGCCGTCGACCGCGCGTTCGGCTGGTGAGCGGCATGTCGCGGATCAAGGAGTTCAACCTGCCCGACCTGGGCGAAGGGCTGACCGAGGGCGAGATCCTCGCCTGGTTGGTCAAGGTGGGCGACGTCATCGAGCTGAACCAGCCGATCGTCGAGGTCGAGACGGCCAAGGCGGCGGTGGAGATCCCGGCGAAGTGGGCCGGGCAGGTGCAGGCGATCTTCCACCCGGAGGGCTCGACGGTCGAGGTCGGTACGCCGATCATCGCGATCGACACCGACCCGGGGGCCGGGCCGCTGGAGCAGTCGACGACCGGTACGCCGAGCGGCGAGCTGCCCACCCCGTCGGCGGCGTCGCTGGCGGCGGTGCAGGTCGCGCCGGCCGAGGGCGCGGTCGAGCCGGGCCTGATCGGTGGGCCGGCCCCGGGCGGGCGGACGGCGGTGCTGGTCGGCTACGGCCCGCGTACCACGGCCGCGAAGCGCCGGCCACGCAAGTCCACCCCGGTACCCGCCCAGTCGGCGGCCCCGGTGGCCGCTCCGGCCGCACCCGCGCCCGCGCCGGTCGCCGTTCCCGCCGCGCCCGCGCCGGTCGCCGCGTCGCCGGCCACCGCGCCGGTGGTCGCCACTCCGACGGTCGCCGTGCCGGTGAACGGCAACGGGCGGGTCGGCGGGCCGGTGCTCGCCAAGCCGCCGGTCCGCAAGCTGGCGAAGGACCTGGGCGTCGACCTGGCCGCGCTGACCGGTTCGGGTCCGCTGGGCTCGATCACCCGGGAGGACGTCCAGCGGGCCGCCGCAGCCCCGGCGGTGGCCGAGCCGCTCACGGTGACCACGTCGGCCCCGGCGGCCACCTCCGCCGCCCGCTTCGGCGCGGACCGCGAGCAGCGCATCCCGGTCAAGGGGGTACGCAAGCTCACCGCCGAGAACATGTCCCGCTCGGCGTTCACCGCCCCGCACGTGACGGAGTTCCTGACCGTCGACGTGACCCGGGCGATGAAGGCCCTGGACCGGCTGCGCGCCAGGCGTGAGTGGCGGGACGTCCGGGTCTCGCCGCTGCTGCTGGTCGCCAAGGCGGTGCTGCTGGCCGTCCAGCGGCACCCGATGGTCAACTCGACCTGGGCCGGCGACGAGATCGTCGTCAAGGAGTACGTCAACCTGGGCATCGCGGCGGCCACCGAACGCGGCCTGATCGTGCCGAACATCAAGGACGCCGGGCGGCTCTCGCTGCGTGGGCTGGCCGACGCGATGACCGCGCTGGTGCAGACGGCCAAGGCGGGGAAGACGTCCCCGGCGGACATGTCCGGCGGCACGCTGACCATCACCAACGTCGGTGTGTTCGGGGTGGACACCGGTACGCCGATCCTGCCGCCGGGCGAGTCGGCGATCCTGGCGTTCGGCGCGGTCCGGGAGATGCCCTGGGTGCACAAGGGCAAGGTCCGGCCGCGTCAGGTGACCACGCTGGGTCTCTCCTTCGACCACCGGATCATCGACGGGGAGCTGGGTTCGAAGTTCCTGCGTGACATCGGGGACTTCCTCACCGATCCGGAGGCGGCGCTGCTCGCCTGGACGTGAGGGACGGATAGCCGACACGGCCGGTGCGCCGGGGTAACTCCCGGCACACCGGCCGTTACCGTTGGCTCAAGAGAAACCTCGGCTCAACCAGCCCTTCACCTTCGATCCTTAGGCGGGTGTCTCAGCTCACCTAAGAATCAATGGCGTTCGGCGCGGATGTGCGCTTGAATGGAGACACGACGGGCTGACAACCGAATAGCCAGGAGGAGAGACCCATGAGCATGATCGAGCGAATCCGCAACCGCCGCGACGCCAACCGCCGCGCCCGTGCCATCGAGCACGCGCTGCGTTCCGCCAACTCGCCCGCGGTCCGCGACGAGATCCTCGCCATCGCCCAGCGTCACATCAGCATGCGCTGACGCAGCAGACTTTCCTCACCTCCTCCAGATCGACGGCCCACCCGGTCCTCCGGGTGGGCCGTCGGCGTTTCACCCCGTCTGGCACCGGGATTCCACCTATGTGGGCGCGCCCGGTACGGTGGGGCACGGTCGTCACCGTCCCCTGCCGACGGGGCTCGGGCAGATAGAAACTGCTCGACACCGCACGGCGACAGGGAGTGACGATCGGTGCTCCCCGGTCACCCCGGGCGGCCACCGGATACGGTGCGGGGAGCGCGGCACGGCCGGTCAGCCGGCTAGGCCGGCAACCAAGCCGACGGCACCCGATCGGCGTCGGCGGCCGACATGTGATGGAGGAGGCGCAGCCATGACGTCCGAGGGCCCACACCACCCCGGCCAGGAGCCGGACGAGGTGTCGCCGGGCGCCGGTGGATCGGCGCCGTACGGCGACCGGTCAGCGCAGCAGGACCGGGCGTACGGGACAGCCGCCCCCGACCTGGGCTGGGCACCCCCACCGCCGGCCGCCCGACCGAGTTCCCCCGCCCCGGCCTGGAGCGCACCGGGCGAGGCACCCCCCACCGTCGGCTGGAAGGCCCCCGGTGAGCAGCCGCAGCCGGGCCAGTGGGGCCCGCCGCCGGGCCAGCCGTGGGGCGGCCAGCCCGGCCAGCCGGCGTCCGGCAACCAGGCACCGTCCGGTAACTGGGACCCGCAGGCCGACCAGCAGCAGCCGACCGCCGCCTGGGCCGCCGCCCCGGTGCCGCCGCAGCAGCCGGCCTGGGGCCAGGGTGACGGCCCCGGCGCGCCGCAGCCGGCCTGGGGGCAGAACGACTCCCCGAACGCCCCGCAACCGGGCGGCTGGGCTCCGCAGGGTGACTCCCCCCAGCAGAACTGGCCGGCCCGGGGGCAGGCCCAGCAGGGCTGGCCGTCGTCCGGCGAGCAGTCGGCCCGGGGCCAGCAGTCCCCCGCTCCCTGGGGTCCCCCCGCCGAGCCCGCCTCCGGCGCGCCCTGGAACGGGCCGGACCAGCAACCGCAGACCCCCACCTGGGGTGCCGCGCCGGTCGCGGAGCAGTCGGGCCAGCCGTCCCCGGCGGCGTGGGGCCAGCAGGAACAGCAGCCCGCCTGGGGTCAGCAGAACGACCAGCAGCAACCGGGGGACTGGGGCAGCGCCCCGGCGGCCCAGCAGTCGGGCCCGCAGTCGCCCGGCGCGCGGGGCTCGGCCAGCGTCCGGCCGCAGGGTGATTCCCAGCCGGCGTGGGGTTCCTCCGAGCCGGCCCCCGGCGCGCCCTGGGGCGGGCCGGACCAGCAACCGCAGACCCCCACCTGGGGTGCGGCGTCGGTGCCACAGCAGGCCGAGCCGCAGCAGGCCGGCTTCGACGCGCCGGCCCAGCAGCCCCGGCCGGCCGAGGCGTGGCCGCCCGCCGAGCCGACCTCCGCGCCGCCCGCCCGGGCCACCGCCTCGGTCCGCGCCGACAGCGCACCGGCCTGGGGTGCCCCGCCCGCACGCTCCGGCGACGACGCGGTGCCGGCCCGGCCTGCGGTGCCGGAGGGCGAGCCGTGGTCCGCCGACGAGGTGTGGGGCAAGGCCGCGTCCGACAACACCCCCGAGGAGTCCGGCAACGCCCCGGCCTGGGAGTCGCCGCGCGCCGACAGCAGCCCGATGTACCAGCCGGCCCCCGGGCCGGGCATCTCGCCCGCCAACGCCGTCCCGCTGCCGCCGCAGGAGACCCGGGTACCGGGTGCCAGCCTCGCCGCCGCGCAGGCCGGCGACTACGCCCCGCCCGCCCCGTACGGCGAACCGGCCGGACGTGACAGCGGGTACGAGGCCGAGCAGCCCGGTGACGGCTGGGGTGCCGAGGCGCAGTCCGCTGCCGCCCCGGCCATCCCGCACCCGCGTACCTCACCCGAGTCCGGCGGGGGCGGCGAGCCGGGCGGCAGCATCTCGGCCAGTGCCTCCGTACCGGTCTCCAGCCGGGTGATGCCCCCGACCGACCAGGCGCTGCGTCCGTCGGCGATGCCGGCCCCGCAGCCCCGGGTGTACGGCCGCCCGTCCCGCCCCGAGCAGTCCGAGCACGGGGACGGTCAGCCCGAGCCGCACCGCTTCGACGACGAGCCCGGCGGACGGTTCGACGACGAGCCGGGAGCCCGGTTCGACGGCGGCCCCGGCACCCGCTTCGACGACCCTGAGCCCCGGTTCGACGGCCGCCCCGGCGACCAGTTCGACAACGGCCCCGGCGGCCCGTTCGACGGTCGTCCCGGTGGACGCTTCGACGGTGGCGGCCACGGCAACCCGTTCGACGGTGGCCCCGGTGGACGGTTCGACAACGGGCCTGGTGACCGGTTCGACGGCCCGGAGCAGCGTTTCGACGCCGGACCGGGCAACCGGTTCGACCAGCAGGACCGGCCGGGTGGTTTCGGTGACGGGCCGGCTGCCGCGCCGGTCCCGCAGCCCGCGCTGCCCAGCTTCCCGCCCGGCATGCCCTCCTTCGCCGACCCGGCGACCAACCAACGGCCGGTCAACGGCACCAAGCCGCACAGCGAGCCGGCCCATAACCCCGGTGACCGGTTCAGCGGCGCGGCGGCCCCGGTCAGCGGCGGAGCCGTCGGCCACGGCGGGGCGCCGGGCCACGGTTCCGCCGACGCCACCCGGGGCTTCCCGGCGGCCTTCCCGCCCGGCGGGGACCAGCCGGAGCGCCCGCTGTGGGACCTGGGCGACTCGGCCGCCGGCCCGGCGGACCAGGGGCGGTTCGACGCCTTCAAGCCGGACGCGGCCGAGGCCAAGCCGGCCGAACCGCCGGCCCCCAAGGTCCGCAACGGACGGGTGCTGATGGCGGTGCTCACCGCCGCCGTCCTCATCCTGGTCGTCCCGCTCGGCCTGCTCATGCTGCTCGGCAAGATCGGCGGATCCGACAACCCACCGGCGTTCAGCCCGGCGGTCGGCTCCTGCGTCAAGCAGTCCGGCAACGGCGCGGTGGCCGCCGGCTGCGGCGACCAGGGCGCGTTCAAGGTGGTGTCGCGGGTCGACAACCAGAGCAAGTGCGCCGACCCGGCCCAGCCGCACGTGGTGCTCCCCGGCAACGGCGCGGACCGGGTGCTCTGCCTGGCCCCGGCCACGGCGGGCTGACGACCTCCCGAACCCGTACCACGGCGAGCGGCGGACCGACCTGGTCCGCCGCTCGCCGATTTCGTCCGGGTGGGCCGTCCCCGCCTCCCCCACGGGGACGGCCCTGCGCAGACGCAGCCGCCGGGCTCCGCCTCCACCGACCGCGCCGCTGCTGGATCAAACGGTGCCAGCCGGCGAGGTATCCGATCATCCGCTCCCGTGCCCACCATTGCGCACGTCGACGTCTTGACACCGGGTTCCCCGTCGCGCTGAGCCGCGCGGGGGTCGGGCCCGGCGGCAGCACGACCGTTACCGGCAGCTCAGCTGTAGCCGGTTCGGCGTGTCGTGTAGCTGAGCTGCCAGAAAGCCGGTGCGACGCCCCGCCCGGAGGGGAGACGGGCGCTCATGGCCTCGGGATTCCGGACTGTCCGGGGACCCGGGTCAGGAAGGACCGCCAGGCGGCTGCGGAGCACGTCAGCACCGGACCGGCCGGGGTACGGCACCGACCGCCTCGGGCTGCTGCGCCACCTCGCCGCCCGGATGGTCGACGCGGCCGGTGAGCTGCCGACCACCGTCGACGTGGTCGAACGGTTCCTGACCCGGGCCCGGCGGTGACGGACGTGCCGGGGCCTACCGGACGGTGAAGGTCAGCGGGTTGGAGATGCCGACGCCGCCGTGGGAGTCGTAGACCCGCACGGTGAAGGTGTACGAGGTGGCGGCTGCCAGGGGCACCTGGAACTGGTAGCGCTGACCGCTGCCGGTCGCCGTCGTGGCGATCCGGGTGGTGCCGGAGTACAGCTCCGCCCGGTTGATGACGTCCCCGGCGTCGGCGTCCGTGGCGTCGGCCAGCAGCGTGACCGTGGCCGGTTCGAGGAGGTAGTTGTTCCCGGCCGTGGTGCTCAGCGCCGCCGCGGGCGGGCGGTTGGTGCCGGAGGACGGCGGCGTGACGACGGTGATCCGTACCGGCGGCGCACTGCCGCTCAGCGACTGGCTGGTGCCGGCCGAGACGGACACCACGTAGGTCGTACTGGTTCCGGCCGCCCCGACCGGCGGGGTCCACTGTGCCTCGTACCGGTCGTTGCCCGTCGGCACGCCTTGAGCCACCGTGACGCCGTCCACCCGGAACGAGACCGAGGTGATGTTGACACCGCCGCCCACGGTCGCCGTCGCCGCCAGCGGGATGGTGACGGGCGCGGTGTACACCGCTCCGGCGGTCGGGCTGAGGAAGGTGACCCTCGGCGGCCAGTCGGCGACCGGCGGCGGGGTCGTCCGGCTCGGCGTCGGGGTGGGCAGGACCGCGCCGGTGCACGGTACCCCGTTGAGAGTGAACGACGTCGGCGCGGGGTTGCTGTCCGACCAGGCCCCGACGAAGCCGATGGTCGTCGAACCGTTGGTGCCCAGGGTGGCGTTCCAGCTCAGGCTGGTGGCGCTGACCTGCTGACCCGACTGGGTCCAGGTGGCGCTCCAGGTCTGTGCGAGCCGCTGGTCGGCGGTGGGGAACGTGAAGTCCAGCGTCCATCCGTCGACCGGGTCGCCCAGGTTGGTGATCGTGACATCGGCGGTGAAGCCACCGGTCCACTCACTGCTGACGGCGTAGTTGACCCGGCACCCGGCCGCCGCGCTCGCCACCCCGGCGTGCGCCACCGCGACGGAGACCGCAGCCGCAGCGACGACGACGGCCACCACGGCCGCCAGCGACTTCCTCATCACACCTCGCCAGTATTTATTGCTGGGCTTCGATGAATAAGATGACTGTCCTGTGCTCCGGGCCTCCTGTCAAGGAACCGAACGGCGGACCTGCCGCCGACGGCGTCCTCCGGTGTCAGCCACGCCGCACATCCCCCCGGGTTGCACCGGTGGCGCACCACCCGTGCGGCACGATGGGGACCATGAGCGCACGCGTACGCGCCCCCGAGCTGCGGGGACGGGCCTGGCTGAACACCGGGGGGAAGGCCCTCACGCTGGCCGACCTCCGGGGCCGCATAGTGATCCTTGATTTCTGGACCTTCTGCTGCATCAACTGTCTGCACGTACTGGACGAGCTGCGGCCACTGGAGGAGAAGTACGGCGACGTACTGGTCGTGGTCGGTGTGCACTCGCCCAAGTTCGAGCACGAGAAGGACCCGGAGGCGCTGGCGGCGGCGGTCGAACGGTACGGCGTGCACCACCCCGTCCTGGACGACCCCGAGCTGGACATGTGGCAGCAGTACGCGGCCAAGGCGTGGCCGACCCTGGCGGTGGTCGACCCCGAGGGGTATGTCGTCGCCACCATGGCCGGTGAGGGCCACGCCGAGGGGCTGGCCCGGCTGATCGACGAACTGATCGGCGTACACGAGGCCAAGGGCACCCTGCGCCGGGGCGACGGGCCGTACGTGCCGCCGGCGGAACCGGACACCACCCTGCGCTTCCCCGGCAAGGCCGTGCTGCTCGACAGTGGGAACCTGCTGGTCTCGGACTCGGCCCGGCACTCGCTGGTGGAGCTGGCCCCCGACGGCGAGACGGTGGTCCGGCGGATCGGTTCCGGTACGCGCGGCAACGCGGACGGCCCGGCCGGCACCGCCGCCTTCGCCGAACCGCAGGGGCTCTGCCTGCTGCCCGCGCACGTCGCCGAACTGGCCGGGTACGACCTGGTCGTCGCGGACACCGTCAACCACCTGCTGCGCGGGGTACGCCTCGACAGCGGGGAGGTGGTCACCGTCGCCGGCACCGGCCGGCAGTGGCGCTCCACGGTCGACGACCACGCGCACGACGCCCGCTCCGTCGACCTGTCCTCCCCCTGGGACCTGGCCTGGTACGACGACAAGGTCATCGTGGCGATGGCCGGCATCCACCAGCTCTGGTGGTTCGACCCGACCAAGCGGACCGCCGGCATGTACGCGGGTACCACCGTCGAGGCGCTGCGGGACGGCCCGCTGGCCGAGGCGTGGCTGGCGCAGCCGTCCGGGCTTTCCGTCTCGCCCGACGGTGTGCGGCTGTGGATCGCCGACAGCGAGACCAGCGCCGTCCGGTACGTGCAGAACGGCGTGCTCGGCACGGCGGTGGGTCAGGGCCTGTTCGACTTCGGGCACGTGGACGGCCCGGCCGACCGGGCGCTGCTCCAGCACCCGCTGGGGGTGTGCGCGCTGCCGGACGGTTCGGTGCTGATCGCCGACACGTACAACGGTGCGGTCCGGCGGTACGACCCGGCCACCGGGCTGGTGTCGACGGTGGCCGACGGGCTGGCCGAGCCGAGCGACCTGGTGCTCACCCCGGCCGGCGACGTGCTGGTGGTCGAGTCGGCCGCGCACCGGCTGACCCGGCTCGCCCCGGGCGCGCTCACCGCCGCCGGAGCGAACACCGTCGACGGCCCCCGGCACCGTACCGAGCGTCCCCCCACGCCGGTCGCCCCGGGCGAACTCACCCTGGACGTGATCTTCACGCCGCCGCCCGGCCAGAAGCTGGACGAGACGTTCGGCCCGTCCACCCGGCTGGTGGTCTCGGCGTCCCCGCCCGAACTGCTGCTCGACGGGGCCGGGACCACCACCGACCTGTCCCGCCGGCTGCTGGTCAACGCCGACGTCACCGCCGGGGTGCTCCAGGTGACCGCCCAGGCGGCCACCTGCGACGTGGCCGACGAGCACGGGGCCTGCCACCTCACCAGGCAGGACTGGGGCGTACCGGTCCGGGTGGTCGCCGACGCCCCCACCCGCCTCCCACTGGTCCTGCGCGGCCTGGACGCGTAACGCCCGGGGCCCGGACGCGTGGTGCCCGTCGGTCGCGCGTCCAGGCCCTTTCCCGCACGGGGCCCGGACGCGTGGCCGGCAACTCCTAACCGACGAACCCGCGCACCGGCACCCCGGCGTCGAGAAGGGCGGCACGGACCAGTTCCGCCGCCCGTACCGCCCCCGGGGTGTCGCCGTGCAGGCAGATCGACTCGACCGGGCACGGGACGGTACTTCCGTCGACGGCGCGGACGGTCCGCTCGGCGGCCAGTCGGACGGCCCGGTCGGCGATCTCGTGCGGGTCGGTGATCAGGGCGTTCGGGGCGGAACGGGGGACCAGTGCGCCGTTGGGCTGGTAGCCCCGGTCGGCGAACCCCTCGGCGACCACCCGCAGCCCGGCCCCGGTGGCAAGCTGGGCGAGCACCGAACCGGCCGGGCAGAGCACCGGCAGGTCCGGGTCGTAGTCGCTGACCGCGGCGACCACCGCGGCGGCCTGCGTCTCCTCGGTCGCCGCCGCGTGGTAGAGCGCGCCGTGCGGCTTGAGGTAGCGGACCCGGGTCCGGTACGGCCGGCAGAACGCGTCAAGCGCCCCGATCTGGTACGTGATGTCGTCGCGCAACTCCTCGAAGGCGTACGCGATGTGCCGGCGGCCGAAGCCGGCGAGGTCCCGGTAGCCGACCTGCGCACCGATCACGACCCCGCGTTCGGCTGCGGCGGCACAGACCCGGCGCATGGTGGACGGGTCGCCGCCGTGGAAGCCGCAGGCGACGTTGGCGGAGGTGACCAGGTCCAGCAGCGCCTCGTCGTCGCCGAGCCGCCAGATGCCGAAACCCTCCCCGAGATCAGCGTTGAGGTCCATGGAACCTGACGGTAGTCCCCGGTCGGGCCTGGGCGAGCGGGGTCACGTCGTCCACCACCCCGATGACCGGGTACCCGCCGGTGGTCGGATGGTCGGCGAGGAAGATCAGCGGCTGTCCGTCGGCGGGCACCTGTACCGCCCCGAGCACCAGACCCTCGCTGGGCAGTTCCCCGGCCATCGCGCGGGGCAGCGGCGCGCCGACCAGTCGCGCGCCGATCCGGTCGGTCAGCGGGCTGACCGCGTACGGGGTCTGCAGCAGCCGGTGCAGGGCGGTCGGGGTGAACCAGTCGTGCCGGGGGCCGAGGCGCAGGGTGAGCCGCAGTTCGGCCGGACACGCGGTCGGCACGGTGAAGTCGACCGGGGGCGGTGGGCCGACAGCCGGCCCGATGGGCAACCGATCACCGTCACGTACCGGGGCCGGGCCGAGGCCGGCGAGGGTGTCGGTGGCGCGGCTGCCGAGCACCGGCTCGACCGCGATCCCCCCGGAGACGGCGAGGTAGCTGCGCAGTCCCTGGCGGGCCGGGCCGATCCGGAGCACCGCCGAGGCGGGCAGGGAGAGCGGTCGACCGGGATCGGCCGCCCGGTCGCCGACCCGGACGTCGGCCTCCGCCCCGGTGACCGCGACCGTGGCGGCCCGGTGGAACCGCAGCTCGCAGCCGGTCAGGGTGATCTCCAGGCCGGCGGCGGACTCCGGATTGCCGACCAGTCGGTTCGCCAACCGCAGCGCCGCCGGGTCGAGCGCCCCGGACCGGGGTACGCCGAGGTGCGCGAGACCGGGTCGCCCCTGGTCCTGGACGGTGGTGAGCGCCCCGGCACGGCGAACCTCGATCACGTCCGTACCCCCGACGCTCCCTGCGATCCGGGCGGTCCGGACGGTCCCCCGGTGGCTTTCGCGGTTGTCGCGGCTTTGGCACTCCCGTCGCTTCCAGCATCCCCGGCGCTCCTGACGGCCCCGGCGGCCTTGGCGGCCCCGGCGGTGTCTGCGACCCTGGCGAGCTCGGCGGCTCCGGCGGCTCCGGCGGCCTTGGTGATCCCGGCGGTCGGGCCGGTCGGGGTCATGCCGCCACCAGCCGGACCTGCATACCAGGGCTGAGGGTGGCGGGCGGGTCGGCGTGCGGGTCGAACATGGGCAGGTCGGTCCGGCCGACCAGCAGCCAGCCACCGGGCGACGCGGTCGGATAGATCCCCGCGTACCGACCCGCCAGGGCGACCGAGCCGGCCGGTACGCGGGTCCGGGGGGTGGCGAGACGGGGTACCGCCCACTGCTCGGGCAGGCCGGTCAGGTAGCCGAAGCCGGGAGCGAAGCCACAGAAGGCGACCCGGAACGCCGTCTCGGTCAACCGGCGTACCACCTCTGCCACGTTGACGCCCCAGTGGTCGGCGACGACCGGCAGATCCTCCCCGTCGTACCGGACAGGAACCTCGACCGTCCGGACCTGCCCGGACCCGATGCCCGACCACGACGCGGTAGCCGGCCCGGACCCGGTGGTCGGCCCGGCACCCAGGCCACCGGGGGCACCGGGGGCGGTGACGGCAGGGGCGGTGACGGCAGGGGCGGTGACGGCAGGGACTGGGGTGGTGACAGCCGGGGCGGGGGAGGGTCGTGGGGCCCAGCTGGCGATCCGGGCCGCAGCCGCCGCCGGGTCGGCCAGCCCGTCGAGCAGTACCGTCGTAGCGGCCGGGACGATCTCGACCACGTCCAGTTCACCGGCCTCCCGGCGTCGCCACAGCTCGGCCCGCCACGCCTCGACCCGCGAGCCCACATCCTCGCCCGAGCCGACCTCCGGCGCTACGGAGCCGACCTCCGATTCACCGGAGCCGAGCTCCCCGTCGGAGCCGACCTCCGGCGTTGCGTCACCGGTTCCCGATTCGCCGGAGCCGACTTCCGGTTCGGCGCAGTCGAGCAGCAGTGCGTGGGCACCGACCGGACGGATCCGCATACCGTAATCCTGGCCGACGGAGACCCGGTTCCGCACCATGCGGCGCGGCGTGACCCACTGCACTACCTCGAAGTAACTTACGGTGCCGTAACCTGATGTGGTGAGCACCTCGACCCCGGCTCGGCTCAAGCCGGTCGACCTCGGCAAGCCTCGGATGCGCGGCTGGCTGCACACCTACGCGTTCTTCGTCGCCCTGGTCTGCGGCGTCGTCCTCTGCTCGATCGCGGCCACCCGACCGGGGTGGGCACCGCTGTTGAGCTGCCTGATCTACAGCCTCACCGTCTGCGGTCTCTTCGGCACCAGCGCGCTCTACCACCGTCGGGTGTGGTCGGCGCGCGGCTTCCAGATCATGCGCCGGATGGACCATTCGATGATCTTCGTGTTCATCGCCGGCACGTACACCCCGTTCTGCCTGCTGCTGCTCACGGACCGCGCGGCGGCGGTCATGCTCGCGCTGGTCTGGGGTGGTGCGCTGGGCGGGGTGGCGCTGAAGCTGGTCTGGCCGCACGCGCCCCGCTGGGTCTCCGCCCCGCTCTACCTGGCGCTCGGCTGGGTCTCCGTGGCGATCATCCCGGACATTCTCCGCGAGGGCGGGGTGACCGCGTTGGTGTTGCTGGTGGTCGGCGGCGCGATCTACAGCGTCGGCGCGGTCTTCTACGCGCTACGCCGACCCAATCCGTGGCCCACCGTCTTCGGCCACCACGAGTTCTTCCACGCCTGCACCCTGGTGGCGGCGATCTGCCACCACATCGCCATCTACTTCGCGCTCTTCGCCTGAGCGCCCTTCTAGCCCGAGGCCCTTCTCGTCTGAGCGCCCTTCTCGCCCGAGCAGCCCTCTCGCCTGAGCACCCCTCGGCCGGCCGGAGCCGCTGACGGGGCCGCGCATCGTGTGCGCGGCCCCGTCAGCGGCCCGGGTACGACGAGGTCAGACCCCGGGGCGACGCACCTCGCGGTACTCCTGGACCACGCGGTCGTCCTGTACCGGCACGACCCGCTCCCGTACGACCCGGTCCTGCGGGGCGGCGACGACGGCGGTCCGGCGACGGGTGTTCCAGAAGTAGGCGGTCATGATCAGACCGACCAGGCCGGCGAGCATCAGCACCCAGCCGACGGTGTTCAGACTGAGCCAACCCAGGTTCGCGTCGACCGCGAAGGCGAGGATCGCGCCCAGCGCGATGAGGAAGATACTGCTGCCGATGCCCATCTTGTCGCCCTCCTTGGCGTTCTGCTGGCGTTCTCTTACCGCCGCGGCCGTCGGATGAGGTTGCGGCACACATCGACTTACCCGAGCGCGAAGATCGCCAATCAGGCAAGCTGGGAACATGACGGACGGTAGGAGCGCCGAACGCACGCTGGTGCTGCTGAGGCACGCGAAAGCGGAACGGCCGGACGGCGTCGCCGACCGGGATCGACCGCTCACCGCACGTGGACACGCCGACGCGGCAGTGGCCGGCGCTTGGCTGGCAAGGCACGGCCTCCTGCCCGACGTGGTGATCTGCTCGCCCGCCCGCCGTACCCGGGAGACCTGGCACGCGGCGGCAACCGGGATGACCGGCGACACGACGACAACCGAAACGGCCAGCGCCACGACGACAGCCGGCACGACCGGTGATGTGGCGGCGGGCCGGCCGGCCCTCGACGCGACGACAATCGGTACGACCGGCAGAACCGCGACGGCCGGGGAAGCGGAGGGGGGCCGCCCGGCTGGCACACCGGCGGGAAGCAGGGTGGTCAGCGCACCACCGGAGAGCGGGGCGGCCGGGCCGGCGCCCCAGGTCCGCTACGAGTCGGCCGCCTACGCGGCCGAGACCGGGGACCTGCTGGCGCTGCTCCGGGCGACCGCCCCGGACGCACGGACGGTACTGCTGGTCGCCCACAACCCTGGCATCTCACTGCTGTCGATCTCCCTGGACCGGGTCGGTGCCGACCGGGAGGGATTACGGACCAGCGGCATCGTGGTGCACCGGGTGTCCGGCGGCTGGGCTGAACTCGGCACCGCCCCCGCCCCGGTCACCGCACACCACACCCCCCGCGCCTGACCGGCGAGGAGATACCACCCGAATCGGCTGGGCGGACACGAGCAGAGCAGGTCCGTACGGATGAGTGCGCTGGCCGGCATCCGCTCGGTGCGCTGGCCGGCATCCGGCTCGGTTCCGGGCGGTACGGCTCAGGAGGGCGGAGCCGTCGGCGGTGGAGGGTCGGGTGGCGGCGGCATCATCGCGGTCGGATGGGAGAGCCGGTTCTCCTCCACGATGAGCGTCCGGGCCCGCTTTCGCCGGTCCTGCCAGAACCAGAGCGTGGTGAGCAGTACGGCGAGTCCGGCGAGGATGAACACCCACCCGACGGCGCGCAGGTCCACCCACCAGACGTTGGCCCTGACGGCGAACGTCAGGATCGCGCCTATTGCGATGAGAAAGATGCCGCTACCAATGCCCATGTGCGCTGCACTCCCCCGTGCGGTGGCTCTGGGCGTTCCCTGTCCACTTCCCTGTCCGGGCCCCTGGCCAGGTTCCCCCCTGGCCGGTTCCTCCCCCGCCGGGCTCCCCTAGCCGGGCTCCCCGCCCCACTTACCCCCGATCCCCGCCCCTATCCCCGCCCCCACCACGCCCACCCGCCAGAACCCACCCCGTTGATCATGAAGTTGTTGTCACGACACGCCGGGCGGGAGGACAACAACTTCATGGTCAACACAAGGAAGCCGGGAGGCGGACGGGGGACGGGGGACGGGGGGGGTTAGAAGGCTTCTTCGGGGAGGTCCATCAGGTCGAGGTCGGTGTTCTCGATGATGCGACGGTCGGCACCGATGCGGGGCAGCACCTCGCGGGCGAAGAACTTCGCGGCGGCCACCTTTCCGGTGTAGAACGCCCGGTCGGTGGCGCCGACCTCGCCGGCCAGGGCCCGCAGGGCCACGTCGGCCTGCCGCTGGAGCAGCCAGCCGACCACCAGGTCGCCGACGGCCAGCAGGAACCGCCGGCTGCTCAGGCCGACCTTGTACAGGGCGCGGGGCTCGCCGGCCTGGGCTTCGCCGAGCCAGCCGGTCAGCACACCGAGGATGCTGTTGATCTCGGCGAGGGCCTTGCCGAGCGCCAGCCGCTCCTCCTTGAGCTGGCCGTTGCCGCCCTCGGAGGCGATGAACTCCTGGATCTCCGCCGAGACGGTCATCAGCGCCTTGCCGTTGTCCCGGACGATCTTCCGGAAGAAGAGGTCGAGGCTCTGGATGGCGGTGGTGCCCTCGTACAGGGTGTCGATCTTCGAGTCCCGGACGTACTGCTCCAGCGGGTAGTCCTGGAGGAAGCCGGAGCCGCCGAAGGTCTGCAACGACTCGTGGCCGAGCAGCTCGTACGCCCGCTCCGAGCCGACGCCCTTGACCAGCGGCAGCAGCAGGTCGTTGACCCGCTTCGCGGTCTTCGTACCCTTCTCGTCGCCGGACGCCTCGGCGATGGCGACCTTGTCCTGCCAGGACGCGGTGTAGCAGACCAGGGCGCGCAGCCCTTCGGCGTACGACTTCTGGAGCATCAGCGACCGGCGGACGTCCGGGTGGTGGGTGATCGTGACGCGCGGCGCGGTCTTGTCGGCCATCTGGAGCAGGTCGGCGCCCTGCACCCGGTTCTTCGCGTACTCCAGGGCGTTGAGGTAGCCGGTGGAGAGGGTGGCGATGGCCTTGGTGCCGACCATCATCCGGGCGTACTCGATGATCATGAACATCTGTCGGATGCCGTCGTGCTTCTCGCCCAGCAGCCAGCCCTTGGCCGGTACGCCGTGCTCGCCGAAGGTCACCTCGCAGGTGTTGGAGACCTTCAGGCCCATCTTGTGCTCGACGTTGGTGGCGTAGACGCCGTTGCGCTCGCCCAGCTCGCCGGTGTTCTCGTCGAAGTGGTACTTCGGCACGACGAAGAGCGAGAGGCCCTTGGTGCCGGGGCCACCGACGCCCTCGACGCCGACCGGGCGGGCCAGTACGTAGTGCACGATGTTGTCGCTCAGGTCGTGCTCACCGGAGGTGATGAAGCGCTTGACGCCCTCGATGTGCCAGGAGCCGTCCGGCTGCTGGACGGCCCGGGTGCGGCCGGCGCCGACGTCCGAGCCGGCGTCCGGCTCGGTGAGCACCATGGTGGAGCCCCACTGCTTGTCGATGAAGAGCTTGGCCCACTTCTTCTGCTGCTCGGTGCCCTCGACGTGCAGCACGTGCGCGAAGGACGGCCCGGAGGCGTACATCCAGACCGGCGCGTTCGCGCCGAGGACCAGCTCGGCCAGGGACCACCAGAGGGCGCGCGGCGCGTTGGTGCCGTCCAGCGCCGGGGGGAGGTCCAGCCGCCAGAACTCGGAGTCCATGAAGGCCTGGTACGACTTCTTGAACGACTCGGGCAGCGGCGCGGTGTGCGTGGACGGGTCGAAGACCGGCGGGTTGCGGTCACTGTCGGTGTAGCTGGCGGCCAGGTCCTCGCGGGCGAGGCGGTCGACCTCGGCGAGGAAGCTCCGCGCGGTGTCGACGTCGAGATCCGAGTACGGCTCCTGGCCGAACGCCCGGTCCGCACCGAAGACCTCGAAGAGGTTGAACTCGAGGTCCCGCAGGTTGCTCTTGTAGTGGGTCATGATCACTGGCCCCGCTTCCGGACAGGTGTTACCGATCAGTAACCCCGACTGTATTACTCGTGGGTAGGCAGCGACAACCCACTGATGAAAGTGACAGCGAACACACAGCGGACGAATCAGCTCTCCGCGGTGCCAACCTCCCAGCTCGGCACCGCCACCGTCGTACCACTGCTCGGGCCGGCGTACTCCATCAGGACCAGGGCGATGTCGTCGTCGAGGCGGCCGTACACCCACTCCTCCAGAGCGGTCTCCAGGGAGGCCAGACCGTCGGCCACCGTCCCGTGCCCGAGCAGCCGCCAGGCCCGGTCCGCAGTCGGGAAGAACTCCCCGTCCCGGCGCGCCTCGCCCAGACCGTCGGTGAACAGCAGCAACCGGTCACCCGGCTCCAGGCGCTCGACGCGGGGCTGCACCGACGGCATGAACCCCAACGGCGGGGCCGGGGCGGGCGGTTCGAGCGGGATCACGCAACCCCGGCGGAGCAGCAGCGGCGGCGGATGCCCGCAGTTGACGATGGTGAGCGTGCCGCCCCGCTCCTCCACCACGGCGGCGGTGACGAAGTCCTCGTCACCGACGTTGCGCGCCACCGCCCGGTCCAGGTCGGACACCACCGCCCGCAGGTCGGCCCGCTCGTACGCCACGTGCCGGTACGAACCGAGCACGATGCTGGCCAGCCGGACCGCGTCCAGCCCCTTCCCCCGGACGTCCCCGATGATCATGCGGACGCCGTACGGGGTGTCGATCGCCTCGTACAGGTCCCCGCCGATCTCGGCGGTGGCCGTGGACGAGATGTAGCGGGCCGCCACCGCCAGCGTCCCGACCTGCGGGCCCAACGGTCGCAGCACCGCCTGCTGGGCGACCGACGCCAGCCGGGACAACTCGACGATCTGCTCGGCCTGCCGCTGCCGGACCCCGGCGACCGCCGACACCAGCGCGGTCACCAGGACGATCGCCGCGACCGAGGCCGCGGTGCCCAGCGAGACCCTCGGCTCGGAGAACGCGAAGGCCGTACCCAGCACGGTCGCCGCCGCCCCCACCGCGAGCACCACCCGCCAGCTCGCGAAGCCGGCCGCCAGCACCGGCGCGGCGGCCATCAGCGCAAGGTAGTGCGCCCCACTGCCGTCGGCCATCTCCAGGGCGGAGATGAACCCGAGCAGGACGAGGGCCGCACCGAGACCGGCGCGGGATCCGGGACTCAGCGGGCTGCGCAGCCGCTGGAGAAGATGCGTGTGTACGCAGGACAGCATGCCCTATAGAGGTTGATCAGCGCAGGACCGTTGACCCGTCGTCCGAGCCGGAACTGACCGGCCGGACCCGGCTGACCAGCCTGTTCTCCCCTTCCGGTTCAGCCGAGGACCTCGTACCGGACGGTAAGGTGGCCGAGGTCGAGCGAGGCGATCGCCCGGAACGCGGCACGAGAGAGGTCGATGCAACGTCCGTCGATGAACGGGCCGCGGTCGTTGATCCGTACCGTCACCGAGGCCCCGGTGTCGGGGTTGGTGACCCGGACCCGGGTGCCGAACGGCAGGGTCTTGTGCGCGGCGGTCATCGCCTCCGGGTCGAAGGTCTCGCCGTTGGCGGTCAACTGCCCCTCGGCGTAGAAGGACGCGCCACAGGTGCCGCTGTCCACCACCTTCGGAGCCGGGCTGGCCGGCTTCTTCGTCGCGGTCGGTTTCGGGGTGGACCGCTTCGTCGGGGTCGACGCGGTACGCGGTTTGCCGCGCGAGGCGGCGGTGGAACGGGTGGCCGTCGGGCTGGCGGTCACGCTCGGCGACGGGGAGAGGGACGGGGTCGGGGCGACCGACGGCACGGCGGGCGCCGTCGACTGCGGGGTCGACGGCTCGACCACCGGGGCGGGCCGGGCCGCGTCCGTGTCGGTCGAGGTGAGTCGTACCGCACCGACCGTGCCACCGACCGCCACCGCGACGGCGACCGCGGCGGTGGCGGCGATGCCGGCGGGCGAGGAGAACATCCGTATCCGAGCGTGCCTACCGACCATCGGCCCGTCCTTCCGTCTACCAACAAATCGGATCGGACCGTAACGAGAGAAGCACTTCCGAAGTCAACGTGATCATGGCTATATGTGGTGATTCGCGGGCATACGTGTAGCCGATCATCCGACCCCGGGTCACGCGGGCGGGCAGGTGATCCGAGCCGGTGGCATCCGCGCTGTCCCGGCAGGATGGAGGCGTGTCCGACGAGTTGAGGCGACGCCTCATCGAGCTGTTCCGCTGGTCCGACCCGGGGCCGGAGAGCACCCACCTGGTCAGTGACGTCTCCGGCTGGTGGCGCGATCCGGTGGTCCTCGCCGCCCTCGGACCGGCGCTGGTGGAACCGTACCGGGCCGACGCCCCGACCGTGGTCGTCGCGCCGGCCGTCACCGGGCTGATCATCGGGCCGCTGGCCGCGACCGCGCTCGGGGTGGGGTTCGTCCCCGCCCGGAAGGCCGACGACGGACGGCAGCCGCCCGGACCGACCACCTGGGCCCAGGGCCCACCCGACTTCCGGGACCGCCGGGTCACCCTGGGCGTCCGGGACCGGCACCTCGGGCCGGGGGACCGGGTGCTGGTGGTCGACGACTGGGTCGCCACCGGGGCCCAGGTACGGGCGCTCTACGACCTCTGCGCGGCGCGCGGGGCGGAACCCGTGGGCACGGCCGTGGTGGTGACCGACTGCCCACCGGCGGTACGGGCGGAACTCGGGATCCGGGCCCTGCTCGACGCCGACCGGTTGACCCCCTGAGCCGCCCGCCGCTGATCACCTGTTGCCGGTCGGCCCCCGAGCCGCCGCCGATCCGCCCGAATGACCGGGCGGTACGGCGACCGGACGCGTAGCCTCGTCGGGATGTGGCCCCGGATCGGTGACCTACGCGCCCTCGCCCTCGGCACACCCGGCGAGATGCGACACAACCTGAACACCCTGGTGCTCGCCGGCGTGAAGCAGGCGACCGCCGGCCTGCGCAGCGAGTACGTCGCCGAGGGCGAGGAACTGGAGCACGTCGGCGAACGGCTGGCCCTGGTCGACGACCACGACCAGTTGGCCGGCGTGGTCGAGGTGACCGGCGTCGAGGTGGTCCGCTTCGCCGACGTGAGCTGGGAGTTCGCCAGCGCGGAAGGCGAAGGTGACCAGGACCTCGACGAGTGGCGGGCCGGGCATCTGCGGTTCTGGGCGAGCGAGGGCAGCACCGTCGACGACGACACCCAGGTCGTGTGCATCCGCTTCCGGCTGGTGTCGGCCGGGAAGGACAGCTAGCTCCCACCGCCGAAAGAGCCGCCGGCCCACGCAGGCCGGGGTAGCCGCAGGCCCGGGCTGGAGGGGTGGCCGCAGACTCGCCCAGGCCGGGTGGCCGCACGCCCGGGTAGCCGCTGGGCCGGGTAGCCGCAGGCCGGGTGGCCGTGGCCGGTTGACGCCGGGCGTGCGGTGTCGACCGGTCAGAGCCGGCGCAGCTCGGCCAGGCGTTCCGCCACCTCGGTGAGGACGTTCTCGTCACCGGCGTACCAGCTGCTGAGCCGGGGCCAGTGCGTCACCACGTCGGTGAAGCCGAGGCCGGCGGCCCGCTCGACCGCGTCGGAGAAGAAGTCCGCGCTGCTCAACGAGAAGACCGGCGCGGCGTCCAGGGAGAGGTACCGGTCCAGGGTGGCCGGGTCGCGGCCGGCCTCGTCGAGGGCCGCGTCCAGTCGGGCGGAGACCGCCGCCACCGACTCCCACCAGCTGCCCAGGTCGTCACCGCCGGTGCCGGTGGTCACCCAGCCCTGCCCGAACCGGGCGACCAGTCGCATCGAGCGCGGCCCGTTGGCGGCGACCACGAACGGCACCCGGGGGATCTGCACACAACCGGGGCCGTTCCGGGCCTCCACCGCCGTGAACCAGTCGCCCCGCCAGGTCACCCCGTCCTGCCGGAGCAGCAGGTCGAGCAACTCGGTGAACTCGCCGAACCGGTCCACCCGGCGACGCGGAGGCAGGGTGTCGCCGCCGAGCACGGTGGCGTCGAATCCGATGCCACCGGCCCCGATACCGAGCAGCAGCCGCCCGTTGGAGATGTCGTCCAGGGTGGTCACCTGCCGGGCGAAGGCGGCCGGGTGGCGGAAGTTCGGTGAGGCGACCAGCGTGCCGAGCCGGATCCGGGAGGTCACCAGCGCGGCGGCGGTCAGCGTCGACATCGAGTCGAACCACGGCCCGTCCACCAGGTCGCGCCAGCCCAGGTGGTCGTACGTCCAGGCATGGTCGAAGCCCCAGTCCTCCGCCTGCCGCCAGCGCCGCTGCGCCTCGGACCAACGCTGGTCGGGAAGTATCACGATGCCGATACGCACGCCCGACAGCATAGGTGGTCGGGGTCCGGCGACCCTGCGGTGCGGGGCGGGGGCGACGCCCCTGGCAGGGACGACCGCCACGACCCGGGTCCCGGCCGGCAGGCGACGCGGACCCGGAAACCGGCGAGGGCCCGGTCAGCTGACCGGGCCCCTCGGTGGATCAGGTGTAGCGGTGGATCAGGTGTGACGGTGGATCAGGTCGAACGGTGGAGCGCACGGAACGGACCGGTCAGCGGAGCTCGGCGAGGCGCTCGCGGACCGACTCGGCCGCCTTCGCGACCTCGTCCGGGGTACGCAGCCCCGGCTCGCCGGTCGCGGCGGTACGGGCAGCGGCCCCACCGGTCCGCGCGAGGTCGATCGGGTTGCTCACCGCGGTCGCGCCCAGCGGGCCGCTGATCCAGAGCCCGGCCTGGTTGCGCTGCCGGTCGCTGATCACCGGCGCGGAGCCGAGGATCAGCACGTTCCCGGCGGAGGCGGCCGACTCGGCGAGCAGCAGCTCGGCTTCGAAGGTGAGGTCGGTGGCGGTGCCCAGGGTCAGCATGAGCGGACCGTTGAGCACACCCATCAGCGCACCGCCGGAAAGGGCGTCCGGCCAGTTGGCCCCGGTGGCGAGCGCGACGTGCTGCTGCCCGCTGAAGAAGGTCCACGCGGTGTAGAGCGCCGTCTCGTACCGGCTCGTCCCCCACACCTCGACCGCGTCCGGGCCGTCGTAGGCGACGGCCGCCTGGGCGGCGTACCGGCCGATGCCGACCAGGGTGCGGCTGCTCCGGTCGAGGCCGTCCAGGTAGGTCCTGGTGGAGTCCGGGAGCTTGGCCTCGTTGGTGAGGATCACCACGGCGGAGTAGGGGCTGTTGGCCCCCGGGTAGTTGTAGGAACCGGCGGCGGCCCCGGCGGCGAGCGCGTCCGGGTAGTTCATGCCGGTGGCCATCAGCACCAGGTCCGGGCTCGGGTCGATCGCGTTGGCGATCGCCACCGAGGTGCTGAACCGGTCGGTGCCGGCGAGCCGGACCGGGTTGTAGCCGAGGGCCCGGACGGCGTCCTCGACGCCGGTGGAGAGCGCACCCGGGCTGCCCAGCAGGTAAACCGTTCCGCCAGGGGCGAGTACCCGCTGGATCTCGGCCTGGGTGGTGGCCTCCAGCGAGGTGGGCGGGGTCATCAGCAGCGGCCCCTGCTTGGCGGCGGCCAGCGCCGAGCCGCCCAGCGCGTCGGCGAAGGTGTCCGACCGGGAGAGCACCACCGCGCCCGCCTGCTCACGGGTGTCGGCCGCGTTGCCGTACGTCTTCCAGTGCGACTGGGAGACGGCGGCGGCGGTGGTGAACCGGCTGGTGCCGAAGAGGCGGACCGCCCGGTCCTTCTTGCGCGGCTGGTACGCCGGGACTCCGGTGGCCCCGGAGACCACGACCGGGCTGGCCGCCTGCGTACCGTTGGCCGCCGCGGTGGCGACGCCGCTGCCCTGGTTGAAGGCGATGGTCCTACCGTCCGGCGACCAGACCGGGTTGTCCTTCGTGCCCGCGTTGCTGGTGACCGGGACCTCGCTGTTCCCGGACAGGTCGGAGACGATGATCTGGCCGTTGCGGACGAACGCCACCCGGGTGCCGTCGGGCGACAGGGCCGGGTTCGACCCGTTGTCGTCGACGACGGTGATCCACTCGTCCTCCGGCTTCGAGCCGTCGAAGAGCACCACACTGGACTGTCCGGTCGGCGCGCCGGAGCCGTTGTCCGCCTGCCGCTGGAAGACCACCTTGTGGTCGTGGCCGCCGTCCGGGTTGCGGTAGTGCTGGGAGTCACCGGGCGGGGTGAGCTGGTTGCCGAAGTCCTTGAAGGACGAGCTGGGAGCCAACCGGATCCGCCAGGACTGGCCGGCGGGCTTCTCCGCCCAGATCAGGCTGGCACCGTTGCCGCGCCAGGTCGGGCTCTCCCGGACCGTGCCCGACTCCCCGGGGACCTGCTGGAAGCCCCACTGACCGTCCCAGCGGAGGGTGCTGATCCCGCCCATCGGGTCCACGTAGGAGGCGAGGCTGCCGTCCGGGGACCAGGCGACGTGCTTCATCGTCTCGTCGAACGGGCTGGCCAGCACCGTACGGGAGGGGTCGTTGTAGAACCGGATCGAGGTGCTGCCGTTGCTGGTGGTCAGGACGTTGCCCGAGCCCGGCAGGCTGGCGCTGGCGGCCGGAGCGCCGGCCACGAGCGCGGTCGCGCCGAGCGCGAGGACCGAGGCAAACGCCACGGACCGGCAAGCAGAAGAAGAAGGCAAGGGAACTCCCCGCTCAGAACCGCGCCGCAGCGTTCCACCCGTCGACCGGCTGATCCGGCCCGGGGCGGCGCAGGTGAGCAGAACCTTAGGGAACTCTTAGGAGCCCTGCTGCCCCGACCAGCCGGAACGTTCGATGTCTGACCGAACGGTTGACCCACGGGGAGGACCACCCGGCCGGACGCGCTGCCTGCCCGGACGAACTTTCGCCGTACGGCACCGACCTGTCCGCACGGCCAGCGGGCCCGCGCCTTTCGGCGTACGACGGTCGCCTCCCGACCAGGGCGGCGGATCGTTCCGGTGGTCCCGACCGGGCCGGCGAATACCGGGCGGCGAGTGTCGGTGCGGTCCTCTACAGTGGGCCGCGCCGCCCCAGGCCGGCCCCACCGCCGATGCCACCTCCGCGGCGCACCGTCTTCGAGGAGCCTTCTTGCCCCGAATCAGCATCACCCATCGTTCCGCGGTCTTCGGCACCGTGCTCGCCATCGGTGCCACCACCCTCTTCGGTGGTGCCGCCCCGGCCCACGCCACCCACGCATCGCCGGGCGGGCGGGTGACCGCCAGCAACGGCGGCCACTACATCACCGTCGCCGGCGGCAACCTGGTGGGCACCCCGGAGTACACCATCACCGACGCCGCCTGGTCGCCGGACGGCAGCCGGGCGGTCTTCGTCACCGACAACGGTGACATCGCCACCATCCGGTACAACGACGGCGAGAGCCTCTACCCGATCGCCAACCCCGACCCGTCCTCGCAGCGCGCCGACCCGGAGTGGGTGGGTGACGGCTCGACGGTGGTCTGGGCGGCCAGGTCCGCCGGTGAGCCCTGGCGCATCGAGGAGACTCTCAGCACGTACGGGTTCGACATCGTCACGCGCTCGCCGGACGACGGTCACCACTACACCCAGCCGGACACCAACGACAGCCAGCGCGTCGTCGTACAGCGGCAGGCCGACGACGGCAACGGCAACCCCACCGGTACGCCGGAGATCGGCTTCCTGGACGGCAGCACGTACACCCCGATCGTCTCGGACGCGACCAGCCCGACCCTCTCCCCCGACGGGCAGAAGGTCGCCTTCGTCCGGGGTAACCAGATCTGGGTCTCCGACACCTCGGGCAACAACCTCGTCCAGGTCACCGGCAACGCGTCCAGCCACGGTGACCCGGTGTGGTACCCGACCGGCCAGACGCTCGCCTTCCGTCAGGGCAGCGGTATCGCCGCCGCGGCAGCCGACGGCAGCCAGCAGAACCCGACGAACATCGCGGGCATCACCGGCGAGCCCGACGTCCAGCCGAACAAGAAGGACCGGGTCGTCCGGCTCTCCGGCACCGACCGGTTCACCACCGCCGTCGCAATCTCCCAGTCGCACTGGGCCACCAGGGGCAACGCCGCCGACAAGCGGGCACCGGCCGACTCCGTGGTGCTCACCCGCTGGGACAGCTTCGCCGACGCGCTCGGCGGCTCGGCGCTCGCCGCGGCGAAGCAGGGCCCGCTGCTGATGAGCACCCTGGACACGCTGCACCCGACGGCCACCGCCGAGATGCAGCGGATCCTCGCCCCCGGCAAGACCGTCTACCTGCTGGGCAGCGCGGCCGGCGCGATCTCCGCGAACGTCGAACAGCAGGTCAAGGCCCTCGGGTACAACACGGTCCGGCTGGCCGGCACGGACCGCTTCGCCACCTCGGTGGCGATCGCCAACGCGATCGACCCGACGCCGGACACCGTGCTCGTGGCCACCGGGATGGACTTCCCGGACGCACTCTCGGCGGGGGCTGCCGCCGGGGCGCAGAACCTTCCGGGCAAGGGCACGTCGGCGGTGGTCGTACTGACCAACAACAACCTGCTGCCGGCTCCCACCAAGACCTACCTCGACGGTCTCTCCGGCTCGTCGACGGTGGTCGGGGTGGGCCTCTCCGGCGCGACGGCGGCCCAACCGTACGACGCGATCCCGCTGTACGGTGACAGCCGCTGGGAGACCGCCCTGCTCACCGCGTGGACGTTCTTCGGCGGGCAGAACCACATCGGCGTCACCACCGGCATGAACTGGCCGGACGCCCTCGCCGGCGGCGCGCTGATGGCCTCGCTCGACGGCCCGCTCCTGCTGACCTACGGCACCGACGACGTCCCCGGCTACGAGGTCGAGATGCTCGCCGACGAGACCAGCGGCTCGGTGCACACCGGTCTGATCTTCGGCTCGGCCCCGGTGGTCAACGACCTGGAGGCCCAGAACCTCGGGTACTACCTCGCCGGCCCGAACAGCTACAACCTGCTCGCCAACCAGACCGACGTGGTCCGCTCCACCGGCGGCACCGCCGGCCCCGCCCAGCGCGGCGGTGCCGGGGCGGTCGACGGCCCGCGTACCCGGGCAGAGCTGAAGGCCGCCGCCGAGGCGGCCCGCGAGCGCCTCGCCGACTGACACCACCCAGCACACCCGCGAAGGGGCTCCGCCGACACCGGCGGGGCCCCTTCCCCGTTCCGTTCCGGTCCGCTCCCCGCCGCCGGTCAGCCGGCGGACGCCGCGGGCTGATTGCCTCGGACGTCCGGCTGCCGGTGGCGGAGCAGCGGCAGGTAGACCTCGTCGACGATCTCGACGATCGTCTCGTCCGGAACGGTGCGGACGCCCCGGGTGACGAACTCGTTGCGGAGCAGGTCCAGCGCGACCGTGGCCATCCGGCTGGTGACCGGTCCGTCGGGGATCTCGCCCCGGGTCCGGGCGCGGGCGAGCAGCCGGAGCCACCGCTGGGCACCGCCGTCCGATGCCGCGCTCCGCAGGCTGGCCAACAGTTCGGGGTCGTCGGCCACGCCGGCCATCAGGCTGCGGAGGACGACGCCGGCCGGGGACGACCAGTCGCAGTTCACCCCGCGTAGCAGCGCCAACACGTCGCCGCGGAGATCACCCTCGTCGGGGAGTTCGACGTCGGCCACCATCAGGTGCCGGTACGCGGCCACCCCGAGAGCGGCCCGACCGGGCCAGCGCCGGTAGATCGCGTTCTTGTTCGTACCGGCCCGCCGGGCGACCGCCTCCACGGTGAGGCCCGCGTACCCGTGTTCGGTGAGTTCGTCGGCGGCGGCCCGGAGGATCGCGTCCTCGAGCGCCGGACCGCGCCGCCGGGTGGTGCCGGCCATCACGAACCCCCTTCCTTTAGGGTACGGTACGTACCGTACTTTACTTGGTCTGGGCGAGGAGCGACATGCTACGTGGACGGGGCATCACCTACGACACCGGTTTCCTGAGCGGCGGTGCCACCAGCGGACCACCGGTCTTCGATGCTGACGCCGTCCGCCGTGACCTGCGCACCATCCGCACCGAGCTGCACTGCACCGCCGTCCGGGTGACCGGCGGCGACCAGGACCGGCTGGAACTCGCGGCGACCATCGCCGCCGAGGAAGGGCTGGAGGTGTGGTACTCGCCGTTCACCACCGACCTCGACCGGGACGAGATGCTGGCCTTCCTCGCGGACACCGCCGAACGTGCCGAACGCATCCGTCGGGGCGGCGCGGAGGTCGTGGTCGCCGCCGGAGCGGAGGCCAGCCTCTTCGTCCGGGGCTTCCTGCCCGGCGAGACCTTCTACGACCGGCTGGAGCTGTTCACCCCCAGCAACACCGAACTGCCGGCGATCCTCGCGGCGGTCACCGGCCCGCTCAACGACTTCCTGCGCGCCGCGACGGCGACGATCCGGGAGCGGTTCGGCGGCAAGGTCACGTACGCGTCACTGCCGTTCGAGAACGTCGACTGGAGTGGCTTCGACTACCTCGGGATCGACTTCTACCCGAACATGGTGGAGGGTCACTTCCCCGGCCTCGACCAGGCCCTGCACCCCGTACGCCGACACGGCAAACCGATCGCGATCACCGAGGTCGGCACCGCCCCACACACCGGCAGTTCGGCCAACGCCGGCCACTCCTTCCTCCCCGTCGAGTACGACGGACGCAGCACCCGACCGCTGCGCCTGAGCCGGGAGCTGGATCGCAACGAGACCGAACAGGCCACCTACCTCGGAACGCTGCTCGACGTCCTCGACGCCCGGGACGACATCGACACCGTCTTCGTCCAGACCTTCGCCAACTTCCACCTGGTCACCCGGGACGACCCGCAGCGGGACCTGGACCGGGCCTCCTTCGGCCTGGTGAAGGTCCGGGAGACCCCGGACGGCATCCCGGCCTGGGAACCGAAGGAGGCGTTCGCCACGGTCGCCGCCCGGTACGCGCGCACCCGGTGACGGAACGCGGAGAGGTCGTACGCGGCGACCTCTCCACCGGCGTACGCGCCGACCTCAGCTCCGCCAGGGCGTCATGTCTCGGGTCAACTTCCCGGGCAAGCAGCCCTCCGAACTGGGCTAACGGCACGCCATACGATCGTTGACCGTGGAACGTCGAAGGCCCTGGCTCGGGACTCGCGTCCTGACCAGGGCCTTCGTACGTGGAGCGGGTGACGGGAATCGAACCCGCACTGTCAGCTTGGGAAGCTGATGTTCTGCCATTGAACTACACCCGCAGGCGGGACCACTGTACCTGAGCGGCTCGCCGTCCGCACCAAGGTACCCCTCCCCTGCCAAGCCGGCGCGGCGGACACCGCATCCGTCGACGTCCCGGCGTGCGCCCGCCGGCGGCGCGTACGGCCGGCGGCACCTCGGCGCGACGGGTGTCGGGGCCGGGCGCGGCGGCTCGACGGCGGGGCGGCGGGCACGCCCGACCGCCTCCGGTCCGGGACGGTCGGGCGGTAAGACCGCAGCAGGTCGGAGACCCGACAGCAAGGTCGAAAGTTACCGTCCGGCAACACATGACCATTCTCAAACTCGTCGATCGGATGTAACGTCTGCCGCACGTTCCCAGCCTCGGCGCGACACAACCTCCTGTCTCGCCGTTAGAAAGAGGTGAGCACATGGGACTCCGTCCCAATCTGCTGACCCGGCGCGTCGCCGGTGTCGCTACCACGACCCTCGCCCTGTTGCTCAGCACGGCGGCGGTCGGCGTCGCCCCCGCCTCGGCGGCGCACGCGGACCACGCGGACGAGGTCTGCGCGGAACCGGTCGACACCCACTCGCACGCGAAGATCAAGGTCGGCGGCATCGCCAAGCACGAGCCGAACGAGCTGACCCCGGCCCAGGTCCGCGAGCGTGAGGCCGACCTGGTCGCCGCGCTGGCCGAGCGGGCGAAGCGGCCCGGCCTCAGGCAGGGCCCGGTGGCGTTGGCCTCCGTCAACATTCCCGTCGTGGTGCACGTGATCCAGCGGGACTCCACCCGGGCCGGCGGCAACATCCCGGACTCGATGATCACCTCGCAGATCAACGTGCTGAACCAGTCCTTCGCGGGCTCGACCGGTGGTGCGGCCACCGCGTTCGCCTTCTCGCTCACGAAGATCAACCGGGTGACCAACCCGGCCTGGTACCCGATCGTGCAGGGCTCCTCGGCTGAGCGGTCGATGAAGACCTCGCTGCGTGAGGGCGGCAAGAACACCCTGAACATCTACCTGGGCGAACTGAGCGACGACCTGCTCGGCTGGGCCACCTTCCCGCAGCGTCGGCTCACCAGCATGGACGGTGTGGTCGTGCTGAGCGAGTCGCTGCCCGGCGGCAACGCCACCAACTACAACCAGGGCGACACCGGCACCCACGAGGTCGGCCACTGGCTGAACCTGTACCACACCTTCCAGGGTGGCTGCTCCGGCTCCGGCGACAGCGTCTCGGACACCCCGGCCGAGGCGTCCCCGGCCTTCGAGTGCCCGACCGGTCGGGACACCTGCTCCACCGCCGGCGTGGACCCGATCACCAACTTCATGGACTACACGTACGACTCCTGCATGTACCAGTTCACCACCGGGCAGGCCAGCCGCATGCTGACCGCGTGGAACACCTACCGCGCCGCCTGACGTACCCCTGATCCGCTCCACCGGTGCCGGCTCCGTGAACACGGGGCCGGCACCGGTGTTTCCGGGCCTGACGACGCTGCCGGCTCGATGCGGCGGCGCTCGCCGGGCTGGCGGCGTTCCCGGGTCAGGCGGCGGCCCGGTGGGCGGCCCGACGACGACGCCGGCCGGACCGTTGCCCCGGCAGCCCCACGTTCCCGGCGGCGGCATCGGCCGCCAGCGGATCCAGCCAGACCTGCACCGCCGGCGACCCGTCGCCCCCGACCGGGCCACCCACCCCACCGTGCTCCCGCCGGGCGAGCATCGCCACGTCGATGGTGAACTCGAACAGCCGCCAGTCTGCCCCGGGACGCGCCCGGGCGCTCTCCGCCAGCCGGGCCACCCGGCTCCGGTCGGTGACCGGATGGGCGCGGCCCGCCACGTACGCCTCGTCGTCGCTCTCCTCCGGCGGGAAGGAGTGCAGCGCGTACCGGCCGTCGCGTTCGAGGTCACGCCGCTTCGGTGACTCGATGACGAAGCAGAAGAGCCCCTCGTCGGTGATGACCGGGGAGACCGGATGGACCCGGGGGCCGCCGTCGGCCCGGACGGTGGCCAGGTAGCCGAAGCCCTGACCGTACTGCTGCATGAGAAGGCGGATCGCGTGGGCGAGGCGGGGCTCGTCAGCGGCGAATTCGGACCAGGAAGCCATACCGGCATCCTATCGAACACACGTACGAATCAGCAGCCCGACGCGCTGGTCACCCACGATGCGGCACAGGCCGTGGCGCTCGCTAAGGTGATCGGATGCTGCTCTCCGACCGGGACCTCGTCAGCGAGATCAAGGCTGGCACGCTGGCGCTGGAGCCGTTCGAGGCGGCCCTGGTGCAGCCGTCCAGCATCGACGTACGGCTGGACCGGCTCTTCCGGGTCTTCAACAACCACCTCTACACGCACATCGACCCGGCGCGGCAGCAGGACGACCTCACCTCGCTGGTGGAGGTGCCGGAGGGCGAACCGTTCGTGCTGCACCCCGGCGAGTTCGTGCTCGCCTCCACGCTGGAGGTGATCTCGCTCGGCGACCAGCTCGCCGGCAGGTTGGAGGGGAAGTCGAGTCTGGGCCGGCTGGGGCTGCTCACCCACTCGACCGCCGGTTTCATCGACCCGGGCTTCTCCGGCCACGTCACGCTGGAACTCTCCAACGTGGCCAACCTGCCGATCACCCTCTGGCCGGGCATGAAGATCGGCCAGCTCTGCATCTTCCGGCTCTCCTCGCCGGCCGAGCACCCGTACGGTTCGGCCGTCTACGGGTCGCGCTACCAGGGGCAACGCGGTCCGACCCCGAGCCGGGCCTGGCAGAACTGGCGCACCTGGCCCACCCGCTGACCGGACCCGCCGGTCCGCCCGGGCGGAGCACCGTGCAGGTTCGGGAAGGTCCCCTGCCGTACACCGCCGGCAGCGGACCTTCCCGCAGTGCTCAGCCGGGACGGCCGTAACTGTGGATCGGGCCGTCGTCGACCCGCTTCATCTTGATCGGTACGCCGGCGCGGGAGGCGTGCACCAGCCACCCGTTACCCACGTACATCCCGACGTGGTGCAGATCGGAGTAGTAGAAGACCAGGTCACCGGGGCGTAGTTCGCTCCGGTCGACCCGGGCGGTGGCCCGCCGCTGCTGGGCGGCGTTGTGCGGCAGGCGTACCCCGGCCCGCGCCCAGGCGGCCAGGGTCAGCCCCGAGCAGTCGAACGCGTTGGGCCCCTCGGCTCCCCAGACGTACGGCTTGCCGAGCTGGGCACAGGCGAAGGCGGCCGCCTTCCCGGCGGGCCCGCCGAGATAGACCGCCGGGCACGGGGCGGGCCGCGCCGGGCCGCCGGCACCGCTGCCGTACGCCTTGAGCCGCAGCTTCTGGAGCCGGTCGATCGCGGTGTCGATCTGCCGACGCCTGGCGTCCAGTTGCTTCTCGGCCCGGCTGAGCTGTCCGATGAGCCGGTCCAGTGGTGCCTTGCGGGCGGTGAGCTGGTCCCGTAGTTCCACCACGTGCCGGATCTCGGCCTGCCGCCGACGGGCGAACTGGTCGATCATCCCCAGGTGTTCGACGACGGTGGCCGGGGACCGGCTGTGCAGCATGGCGTTCAGGGCGGAGGCGCTCTCCCCCTTGTACGCCCGGACGGCGAGCACGTCCACCTTGCTCATCGCCCGGTCGATCTGGCGTCGGAGCGGCTCGATGCGGGCGGCGAGTGCCGCCGCCTGCCGCCGCTTGTCGGCGAGGGTCTGCCGGGTGGCGTTGTGCTGTTCGATGACGGGTTCGAGGGTGTTCCACTCCCGGTCGATCCGGCGTTCGATCTCGTCGATCGAGAGTCCGGCTGAGGGCGGGGACGCGGGATTCGCCGAGAGTCCGGCTGAGGGCGGGGACGCGGGATTCGCGTGGGCTGGGCCGACGCCGCCGGTCACGAGGACGGCAGCTCCGACGAGGGCGGTGACTACGGTAGTGGTGAAGCGGGACCAGCATGGGCGCGGCGCAGCTGTCGTCCGGGCGGCCGGGGCCGGTCGGACGGACACTGGCCGCGGGGCATGGTGTGCCACCGGGCTCCGTACTCCTTCTTCCGTTGACCGCCTACCGGGTTAGCTGACGGGTTCGGGCGGGAAGGGGCGCCCTACCGTGGTGCGGATTCACCCCGATGGTGCTCTGATGGTTCCCCGGCTCGCGCTGGTGGGTTCTCTCTGTGGCGATGTGTGCTGCGACTCGGCGGTGCCGGGCCGTCGCCGCCCCGTTTGGCGGACCTGTCACCGGCTCGGCAAGTGCCGACACTAGACGACCGTCGTCGATCCGCAAGGCACTCGTCCGCACTGCCACCTGCCGATATCCGACAGTAACCAGATGGTGCGAGACTCGTTCCACAGTCGAGAACAGCGAAGGCCCCCGGTCGGTGACCGAGGGCCTTCGGGATGCGCGGTGGATCAGTAGGGGCGGCGGAACCCGGCGACCGGCATGGTGTTGATGCTCGACACGTTCACCGGCTTGCCGGCCCGTGGGGCGTGCACCATGAGGCCGTTACCCAGGTACAACCCGACGTGGTGCAGGTCACTGAAGAAGAAGACCAGGTCGCCGGGGCCGGCCTCGTCCCGGCCGATCTTCTTGGTCTCGTTCCACTGGGCGCCGGTGAAGTGGGTCAGGTGGATGCCGGCGGCCTTGTAGGCGTACTGGGTGAGCCCGGAGCAGTCGAACGAGTTCGGGCCGGTGGCACCCCAGACGTACGGGTCGCCGACCTGGGCACACGCGGTCCTGATCGCGGTGGCCGCGGCGGTGGACCGTACGTTCTTGATGGTCGGGCAGTTCGCGACGCTCACCACGGTCTTCGGCATGGACGCCTTGAGTCGCTTGATCTCGGCGTCGATCTTGACCTTCCGGTCGGCCAGTTCCTTCTCCTGCCGGACCTGGCTGGCGATCAGGGTGTCGAGCTTCTGCTTCTCGGCGGTGTACCGGGCCTGGATGGCCAGCACGCCCTCCAGCTCCTTGCGCTGGTGGGCGGCGAGCCGGTCGAGCATGCCGATCTGCTCGGCCAGGGTGTCCGGCTTGGCGCTGACCAGCAGCGCGCCGATCTCGGCGGACGGCCCGGTCATGTAGTGCCGGGAGGCGAGCGCGCCGATCCGGTTCATCGCCATGTCGCTCTGCAGGGCGAGCGGCTCGATCTTCTTCTCCAGGTCGGCCGACTTCTTGCGGTTGACCTTGAGTTGGCTACGGACGTCGTTGTACTTCTCGATGGTGGGTTCGAGCTGCTCCCACTGCTTGTCGATCTGCGCCTCGATCTCCTCGGGAGTGGGCGCGGCGTACGCGGGAGCGGCGAGCAGGCTGGCACCGACCACGGCGGCAGCGGCCAGGGTGACCAGGTGTCGAACGAATCGGCGCAGCCCACCCGGACGGGTGGCGGGCCGATCCGGTGCGTGACGCTGAGGGGGCAGGGTTGCCACCGGCACCGAACTCCTTTGGCGACCAGACCGCCGGGCGCCCCGCGGGGAAGAAGGCGGGCGGGGCAGACGATCCACAGCGGCCGGTGCCCCACATTAGGGAAGCGGCGGGGGGATATCAAGACGAGGGGTACTCACATCACGCTCGAACAACCGGCTGGACACCCACCGTGTGCGGAACGCCCCCGACGATGGCGGTCAGGACGTCGTCGAGGGTCACCACCCCGAGCGGACGCCGCCCGTCACTCACCAGGACCATGTGCCGTCGCTCACGCCGCATCGCCAGCAGCAGATCGGCCAGCGTACGGTCCGGCGGCACCACGGCCAGCGGCCGGTACACCTCGGCCGGCACCGGGGCGCGACGGCTCGCCCCCGCGTACCCGAGGACGTCCTTGACGTGCACGAAGCCCAGCACCCGGCGGGTGGAGCGCTGCACCACCGGGAACCGGGACCGGCCGGTACGGGTGGCGAGCACCTCCAGGGAGGCCGGCGACACGTCCTCGGCCACCGTGGTCACCGTGGACCACGGTTGCAGGGCGTCGGCGGCGGTCCGGGTGTGCAGGGCCAGCGCACCGGTGAGCCGGGCGTGCTGCACCGACCCGAGCAGCCCCTCGGTGCGCGCCTGCGACACCAGCCCGGTCAACTCCTCGGCGGTGAACACGGTCTTCACCGCGTCCGTGGCCTCGATCCGCCAGATTCCCAGCACCCGCCGGGACGCCCACTTCATCGCCAGCAGCAGCGGCTTGGTGGCGACGCAGAACGCCAGCATCGCCGGCCCCAACCAGAGCGCGGACGGCTCGGGCCCGGCCAGGGTGATGTTCTTCGGCACCATCTCGCCGACCACCGTGTGCAGGAACACCACCACGCCGAGGGCGAGCACGAAGGCCACCGGGTGGATCGCCCGCTCGGGCAACCCGGCCGCGTGGAACACCGGCTCCAGCAGGTGGGCCAGGGCCGGTTCGGCGATCGCGCCGAGGCCCAGCGAGCAGACCGTGATGCCCAGCTGGGCACCGGCGATCATCAGCGGGATCTGGTTCATCGCCGCCAGCGCCCACCGGGCCCGTCGGGAGGTGGCCGCGAGGGGCTCGATCACCGTACGGCGGGAGGCGATCAGCGCGAACTCGCTGCCCACGAAGAACCCGTTGCCGAGCAGCAGCCCGGCCCCGAGCAGCAGCTCAACCACGCTGGCCGACCTCCTCGGGGCAGACCACCCGTACCTGCTCGATCCGGTGCCGGTCGACCTCGACCACGGTGAACTCGTAGCCGCCGTCCTCGACGGTCTCGCCGGCCGCCGGGATGTGCCCCAGCCGGGCCATCAGGAAGCCCGCCAGGGTCTCGTACGGGCCCTCGGGCAACCGGAAGCCGGTCTGCTCGGCCAGTTCGTCGGAGCGGAGCACCCCGTCGACCAGGGCGCTCCGTTCGCCGCCCGGCACGGTCGGCCCGACCGGCGCGCCCTCCGGCACCGCGGCCGGGTCGAACTCGTCGGCGATCTCCCCGACCAGCTCCTCGACCAGGTCCTCGGTGGTCACCACCCCGTCGGTGCCGCCGTACTCGTCGACCACGATGGCCAGGTCCGCGCCGGCGGCCCGGAGGGCGGCCAGCACCCCGTCGAGGTCCAGGCTCTCCGGCACGTACACCGGCTCGCGGGCCACCTGGCCGACGGTGGTGGTGTGCCGGCGGACCAGCGGCACCCCGAGCGCGTCCGGCACCCCGGCGACCCCGGTGACCAGGTCCAGGGTCTCCTCGTAGACCGGGAACCGGGTCCGTCCGGTCTGCTGGGCCAGGGTGAGCAGCTCGGCGACGGTGGCGGTGGCCCGCAGCGCGATCACGTCGACCCGGGGGGTCATCGCCTCGGCGGCACGCTTGTCGCCGAACCGGATGGTCCGGCGCATCAGCATCGCCGCCTCCGGGGGCAGCGCGCCGGCCCGCGCGGAGATCACCGCCAGCAGGCCCAGCTCGTCCGGGGAACGGGCGCTGGCCAGCTCCTCCTGGGGCTCGACGCCGAGCCGGCGGACCAGCCAGTTGGCCGAGCCGTTCAGGGCCCGGATGAGCCAGCCCAGGGCCCGGGAGAAGGCCCGCATCCCGGCGGCGGTGACCAGCGCGGTCGGCATCGGCCGGGCCAGCGCGGCGTTCTTCGGGATCAGCTCACCGACGAGCATGGAGATCAGGGTGGCCAGGGCCAGGGCGAGCAGCGGGGTGAACCGGTCGGTGGCGTCCCCGGCCAGCGGCCGGAGCACCGGGGTGAAGATCCGGGCCAGTGCCGGCTCGGCGAGGTAGCCGGTGAGCAGCGCGGTGATGGTGATGCCGAGCTGCGCCCCGGAGAGCTGGAAGGAGAGTTCCCGCAGCGCCCGCCGGACCGTACCGGCGCGTGCGTCACCGCCGTCGGCCCGCCGGTCGATCTCCGCCCGGTCGACGGTGACCAGGGCGAACTCGGCGGCGACGAAGAACGCGTTGCCGACGGTCAGCAGGAAGAAGCCGACCAGCGGCAGCAGTGTGGTGAGTAGAAGACCGTCGATGATCGATTCACCTCGGTGAGGATTCTCCCATGACCGCCCGCTGTCGCACGAGTACGCAGAAGCACCAGTTTGGCCGGTCCCGGCTACCGTCGAGCCATGCCGGAGCTGAATCTCACCCACGAACTGGTCCTGCTCGCCTACGACGACCAGGGGGTGAACCGACTCGGCACCCCGAACCTCGACCAGGGGCTGGGCGGTGCGCTGCTGCTGGAACTGGCGCTCGCCGGCCGGGTCGAGGTGACCGACGGCCGACTGGCGGTCGCCGATCCCACGCCGACGGGTCAGCCGCTGCTGGACGAGGCGCTCGTCCGGATCCGCACCGAGTCGAGGCCACGGCGTCCGCAGGACTGGATCACCCGGCTCGGTCGGGGACTGCGGGAGCAGGTGCTCGACGAGTTGGTCGCCGCCGGCGTGCTACGCCGGGAGGCGGGCC
The DNA here is from genome assembly GCF_028993575.1 of Micromonospora cathayae. Taxonomy (NCBI): domain Bacteria; kingdom Bacillati; phylum Actinomycetota; class Actinomycetes; order Micromonosporales; family Micromonosporaceae; genus Micromonospora; species Micromonospora cathayae. The sequence goes on along the minus strand of NZ_CP118615.1, from coordinate 1,428,168 downwards.
GGGTGCTCGGGGTCTTCCCGCGTACCCGTTTCCCGTCCCGGACCGGCGCGGAGCCGGTGGTGGAGACGGAGGCCCGGCAGCGGATGCGGACGGCCGTCACGACCGACGGACCGGTCGATCCGCGCACCGCCGCGCTGATCGGCCTGACCCGTGCGCTCGATCTGCACCGGAAGGTCTTCCGGGACCTGCCGAAGGAACAGGTGGCGCGACGGATCGCGGAGATCGGGGCCGGTGACTGGGCGTCCGCGGCCACCCGGCGGGCCGTACAGGAGACCCAGATGGCGATCATCACCGCCACCTCCACCGCGGCGATCATCGCCACCACCACGGTCTCCTGACCCCGCGGCGTCCCGCCCACCAGGGCGAAGAACCTCGCCGTCGCCCACCCGGAGCCGCTGGCCCGGTCGAAGTCCCCGGCTCGACCGAGGACTTCGACACAGGCCCTGGCAGGGTGCCGTCAGCCGGCGACCGGGGTGGACTCCTGCTGGTCGCGGGGCTGTTCCGGCTTCACCGAGCGGAGCAGCACGCTGGCGACGTCGATCACCTCGACCTGCTCGCCGGCGCCCTTGCCGTTGACCCCGTCGTTCAGCATCGTGGAGCAGAACGGGCAGCCGACCGCGATGGTCTTCGCGCCGGTCGACATCGCCTCCTCGACCCGGTCCACGTTGATCCGCTTGCCGATCTTCTCTTCCATCCACATCCGGGCACCGCCGGCCCCGCAGCAGAACGAACGCTCGCTGTTGCGGGGCATCTCGACGAGGCCGCTGTCGCGGCCCGCACCGGAATCGGTGGCTGCGCCACCCCGGCCATCGCCGATGGCGCTGCCCAGCACCTCGCGCGGCGGGGCGAAGACCCGGTTGTGCCGGCCCAGGTAGCAGGGGTCGTGGTAGGTGACGCCGCCGTCGACCGGCTGGACCGGGGTGAGCTTCCCGGCCGACACCAGGTGGGCCAGGAGCTGGGTGTGGTGCACCACCTCGAACTCGCCGCCGAGCTGACCGTACTCGTTGCCGAGGGTGTTGAAGCAGTGCGGACAGGTGGCGACGATCTTGCGCTTGGCCTTCTCCCGGCCCTCGAACGCCTCGTTGAGGGTCTCGACGTTCTGCTGGGCGAGCATCTGGAAGACGAACTCGTTGCCGATCCGGCGGGCCGGGTCGCCGGTGCAGGTCTCGCCCTCGCCGAGGATGGCGAAGGAGACACCGGCCTCGTGCAGCAGGGTGGCGACCGCCCGGGTGGTCTTCTTGGCCCGGTCCTCGAACGCGCCGGCGCAGCCGACCCAGAAGAGGTACTCGAAGTCGTCCACCTCGCCGACCCGGGGCACCTCGAAGTCCAGGCCCTTGGTCCAGTCCTCCCGGGTGTTCTGCGGGGCACCCCACGGGTTGCCCTTGTTCTCCAGGTTGCGCAGCATCACGCCGGCCTCGGACGGGAAGCTGGACTCGATCAGCACCTGGTAGCGCCGCATGTCGACGATGTGGTCGACGTGCTCGATGTCGACCGGGCACTGCTCGACGCAGGCGCCGCAGGTGGTGCAGGACCACAGCACGTCCGGGTCGATGATCCCGCCCTCGTCGGCCCCACCGATCAGCGGCTTCTCCGCCTCGGCGAGCGCGAGCACGTCCACGTGGGCGAGCTGGGCGGCGGTGGCCTTCTCCTCGCCGGTGAGGTCCTTGCCGCCCCCGGCCAGCAGGTACGGGGCCTTCGCGTACGCGTGGTCGCGCAGGCTCAGCACCAGCAGCTTCGGCGAGAGCGGCTTGCCGGTGTTCCAGGCCGGGCACTGCGACTGGCAGCGTCCGCACTCGGTGCAGGTGCTGAAGTCCAGCAGGCCCTTCCAGGTGAACTGCTCGACCTGGGCGACGCCGAACTGGTCGGACTCCGGGTCGGCCTCCTCGAAGTCGAGGGGCTTGCCGTTGCTGGTCATCGGCCGCAGCGCACCGAGGCCGGAGCCGGCCCGACCCGGGTTCCGCTTGAAGTAGATGTTGAAGAAGGCGAGGAAGCGGTGCCAGGCCACGCCCATGGTCACGTTGAGCCCGATGACGATGAGCCAGGTCATCGAGATCATGATCTTGATGAGGGCGGCGATGCTGACGCCGGCCTCCCAGTCCGGCAGCACCGCGCCGACCGCGTGGCTGACCGGGGTGGCCCAGAGCGGGTACTCGAAGTGGTCGGTGGCGACCTTGAAGCCCCGGATCACGAAGCCCATGATCAGTACGGCGAGGACGACCGCCTCGACGAAGTAGCCCTGCCACATGGTGGAGCCGGTGAACCGGGAGCGGCCACCCGGCCGGCCCGGCCGGTTGCGGATCCGGATCGCGATCAGCACCACGATGCCGACCGTGCCGAGGATGGCGATCAGCTCGGTGAGCAGCCCGTAGACCGCCCAGCCGCCGATCAGCGGCAGCCCGCCCGTCGCGGACACCACCTCGAAGTACGCCTCGAGGACCAGCAGCGACAGGACGATGAAGCCGACCATGACGAACCAGTGCGCGGCCCCCACCACGCTCCAGCGGAGCATCCGGGTGTGGCCGGCCGTCTCGGCCAGCATGGTCTTCGTCCGGGTGACCGGATCACCGAACCGCTCCGGGTCCGGCTGCCCGAGCCGGACGACTGCCACGATCCGCTGCACCGCCTGCACTGCCACCCACACCGCCAGCACGGTGATGGCGGCGGCGAGGATCGTGGTGACGATCTGGACGCTGCCCATAGCGTTGGCCTCCCCGGTCTGCTGCCCTGCGAGCGGCTCGGCGACCGGGTCGGATCACCGCACGGCCGGCTCCCCGCCGCCGCGCTCCGGACCCACTCGGTCGATGACCTCGCTCCGCTCGGTCATGCAGTGCAGCCTACGCGCAAGGTTACCCAGGAGTAACGTGAGGAACCTCGCACGGGCCACGCCGCCCTGCGCACACCTTAGGTGGCACGGCCGGACCTGCGCTGGTCAGGGCCTCCGTCCGGGGAAGAGGTCACTCCACGACCGCGCCACGGCCCGCCGGAACACCGGGCAGGCCCGACGTTCAGGAACGAACCAGGACGGACGCGAGAAGCCACCACCGTACGGACGCCCCGGCTCGACGGACGACGCCACCGCGCGGCGGCCCGGCTCGGCGCACGACGCACCCCTGGGAGGACGTCCCGGCTCGGCGCACGACGGCATCGCGCGAACGGGCCGCGATCGGCGCAGAACGCCCTCGGGGGACGTAGGCCGCCACCGCGGACGAGGCCCACCGCACCAGACACCGAGCGCAGACGACATCGACCCGGGACGTAGGCCGTCACCCCGCGCGGGGACAGTCAGCCGAACAGCGGCCGGCTCGACGACCCCGCGCCAGCGGGAACGGCGAAGGGCCGGGACGAAGGACCCGACGACAGGGCTCGCGTCGGGCTCAGCGCCAGCGGGAGAGCACGATCAGCGAGGCGACCATCGCCCCGAAGCCGACCGCGAGGTTCCAGTACCCCCATACGGCGACCGGGTAGGCCTGCTCGGAAAGGTAGTAGACGACCAGCCAGGCGATGCCGAACACGATCAGCGAGACCGCCAGGATCGGCAGCCAGACCGGGCTGGGCTTACGTGTCGCCGCCGTCGTCGCCGTCGGACGGACGTCCGTCGGCGGGGTGTACACCTTCTTCTTGCGGACCTGTGACTTGGGCACGACGCTCTCCAGAGGGGATACGACCTCGTCCGGCCTGACAACCGGGCGCGGGGGCGACGGTCCATGGCCAATAATGTTCGACAGCTAGCGTAGTCCCGAAGACCCGTTCAGGCCATGAATGGGGTCAACCGGATGCGCGCAGTGACCGAAAAGAGCGGAACTGGTCCGGTGCCGAACCTGTTCTGACGGGTGGACACCAGGGAAGGAGCGCTCTGTGGAGTACACGTCCGGCGCAGCGTCATGGCAGAAGGTGCTCCGGCGGGTGGTGGCCGGGCTGCTGCCCCGACGGCCGCGCCAGCGCCGCCCGGGTTGGTCGATCGGCGTACCACTGATCGCCGCCGCAGCGGGACTGCTCTTCACCACCACCGCCACCACCGCCGGGGGCACGGCGCTGCGGGAGGACCGCCGGCCCCAGCTCGCCCAGCTGATCGACGACACCCGGGACCGGGTGGCTGCCCGGGAGGAGCGGGCCGCCCAGCTCCGCGCCGACGTGGAACGCCGGACCGAGGAACTGGCCGGTACCGATCAGCCGATCGCCGACGAGCGTGGTCGCGCGGCGGCCAGCCGGCAGGCGGCCGGGTTCACCGCCCTGACCGGCAGCGGCGTGACCGTGGAACTCGACGACGCCCGCCGGCTCGGGGACACGCTGCCGGAGGGGGCGAGCAACGACGACCTGGTCGTCCACCAGGGCGACGTCCAGGCGGTGGTCAACGCGCTGTGGGCGGGCGGCGCGGAGGCCATGTCAATCATGAACGTCCGCGTGCTGACCACCAGCGCGGTACGCTGCGTAGGTAACACCCTGCTCTTGCACGGCCGGGTGTACTCCCCACCGTTCAAGATCGTAGCAATCGGTGATCCGGCCGCCCTCCAGCAGGCCCTTGCCGAGTCCGAGGGAGTCCGGTTGTTCAAGGACGCGGTCGACCACTACCAGCTCGGCTACCGCGAGACCGTCTCGACGGTCAGCGTGCCGGCGTTCGAGGGGTCGGCTGCGCTCCGCTCGGCGAAGGTGCCAAGGTGACCGACATGTCCGACGACTGGCGTGACGGCCGCGACGGGCGGCACCGCGCCGGCCACTCCGACGATCCGACCGACTTCCTCACGCCGGTGGACCGCCCCACCACGTCGCAGCAGTCCTCCCAGCCCGCCAGGTCGACGAACGGACACTGGCCCGACCCGGTGCCACCCCACCCGGGCCCGCCGCCCGCCACGGCACCGCAGGCCGGCCCACCGCGAGCCGTACCGCCACCCGTGCCGCCGCCCTGGGCACCGCCGGTCGGGTCACCGCAGTCCGGCGCGCCGGTGAGCGGCCACCGGCCGGTGCCGTCGTCCCCGGTCCCGCCGACCGGACCTCCGGGTGCTGGCACGCCAGCCGGCCGTCCGGCCACCGCCGGGGCACCGGCGCAGCCGGCCACCTTCACGTCAGCGGGCCAGCAGGCCACGGCCACGCCCCCCGGCACGCCGCCCACCGCCGCACCACCACGCTGGCCCGGCAACCCGTCGACCAGGCCGGTGGATGCCCGCCGGTCAGGGCCGGCCCAGGCCGACGAGCAGCGACCGTACCCGGCCGCCGAGACGTCCCGGGCCGCTGCTGAGCCGTACGGACGGAGGCCGGATCCGGTCGCCCTCCGGCCCGGCGCTCCCGAGTCGGCCGGCGCCCCGCGCAGCGGCAACGGCGTGGAAGGACCCACCGTGGTCCTGGCCAAGGTCGGCCCACGCGGGGACCGGACCCCGGCCGACCTACCCGGCCCGAACCCCGACCAGCGCGGCCCGAACCCCGACCAGCGCGGCCCGAACCCCGACCAGCGCGGCCCGAACCCCGACCAGCGCGGCCCGAACGCGGCCCAGCGCGGCCCAGCATGGCCCGACCCCGGCGCGAACCCTGACCGGCACCGCCCGAACCTCGACCAGCGGGGCGCGAACGACGGGCCGACCGCGCTGATCCCGACCGTCGACCCGGGCCAGCGGCAACCGATCTCCGGTGGCCAGGAGCAGCGGCGGCCCGCCGGCGACCCGGGCCAACGGCGCCCGGTCGACGCGGTGACCGTCGTGGGGGCCAACGCCCCCACCAGCCCCGTCGGGCGGCCCGATCACCCGAACGGCACCGACCGCCCGCAGAGCACCGACCGACGGCACGGTGCCGACTGGCCGCGCAGCACCGTCGGGTCCAACGGCACCAGCCGGCCCGATCACGCAGCTGACGTCCCGGTCGCGGCGACCGCCGGCATCGCAGCCAGCCGCCGCCCGCCGGTGGGCCCGAGCCTCGACTCGACCGCCCTGATGGGGGCCGTCCCGCGTACTCCGGTCCACGACGACGAACCCGCCGGTGGCACTGCTGCGACCGACAGCCGGCCCCAGCCCCGACGTGGTGAGCGGGTGGTCCAGTTGCGTCCGGAGCAGACCGGCGAGGGCTACAAGAGCGTCTACTCGGAGTTGACCCGGCCCACCCTCTGGTCCCGGCTACGTACCGGCATCCGGGTCAGCGGCGAGGTCCTCATCACCTTCGGTCTGGTGGTGCTCCTCTTCGCCGGCTACGAGGTGTGGGGCAAGTCGGCGATCGTCGACGCCCACCAGAACGACCTCAGCCAGCAGTTGGAGCAGGCCTGGGGGCCGAGCGGCGACCCGACCGTCGCCCCGTCGGCCAGCCCCAGTCCCAGCGCCAGCCCCAAGCCGCCGGTGAACGGCAAGCCCATCGCCGGCCTCTACATCCCCAAGCTCGACAAGAACTGGGTCGTGGTCGAGGGGGTCACCCAGAAGGACATCCGGTACGCCCCCGGGCACTACCCGGACAGCGCCATGCCGGGCCAGGTGGGCAACTTCTCGGTCGCCGGCCACCGCAACCGGGCCACCTTCTGGCGGTTGGACGAACTCGACAACGGTGACGTCATCGTCGTCGAGGGCAAGACCGAGTGGTACATCTACCGGGTCTCCCAGTCCCGGATCGTCAAGCCGTCGCAGGTCGAGGTGGTCGCGCCGGTCCCGGGGAAGCCCGGAGCCAAACCGAGCAAGGCGATGCTCACCCTGACCACCTGCAACCCCAAGTTCGACAACTACGAACGCCTGATCATCCACGCCGAACTGGAAGGTACCCAGCCCAAGTCGGCCGGTCGCCCCGCCGAGCTGGGAGGCTGACGACGTGTACGCGTGGATCTGGCGGAAACTGCCGTTCGGGCTGCCCGGCAAGCTGCTCGGTTCGCTGCTGCTCGCCACCGCGACGGTAGCCCTGCTCTGGTACGTCGTGTTCCCCTGGGCGGAGCCGCTGCTCCCGTTCGACGACGTGCAGGTCACCCAGGACGGCGGCGTACCCGGCGAACCGGCGGGCGGGGAGCCGGGCACCGTGCCCGGGGACGCGCCCCCGGGCGACGAGCACGACCTGCCGTACGACACCGAGCAGAACAACACCCCACCCCCCTCTCCGGACAGGTGAGTCGATGCGCGTCCTGGTGATCGACAATTACGACTCGTTCGTCTTCAACCTCGTCCAGTACCTCGGCCAGCTCGGCGTCGACTGCGAGGTACGCCGTAACGACGAGATCAGCGTGGACGAGGTGGGCCGGCTCGGTGCGGCCGGCGTACTGCTCTCCCCGGGTCCGGGCAGCCCGGACCGGGCCGGCGTCTGCCTGGACGTCATCCACCGGTACGCCGGTGAGCTGCCGATCTTCGGGGTCTGCCTCGGTCACCAGGCGATCGGCGAGGCGTTCGGGGCCACCGTGACCCGGGCCCCCGAGCTGCTGCACGGCAAGACCTCGCAGGTACGACACTCCTCGACCGGGGTGCTGGCCGGGCTGCCGGACCCGTTCACGGCGACCCGCTACCACTCGCTCGCGGTGCTGCCGGAGACCCTGCCGGCGGAGCTGGAGGTGACCGGCTGGACCGGCTCCGGCGTGGTGATGGCGATGCGGCACCGGACGCTGCCGATCGAGGGGGTGCAGTTCCACCCCGAGTCGGTCCTCACCGAGGGCGGGCACCTGATGCTCGCCAACTGGCTGGCGACCTGCGGCCTCCCGGCGGCCCTCGACCGCGCTCCGGCGCTGGCCGCCGAGGTCGACGCCCGCCGCCTGGCGGCCTTCGCCAACGCCTGACCCGGGCACGGCACAGGGGCGCGGGCACGGCACAGGGGCGGGCCCGACGTAGGGCCGCTGGGCGGCTAGCACCCCGCCCGGTCCGGTCGAGCCACTTCCACCAGCAGTCGACCCGGATACGGCACGGGCCGGGCGGGCCGATTCGGCTCACCCGGCCCGTGGCCGACGGTCAGGACCGACGCCGCTCAGGGCCGGCGGCCGGATTCCTCCCGGGGCGGCGTGGTCGGCAGCGGGATGCCACCGCCGCCACCCCCCTCGGTGGGGGTCGGGTCCGGGGTCGGGTCGGTCGGATCGGGCGTCACCGTCGGGTCCGGCTCGGGCTCCTCCTGGCTGACCGTGATGGTCACCGTGCTGCCGGTGGGCCGTGAGGTACCACCGCGCGGGTCCTGGCCGGTCACCCGGCCCGCCTGGTCGGCCGGCACCTCCTTGCCCTCGCGGACGGACACCTTGTAGCCGGCGTCCTCCAGTTCCTCCCGGGCGTCCTCCTCGGTCTCGCCGACCACGTCCGGCACCTCCCGGACGTTGCCCCGGGAGACCTCGACGACGACCTTGCTGTCGGCCTCGACGGTCCGGCCGGACTCGGGCGTCACCTTCGTCACCAGGCCCTGCTGCTGGTCGCTGTTGACGTCCTTCTTCTCCACGGTGAGACCGAGCGCTTCGAGCTGGGCTTTCACGTTCTCGTAGCTGGAGTTGACCAGCCCGGCGGGGATCTTCACCGGCGGCTTGCCGTTGCAGATCTGGATGGTGACGGTCTCGTTCGGGTTGAGCCGGGCACCGCCCTGCGGGTTCTGCCGGGCGACGGTGCCCTCCTTGCACTCGGTGTCCAGCACCGGTTCGCCCACGTTCACCTTGAGCTTGGCGGTGGTCAGCTCGGTCTGGGCGACCTGCTGGGTCTTGCCCAGCACCGTCGGCACCTGGACCTGCTCGGGTTCGCCGCCGTTGGCCAGCAGGCCGGCGATCAGGGCGATCACCGCCAGCACACCGAGGCCGGCGAGCGCGGCGATCACCCAGGACGAGGCGCGCCGACGACGGGGGTCGCCGACCCGGGCCGGGATCTGCCGGGTCTGCGCGCCGGTCGCCGCCGCCGGGAAGGCCGCCGCGGCCGGCGCCGGCCCCATCGCCATGGTCTCGTCCTCGCGCAGCACCGGGGTGGCGGCCACCGGCCGGCCGGCGGCGGCCCGCAGCAGGTCGGCCCGCATCTCCCCGGCGCTCTGGTACCGGTTGAGCGGGTTCTTCGACAGCGCCTTGAGCACGATCGCGTCGATCGGCGGGGTGACGTCCGGGTTGATGTCGCTCGGGGTGGGCGGAGCCTCTCGGACGTGCTGGTACGCCACACTGACCGGGCTGTCCCCGACAAACGGCGGGTGCCCGCAGAGCAGCTCGAACAGCACGCAGCCGGCGGCGTACACGTCGGAACGGGCGTCGACCGCCTCGCCCCGGGCCTGCTCGGGGGAGAGGTACTGCGCGGTACCGATCACCGCGCTGGTCTGGGTCATCGTGGTGGCCCCGCTGGCCAGCGCCCGGGCGATACCGAAGTCCATCACCTTGACCTGGCCGGTCAGGGTGAGCATCACGTTGCCGGGCTTGATGTCCCGATGGATGATCCCGTGCCGGTGGCTGAACTCCAGCGCCGCGCACATGTCGGCGGTGATCTCCAGCGCCCGCCGGGGCTGCAACCGGCCCTCGGCGCCCAGCACCTCCTTCAGGGTCCGTCCGTTGACGAACTCCATGACGATGAAGGGCAGCGTCTCGCCGGTGGGCCCGGTCTCCTCACCGGTGTCGTAGACGGCGACGATGGCCGGGTGGTTGAGCGAGGCGGCGTTCTGCGCCTCCCGGCGGAACCGCATCTGGAAAGTGGCGTCCCGGGCCAGGTCGGCCCGGAGCATCTTGATCGCGACATCCCGGCCGAGCCGCAGGTCACGACCGCGGTGCACCTCGGCCATACCGCCGTAGCCGAGGAGTTCGCCGACCTGGTACCTGCCACCCAGCAGGCGGGCCTGCGCAGTCATCGCGTCTGTCGTCCTTCGCTCGTCGTCGTCTCGTCGCCGCCCAACGCGGGCAGTTCCATCCGACGGTACGACGGCGAGGTGACGTCGTCACCCCCACCGTCGGTCGGTACATCGGCCAGCACGCTCGTCGGCCGCGACGGAGCGGCACCGCTGGTCGACGAAGAGCCATTCTCTATGGCGTAGGTAATCACGCCGGAACAGACCAGCACCAGTACGGCGAGCGCGATGACGAACAATACGCTCCGCGCGCTCACCCCGCCGGAGGGTGCCGACGGGGGCGGAACGGGTTGGTGAGCGTACCCGAGTGGGTGGTTCTGGCGTACCGGTGCCGGTGGCACGGCCGCCGCGCCGCGCGGGTACCCGGGCGGAGCCACCGGCGGACGTGGGGAGACCGGGGCCTGGGCGACCGGGCGGGGTGGCGCCACCGGCGCGGGGCGCGGCGGGGAGACCGGGGCCGACGCGGCCGGGCGGGCCGGGGCCGGCGGGCGGGCGTGCTGCTGCGGCACGACCGGCGGCCGGGGCTGCTGGGGTGGCCGGACCTGGGCGCGGGCCGACGGGGTGGCCGGCGCGCCGCTGACCTGGTGGGCGGCTCCGCCGGGCCGGCGCTGGTGGGCGAGGGCGGCCTTGACCTGCCGGGCCGCCCCGGCGAGCGCGGCGGCGGTGGGCCAGCGGGCGTTCGGGTCCTTCGCCAGGGCCCGTTCCACCAGGGCCCGGACCGTCGGTGGGATGTCCCCCGGCAGTGGTGGCGGGACGTCCCGGACGTGCCGCATCGCGATCTCGAGCGGGTTGTCCCCCTCGAACGGACGCCGACCGGCCAGGCACTGGTAGGCGACCACACCGAGGGCGTAGACGTCGGAGGCCGGCGTGGCGACCGCGCCCGCCGCCTGCTCGGGGGAGATGTACGAGGCGGTGCCGAGCACCGAGCCGGCCGCGGTGAGCTGGCCGACCAGGTCGGAGCGGGCGATGCCGAAATCGGTCAGTACCAGGGTGCCGTTCGGCCGGACCAGCAGGTTGCCGGGCTTCACGTCGCGGTGCACGATGCCCTTGGCGTGTGCGGCGTGCAGGGCCTCGGCGGCCTGGGCGACCAGGGCCATCGTCCGGGCGGGGGTGAGTCGCCCGACCCGGCCCAGCGTCGAGGAGAGGGCGTCCCCCTCGACGTACTCCATGATCAGAAAGGCGATCTGCTGGTCGCTGCCGAAGTCGTAGATGTCGACCACGCCGGGATGGTTGATGGTCGCCATCGTCCGGGCCTCACCCCGGAACCGCTCGGCGAAGCCGGGCTCGTCGAGCAGCGCCGGGAGCAGGCTCTTCACCGCGACGACCCGCCCCAGCACCTGGTCGGTGCCGCGCCAGACGTCACCCATGCCACCACTGGCGATCCGCTCGTCGAGGCGGTAGCGGTTACCGAGCTGGACGCCGGGGCTGAGCATGTTCACCGCCCTCCGGGATCCTGGATCGCCGCGCGCATGATCTGCCCGGCGATCCGGGCCGCTTCGGCGCTGCCGCCGTCACCGACCGACTCCAACAGTACGCAGACGGCGGAGACCGGCTTGCCGTCCTTGTCGAGTGCGAACCCGATGAACCAGCCGTGGTCCTTGGTGTTCTCGCCGGCCTGGGCGGTGCCGGTCTTGCCGCCCACGGTGTACCCGTTGATCCGGGCGTTCTTGCCGGTGCCCTCGGTGACCACGTTGACCATCATGTCCCGCAGGTCGTTCGCCACCTGCGAGCTGACCGGCTGCCGGAGCTGCTTCGGGTCGGCGGTGTAGTAGTTGGTGGTCCGGTCCGGGCCGAGCAGCTGCTGCACCAGGTACGGCCGCATCTGGGTGCCGTTGTTCGCCACCGCGGCGGCGATCAGCGCCCCCTGCAACGGGGTCATCCGCACGTCGAACTGGCCGATCGAGGACTGGGCCAGCCCGGCCAGGTTGGCACTGCCGTCCGGGTTCTGGATGTCCCCGGTGCGGCTGGCGGCGACCGGCAGGCCGGCCTCGTCGAGCTGGCCGACGGTGAGGTCCTCCTGCTCGAACCCGAACTGCCGGGCCTTCTCCTTGATCTTGTCCGCGCCCAGCTCCACGCCGAGCTTGGCAAAGCCGGTGTTGCAGGACTCGGTGACCGCGTTGTTCAGGGTCACCTCGTCCTCAGGGCAGATCGACGGGACCGCGTTGCGGATCGGCGTACCGGAGGTGGGCGGGGTGTAGCTCGACCCGGCGGGGATCATGGTCTGCTTGCCCACCCCGTTCTCCAGGGCGGCGGCGGCGACCACGATCTTGAAGGTCGAGCCGGGCGGCAGCGTCTCGCCCAGCGCCCGGTTGCGCAGCGGCCCGTCCGGGTCGCCCTCCAGCTTGTTGTACGCCGCCGACGCCTTGCCGGTGTCGTGGTCGGCCAGCGGGTTCGGGTCGAAGCTGGGCATCGAGACCAGCGCCTGCACCGCCCCGGTACGCGGGTCGATCGCGATCGCCGCGCCCCTGGTCGCCCCGGCCCGGTTGTCGGCCAACTGCTTGTACGCGGTGTCCTGCGCCTGCTTGGAGATGCTGAGCAGCACGTTGCCGCCCCCGGACGGCTCACCGGTCACCCGGAGCATGTCCCGGAAGCGGTCGGCGAAGAGGGTGTCGCTGGTGCCGGCGAGGAAGTCGTTCTCGGCCCGCTCGATGCCGGTGTCCCCGAGGTTGACCGGCTTGTACCCGAGCACGTGCGCGTACTTCGGGCCGGCCGGGTAGGTGCGCAGGTACTTCAGCCGGCCGGCGGTCTCCTTGCTGGTCGCCACCGGGGTGCCGCCGGCCTCGATGTTGCCGCGCTTGCTCTCGTACTCGGCGACCTGGACCCGGCCGTTGTAGTCGCTGGTGCGGTACTCGTCGGCCTTGTACGCCTGGATCCAGTTCAGGTTCAGGAAGAGCAGGCTGAACAGGACCATGACGACCACGCCGACCCGGCGAAGCGGTGCGTTCACGGGCGGATCACCTCCGTAGGGGCGCCGTGCAGCTGCTCGGGCGGACCGCCACCGGGCCGGTTGGCCGAACCGCTGCCGGAGACCGCCGGACGCCGACCGGCGTCCGAGATCCGCAGCAGGGTGGCGACCAGCAGCCAGTTCGCCATCAGCGAGGAACCACCAGCGGAGAGGAACGGGGTGGTCTGACCGGTGAGCGGGATCAGCCCGCTGATCCCGCCGACGATCACGAACACCTGGAGGCCGAGGGTGAAGGCGAGGCCCCCGGCGAGCAGCTTGCCGAAGGAGTCCCGGACGGTCAGCGCGGCGCGCAGCCCGCGCTGGACGATCAGCAGGTAGACCACCAGCAGGGCGGAGAGACCGAACAGGCCGATCTCCTCACCGATGCCGGCGAAGATGAAGTCGTTCTGCACCTCGGGCAGCACGCTCGGCGAGCCGCCACCCGGGCCCGCCCCGAACAGGCCGCCGGTGCCGAGGGCGAGCAGCCCCTGCACCAGCTGGTAGCCGTCGTTGAGCGGATCGGCGAACGGGTCCAGCCAGATCTCCGCCCGCAGGTAGAAGTTGGCGAACGGCCCGCCGACCGTGGATCCGAGCAGGTAGGCGAGGTACGCGCCGCCGAAGAACAGCACCAGACCGATCAGCAGCCAACTGACCCGTTCGGTGGCGATGTAGAGCGTCACCACGAACATGCCGAAGTACAGCAGCGAGGTGCCCAGGTCCTTCTCGAACACCAGGACCATGAGGCTGATCAGCCAGACCACGACCACCGGGCCGAGGTCCCGGCCCCGGGGGAAGTCGATGCCGAGGAACCGCCGGCTGGCCAGCGACAGCACCTCGCGCTTGCGCACCAGGTAGTACGCGAAGAAGACCAGCAGGGCGAGCTTGGCGAACTCACCGGGCTGGATGCTGAAGCTACCGACCCGGATCCACAGCTTCGCGCCGTTGATCTCGGAGAACCGGTTGGGCAGCACGGCCGGGATCATCACCAGCACGATGCCGGCCAGCCCCAACGTGTACGCGTACCGGGAGACCGAGCGGTGGTCGCGCATCAGCGCCAGCAGCCCGGCCGCCAGGACCACCGCGGCCAGCGTCCAGGCCAATTGCCGGCCACCGGTACCGGCGAAGGTGGCCAGGTCGGCCCGCTCGGCGGCGGGCGCGTCGTCCAGGTCGAGCCGGCGCAGGTAGCCGACCCCGATCCCGTTGAGCAGGGCCACCGCCGGCAGCAGGGCCGGGTCGGCGAACGGGGCGAGGTAACGGATCACCACGTGCAGGCCGAGGAAGACGACGGAGAGCGCCGCGGCCGGCACCCAGAAGTCGCCGGTCACCTCGTCGAGCACGTTCGCCTCGATGGTGGCGCCGTACGCGGCGACCATGACCATCGCCAGCGCGAGCAGGGACAGCTCGGCGTTACGCCGGGATCGGGCCAGGCGTACGCCGGGCTGCTCGCCCGTCGTGCCGGGCGAGACTGCCGGGGTGGCCTGGGCGGTCACGGTCGGATCCTCGGGGTCGGGCCGGCGCTCACTCGGGCGACCGGCAGCCCGCCGGCTCGAGTGCCGGCGGAACCGTATCGGTGGGCAGGGCGTCCGGGGTCGGGGTGACCGCGCCGGGGGAGCCGGCCGGCGGCGAGGGCGTGCCGTTGGCGCCGGGACTGGCCGCCGTGACACCGGGCGTCGGCGCGACGGTGGTCGGGGCCGGCGTGGCGGTGGGGCTCGGCGGGCAGATCGGCTTGAGGTTCGGGTTGGCCGGGTCGTCGTCGGTCAGCTCGGCCAGCCGCCGGGTGGCGTCCGACTGGCTCTTGGCCTGGATGCCCTGCTTGACCCGCTCCTGCGCGGCCAGCGTCAGGTCGTCGAGCTGGGCGGCGCTGGTGGAGTGCACGTTCGACAGGTCGAGGCCGGCGATCTGGCCCGGCACGCCCTGGAAGACCGCGAGCTGGCCGTTCTCCGTGGCACCGACGTAGTACTGCCGCTGGGTGTAGCTGTAGCCGGCGTAGAGACCGCCGCCGAGCAGGGCGAGCAGAAGGACCAGCAGGGCGGCGGTACGGACCGGGCGGTGCCGGCGGCGTTCCGGCTCGTCGTCCCGGTTCGCCGCCGGCTCCTCGGGAGCGGGCGGGCGGGGCGCGGAGAGCGCCGAGGCGCGGGCCGCCGGGGTGGAGACGTCGGCCGAGGTGGCCATCCCGCGGTCCTGGGCCGCCGCGCCGCCGACGATCGGGCTGGCCTCGACGATGTCGTGGTTGGTGGCGTCCGCGATGATCACGGTGATGTTGTCCGGCCCGCCGCCACGCAGCGCGAGCTGGACCAGCCGCTCGACGCACTGCTGGGGGTCGGTGTACTCGCGCATGGTGTCCGCGATGGTCTCCGCGCTGACCACGCCCGACAGGCCGTCGCTGCAGATGAGGTACCGGTCGCCGGGGAGGACCTGGCGGACGCTGTACTCCGGGTCGATGTCCCGGCCGTCCAGCGCCCGGGTGAGCAGCGAGCGCTGGGGGTGGCTGCTCGCCTCCTCGGCGCTGATCCGGCCCTCGTCGACGAGCATCTGGACGTAGGTGTCGTCCTTGGTGACCTGGGCGAACTCGTTGTTCCGGAGCAGATAGGCCCGGGAGTCGCCGATGTGCACCATGCCGAGCTTGGTGCCGGAGAAGAGGATCGCGGTCAGCGTGGTGCCCATCCCCTCCAACTGGGGGTTGGCGTCCACCGTGTCGCGGAGCTGCTGGTTGGCGGTGTCCACGGCCTGGCGCAACGCGTCGACGAGCGCGTCCCCGGGGACGTCCTCGTCGAGCGGCGCCATGGCACCGATGACGATGTTGCTGGCGACGTCACCGGCGGCCATGCCGCCCATGCCGTCGGCGACGGCGAGAAGCCGCGGTCCGGCGTAGACGGAATCCTGGTTACCGTCTCGGATCAGACCGCGGTCGCTGTGGGCCGCATAGCGCAGGGTCAGAGTCATGGCCGTAATTCGAGAGAAGTGCGGCCGATCCGGATCGGCACGCCGAGGGGGACTGGGGTTGGCCCGGTGACCTTAGCGCGATCCAGATAGGTGCCGTTAGTCGAGCCGAGGTCCTCCACGAACCACTGGCCGTCACGGGGCAGCAGACGGGCGTGGCGCGCGGAGGCGTAGTCGTCGGTGATGACCAGCGTCGAATCCTCCGCCCGGCCGATGGTGATGGGTGCCTCGCCCAGGGTGATCCGGGTACCGGCGAGCTGCCCGGCGGTGACCACCAGCTGGTGGGCCGCCCGCCCCCGCTTGACCTTCGCCGGCTTCGCCGCCGGTTGGCCGGTGGACGCGCCGACCGCCCGGGGGGCGGCCACGATCCGACCGGAACGGGCACCCGCGAACAGGTCCCGCCTGATCACCCCCACCACCGTGAACACGAAGATCCACAGCAGGATGAGGAACCCGAACCGGGCGACGGTGATGACAAGTTCCGGCAAGGTTGGTCAGCCGTCCACGCGGAAGGTCAGGGTGGTGGTGCCGAGCTGGATCATGTCGCCCGGGTTGAGCGCGACGGCGGAGACCCGCTGGCCGTTGACCATCGTGCCGTTGGTGGAGCCGAGGTCGGTGAGGACGACCTGACCGCCGTCGAAGTCCAGCCGGGCGTGCCGGCGGGAGATGCCGACGTCGGGCAGCCGCAGGTTGGCCTGGTCGCCCCGGCCGATCACGGTGGAGCCCATCTGGAGCGGGTAGGTGCGGCCGTCACCGGAGACCAGCCGGACGTTGCGGGCGCCGCCGTGGCCGGGGGGCGGACCGTAGCCGCCGCCCTGGTCGTACGCCGGGTAGGCGGGTCCGGCGTCGTAGCCGGGCGCCGACACCGGGGCCACCTCGCCGCCGGTGTAGACCTCGGCGGTGACCCGGAACATGCCGGTGTCCAGCCCCTCGCCGCGCTCGATCTCGACGATCACGTCGCCGTACACCGTCCACGCCTGCTCGCCGATGAACTCGGCCTGCGACTGGGCCAGCTCCTGGGCGAGCGCGGCGGCGTACGGTGCCAGCCGGCTGTGGTCGTACGGCGAGAGATCGATCACGTAGCGGTTGGGGACGAGGGTGCGCCCACCAGCCAGGATGGCCTTGTGCGCCTCAGCCTCCCGCTGCATGGCGTTGAGGATCTCCACGGGGTGCACCACCCCTTTGAAGACCTTGGCGAAGGCTCCCTCGACCAGGCCTTCCAGACGCTTCTCGAAGCGTTGCAGCACGCTCACCGGCTCCTCCTCGGGTCCCGAGGACATGATGGTATCCGGCCGTCGCTCGTGCAGCTCACACGCCGCTCGGCCGCCTGCTGTCGGCCCGTTCCGACGGGCCCGAAATCTCGTGCTACTCTTCTCCCCGCCACGAACGGTAACCGATCGCGGCAACCGGCCCGGAGCACGTAGGATGTCCCGGCCACCCCCGCTGGCGACGGCGCGGGCGGCAGGCATTACAGTGATCCAGGTCATGCCACGGGGAAGTGGCGGAATGGCAGACGCGCACGGTTCAGGTCCGTGTGCCCGAAAGGGCGTGGGGGTTCAACTCCCCCCTTCCCCACCAACAGTCGAGGGCTCCGCAGCAGCGGGGCCCTCGCCGCATTCGGGGGCCGGGCGGATCGTCACGTTATGCTCCGATGGTTTCTCTGCCCCCTATGACTCATCGGAGTGGCGTGTGAGTGTCGCGGTGGTGACCGGTTCCGGCGGTCTGATCGGCTCGGAGGCGGTCCGGCACTTCGCCGGTCTCGGTCTCGACGTGGTCGGCATCGACAACGACATGCGGCAGGAGTTCTTCGGCGCGGAGGCGTCCACCGCGTGGAACGTACGCCGGCTCGCCGACGAGCTGGGCGGGGCGTACGCGCACCACGGCATCGACATCCGCGACCGGGACGCGCTGGCGGCGCTGTTCCGGCGGTACGGCCGCGACATCGCGGTGGTGATCCACACCGCCGCGCAGCCGTCGCACGACTGGGCGGTCCGCGACCCGTTCACCGACTTCGACGTGAACGCGGCGGGCACGCTGAACGTGCTCCAGAACGTCCGGGAGCACTGCATCGACGCCCCGGTGATCCACTGCTCGACCAACAAGGTCTACGGCGACCGGCCGAACAGCCTCCCGCTGGTGGAGCTGGAGACGCGCTGGGAGATCGAGCCGGGCCACCCGTACGAGCAGGGCATCCGGGAGGACATGTCGATCGACGCCTGCCTGCACTCGGTGTTCGGGGCGTCCAAGGTCGCCGCCGACGTGATGGTGCAGGAGTACGGCCGCTACTTCGACATGCGGACCGCCTGTTTCCGGGGCGGCACGCTGACCGGTGCGGCGCACTCGGCCACCGAGCTGCACGGCTTCCTGGCGTACGTGATGCGCTGCAACATGGAACGCCGGACGTACAAGATCTTCGGGTACCAGGGCAAGCAGGTCCGGGACGCCATCCACAGCTCGGACGTGGTCTCCGCGTTCGAGGCGTTCTTCCGCGACCCGCGCTCGGCGGCGGTCTACAACCTCGGTGGCGGACGCCACTCGAACACCTCCAACCGGGAGGCGTTCACCCTGGCCGAGCAGATCACCGGCCAGGAGATGATCACCGAGTACGTCGAGGCGAACCGGATCGGCGACCACAAGTGGTGGATCGGGTCGAACGAGGCGTTCCAGCGGGACTACCCGGACTGGAAGCAGGTCTACGACGTACCGATGATCCTGCGGGAGATCTACGAGGCGAACGTGGAGAAATGGGTGCCCCAGTCGTGACCGCGCGCAAACGCAACGTCCTCGGCGTCCTGGTCGACGCCACCGACTACGCCTCGGCCACCGAGGAGGTGGTCCGGGCCGCCCGCGACCGCCGGCCGCTGGCGCTGACCGCGCTGGCCGTGCACGGCGTGATGACCGGTGTCCTCGACCCGGCGCACAACGCCCGGCTGAACTCCTTCGACGTGGTGACCCCGGACGGCCAGCCGGTGCGCTGGGCGCTCAACCTGCTGCACCGGGCCGGGCTCAGCGACCGGGTGTACGGCCCGGAGCTGACCCTGCGGGTGCTGGCCCGGTTCGCCGACGAGGGGCTGCCGGTCTACCTGTACGGCTCGACCGAGGAGACCCTGGCCCGGCTCATCCCGGCGCTGGAGCGGATGTTTCCGGCCCTGAAGATCGCCGGGGTGGAGCCGTCGAAGTTCCGCGCGGTGCAGCCGGGCGAGGACGTCGAGATCGCCGACCGGATCCGGGCCAGCGGTGCCCGGCTCGTCCTGGTCGGGCTGGGCTGCCCCCGGCAGGAGATCTTCACGTACGCGATGCGGCCGCTGCTGGACATGCCGCTGATGGCGGTCGGCGCGGCCTTCGACTACCACGCCGGACTGCTGCGCAATCCGCCGCCGTGGATGCAGCGGGCCGGGCTGGAGTGGTTCTGGCGGCTCGGGCTGGAGCCGAAACGGCTGTGGAAGCGGTACGTCATCCTCAACCCGGCCTACCTGGCCCGGCTGGGCGCGCAGAAGACCGGCCTGTGGAAGGCCCGCCCGCCCGCGCCGGCCACCGACCGGCCGTCCAGCTTCGCGGTCTGACCGCCCATCCACGTACGCCAGAAGGGGCCCCGCCGTCACCGGCGGGGCCCCTTGCTGTCGGCAGCTGATCAGACGGTCAGCGTCCAGGTGTTGATGTAGCCGGTGTCGCCGGAGAAGACGTCCCGCACCTGGAGCCGCCAGGTGCCGTCGGCCGCCTCACTGCCCAGGTTGACGGTGTAGGTGGCGATGACGTTGTCCGCGCCGTCGAAGAAGCCCTGGCTCTTCAGCCGGTAGGCGGTGCCGTCCGGGGCGACCAGGTCGACGACCAGGTCACCGCGGAAGGTGTGCACGATGTTCACGTCCACCTTCGAGATGGTCGACGCCGCCCGGCCGCAGCCGGAGATGGTGATCGAGCTGCTGATCGCCGCGCCGGCGTCCGGGATCGCCACGTCGGTGCCGTTGGTGCCGGTGCAGCCGGTCGGCGGCTCCGGGTCGATCGGGCCGCCGCCACCCTCACCGACGTAGAGCAGCTCGTTCGGCGAGCCGGTCCCCGGGTTGGTCACCGCGCCCTTGGTGGCGTCGGCCACCAGCTTGTCGCGGATCTGCGCCGGGGTCCAGGTCGGGTTGGCGCTGGCCAGCAGGGCCGCCGCGCCGACCACGTGCGGGGTCGCCATCGAGGTGCCGCTGATGGTGTTGGTGGCGGTGTCGCCGGTGCTCCAGGCCGAGGTGATGCCCGAGCCCGGGGCGAAGATGTCCAGGCAGGTGCCGTAGTTGGAGTAGCTGGCCCGGGCGTCGGTCGACTCGGTCGCGCCGACGGTGATGCCCTCGGTCACCCGCGACGGCGAGGTGTTGCAGGCGTTGGCGTTGCTGTTGCCGGCGGCCAGGCCGTAGGTCACGCCGGAGGCGATCGAGTTGCGGACCGCGGTGTCCAGGGTGGCGTTCGCGCCGCCGCCGAGGCTCATGTTGGCCACGGCCGGCTTCTGGGCGTTGGCGGTCACCCAGTCGACGCCGCCGATGACCCCGGCGTTGGTGCCGCTGCCCTGGCAGTTGAGCACCTTGACGGCGACCAGCTTGACCTCCTTGGCGACACCGTACGCCGTGCCGCCGACGGTGCCGGCCACGTGCGTGCCGTGCCCGTTGCAGTCGGTGTTGTTGCTGTCGACGGTGTTGGTGCCCCAGGTCGCCCGGGTGCCGAAGTCACTGTGCGTGGTCCGGATGCCGGTGTCGATGATGTACGCGGTCACGTTGCTGGCCGTGGTGGGGTACGTGTACGAGTTGTTCCCCGGCAGCGCCCGCTGGTCGATCCGGTCCAGGCCCCAGGACGGGGTCGGCGACTGGGTCCCGGCGATGCTGACCGTGTGGTTCTGCTCGACGTACGCCACGGCGGGGTCGGCCGCGATGCGGGCGGCGGCCTTGGCGTCCACCCTGACCTCGAAGCCGCGCAGCGCGGCGCTGTAGGTGCGGGCGACCGCACCGCCGTGTTTACCGATCAGCCGCTGGGCGTTGTCGGACACCTTGGTCCGGCCGACCGTGCTGTCCTTGAACACGACGATGTAGCTGTCGGCGACGGCGGTGGCACCGCCGGCCTTCAGGATGCTGCCGACCTGCTCGGCTGCCATGGCCGGCGTCGCGGTCGCCACCATCGACAGGGCGGCGGCACCTACCAGGATCGACCTACGTGGGAGACGCATCTCCCTACCTCCCCTCCGACCGGCACGCATCCTCTCCCCATCCAGGGGAGATCGATGATGACCGATCGAGCTGAGGCTAGGCCGACGACCCAGCCAACGAAACATGTCGAAGTATCAATAACGTGACGGGATGACCCCTAGGGGTAACCGTCGGCCGGAACCCGGGACCAGCCGGATTCGATCGGCCGCCGAACGGGAAAGAGTGTCGGACATGGACCCCCATCTCCTCGCCCTGCTGCCCGTCGCGGCGGTCTGGCTCACCGCGGGCGCGGTCGCCGACGGACTCCCGCGACTGCGCCGGGCCCGCGCCCTGCGGCGGCGCACCGGATGGCTGATCGTCCTGAGCCTCACCGGCCTCGGCCTGATGGTGTCGGTGGTGTTCGCCGGGCTCAGCACCGTCGGCACCACACCCGCCGACCGGGCCGCCGCCGGGCTCGCCCTGGCCGCCCTGCCCGCGCTCCTCGTCGCCGCCTGCACGGTACGCCGGCTGCACCGGCTCCGGGCCGGCACCCGGGCCTTCACCAGCGCGCCCCGCGCACCCGTCCCACCCGGACTGCGCGCCCACGCGGCCCACCCGCTGGTCGGGCTACCCCTCCAGGTCACCGGCCTGGCGCTGGTACCGGCCGCGGTCACCGCGAGCGGCGTCGGCGCGGTCACCGGCACCGAACCGACCGGGCCGGCGCTCACCGTCGCCCTGTTCCTCGTCACCGCGATCGGAGTACGCCACGCGATGCGGCACAGCCGGCTCGCCGCGCGGGCCCTGCCCGCTGCCGGTTCCGCCCGGCTGCCGGACCCGGTCGGATCAGCGCGCGCGACCTGAACCCTGCACGTACAGCAGTTCCAGGATCGCCCGGGTCGCCTCGAACCAGCGGTCGAGCCAGCCGGGAGGCGGCACACTGCCCCGGGGCGGCAGTTCCAACAGCAGACCGCGCAGGAGGGGATGGTCCGCCAACGCCTCGCTGCTCTCGACCGACCAGCCGGTCGGCGGGAACGAGGGCTCGGTCAGCGGGTTCGGGTCCAGCGGCGGCAGGGACAGTGGCGACCCGACCTGCTCGGGCGCGGAACCGCCGCCCTCCCGGCCACCCAGCTCGGAATCGGTGGAGACCACCTCCGTCAGCACGGTGTCCCGGCGGGCCCCGCGGTACTTGCCGCCGAACCGCTCCGGCTTTCCCGGGCCGTTGGTGAGGTTCTCTGAGCCGATCGTCGTCATCCGTCCACCTGCCTCGCTCGGTTGCGGATCCACCTGGCCGACCGGACGGCCGGCCGATGACGAGAAGTACAACGAGGTGGGACGAAAGTGGCGACGGGTGGTACCCCCGCACCGGCCGGTCCGGCGACGTCGGACGGGCGGCGGGCCCGCGCGGACAGGACGAGGGCGCGGCCCCCACCTCCGGCCACGCTGCCGGAAGCGGGGACCGCGCCCCACCTGTCCGCGTCCGGACTCAGCCGAGGCTGAGCCCTGTGCGCTTGGTACCGCCGACGAAGGCGAGCCAGTCACCGGGGGCGAACACCAGAGCGGGACCGCTCGGGTCCTTCGAGTCACGGACCCCGACCGCTCCGGTCACGAACGCCACCTCCACGCAGTTGTCGCAGTTCGGCCCGCTACGCGAGCTCTTGAACCACGATGCGTGCGTCAGGTCTGCGGAGACCCTCTTGGTCGCCATTTCCACAACGGCTCCTCTGCCAGTTCTGCGATGTGTGCGATGGACTCCTCCGGTCGCATGGCCAGTATTCGAATCTGGTCGAAGATGTAGTTGAAGCGTTGAAGCTCGTCGCTCTTCTCCAGGAAGAGCCCACCCGTGGCGTTCTCCGCGTACACGACATCCGGATCACCGGGCTCGGAAAAGTCGAGGATCGTGAACGAGCCGTCCATGCCCGCATGAGCCCCGACCCGGAAGGGCAGCAACTGGATGGTGACGTTGGGCAGCTTCGCCATCTCGACGAGCCGGGCCAACTGTGCACTCATCACCTCTTCCCCACCCACCGGCCGGCTCACCACCGCTTCATCGAGCACCACCCAAAGGTCGATCGGATCATCCTGGGTCAGTAACGACTGGCGGTTCGAACGGACACGCACCCGTTGGGTGACTTCGTCGGACGGCATGTCCGGACGGGCGAGCCGGATCATCGCGCTGGCGTAGTCGGCGGACTGGAGCAGCCCGGGCACCACCTGCTGTTCGTACGCGCGTACCCGCCGGGCGGCGGCCTCCATCCCCACGTACGCGCCGGAGAGGACCGAGTTGAAGGGGTGCCACCAGCCGCGCTGGCGCGCCTCCCGGGCGATCTGCACCAGCTCTTCGCTCTCGACCTCCGACACGCCGTAGATGAGCAGCATGTCCCGGACGTCGCGGGGGCTGGCGGTGGTGTGGCCCGTCTCGATCCGCGAGATCTTCGACGCCGAGCACTCGAGCCGCTCGGCGACCGCGTCGATGGTGATGCCGGCTTCGTCCCGCAGCCGGCGCAGTTCGGCTCCCAGCCGGCGACGGCGGATGGTGGGACTCCGACGTTCGCTCACCGGATCAGCCCTTCCCGCACGGCCGGCCGGGTCACGGACGCGCTCGCGCCCGCTGTTCCGACCCGACCCGTGCGACGGCGTGGGGTGTAAGCACTGTTCGCGCTCACCGGGGGGCACCTCCGGTCGATCGCGCCCGGACTGACTCGCCCGCCGGGGGCGCGACCGTCGACCGGCGGGCGATCGTTCGCGGCGGGGGATGGTTGCGGTCATCAGCCGGCCGCGGCGGCGAAAAACCGGCGTCCAGTGTGCCGGTTTCCCGGTCACGGCTTCAAGCGCCGGCGGCCGGAGGCGGGTTACCGGGCGGACACTTCAGGTATCGGCAAAAGTCGACGTGCAACTTGCATGTCGCACGTCGCTCGTGCAGTCTGTCGGCATGGCTCGGGTCACGCACCGTTTCCTCTCGCTTTCGCAGCGCGTTCGGCGCGGCGTGGACGAGATGGGCGGAAAGCACCGGGCCGGGACAATCAGCCCTGCTGTCGGGTAAGGAACCCCCGCTGGCCGACCGCCCACTCCGGCGGCGGAAGCGGTAACCGGAAGCAGCCGGGTGCTGGTCGGGTGGCGGTCCGCCACCAGCGGGTACGCCCCGACCGGCACCATCTCGCCATGCTGGTCCGCAAGCGGCACCACCGCGCCGAACCGGACCGATCCCCGTTGACGCCTCCCGCCGGCGTGCCCGCCGGCCGATCCCTCACAGGAGCCGATGTGCTTCCCCGCTCAGGTGACGTACTGCACGTGACTCGTGCGGCAAGTGTGCAGTTCTTCCGACCGATGTTGTTCCGGGTGATCCGGGTGCTGGACTGGCCCGCCTACGACGGCTGGCTCTGGCTGGACGGGTACGAGCTGAACGCGACCGGGGACGCCGTCAGCCGACGGTCGATCTTCGTCCAACGGGCCGGGCTGCTCCGGCTCCAGGCCGGCCCCGAGCCCCGTCCGCACACCGTGCGCGGGGCGCGCCGGCCGGCGGCCCGGACCCCGGTCCGCGTGGGCTGACCTGCACTTTCCCCGGTCATGGGGTGGGCCTGGGCCATAGACTTGGTCTGCCCACCCCGGCAGCAGCACCCCGCCCGTCCCGGACCAGAGAACCTGGGATGGCCATGCTCAACCGCACCATCGCACGTCAGCCTCGGCTGACCCGCGTCAGCTACGCCGTCGTACTGCTCGTCCTGCTCGGTACCGCGACCGCGCTGGCCGTCGTGACCCGGGCACCGGCCCACTCGTCCGTCCAGCGCGCCGTCCCGGCGGCCCCGGCGGACGTCCCGGCCGGCCCGTCAGCTTTCCCGGCCGCCGGACCGAGCGGTCCGACCGGCCCGCCTGCCGGGTCCGGTGACCAGGTCGGTGCCCTCGCGGACGCCGGGCACCGGGTACCAGGCCGGGGTGGTGGCACCGGTCGACAGGACGGCTCCGACACCAGCCGGACGGCGGCACTGCACCGGTCCCTGGTCTGGTCCGGCCTCCTCGGGCTGGCCATCTCCCTGACCGGGCTGATCATCGTCGGGTCCCGCCGCCGGATGTGGTGACGCTCAGCCGGTCGGGGTCGGAGTAGGAGCAGGAGTAGCCGGGGTGCTCTCCGTCGGCTCCTCGGACACGGCCGGCCCCTCCGAGACGACCAGGGTGACGTCACTGCCCGCCGGGACGCTCTCCCCGGCCGGCGGATCGATCTCGATCACAGTCCCGGCCGGCCGGTCCGACGGACGCAACTCCACCCGGTACCCCAGACCCAACCGGTCCAGCACGGCCTCCGCGGCCGGCTGCGGCAACCCCACCAGCGGTGGCATCGGCACCCGGTCGGGCCCGGTCGTCGTCGGTGGCGGGGTGGTCGGCGTCGTCCGGCTCGGCGACGGGGTCGGTGCGGCGCCCGTCGTCGCGGCGGGCGGTGACGGCGTCCCGGCCGGCTCGGGCCCCGACGTCGACCGGACGATCAACCACAGACCGACGCCGAGCACCGCCAGGAAGACCAGGGCCACCGAGGCCACCACGATCGGCAACCACCACCGGCGGTCGTCCTGCACCTCCGGGTACCACTCGCCCGGGGCCGCCTCCTGGTACCGCGAGGACCTCGGTGCCGGTACCTCCGCCCGGCCCGACCAGACCGTGGGCACCGGTGGCCCGACGCGGGTCCCCTCGGCGACCGGAGCGGCACCGTCCCGGTCCGCCGAACCGGCCTCGGTCGGCGACTCCGGACGCGGGACAGGTCGGGTGCGGTCCTCGGGATCCTCGCCGGTCCCCGGCTCCCGTCGGTCGTCGCTCATGGCTCGTCCCTTCCCAGCTGGGCGGACATCGGGACCCTCGACAGTCCAAACTAACCGCCCGGTGGCCCCGTACCGGGGACCATCGCCACCGACCCGCCCAACCTCCGCCCTGGTCGGTCAACGGGCCGGCCGGCCCGGACGCCCGCCACGGCCACCGGTCGCCTGACGGCCGAGGGGGCGTTACGCTGCCCGGCATGGCCGTACGGGGCTGGGCAGGATCACTCGCGACCGCGGTCGGCGTGGCTGCCGGTGTGGGCGCGGCACAGCTCGGTTTCGGCTACGGGCTGGGCATCATCACCTGGACGACCACCGACGTCGGTGCCGTCCCGGTGGCTCCGGACCCCTCCGGCCCGGTGTGGGCGGCCAGCCTCGCCTGGTCCACCTGGATCGCGGCCATCTCCACCGTCACCGGAGCGGTCGTCGCGCAGCGGCTGAGCCGGCAGCGCACCCACGTACCGCCGGCACCGACCGAGCCCGGACCGGAAGTCCCGGAGCGAACCGGCGCCGACCCGCGAACGCCGGAACCGGTCGGCCGCGCCCGGCGGAACCGGCGCGGGGCCGGCGCGGTCCCGACCGCTGTCGCCTCGGCGGTCGGCGCGCTGGTCACCGTGCTGCTCGTGGCGGTACCGGCCCGCGTCGCGAACCCACCGGACACCACCGCGCCGCAGGACATGGCCGCCGCCTACGCCGGGGCCGGCGTAGTGGTCGGGCTGCTCGTCGCGATCTGGGCGCTGCGCTCACCGCCCGCCGCCAACGGTGTCGTCGCCACCGCCGGCTGGATCTGGTTGCTGGCCGTGGTCGCGGTCGTCGACGGCGTGCTCGCCGGACGCGGGCTGACCAGCGCCCAGCTCGGAACCTGGCAGCTCGACACCGGCAACAGACAGCTGTGGTGGGGGGAGCATCTCTACTGGCCCGGAGCGCTGCTGTCGCTGGGCTCCGCCCTGGTGATCGGAGCGCTGGCCGCCCGCCGGGCCGCCCGGTCGACCTACCGACGGGTCGGGGCGGCCGCCGCCGGTGCGGCCGGCCCGATCCTCGTCGCCGTCGCCTATCTCCTGGCCGCTCCCCGGTCGACCGAGCTTCGAGGTGAGCAGCTCTCCGCCCACCTCGTCGCCCCGTACGCGGTGATCGCCGGTCTCGCCGGTTCGGTGCTGGTCGCCGCGCTGGCCCAGCGCAGGGACGCGGCAGCCGCCACCGGCCCGACCGCCCCGGCCGACGGTGCCACCCCCGCCCCGGCGGACACCACGACCGATGCCGCACCGAGCGACGCCGCACCGAGCGCTTCCGCGTCGAGCGGCGTCGCCGGGTCAGCCGACGCGCCGAGCGCCTCTGCCGGCGGGCCAGACGACGCGCCGATCGGGCAAGCCGACGGGCCGGCCGACGTGGTGTTGCCCGCAGCGGTGTCGACGACCCGGGTACCCCGACCACGGCGCGGGGAACCAGCCGTTCCGGCCGACCCGGACCCCACCGACCCGCAGTCCCGGTCGTCGGTCACCCGGTCGGCGGCCGACGACTCGACGGCAGCCGACGGCAGCGGTGATCCGTCGGTGCCCGACCGGGGCGTGGGCCCGGCCGGTTCCGCAGGCGGCCCGGAAGCCGGCGTACCCGATCAGGCGGCGTGGGCCTCCGGGCCCGGAACCGACGCGGACGCCGCCGGGCCGGACCCGGCGACCTCGGCCGACCCGGCGACCTCGGCCGATCCGGTGCCCCGCCCCCGTCGTCGCGCCCCGTCCCGCCGCCCACGCCCCTGACCGGGGCGACGGTTCAGTCGATGGGCCAGGTGTGCACCGGTTCGTTGGTGTGCTGGAGTTCGGCGTAACGCTGGACCATGTGGTGCAGCGCGGCGGCCCGGTCCATGCCGCGGTGCCGTTCGGCCGCCCACACCGTGCGGGTCTGCCACACCGCGCCGTTGCGGCCGGTCCGGCAGCGCTGCTCGATGATCCCGAGGAGCCGGTCCCGTTCGGCGGGGTCGACGCCGAACCGGTCCAAACCGGTCGCCGCCTTCGGCAGTAACACGTCGAGCACCAACTGGGTCACCGGCACCTCGCCCATCCGCGGCCAGTGCAGCACCGCTTCCATGCCACGTCGGGCGGCGGCGTGGAAGTTCTCCTCGGCGGAGCTGAAGGTGAGCTGGCTCCAGATCGGCCGGTCGGACTCGGCGAGCCCGCGCGCGAGCCCGAAGTAGAAGGCGGCGTTGGCGAGCATGTCGACCACGGTCGGCCCGGCGGGCAGCACCCGGTTCTCCACCCGCAGGTGGGGACGGCCGTTCATGATGTCGTAGACCGGGCGGTTCCAGCGGTAGACGGTGCCGTTGTGCAGCCGCAGCTCGCTGAGCTCGGGCACCCCACCGGCGTGCAGTACGTCGACCGGGTCCTCGTCGTCGCAGATCGGCAGCAACGGCGGGAAGTACCGGACGTTCTCCTCGAACAGGTCGAAGATCGAGGTGATCCACCGTTCACCGAACCACACCCTCGGGCGTACGCCCTGGGCCTTGAGTTCGTCGGGGCGGGTGTCGGTGGCCTGCTCGAACAGGGCGATCCGGGTCTCCGCCCAGAGCTGCCGGCCGTACAGGTACGGGGAGTTCGCCCCCACCGCCACCTGGACCCCGGCGATGGCCTGGGAGGCGTTCCAGTAGTCGGCGAAGCTGTCCGGGGCGACCTGGAGATGGAACTGGAGGCTGGTGCAGGCCGCCTCCGGGGCGATCGAGTCGGTGTGGGTCTGGAGCCGCTCGACGCCCCGGATGTCGAGTTCGATGTCCTCGCCCCGCGCGCCCACGATCTGGTCGTTGAGGGCCCGGTAGCGTTCGTTGGTGGAGAGGTTGTCGGCGACCAGGTGCCGCTCGGTCAGGGTGGGCAGGATGCCGACCATGACGATGGTGGCGCCGGACCGGGCGGCCCGTTCGCCGGCCCGGTCGAGGCTGCCGGTGAGGTCCTCCTCGTACTCGGTGAAGCCCCGGCCGCCGATCAGTCGGGGGTTGGCGTTCAGTTCGAGGTTGAACTGACCCAGTTCGGTCTGGAACAGCGGGTCGGCGATCTCGGCGAGGATCTCCTCGTTGCGCATCGCCGGCTCCGCCGCCGGATCGACCAGGTTGAGTTCGATCTCCAGCCCGGTCATCGGGCGGTCCGCGTCGAAGCCGAAGTCGTCGAGCATGAGCGCGAAGACGTCCAGACATCGTCGGACCTTCTGCCGGTACCGGACCCGGTCCTCTCGGGAGAAGGCGCCCTGTACGACGTCCCTGCCCATATGTCCTCCCGGCACGAGGCGCGGTCGGCCCGGCCGGAGAGTCCGGCCGGCGACGGCGCATTTGGTGAATTATCCCGTCAAGAACGCCGGCCTCACCAGAACCAGAGGCCACCTCCGGTGGTGGCCACCGGGACGACGACGGCCCGGTGGGGACGTGCCCGCCCTCTCACTACCCAGGTGGGGGCGGTCCGGCACCGGCCGGGCGTCGAACGACTCGTGACAATTCGCACCTGCCCCGCCACGCTCGTCGATCTCCGGTACGGCCACCCTACCGCCCGGGGGCGGGCCGTGATCCGGTGCGAAAGGCCACATCACGCACGTGTCGATCGCCGCGTCGGTCCGACTTGTATCCCTAAGTAATGATGTCGAGGTCCAATACTGACCAGTCACTTAGTTCTGTGTTCAACTATCTTGAATGGGATATTCCTTGTGACAATGACTGTTAGGATGCGCGAGTGACCAAGAACGTCTTGGACGACCCCCGGATAACCGCCGTCGGCCTGCTCGTCGAGGCGCACGCCGGCCTGTCGTCACGATTCGCCACCCAGTACGAGGAGCACGGACTCAGCCCGGTCGAGTTCGAAGTCCTCACCCGACTCGCCCGGTCCCCCGGAAACCAACTACGCATGACCGACCTGGCCGCCCAGACGTCGCTGTCGACCAGCGGCGTGACCCGGGTGGTGGACCGGATGGAGCGCGACGGGCTGCTCTGCCGCCGGGCTTGCCCCTCCGACCGACGCAGTTCCTACGCGGTGGTGACCCGATCCGGCCTGGACCGGCTCAACGAGACACTGCCCGGACACCTGACCATCATCGAGCAGTGGTTCACCGGGCAACTCGAACCGGCGGAACTGGAAGCTCTGCTGCACGCCCTGCGCAAGGTCCGGGACGCCGTACACCCGGGGGCCACCGCAGGTAGCGGCGAGCCCGCGCCGACGGACGACCGCCTGGTGGAGACGGCCCCGGGTGCCCGCCCGGGCCGACGACGCTGACGAAGAACCCGGCAGACATCCGGTGGCCCGGGGGGAGCACACCGGCAGAACGACCGGCAGAACTGACCAGCACACTCCATCTTCTTGGATCAATCGGACAATAGCGCCGGAGGGTCACCGCTAACCTTCGTTCCAGCGGGGACACACCGGGGGGTGACGGCGCGAGCGATGAGCGAGGGGTAGCACCACAGGGGGCTTCTTCGCTCGCGCCATCCCTGACCGCACCGGGCGCGTGGCACGAACCGACCCGGCGCACCGCCACGCACCGGGTACGACACGGCCCGGACTCACCGGACCGCCCGGATCCACGGCACGGACCGGACTCCCGGCCCGCCGGCATCCACGGCACCGACCCGGCCACCCTGCCGACCGCCCTCGGGCTGCTCGCGGCCCGGATCACGCGTCGCCCCGGCCTGCTGGGCGGATCGGCTCGCGCCGTCGGTGACACCGCGGTCCTCCGAGGATGTCACCGACCCGCCGTCAACGCGTAGAGCAGCGCCTCCTCCTGCGGCAACAACCGGATGCCGCTCTCCCGGCACACCCCGTCGAGCCGGTCGAGCATCGCGGGATCCCCGGTACTCGCGGCCAGCCCGACCAGTGACTCGACCACGTCACGCCAGCCCCGCCCGGCCCGGGTCGCCGCCGCCACCGCGAACCACTCCGCCGCCAGCTCCCGGTTCCCCCGGTGCAGCGCGACGGTCGCCTCCAGCAACGCGCACCGCCCGTCCTCGGCACGCACGACCTCCCGCTGCCCCGGCACCGTGGCCCGCAGCTCCACCAACACCGCACCGGCCTCGTCGAAGCGCCCGGCCTGGGCCAACGCGAGCCCCACCGTACCGAGGGCCCGTCGGCGGTGCCCCGGGTCACCGAGCTCGGCGAGCGCCGCCACCGCCGCGCGACCGTGCTCGACGGCGTCCGCGTACCGGCCCTCCAGCCGGGCCACCTCGGCCAGATCCGCCCGGGCCAACGCCCGGATCCGTGGCTCCCCGCACTGCCCGGCCAGCCGGTCGACCGACGCCAACCGCCGGCGGGCCGCCGACAGGTCACCGGACCGCACGTCCTGCCAGGTGAGGCCGCGCTGGGCGATCGCCATGTCGCGTACCCGGTCGTGCCGCCGGGCCATCGCCAGTGCGGCCGCCGCCTGCTCGCGGGCCTCCTCGTGCGCGCCGGCGCAGATCAGGAGGGTACCGAGCACGCCGCGCGCGTCGAGCTCCCCCGCCACGTCACCGAGCCGTTGAAAGGTGGCGAGCGCGTGCCGGACCGGCTCGATCTCCATCGGATCGCCGCCGTGCACCAGCGAGAGCCGGCCCAGCCCCACGCTCGCCGCCGCCCGTACCGCCGGCCCGGCATCGGCGGTACGCGGGTCGTCCAGCAGGCGGCGCAGCCACTGCCGGCCGGCCACGTCCCGCCCGCGCAGCCGCAGCCACCGGGACAGGCCGGCGGCCAGCCGCAGGGCGGTGTGCGGGTCGTCGCCCTGCGCGTGTGTGATGGCCGCGAGAATGTCGCTGGTCAGCTCGTCCAGCCGGTACAGGGCGCGGACCAGACCCGGGCCGGTCAGCTCCGGCTCGGCACGGGCCACCAGCCGCAGCAGGATCTCCGCGTGCCGGCGGCGCACCGTGGTCTCCTCGCCGGCCGCCACCAGCTGTTCGGCGGCGAAGTCCCGTACCGCGTCGAGCAGCCGGAACCGTAGCTGTCCGGTGCCCTGGACGCTCAACAGCCCCAGTTCGAGAAGGCGGTCCAGCAGCTGCACCGGGTCACCGCCCGAGCCCGCCGGATGGTCGGCGAGCATGTCCTCCGCCAACCCCACCGACCAGCGGTTCCGGAACGCGGCAAGCCGACGCAGGGCGGCCTGTTCGGCCGGGTCGAGCAGCCGGTAACTGGTGGCGACCGCGTCCCGCAGGGTCACCGCGACCGCCTCCCGGTGGTTCGGCGGCGGGGCCAGGTCGAGGACCCGGTGCCCGTACCGGTCCAACAGCTCGTTGAGGTCCAGGATCCGCCCCCGGGCCGCCATCAGCTCGATGGCGAGCGGCAGGCCGCCGAGCCGGCGGACCAGCGCGGCGAGGGCGGGCAGTTCCTCCGGCGCGGGCGGCTCCCGGCGTACCTGGGCCAGTCGGGCCACGAAGAGCCGTACCGCCGGGCAGCGGGCCAGCGCGTCCGGTTCCGGGTCGCTCCCGTCGTCCGTGGGCACGTCCAACGGTGGTACCGGCCAGACCCGTTCACCGGGCAGACCGACCGGGTGGCGGCCGGTCGCGAGCACCCGCAGTTCGGGCAGTAGTCGGGTGAGCCGGTCCAGGGCCCCCGCCACGGCGTCCGGGGCGCGCTCCACCGCGTCGACGAGGAGCAGGGCGGGAGCGCCACCGAGCCGGGTGGCAAGCTCCGCCGGGCCGGTGGCCCCGAACACCGCCGCCGCCGCGGAGAGGACACAGTCGACGTCGGACCCCTCGCCGACCAGCACCCCGGCGATCCCCCCGGGGTACCGGTCGGCGAGCTGCCGGGTGACCGCCAGGGCGAGCGCGGACTTGCCGACCCCGGCCAGCCCCACCAGGCTGACCACCGGGTACGTACGCTTCCCGGCGAGCAGCCGGCACAGTTCGGCGCGGTCGTGGTCGCGTCCGACCAGCTCGACCGGGGGCGGCAGGTCCGCCGACAGCCCACCCAGCGGGGTCGCCTCGTCGGTCCCGGAGCGGGCGACCGGCACCATCCCGCTCACCGGGCCGGCGGGGTCGGCGGCCGGGCCGGCGATGCCCCCGGCACCCGGTCCGCCGGTGGTGCCGCCGGTGGTAGGTACGTCGGTCGGTGCGGCCGGTAGTCGTCCCCGGGCGGTGGCCAGGAAGGTACGGCGGGTCGCTCCGGTCAGGCCCAGCGCGTCGGCGAGCAGGTCGACGGTGGTTCGCTGGGGACGGGACGACCGGCCCCGCTCGAGGTCACGGACCGTCCGTACGCCGACGCCGGCCCGGGCCGCCAACTCGGCCTGGGTCAGGCCGGCGGCGAGCCGGTGCCCGCGTACCAGTGCCGGCAGGCCGGCCGGGGCACCCGAACTCCGCGAACGGTCATGATCCGGAGCCATGGCCAGGAAGCGTACGGACCGGGTGCGACGTTCGGCAGGCGACCGTCGTGCTGCCGACCGAACACAGTGGAATATCCGACAGTGTGTTCCGATCTGATCAGCGATCATCGCTGCCCGGACGCCGGACGACGGGCTACGGACGGCGGGCGGCGGACGCCGGGAGACGCCGGGCGACGAGCGACGGGGAGCGGCGCGGGCTACGGCGGGCGACGGGCGACGGCGGACGGCGTGGACGGGCGGCGGACGGTGGGAGACGGCGGACGGCGTGGACGGGCGGCGGACGGCGGGAGACGGCGGGCTACGGTGCCGCGGCGGGCGACCGTCCTCGGCCTGCCGGGCCGGACGGCCGACGCGCCCGCCGCTTCGGGTGCCCGCCTCCGTTCACAGCCCCAGATCGCGGGCGATGATCATGCGCTGGACCTCGCTGGTGCCCTCGCCGATCTCCAGGATCTTGCTGTCCCGCCAGAACCGGGCCACCGGGTACTCGTTCATGAAGCCGTAGCCGCCGTGGATCTGGGTCGCCTCCCGGGCGTTGTCCACCGCGATCGTGCTGGCGTGCAGCTTCGCGATGGCCGCCTGCCGCTTGAACGGCTCACCGGCGAGCATCCGGGCCGCCGCGTCGTAGTAGGCGAGCCGGGCGGTGTGTGCCTTCGCCTCCATGTCGGCGATCTTGAACTGGATCGCCTGGTAGTTGCCGATCGGCTGGCCGAAGGCGTGGCGTTCCTTCGCGTACCTGATCGACTCGTCGACGCAGCCCTGGGCCAGACCGACGGCGAGCGCGGCGATGGCGATCCGCCCCTCGTCGAGGATCCTCAGGAACTGGGCGAACCCCCGGCCCCGCTCGCCGAGCAGGTTCTCCGCCGGCACCCGGCAGTCGTCGAAGGTCAGCTCGTGGGTGTCCGAGGCGTTCCACCCGACCTTGGAGTACCCAGGCGCGACGGTGAAACCGGGCGTACCGGACGGAACGATGATGGTGGACAGCTCCTTCGTACCGTCCGGGCGGGTACCGGTGACCGCGGTGACGGTGACCAGGGCGGTGATGTCGGTGCCCGAGTTGGTGATGAACGCCTTCGAGCCGTTGATCACCCATTCGTTCGTCTTCTCGTCCAGCACGGCGCGGGTCTGCGTGCCGGCCGCGTCCGACCCGGTGCCCGGCTCGGTGAGGCCGAAACCGGCCAGCGCCTCGCCGCTGAGCAGCTTCGGCAGCCACCTGCGCTGCTGCTCCTCGGTGCCGAACCGGAAGATCGGCATGGCACCGAGCGAGACCGCCGCCTCCAGGGTGATCGCCACGCTGGAGTCGACCCGGGCCAGCTCCTCCAGCGCCAGGCAGAGCGCGAAGTAGTCGCCGCCCATCCCGCCGTGCTCCTCCGGGAAGGGGAGCCCGAACAGCCCCATCTTGCCCATCTGGCGGATCACCTCGTACGGGAAGGTGTGCTGCTCGTAGTGTTCGGCGATGACCGGCGCGACCACCTCCCGGGCGAAGTCCCGGACGCTGGACCGCAGCGCCTCCTGCTCCTCGGTGAGCCGGAAGTCCATGGGTTTCCTCCTGTGTGGACGGGCTGCCGCCGGGCGCTCGTGACGTCGGCGGCAGCGGGTGCCGGGGGTCGGCTCCAACCGGGCCGGGGCCGGGGTGTGGCTCCGGCCCGGTTGCGGCTCAGACCGGGTGACGCTCGGACCGGGTGATGCTCAGACCGGGGTGACGCCGTGCCGACGCCGGGAGAAGTGCCGCTCCTTGCTCCGGGCCGCGGTGAACCGGCGGACCAGTTCGGCCCGCAGGTCGTGCGGCTCGACGATGGTGTCCACCACCAGTTCGCTGGCGAGCCGGACGATGTCGATGTCCCGCTCGTACTCCTCGCGCTTCGCGGCGACGAACGCGGCCCGTTCAGCCTCGTCGGCGATGGCCGCGATCTTGTTGGCGTAGACCGCGTTGACGGCGGCCTCCGCGCCCATCACCGCGATCTTCGCGGTGGGCAGGGCGATCGTCGCGTCCGGCTCGAAGCCGGGGCCGGCCATCGCGTAGAGGCCCGCGCCGTACGCCTTGCGCACCACCACGCAGATCTTCGGTACGGTCGCCTCCGAGATCGCGGTGATCATCTTCGCGCCGTGCCGGATGATGCCCTGCTTCTCCACCGCGCTGCCGACCATGAAGCCGGGCACGTCGGAGAGGAACAGCAGCGGTACGTTGAACGCGTCGCAGAGCTGCACGAACCGGGTCGCCTTGTCGGCCGAGTCGACGAACAGCACCCCGCCCTTGAACATCGAGTTGTTGCCGACCACGCCGACGACCTCGCCGTTCAGCCGGCCGAAGCCGATGGTCAGCTCCTTGGCCCAGAGCGCCTGGATCTCGAAGAAGCTGCCCTCGTCGAGCAGCCCCTTGACGTACCGGCGCATGTCGAACGCCTGCCGCTCGCTGGCCGGGACCAGCGCGGCCAGGTCCGCCCTGGCCGGCGCGGCGACCGGCTCGGTGGCCGGCGGCTGCTGCTGCCAGTTCGCCGGCAGGTACGACAGGTAGCGCTTCACCACGTCGAGCGCCTCGGCCTCGGTCTTGCAGAGGAAGTGCCCGACGCCGGATTCGGCGCAGTGCACCTTGGCCCCGCCCATCGCCTCCAGGGTGGTCTTCTCGCCGGTGACCATCTCGACCATCCGGTCGGAGCCGAGGTACATGCTGGCGTTGCCGTCGACCATCGCGACCACGTCGCAGAACGCCGGAATGTACGCCCCGCCGGCGGCGCTCGGCCCGAACAGCGCGCAGACCTGCGGGATCGCCCCGGAGGCGCGCACCTGGTTCCAGAAGATCTTGCCGGCCCCGCGCCGACCGGGGAAGAGTTCGACCTGGTCGGTGATCCGCGCGCCGGCCGAGTCGACCAGGTAGACCATCGGCACACCGGTGGCGTACGCCCGCTCGATGATCCGGATGATCTTTTCGACGGTACGCGCGCCCCAGCTCCCGGCCTTGACCGTGGAGTCGTTCGCCATCAGGCAGACCTGCCGGCCGTCGATGGTGGCGGTGCCGGTGACCACGCCGTCGGCGGGCAGCCCGTCGGCGAGGGCGTTGGCGTAGAGCCCGTCCTCGACGAAGGACCCCTCGTCGACCAGGAGCGCCACCCGTTCCCGGGCGAAGAGTTTGCCCTTGTTCGCGTTGGCCGCGTGGTACTTGTCCGCGCCACCGGCCCGGACCCGCTTGCGGAGTTGCTTCAGTGCCTCACCGTCGAGCGTCACGCCGACCCCCTCACCAAGCGACCTGAACGATCGTTAGGTTACCTCACCCGCCCCGCCCTCTCCCACTCCCCGGGACCGGCGGTTCAACACGGACCGACCGGCCGGCCGGCGCCGGTGAGCGGGGTCGGCGACCTCGGGTCAGTGCGGGGTGAGCCGGGTACGCGGACCGGCCCGCAGCACACCGGACGGGAGCTGCCGGCCGACCAGTTCCTCGGCCAGGGCCGCGCACTCCAGCAGGGCGTCCAGGTCGATACCGGTGTCGACACCCATGTCGTGCAGCATGTGCACGGCCTCCTCGGTGGCCAGGTTGCCGCTCGCCCCCGGCGCGTACGGGCAGCCACCCAGCCCACCGACGCTGGCGTCGAACTCGGTCACCCCCAGTTCCAGCGCGGTCAACAGGTTCGCCAGCGCGGTACCCCGGGTGTTGTGGAAGTGCAGCAGCACGGGAATGCTCGCGTTCCGGTCCCGTACCTCGGTCAACAGCTCGCGGACCCGGCGCGGGGTGCCCATGCCGGTGGTGTCGCCGAAGGCCACCCGGTCCGCGCCGTCGCGGACCACCCGGTCCACGATGCCGGCGACCCGGCGCGGGTCGATGTCACCCTCGTACGGGCAGCCGAAGCTGGTCGCGACGATCACCTCGGCCCGCGCGCCCGCGCCGTGCAGCAGGTCGATCAGCTCGGCGATGTCGTCCAGCGACTCGTCGGTCGAGCGGTTGACGTTGCGCCGGTTGTGCGTGTCGCTCGCCGAGACCACCACCTCGATCTCGGTGAACCCGGCGGCCAGCGCCCGCTGCGCGCCCCGGGTGTTCGGCACCAGCGCCGAGTAGCGCACCCCGTCGACCCGCTTCGCCCGCTGCCACACCTCGTCGGCGTCGGCCATCTGCGGGATCGCCTTCGGGTGCACGAACGAGACCGCCTCGATCCGCCGTACGCCGGTCCCGGAGAGCGCGTCGAGCAGCCGCACCTTGGCGTCGGTCGGGATCGGCTCCTCGTTCTGGAGTCCGTCCCGGGGCCCGACCTCACGGATCGACACGGTGGCTGGCAGCTGGGTCATGGTGGTCACCTCGGTGTGCCGTGGTGCCGGGGCGCACCGGCAGGATCCCTGCCCGACGCGACCCCGGCACCGGAGACTGGTGTCTCCCAGGATTTCAGCCCGCCGCCCGGACCGCGACACCGCCGGGTGGACGGTCCTGCCGACTCAGACCCAACCGCAGACGACGTACACGTGCTGGCTCGCGGTCCGGCCGGCACCGTCCCGGACACTCACCCCCAGGCTGGTCTGGTAGACCCCCGGCGGGCAGCCGACGCCACTTGCGGTGTACGGGGTCGTGGTCGTGTAGGGGGAACCGGTGTAGCCCTCGTAGAACCACTGCCACGTGTAGTTGCCGGTCCCGTTGACGGCCGCCGCGTCGCAGGTGGTACCCCAGATGTCCGGTACGCCGCAGGTGAGGTCGACGGTGAAGGCACCACTGGCCTGTGCGGGCGCTGCCGCCACGGTCAGCGCCATGACCCCACCCGCGATCCCCGCCGCCACCCGCTTCAACGTGCTACCCATGCGACCACCCACTTCTGGACAACCGGGACGGCACGTCCGCCCTCGGTCCACCACCGTCGGCGGTCCGAGGGTCCGGCCACCGACCAGTTTATCGATGCTAATCGAAATATGCGGAAGACCCGGCGATGGGAATCCCAGCATTGCGCCAGAAAGAGATACCGACGCTTGGCGCGTAATCCAGACTTATTCCGTCGATGACTCATGAACAACGACAATGCATCGACCGTCAGGAATCCGGTGACATGCGGGCCGGACCCGGCACACGCAGCCGCCGGCAGACCGTCAGGGGCGGCGAGGCCGTCGGAGGGCGGGTTCTGTCGGAGGGCGGCGAGCCGTCGGGGGCGGGAGTCCCACCCCCGACCGCTCGTATGCCGTATCCGGGATCAGCGTCGCGACGATCCTTCCAAGAGCCCGGCAGCGCACCGGAGAGCGGCCGAGAGGGCACCGGCACAGGTTCCGACGTCCTCTTGACCCGCCACCACGGCCACCACCACCACGGCATCCGTACCCAGGGAAGCCGCCCGTAGCGCCCGGGCCACCCGTTCCGGGGTCACCGGGCGGCGTGCCTCGTCATTGTTCATGCGCCGTCCTTCCGTCGATCCTGGCTCCGAGCCGGATCGGAGCGGGATCCCCTGCACCGCCCCGCCACCCGGGGCCACCGCCGGTTCCGCTCCTCACCTGACTGCTCCAACGACCAGGTCGCCGGCCGGGTCCGACCTGCTGGCCGGCCCGACCATCCCGTTCTGGCCGGAACCGTTCCGCGGTAAGGGGATCCGTCGCCGTGGTCACCCGATGTGTCCTATCCGGACAACGAGCCGGCCAGAACCGGACGATCGCCGTGGCGATCGGCCACGGTCACTGACCGGAACGGGTACAAATACGGGTCCGAGTCGTGTGCTCCGGAAGGACCGGCGTGACCCCCCACAACGAGTTACCGTCCCCGTCCGGGGAACGGACCCCCCACAGGCTGACTTCCCCGGACCAGCTCACCGGCCAGCTCACCGAGCGTTGGGGTGACGACGCCGTGGCGGCGTACACGCTCGCGGCGCGCGCCCTGGCGGAGAAGCATCCCGAGGTCGGCCGGGTGGACACCTGGCGACGACTCGTCCTCAAGATCATGCGGGACCGGGCCCGCGTCCAGAACCAGACGACGCGCCGGCACAACCCGCCCGACAAGGTCAGCCAGCGCCGGATGCGGAAGAAGCTGTCCTGGCACTTCACCAGACGTAGCCGGGGTCCGGCCTGGCAACAGGTGACGCTGCTGGTCCGGCACCTCGTACCGGTCGAGCAACAACCGGCCACCCTCGCCAGACTGGCCGCCCTGCACGCGGCAGCCCGTGGCTACCATCCGGTCGAGGCCGTCCCGGACATCGTCCCCGCTCACGCGGCCCCCGATCCCCGCCCCGCCCCGGCCGTCGATCCAGCTGGCACCGGCAGCCCGGAGACCGCCCTGATCGAGCTGCTACGCCGGCAGAAAGCCCAACTCGAGCAGGAACTCGCTACCAGCCGCGCCGAGAACCGCCAGCTCCGGGACCTCCTCGACCGGTCCTGGCGGACCGATCGGGCCAGCGGAACCGATCGGGCCGACGACCGGACCGACCGGACCGGCCGAACCGACCAGGCCGACGAAATCGGCCGGACCGACCCGACCGGCGGAACCGACCGGGCCGGCCCGCCGGTAACCGGTCCGGGCGGCCTGGGCGGTCCGGGCGATCCCGCACCGGCGCCGCGTACCGCCCGCAACAGCGGTCATTTTCCCGGCCCGGCCGAGCCGGACGAGAGCGTCCGGGACCGGTCACGCAACCCACCACCCCGGGTCGACCTGGCGACGCCTCGGCGGTCAGGCCCCGGCGGGGCCGAGACGCACTTGTGGATCGAGGGCCTCTGGCACGGCGCGCTCCGGGCCGCCCCGGAACAGGTCGACGGGTCCGCTCCCGCCGCGCCGCCCGGGGCAACTCCGAACCGATCCGCCGACCGGTTCCCGCCGCTGGCGGGCGACACCGCGCGGCGGCGCACACCTCCCACGGGCCGGATGCCCACGCGGCCGTCGTTCTGACCACCTGGGGACCGTCCCGGCCGGAGAGCGCAAGCAGTACGGACCGGCCCTGGCCGGGTCGGGCCAGTAGGACGGGACGCTCCCGGCCGGGTCGCTAGGGCGCACCACCCGGCCGGGTCGGGCCGCAGGGCGCACCACCCGGCCGGGGAGCGACTCCGGTCAGCGCATCCGGCCGACGATGCCGGTGTCGTAGTCGCCGGAGACGAACTCGGCGTTCTCCAGCAGTTCGGTGAAGAACGGCAGGTTGCACTTCGGGCCGACGACCTCGAACCCGGCCACCGCGGTGCGGGCCCGCGCGACCGCCTCGGCCCGGTCCGCGCCGGACACGATCAGCTTGGCCAGCAGCGAGTCGTAGAACGGGGTGACGGTGTTGCCGGCGACGTACCCGGAGTCGACCCGGACGCCCTCGCCGGACGGCTCGACCCAGGTGGCGATCACGCCGGGGCCGGGCAGGAACCGCTTCGGGTCCTCGGCATTGATCCGCAGCTCGATGGCGTGCCCGCGCGGGGTCAGCGCGTCCGGGTCGAAGGTCGGCGCCAGGCCGGCGGCCACCCGCAACTGCTCCTCGACCAGGTCGACGCCGTAGACGTACTCGGTCACCGGGTGCTCCACCTGGAGCCGGGTGTTCATCTCCAGGAAGAAGAACTCATCGGACGCCGGGCCGTCCCCCCTACCGTCCCGCTGGCGCGGGACCAGTAGGCACTCCACCGTGCCCGCGTTGCGGTAGCCGACCGCCTCGCCGGCCCGGACCGCCGCGGCGAGAAGCCGCTCCCGCAGCTCCGGGGAGACCGCCGGGGACGGGGACTCCTCGACCAGCTTCTGGTTGCGCCGCTGCACCGAGCACTCCCGCTCACCCAGCGCGACCACCCGGCCGTCGGCCAGGCCGAGGATCTGCACCTCGACGTGGCGTACCCGGGGGAAGTACCGCTCGATCAGCACCGAGCCGTCGCCGAACATCCGCTCGGCGAACGCGCGGACCTTGTCGTACTCGGTGCGCAACGCGGCCTCGTCGGTGGCCACCGCCATGCCCATGCCGCCGCCACCGGCCGCCGCCTTGACCATCACCGGGTAGCCGATCTCCGCCGCCGCGGCCAGCGCCGCGGTGAGGTCGGCCGCCGGGTCGGTGGTGCCGGGCGCGACCGGCACCCCGGCCGCCGCCATCAGGTTCCGCGCGTTGATCTTGTCGCCCATCGCGGTGATCGCGTCCGCGCCGGGCCCGACCCAGATCAGGCCGTTCGCCTCGACGGTACGGGCGAAGTCGGCGTTCTCCGACAGGAAACCGTAGCCGGGGTGGACGGCCTGCACACCGGTCGACTTGGCGGCGGCGATGATCGCCTCGACGTTGCGGTAACTCTGGGCCGGGTTCGCCGGTCCCACGCACACCGCCTCGTCCGCCTCGGTCACGAAGGGCAGCTCGTGGTCGGCTTCGGAGTGCACCGCCACGGTCCGGATCCCGAGCCGCTTCGCGGTACGGATGACCCGTCGAGCGATCTCACCGCGGTTGGCGACGAGCAACGACTCGATCATGTTTCCTCCATCGTCCTGGGGTGGTGGACGATGTCAGGAAACCACGCGCGGACCGGTCGCTACGAGTCGGTGCGCGCGAGCAGTGCGGCGAGCGTCGCGCCGCGCAGCAGCTCGGCCCGGCGCTGCCGGTCCACCTCGCCACCGAGGAAGGGCGTCGAGTTCATCAGGCCGAACGCGGCGTGCGCGAGCACCCGCGCCTCGCCGGCCGGCAGCCCGGGGTGCAGGGCCGTCAGCACCGTCACCCACTCCTCGACGTAGAGGCGCTGCAACCGGCGGATCATCCGGCGCGGCTCCTCGGGCAGCCGGTCCAGCTCGTTGAGGTGCAGGGCGATCACCGCCGGGTGGGCCAGGGCGAAGTCGACGTGGAAGTCGATCAGCGACTCCAGCGCGCCGCGCGGGTCGTCGGGGTGCCCGGCGGCGCGTTCCCGGCCCCCGGCGAGCAGCCCCTCACTGACCGGGATCAGCGCGGCCGCCAGCATCGCCTCCTTGCCGGCGAAGTGGTGGTACAGCGCCGGACCGGTCACCCCGGCCGCCGCGCCGATGTCGTCCATCGACACGCCGTGGTAGCCGCGGGCGGCGAAGAGGCCCACCGCGATGTCCAGGATCTCGTCCCGGCGGGACCGTCGGCGCGTCGTACCCGTCACCCCGTTCGCGCCGCCCCGTGCCGCCTGCTGCTCCACCGTCACCCGGCAAGCGTAATCCGCTGTCAATTCTCCGGTGTTTCACGTGGCACGCGTCGAGGTCGGTCACTGGCCGGGGCCGGCAGAGCCGTCACGGGTTGAGGCCGCCGGGCTGGTCGCCCTGCACCACTGGGGCCCGGACCAGGTTGCCCCACTCGGTCCACGATCCGTCGTAGTTGCGTACCTGCGGATAACCGAGCAGGTGCCGCAGCACGAACCAGGTGTGGCTGGACCGTTCGCCGATCCGGCAGTACGCGATCACGTCGTCGTCCGGGCTCAGCCCCAACTGGTCGGCGTAGATGCCGCGCAGTTCCTCCGACGACCGGAACGTGCCGTCGGGGTTCACCGCCGACTTCCACGGCTTGTTCACCGCCCCCGGGACGTGCCCGCCGCGCAGCGCGCCCTCCTGCGGGTAGTCCGGCATGTGCAGCATCTCGCCGGTGTACTCGCCCGGCGATCGGACGTCCACCAGCGGTCGACCGGCCGCGACGTGCGCCATCACCTGTTCCCGGAACGCCCGCAGCGGGGCGTCGTCGCGGGTGGGGACCGGGTACTCGGCGCGCGGCCGGGCGGCCCGGTCCCGGCTCAGCTCC
Organism: Micromonospora cathayae; assembly: GCF_028993575.1. Classification (NCBI taxonomy): domain Bacteria; kingdom Bacillati; phylum Actinomycetota; class Actinomycetes; order Micromonosporales; family Micromonosporaceae; genus Micromonospora; species Micromonospora cathayae. The sequence goes on along the minus strand of NZ_CP118615.1, from coordinate 1,385,672 downwards.
CGCCCTTCCGCGATCCACTTCTGCCGGCCACCGTCGAGCAGCCGGACGTCCCGGTGACCGAAAAGGGAGAAGACCCAGAGGGCGTACGCCGCCCACCAGTTGAAATTGTCGCCGTAGAAGACCACCGTGTCGTCCCGCCCGATGCCCTTGGCGGCGCACAGTTCCGCGAAACTCTTCGCGTCCAGGTAGTCCCGGGTGACCTGGTCGTTCAGCTCCAGATGCCAGTCGACCTTGACGGCCCCGGGGATGTGCCCGGTGTCGTAGAGCAGCACGTCCTCATCGGACTCCACCACCACCAGCCCTTCGGCGCCGAGGTGCTCGGCGAGCCAGTCGGTGGTGACGAGCCGCCGCGGGTCCGCGTACGACTGGAGACGGGGGTTCGGATCGCTCGGCACGGCCATGACGCCCAACCTACGCCCGATCCCGGGCCGCCGGCCGGGGAACGGGGTCAGGCCCGCCGGTGCACCAGCCGGCCGGCGAGCACGGTGGCGAGACAGCGACCGTCGTCGGCCAGCACGGCCAGGTCCGCGCGCCCGCCCGAGTGCAGGGCCACCGGCACCGGGGCGGTCAGTACGGCGACGTCGCTGCGGTCGACCACGGCCCGCAGCCCGGGTTCGGTCACGTACCCGGCCAGTACGGCGGTCACCCCGAGCCGGAACAGCGCGTGCACCCGTTCCCGGGGCGTGGGAGCCGCCGGCAGCGGGCCGTCGTGCCGCAGCCCCGGGCCGAGGGTGCCCGCCCAGCGGCGGACCCGCGCCCCCGGGTACGCCCCGAGCAGGTCCGATTCCGGGCCGACGGCGGCGATCCGGTCACCGGTCACCACCACCGCCCAGCCGGGCACCGGCTCGTCGTCAGGGGTGAGTCGCAGCAGCGGGGCGGCGTGGACGGTGGTGGACACGGCTCAGTCGGACACCGGGCCGAGCTGCGGACGCTTCGCGGTGACCAGGTCACCGGAGGACCGGCCGGTCAGCCGACGCTTGATCCACGGGGCCAGGTGCCGGCCCGCCCAGCGCAGGTCGGCGGCGCGGGCCGCCAGCCACGGCGACGGCTCCGGGTGCGGCGGGACCAGCAGCCACTCCTCCTCGCAGCCGACGCCGAGCGCGGTGAGCACCTGCCCGGCCACCCGCCGGTGCCCGGCCGCCGACAGGTGCAACCGGTCGGTGCTCCACAGCAACGGGTTGAGGTAGGTGTCGTCGGCGTACAGGTCGACCAGGATCGCGCCGTGCCGCTCGGCGGTCTCGCCGACCGCCCGGTTGAGCAGTTGCACCCGGGGCGCGACCATCCGCTGGCCGGGCAGCCGGGCCATCACGTCGGCGAACCGGAACAGCAGCACGTCCGCGCCGCCGGACCGCAGTCGCCGGACCGTGTCGTCGAACCGGCTGACCAGGGCGTCCGGGTCGAAGTTCCGCCGCAGCACGTCGTTGCCGCCGGCCGCGAAGCTGATCAGGTCGGGACGCATGTCCAGCGCGGCGGGCACCTGCTCGGTCACCACCTGCGGGAAGAGCCGCCCCCGGACGGCGAGGTTCGCGTACCGGAAGTCGGGGCCGGCACCGGCGGCGAGCCGGGTGGCGACCAGGTCCGCCCACCCCCGGTAGGTGCCGTCCGGGTACGCGTCGTCCATGCCCTCGGTGAAGCTGTCGCCCACCGCCACGTAGCTGCGCCAGCGCACGTCGTCCTCCCCGTTCCGTCGACCGGTGTCACAGCGGGAACCAGTCTCGCACCGCCGGCGCCGGCCGTCGTACCGACATCCACCAACGTGCCCGGCGCCACCCGGTGACGGCGTGTCGGGCTACCGGACGCGGTCGTCTGCATCAACCCTGCGGCAGTGAGCGATGGATCCGCGTCGACAGGCCGTCGATTTCGTAGATTCTCGACCGTGAGCTGGCTATGCTCGCGTCGAAGGTGACGGGAGGGACATGCTGATCCGCTTCGAGGCGGCGAACTTCCGCTCGATCCTCGCACCGGTCGAGTTGTCGATGGTCGCAATCGATACGGATCGTGTCGAGGCTCGTCCCGCCGCCAACATCAACGAGAGCCTGCTGGTGACCGCCGCGGTCTTCGGCCCCAACGCGTCCGGCAAGTCCAACGTCATCGCCGCGATGACCTGGTTACGGAACGCCGTCCGGGACTCGCTCCGCTTCTGGGACGACGTCGTGCCTGTCGAGCCCTTTGCTTTCGCCGACGGGCCCGAACGTGCCTCGGAGTTCACCCTCGAAGCGATCATCAGGGGAGTGCGCTTCGAATACGTCGTGGAGGTCGACCGGGAGGCGGTGCGCTACGAGGCGCTGTTCCACTATCCGGAGAAGAAGCGACGGCGAGTGTTCGAGCGCGAAGCGAGGAACCTGACACTCCAACGCGGCCTGGGAACACTGTCCGGGACCCGGGATCTGTTGACCGACCGGGCACTGGTGCTCTCCATCGCCCGAAGGTTCAACGAACCCGTCGTATCGGACTTCGCCCGCTTCGTCCTGGCTATCCAGACGTTCGGGCAGGGCACCGATCCTCGAACCGGGCCGGTGGCGTACTCCGGCACGTCGACCCGTCGTTGGTTCGAGGAGCCGACTGTCGCCAACCAACCTGCCCTGCCCGGTCTCGGTGATCCGTACGAGGAGTTCAGAGCCGACCGCGACCAGGCGTTGGCCCTGCTCCGGATGGCAGACCTGGGCATCGACGATGTTCTGATAGACGAGCACGAGAGCAACCATCCCGGTCTCGAGGTGCGCGGCGGCCGTACCCGTAAGCAGCGGAGGATCCGCCTGGTACACAGCACCACCCACGAGAAGGTGCCGTTCGACTTCTCCGCCGAGTCCGAGGGCACCCGCACCTGGTTCCAGCTCATCGGGCCCATCCTGAGCGCGCTCAAGGCCGGTTCGCTCCTGCTGTTCGACGAGTTGGACTCCAGCCTCCATCCGACGCTGTCGGCCCAGGTCATCCGCTTGTTCTGCGATCCGGCCACCAACCCGTCAGGGGCCCAGTTGGTCTTCACCACGCATGACACGAGCCTGCTCAACCACCTGAACCGGGACGAGGTATGGCTCACCGAGAAGAGTGGGGACGGCTCGACCCGGCTCGGCGCACTCGCCGAGTTCGCCGGGGAACGGGTACGCCGTTCACAGAACCTGGAGAAGGCGTACCTGCACGGCCGGTTCGGCGCGCTGCCCGACGTCGACCGTACCGACGTGCTCCGCGCGCTCGGCCTGATCGGCTGATCGGATGTCACCGAGGAGGACCAGGGCCAGGGATCTCCGCCGGTCGGTCGCCAGCCGTCCCGAACGCCGGACGATCGTGGTGTTCTGCGAGGGTGAGGCGTCGGAGCCGGACTACGTCAACGCGCTCAAGCGGCTGCCGGAAGTCCGCGACAACACCGCCGTCAGCATCGAGATCGACCCGCAGCAGGGTGCACCGATCACGCTGGTCCAGCGCGCCGTCGTGCGTAGCCAGGACGACGAGGTGGACGAGTGCTGGTGCGTCTTCGACGTCGAGTGGCCGCAGAACCACCCACGCCTCATGGAGGCGGTCCGGCTGGCTTCCGCCCATGGGATCCGGCTCGCGATCTCGAACCCGTGCTTCGAACTGTGGCTCACCCTCCACTTCACCGAGCAGACGGCCTTCCTGACCAGCGCCGATGCGGAGCGGCAGAGCCGGGGCCTCGACGGACGGATCGGCAAGCGGATAGACGGACCGAGGTACGTTGAACTCCGCCGGGAAGCCACGCGCAGGGCCATCGGACTCAGCCGGCGTCATGCCGGCAACCAGACCCCGTTCCCGGAGAACAACCCCTCCTCGACCATGTACGAACTGATCGCGGCCATCGAGCCGGCTCCCGCCAGCCGTTGACGTCCGACCCACCCGACCCACCGCGTTTCGCCACAATGTGATCGCGGGTCCCGACCCGCGGGTCCTACGCTGCGCCCATGATGTTGCGGATGTCGACCCTGCTGCTGCGGACCCTGCGCGAGGACCCGGCGGACGCGGAGGTGCCGAGCCACCGGCTCCTGCTGCGCGCCGGCTACATCCGCCGGGCCGCGCCGGGCGGCTACACCTGGCTGCCCCTGGGCAAGCTCGTCCTGGACCGGGTCACCGAGGTGGTCCGGACGGAGATGACCGCGATCGGCGGCCAGGAGGTGCACTTCCCGGCGCTGCTGCCGGCCGAGCCGTACCAGACCAGCGGGCGGTGGGCGGAGTACGGCGACGACATCTTCACCCTGGCCGACCGGCGGGGGGCGGCCCACCTGCTCGGCCCGACCCACGAGGAGCTGGCCGCCCTGCTGGTGCAGGACCTGTTCACCTCGTACCGGGATCTGCCGGTGACGCTCTTCCAGATCCAGACGAAGTTCCGGGACGAGGCCCGGCCCCGGGCCGGTCTGCTGCGCGGACGCGAGTTCCTGATGAAGGACGCCTACTCGTTCGACCTCGACGAGTCCGGGCTGGCCGAGGCGTACGCCCGGCACCGGGCCGCGTACCAGCGGATCTTCGACCGGCTGGGGTTGGAGTACACGGTGGTCACCGCGATGTCCGGCGCGATGGGCGGCTCGGTGTCGGAGGAGTTCCTGGCCGCCACGCCGGTCGGTGAGGACAGCTACGTGGCCTGCACCTCCTGCGGGTACGCCGCCAACACGGAGGCGGTCGGCACGCCCGCCCCGCCGGCCGGTGACCCGGACGCCCACCCGGCCGCCACCGTGCACGACACCCCGGACACCCCGACCATCGCCACCCTGGTCGACCTGGCGAACGCCCGCCGGCTGGGCGGCCGGGACGACTGGACCGCCGCCGACACCCTGAAGAACGTCGTCCTGTCGGTCCGGCGTCCCGGCGTGGACGAGGCGGAAATGCTGGTCATCGGGGTGCCCGGGGACCGGGAGGTGGACCTGAAGCGGGTCGGCGCGGCACTGCACCCGGCCACGGCCACCGTCTTCGACGGCTTCGCCGACCGGCCGGAGCTGGTCCGGGGGTACATCGGCCCGCAGGTGCTGGCGAAGCTGGGCATCCGCTACCTGGTCGACCCCCGGGTGGTGGCCGGCACCGCCTGGCTGACCGGGGCCAACGAGCCGGGCCGGCACGCGGTCGACGTGGTGTGCGGGCGGGACTTCGTCCCCGACGGCACGATCGAGGCGGCCGAGGTGCGCGCCGGCGATCCCTGCCCGGCCTGCCCGACGGGCGAGCTGACCATGCGCCGGGGCATCGAGGTCGGGCACGTGTTCCAGTTGGGCCGCCGGTTCACCGACGCGTTCGGGGTGGACGTGCTCGGCCCGGCCGGCAAACCGGTCCGCCCGGTGATGGGCTGCTACGGCATCGGCATCTCCCGGCTGGTCGCCACCATCGCCGAACAGCACCACGACGAGCGTGGGCTGTGCTGGCCGACGACGGTCGCACCGTGTGACGTACACCTGGTGGCGGCGGGGAAGGGCCCGCAGCTCGACGCGGCGCTCGACCTCGGCGGACGGCTCGCCGCCGCCGGCCTGCGGGTGCTGGTGGACGACCGGACCCACGTGTCGGCCGGGGTGAAGTTCACCGACGCCGAGCTGATCGGCGTCCCGCGCACCGTGGTGGTCGGCCGCCGGCTGGCCGACGGGTACGTCGAGCTGCGCGACCGGGTCAGCGGTGAACGGACCGAACTGCCGGTGGCGGAACTGGTCGACACGTTGACCCCGACGGCCGCCGGCCGGGTGTAGCGGTGCGCCGGCTGGGTACCGCTGTTCCATCTACCCTGCGAAACGCTCGGAGGCTCTCATGTCCGGATACCGGGTCAGCGACGTGATGACCCGACAGGTGGTCTACCTGTCGACCGAGACCCCCCTGGACGAGGCGGCCAGGGTGATGAAGGAGGCGGACATCGGCGACGTGGTGGTCACCGACGGCCCCACCCTGGCCGGCATGCTCACCGACCGGGACATCGTGGTCCGCGCGGTGGCCGAGCGTCTCGACCCGGCCGGCACCACCATCGGTTCGATCATCACCCGTGAGGTGGTGATGATCGAGCAGCACTGCTCGGCGGGGGAGGCGGCGGCCCTGATGCGGGAGCGTGGGGTACGCCGGATCCTGGTCTGCGACGCGGACCGCAAACTGGTCGGCATCGTCTCCCTCGGCGACCTGGCGATGCAGTTCGACCCGCAGTCGACCCTCGGCGAGATCAGCGAACAGCCCGCGAACAACTGACGGGTGGGGCCCGGTACCGGACGGGCCCCTTCCGACCCGGCGGTAGCCTGGCGGGATGCCCGAGATGCCGACCCGACTGGCGGAGATCGTCGACGAGTTCGCCGACGCGCCGCGCGACGTGGTGCTGGAGATGCTGCTCGAGTTCTCCGACGTGCTCCCGCAGTTGCCGGCCGACGGGGCCGACCGTGCGGGCATGGAGCAGGTGCCGGAGTGCCAGACGGCGTTCTTCCTGCGGGCCCGGGTCGGCCCGGACGGTGTGGTGAGCACCCTGTTCGACTGTCCGCCGGAGGCGCCGACCACCCGGGCGTTCGCCGGCATCCTCGCCGAGGGGCTCGCCGGGGCCACCGCCGAGCAGGTGCTCGCCGTCCCCGACGACCTGTACCAGCGGATGGGGCTCGCCCAGGCGATCAGCCCGCTCCGGGTACGCGGTGGCACCGCGATCCTGGCCCGGTTGAAGCGCCAGGTCAGGGAACAGATCGGCCCGGACGCCGGTTGACCTCCGGCATGGAGATCGAAATCTACGCCGACGTGGTCTGCCCCTGGTGCTACATCGGCAAGCGCCGGCTGGAGCAGGCCCTGGCGGCGTACGAGGGTGAGGTGACCCTCCGCTACCGGCCGTTCCAGCTCGACCCGAGTCCGGTGCCCGAGCCCCGGCCGCTGGTCGAGGGGCTGGGCGCGAAGTTCGGTGGCGAGCAGCGGGCCCGCCAGATGTTCGCCCAGGTCACCGAGGTGGCCGCCGGGGTCGGCCTGAAGCTGGACTTCGACCGGGCGGTCACCGCGAACACCTTCGACGCGCACCGGCTGGTGTGGTTCGCCACCGGACGCGGCCTGGCCACCGAGACGTTGGAGGCCCTGTTCCGGGCGTACTTCACCGAGGGTGTGGACGTGGGTTCGCGGGACGCGCTGGCCACCGTCGCCGGCACTGTCGGGCTGGACGAGGCCGAGGTGCGCGGTTTCCTCGACTCGGAGGCCGGGGTGGCCGAGGTCGGCGCGGAGCTGGCCGCCGCCCGGGACCTCGGGGTGAGCAGCGTGCCGACCTTCGTCCTGGCCGGGAAGTACGCGGTCAGCGGCGCGCAGGAGCCGGCGACCCTGCTGGCCGCCCTGGCCGAGGTGGAGCGCCGGGAGTCCACCCCGGACTGACCGTCCGATGTTTCACGTGCAACAACATCGGGGCTGCTCGATTACTGCACCGGCTTGGCCAGCCCCTCGACCACCCGCGCGTTGGGCAGCACGCCCAACGCCGGCCCGGGAACCACGATCTTGCTGTGCCGTACGCCGGAGCCGATGACCACGTGCGGCACGGCGACCACCCGGCTGTCCACCAGGATCGGCCACTCCCCGGGCAACCCGATCGGGGTGATCCCGCCGTACTCCATCCCGGTCGACGCCACCGCATCGGCCATCGTCGCGAAGCTGGCCTTGCGTACGTCGAGCGCCCGGCGGGCCACCCCGTTCACGTCGACCCTGGTGGTGGCGAGCACCACGCACGCCGCGTAGCGGACCTCACCCTCCCGCTTGCCGGCCACCACCACGCAGTTGGCCGAGACGTCCAGCCCCACCCCGTAGGCCGCGCAGAAGGCGGCGGTGTCGGCGAGCGTGGCGTCGATCGGTGCCACCAGCACGGTCTCCGCGTCCACCGGCGCGTCGGCGGGCCACCGGTCCAGGGCGGCGGCCACCGGCGGTGCGAGCAGGTCCGGGCGGGTACGGGCGGGCTCGGTCCTCAGCGTCCCCATCACACCCGCGATCCTCGCACCCACCCCACCCAACGCCCCGACGGGGAGCACGCGGGTCAGTTGCCGCCGACGAACGAGGCCGGCAGGTACGGCCGTTCCCGCACCTGCCCGTCCGGCAGCGCACGGCGCGCCTCCAGGTCCTCCAGGGCGTGCCGGACCGCCAGCCGGAGCACGCCGTACAGGAAGACGAACCCGGCGACGTACAGGATCATCGCGATGACCAGTGTGAGCATGCGGCCACGCTAAGGCGGACGTGAGTCGCCGGTGGGTTCATCTCCGCCCGCTCCCCCGGACGGGTGGCCGGTGACCCCTCGGTCAGCGGGCCGGAACCGCCGGCACGACGACCCGTCCGGCGAGCGTCGACCCGAGCAGGGCCAGCCCGGCCGAGACCGCCAACGCGGTCAGGTACGCCGTCGGGTCCGGACCGCCGGCCAGCAGCGCACCGGTCGACGCCAGCACGGTCGCGGCGAACAGCGCGTCGCTGAGCTGGAGCGACGAGCTGTTACGGCCCTGCTCGCCGGAGGCGGACAACTCCAGGGTGAGCACGGACAGCGTGGGATAGGTCAGCCCCATGCCCAGCCCGGAGAGGCTCCACCCGAGGACGGCGACCGGCACCGGGACCGCCGGCCACAGCGCCAGCGCGAAGACCGCGACGCCGGTACCGATGCAGAGCATCCCGACCCGGGGCAGGGTGGCCCGTGAGCGTGGCTCGGGCAACCGCCCCTGCAGCCAGGAACCCAGCGACCAGGAGACCGCGCCGACGGTCAACGCGATGCCGGCCGCCGTCGGCGACAGGCCCCGCTCCCGGGACAGCAGCAGCGGGATCACCACCTCCGCCCCGACGAACGCCGCCGAGGCCAGTCCCCGCAGCCCGACTACGGTGGGCAGCCCACGTCCGGCCCGCAGGAAGCCGGCCGGCAGCAGCCGTGGCGCACAGACCAGCAGCCCGACCAGAGCGGCGACCACGAGGCCGACGGCGAGCGGACCGCGCTGCTGCCCCCCGTAGTGCAGCAGTGCGGCGCTCGCCGCGGCCCCGCAGGCCCAGCCGATCCGCGCCACCGCGTCGCGTGGTGCCCGGCCACCGTCCGGTGCGCCCACCGACCGCAGCCCCGGATTCACCAGCAGCACCGCCGGGACGGCCACCGCCGGCACCGCCAGGAAGACCCAGCGCCAGCCGAGGTGTTCGACGACCAGACCGGCCAGCGCCGGCCCGACCAGCGACGGTACGACCCACGCGGCGGCGAACGCGGCGAAGACCCGCCGGTGCGTCGACTCCGGGTACACCCGGCCGACGATCACGTAGAGCGCCACCATGAGCAGCCCGGAACCGAATCCCTGCACGAACCGCCCGACCACCAGCAGGCTCATCACCGGTGCGGTACCGGCGATCAGCAGACCGGCGACGAACCAGGCCACCCCGTGCCACATCGGGCCGCGTGGCCCCCGCACGTCGCACCAGATGCCGGAGAGCACCATGGCCAGCACCCCGGAGGCGAACGAACCGCCGAAGGCGAGCGCGTAGAGGGCGAGACCGTCCAGGCTGCGGGCCACGGTCGGCATGGCGGTACCGACCGCCAGGGCCTCGAACGCCAGTAGCGAGATCAGCGCCACGCTACCCACCGTCATCGCCCGCAGTCGACGCGAGAAGATCCCTTCCGGCGCGACCGGGGGAACCGGGTCGATGAGCATGCGCCCACCCTGCGCCCTCAACCCGGCTTCAGGTCAACCCCTGGTGACCGGAATCCCACCGGCAACCCGGACGGACCCGACGGTCAGGCCGACTCCAGCGCCTCGCCCACCCCCTCGGCCAGCCCGGAGAGGTGCTGGTCGGCGAGGAGGTGCCCGGCGGTGATCACCAGGGCCAGCGGCCACTCGATGACCTGTAGCGCGGCCAGCACCCCGATCCCCGCGTAGTAGGCGACCTTGTCCGGCGGGAGCGCCACCTCGCCGAGCAGGGGAACCGATACCCGGTGCTCGTACGAACGGACCGTCTCGCGTGCCTCGTGTCGCGCCGTCTCCCGCATCTGTTCCTCCCCCGTCGGCGTGGTGTCGACGTGGCATTCCACCGCCGACCGGGATCATGCCGACGCGGGCCGGAAAATCACCCGGCCAACGGGCATAACGGACCCGAGGGCGGGAAGCCAGCCGCCCGGAAGCGAGCGCGGGAGGCGAGATGGGGTACGGCGCACACGACGGCGACGGGGGCACCGACCGGCTGCTGTCCGGTCGTACCGTCGCATGATCCCGCTCGGCCGGGTGCTGCCCGCCGCCGTGCCGCGCCTCGTCGGGGACGTCTCCCGGGGTGCCGGCGCGACCGCCGCCCGCCTGGCCCGGACCGCCGGCCTGACCTCCCGCCGGGTCTGGTCCCGGCACGGACGGCACCACATCGAGGTGCACGGGGTCTGCCAGGACGGCGGCGACGCGCTGGCCCGACAGGTCGAGCGGGCCCTGGAGAAACTGCCCGGGGTGAGCTGGGCACGGGTCAACGCCCCCTCCGGGCGGGTGGTGGTGGCGGTCGAGGACCCGGAACCCCGGCTGCGGGACCTGATCCGCACGATCGAGCGGGCGGAACGCCGCAGCGACCACGAACCGGACCCGGACATCCCGCCGCCGCACCCGCCCGAGGAGGGCCCCCGCACCCCGCGCACCCTGGGCGCGCTCGCCTCCGACATGCTCGGGCTGTCGCTCTCCGCCGCCACCCGGATCCTGCCGTTCACCCCGGTGCCGGGCGAGGTCGCAGGGTTCCTCACCGCGATCGACCTGCACCCGAAGCTGCACGCCCTCGCCGACCGGGGGCTCCGCGCCGATCCCCGCGCCGACCTGGTCTTCCCGCTCGCCGAGGCGGTGATGCAGGGGCTCTCCGGCGGCTGGACCGGCATCGTCCTCGACGGCGCGCAGCGGATCGTCCAGTGGGGGGAGGCCCGCGCCCAGCAGGACGCCTGGAAACGGGCCGAACCACAGCTCACCGGCGACCCGGACCGGGCGGTCGCCCGGGCCCCCACCCTCGGCCGGCCCCGCGCCAAACCGGACGGGCCGGTCGAACGGTACGTCAACCGGGCACTGCTGGCCGGCGCGGCGGCCGGCGCGGCGGCGATCCCGGCGGTGGGCGCCAAGCGGGCCGCCTCGGTGGCGCTCGCCGCACTGCCCAAGGCCCCCGGGTCCGGCCGCGAGGGGTACGCCGCCCAGCTCGGCCGGATCCTGGCCCGCCGCGGCGTCATCGCCATGGACCGCGGCGTGCTGCGGGAACTCGACCGGATCGACACCCTGGTGCTGGACGCGGCGGTGCTCGGCTCCGACCGGGGGGTGCTGGCCGACCTGGCTCCCCTCGACGGCACCGACCCGGAACGGGTCGCCGGCCGGGCCTTCGCCCTCTTCGACCCGGCGGCACCCGGGCGGCGGCGGGCCGCCAAAGGCTGGCGGCTCGCCCCGCTCGACCGGATCGACGCCCGGAACCCGGGGGACACCGACGACAGCCGGCGGCTCCGGGCCGCCGGTGGTCTGCTGCTCGGCCTCGCCGAAGGGGAAGTTCTCGCCGCGGTGCTGCGGGTCGAGCCCGAGCCGGCGCCGGGGGTCGACGCGCTCTCGGCCGCCGCCCGCCAGGCCGGCCTTCGGCTCGTGGTGGTCGGCGACCCGGACCGGCGGTACGGCTTCGCCGACGCCGTGCTCCCCGGCGGCCCACGGACCGCCGAGACGGTCCGGGCCCTCCAGTTCGACGGGGCGGTCGTCATGCTGCTCTCCGCCGACCGGGCGGCGCTCGGGGTGGCCGACTGCGGGCTCGGGGTGGGCGGCCCCGACGACCCGCCGCCCTGGGGCGCGCACCTGCTCGTCGGCACCGACCTGCGCACCTCCGCGTTGATCGTGGAGGCGACCGGGGTGGCCCGGCGGATGAGCCGGCAGAACATCCGGATCGCCCAGGCGGGCAGCGGCCTCGGGGCGCTCGCCGCGTTCACCGCCGACCGGGAGCTGCTGCCCGGCCGGGCGCTGGCCGGCGTGAACGGTGCCGCCGCGCTGGCCTTCGCGCACGGCGTGTGGCGGGCGCACCGGCTCCCCACCGGGGCGGCGGACATCCCGACCCGGGTCGCCACCGCCTGGCACCTGATGCCGGTCGGCACCGTCCTCGACCGGCTCGACACCGGACCGGACGGGCTCAGTTCGGCCGAGGCGGCGAACCGGCGGCGTACCGGCGGCACCGACACCACCGGCTCCGGCGGCCTGTGGCGGGCGTTCCGCGACGAACTCGCCAACCCGCTCACCCCGGTCCTCGCCGCCGGCGCGGCGCTGTCCGCCGCGTTCGGTTCGATCGTCGACGCCGCCCTGGTCGGCGGGGTGGTCGGCGGGTCCGCCCTGGTCGGGGCGATCCACCAGCGCAACACCGAACGGTCCCTGGCCGGGCTGCTGGCCCGCACCGCGGTGAACGCGAAGGTCCGGCGGGACGGCACCGAGCAGGTGGTGGCCGCCGACGACCTGGTGGTCGGGGACGTGATCATCCTCGAACCGGGGGACGCGGTCCCCGCCGACTGCCGGGTGCTGGAAACGGTGGGGCTGGAGGCCGACGAGTCCTCCCTCACCGGGGAGTCGCTGCCGGTCACGAAGACCGACCGGCCGGTGGTGGCGGCGGCCCTCGCCGACCGGCGGTCGATGCTGTACGAGGGCAGCACCGTCGCCGCCGGCCACGGCACCGCCGTGGTGGTCGCCACCGGCCCGGACACCGAGGCGGGCCGGAGCCTGGCGCTGGCCCGGCAGGCCCCGACGGCCGGCGGGGTGGAGGCCCGGCTCGGTCGGCTCACCCGGTCGGCGATCCCACTCGCCGCCGGCTCGGCGATCGCGGTGGCCGGGGCGGGACTGCTGCGGGGCGTACCCCTGGCGGAGACGGCGGCGACCGCCGCGAACCTGGCCGTCGCGTCGGTGCCGGAGGGGCTGCCGTTCCTGGTCAGCGCGGCGCAGCTGGCGGCGGCGCGACGGCTGGCCGAGCACGGCGCGCTGGTCCGCAACCCGCGCACCATCGAGGCGTTGGGCCGGGTCGACGTGCTCTGCTTCGACAAGACCGGCACCCTGACCGAGGGTCAGCTGCTGCTCGCCGGGGTCGGCGACGGCGACCGGTACGCCCCGGTGGACCGGCTCGACGGGACCGGCGCGCTGCGGTCGACGCTGGCGGCGGCGCTGCGGGCCACCCCGGACGCGGCGGACCCGGCGGAGCTGCCGGAGCAGACCGACCGGGCGATCCGGTTGGGGGCGCAGCCGGTGGACGGGGTGGCCGAGCAGGTCGACGCGCCCGGCTGGCGGCCGGTGGACGCGCTGCCGTTCGAACCGTCCCGGGGCTACCACGCCACGGTCGGCGAGACCACCGACGGCCTGCTGCTCAGCGTGAAGGGCGCCCCGGAGACGGTGCTGCCCCGGTGTGCCACGCACCGGGCGGCCGACGGTGCCGAACACCGGCTGGACGACGGCGAGCGGACCCGGTTGCAGGAGGCCCTGGCCGACCGGGCGGGCGCCGGGCACCGGGTGTTGGCCGTCGCCGAGCGCCGGGTGACCGGCCGCGAGGTCACCGACGACGCGGTACGCGACCTGGTCTTCGTGGGCTACCTGACGCTCGCCGACGGGGTACGGGCCAGCGCCGCGCCGGCGGTGCGGCGGATCCGGCAGGCCGGCGTGCACACCATCATGATCACCGGCGACCATCCGGCCACCGCCGCCGCCATCGCCGCCACCATCAGCCCCGACGGCGACGAGCAGCGGGTGGTCACCGCCACCGAACTCGACCAGCTCGACGACGAGGCGCTCGCCGCCCGACTGGCCCGCACCGACGTGGTCGCCCGCTGCACCCCGACCCACAAGGTACGCATCATCCAGGCGCTCCAGCAGTGCGGACGGGTCGTCGCGATGACCGGGGACGGCGCGAACGACGCCCCCGCCATCCGCCTCGCCGACGTGGGCATCGCCCTCGGCCAGCGGGGCACCCCCGCCGCGAAGGCCGCCGCCGACCTGGTCGTCACCGACGACCGGCTGGAGACCATCATCGCCACCCTGGTCGAGGGGCGGGCCATGTGGTCCTCGGTGCGGCACGCGCTGAGCATCCTGGTCGGCGGCAACCTCGGCGAGATCGCGTTCAGCGTGCTCACCGCCGCCGCCACCGGCCGGTCCGCGCTCACCGGACGGCAGCTGCTCCTGGTCAACCTGCTCACCGACCTGGTGCCGGCGATGGCCATCGCGGTCCGGCCACCCGCCGCCGACCACGGCGACAACCTGCTCCGGGAGGGGCCGGACACCTCCCTGGGTGAAACCCTGAACCGGGAGATCGGGCTGCGCGCGGTGGCCACCACCCTCGGCGCGACCGCCGGCTGGACGTTGGCCCGCTGGACCGGCGGCAGCCCACAGCGGGCCGGTACGGTGGCCCTCGCCTCGCTGGTCGGCACCCAGCTCGGGCAGACAGTGCTGGCCGGCGGGACCAGCCCGACGGTGCTCGCCTCCACCGCCGCCTCGGTGGGCGTACTGGTCGTGGTGGTGCAGACCCCCGGCGTCAGCCAGTTCTTCGGCTGCACTCCGCTCGGCCCGGTGGGCTGGACCATCGCCGCCGGGTCGGCGGTCGGCGCGACCCTCGGCAACGGCGCCCTCAGCCGCCTGGTGGACCGCCTCCCCGCGCGCTGAACGCCGGGAGGGTCCCGGTGGGTTCCCGACCGGCGGGCCTGGTCGGGAACCGTCGGCACGGAAACGGTCAGTGGTGCTCCGAGATCGCCTCGATCAGGTCGCCCACCGGCTGCTCCGGCAGCGAGCGGGCCACGTCGGCGACCGCCACGATGCCGACGAGGTCGTGGCCGTCGACGACCGGCAGCCGGCGTACCTTGTGCTTGGCCATGGTCCGCAGGATCTCGGCCGCGTCGTCGTCCGCGCCGATGGTGACGGCCTCGCCCTGGGCCAGCTCGCCGGCGGTGACGCTGCCCGGGTCCCGCCCCTCGGCGAGCACCCGCACCACGATGTCCCGGTCGGTCAGCATGCCCTTCAGGCGGCTGTCGGTGCCGCAGATCGGCAGCGAACCGACGCCGAGTTCGGCCATCCGGCGGGCGGCGGTCTTCAGGTCGTCCTGCGCACCGATGCAGGTCACGTCGTTGGTCATGAGTTCACGTGCGGTCGGCATGACGATGACACCTCTACTTTCGGGGGGTTGTTACAGATTTCGGTACCCCCGTTGCACCGCCCCATGCCTCGCCCGGATCCGGTACGCCTCGATCCGTCGGCGGGAACGGCTCCCGGGGCGGCCCGGACTCCGCCCAGCAGATGCCACCCCGGAACTCCACCCCGGGTACGTCGTCGACGACCCGACCGATGTCTGCCAGCGACGCGAGTGACGTGGTGAGACTGTCCCGCAGCTCGGCGCAGGCCGAGTCGAGGTCGTCCTCCTCCGTCGACCAGTCGACGTCGGCCGCCCGCAGCTCGGCGACCGCCCGCCCGGTGACCGCGTCCGGGTCGGTGACCAGCACCTCGATCCGACAGTAGAGCTGCACGGTACGTGAAGAAGGGTCGTCCGTCATGGCACGCAGCATGGCCGACGCCGAAGTCACCGGAAACCCCGTGCGGCACCGCCTCGTCCCGGAAGAATCCCAGTCGAAGGAGGAGGTCGACGGGTGAATCTGCTGAGCGTCCTGCCGCTGGCCGTGGTGATGGTCGCGGGTCCTCAGCTCATCGCCGCGATCTTCCTGGCCTCCAGCCGGACGGCGAAGCGCAGTTCGCTCGCCTATCTGACGGGTGCCGCACTCGCCGTCGTGGTCGCCCTGACGATCTGGTACGTCGTCTTCCGTGCGGTACGGCACACCGGCGACGGCACCGGCGGTGACCGGACCCGGCACCTGATCGACTGGGTGGTCCTGGTCGTCCTGCTGATGCTGATGGTGCTGGTGTACGCCCGGCGGAAGCACAGTCAGCCGCCGAAGTGGATGGGCCGGCTGGAGGAGGCCCGACCCGGATTCGCGTTCGGGCTGGGCCTCCTGCTGTTCGCCGCCATGCCCAGTGACCAGGCCACCATGCTGTCGGTCGCGGCCAGCCTGGCCGGACACGACCGGCCGTGGTGGCACCTGCTGCCGTTCACCGTCCTGACCCTGGTGCTGCTCTCGCTTCCGTTGCTGGCGCTGCTCGTTCTCGGTCAGCGTGCCCTGGCCGTGCTGCCCAGGATCCGGGACTGGGCCAACGCGCACTCCTGGCTGGTCAGCGAGGCGGTGATCCTCATCTTCCTCGCCCTCGTCGTCGCCGACCTGTTCAAGTGAGCCGGAACGGCATCGGCTACTCCGCGAGGTACCCGGTCTCCGGGTCGATCTCCGCCAGGAAGTTGCGGATGGCCTGCACCATCTCGTCCCGGCTCAGCGGGGAACGGTCGGAGCTACTGGAGCCGAAGCCGTACTCGTGCGGCCCGCTCAGCCAGTCGAAGTCGTACGAACCGGGGTGGTCGGCGCGTACCCGGACCCGGAACCTCTCCCCGTCCACGGTCAGCATGACCGGTTCGCCCTGGTACCTGATGTCCTGGTCATCCGGGGCGACACCCGGTTCCGGCTCGACCGCCATACCCGGTTCCCCCTCCTGCGCCGGTCAGGTGCCGATCCGTCGACGCCGATCGCCTGTCCGGCAGCTCCCATCCGTGCATCGGAGCGTACCGAGCGTCGGGACGGGTGGGTGGGTCGACGTCAGGTAGGTGTGGTCGACACGATTCGCGGCATCCTGGGCGGTCGACCTGCTCGGAAACCCCAAGATGCCGCACCTGGTGCCGGGGCCTGCCGGACATCGGCGAGAATCCCCGCGGTGCCCCGCGCCGGCCTCAGCCTGCTCCCCCGATTCGTACCCTATGGTCGCTCGGTGAACCCGAAGCAGGTCCGGCAGGCGTACGCGTCCGTCGCGGAGCTCTACGTCGAGCTGTTCGGTACCCGGCAGCAGGTGCACGCCGACGACCTCGCCTTCATCGGGCGACATCTGGCGGGTCGGCCCGGCCCGGTACTCGACCTGGGCTGCGGGCCCGGACACCTCACCGATCACCTTCGCTCGCTGGGCGTCGACGCGACGGGAATCGACCTGGTCCCCGAGTTCATCGCCCATGCCCGGGCAGCCCACCCAGGCGGCAACTACCAGCTCGGGTCACTGGACAGTCTGGCCGTCGCCGACCACTCCGTCACCGGCATCCTCGCCTGGTACTCGTTGATCCACCTGCCACCGGACGATCTCGACGGTGTGCTCGCGGAGTTCCGGCGAGCGATGGTGCCGGCCGGAGCGTTGGTGCTCGGTTTCTTCGTCGGAGACGAGGTCGCCGCCTTCGACCACAAGGTCGTGACCGCCTACCGTTGGCCCGCCGACGAGTTCTCCCGGCGGCTGGCGCAAGCCGGATTCACGGAAGTCGAGCGCCTACAGCGCCCCGCCGACGGCACCCATCGGCCACACGCCGCCATCGCGGCAGTCGCAACAGAAGGGTGAGCCGCGCCGTCTCCGCGCCGCGCAGAGCGGCTGACCGCACCGGCCCGCGCGTTCGAACGGCGGGCTCCCTCAGGTCGGGCGTTACGGCAACCGCACACCAAACCACTGCTCGGCACCGTACTCCTCGAACCGCTCCGCCTCGGTGAACCCCAGCTTCGCCGCGAGACGCATCGAGCGGTCGTTGGCGGTCTGGGTACAGAGCACCACCGGCTCGTCGGGAAGCACGCCGGCGAACCAGTCGAGGGCCGCCGCGCACGCCTCGACGGCGTATCCGTGTCCCCACGCTGTCGGCAGGAACAGGTAGCCGAGTCCCACCTTCCCGGCGTCCGGAAGAACGTGACCAGGGCGCTCCGCGTCGCGCCGGTCCAGCGTGACCATGCCGATCATCGCCCCATCGAGATCGACCACGAAAAGGCCAGGGCGTCGCCGGGGTACCTCGGGAACCGCGCGTTCGAGTTCGTCCTGCGGCCGGGGGCCACCGATGTAGGCGCCCACCTCTGACGAGGCGAACAGCTCGATGAACGCCGCACGGTCCCGGGCCTCCGGCTCACGGAGCACCAGCCGTTCGGTCCTGATCGGGGCAGGTGGCCAGTCGACGGGTCCGAGGTCGGCCATGCCGGGCAACCTATCGCACCTTCCGTCCGGCAGGAGGTGGTACGGACCTACCTAGTCCTCGGGCAGCACCGTGTCCACCGACGATGCCCCGGCCACCCGATAGACCGCAGCAACAGCGCTGAGGGGCAGAGCCGAGTACACGTGCGGGAAGGATCCGCCGTCGGGAGCGTCCTCCCAACGCACAGCATCTCCGAGCAGGTTCGTGTCGAGAGCGGCGACCACGAGTGCCGGCTCCTGCTCGAACACCCGCACGGCGGTGGCACCCACCTGCTGGCGGGAAGAACAGTGCACGAAACCGCTGCTGCGGTCGAACGGCGAGCCCTCGAAGAGTCCAGTGGCCTCGAACTCAGTCCATTCCGCAGGCAGAAGGATCTTGTAGATCAGCATGGCCCAGGTTGGCAGCCGGACAACTGGATCGTCCAGAGGTTTGCCGGTCGGTGCCGCTTCTCCCGCGCTCGCACATCCGTCCGCGTGAACCGCTTGGCTGTACGGATGGCTGAACTCGGGGCCGAGATCGACCAAGGAAAGTGCTGGTGGAGCCCAGGGGACTCGAACCCCTAACCCCTGCCTTGCAAAGGCAGTGCTCTGCCAGTTGAGCTAGGGCCCCGGGTGGGCGGCGAGGAGTCGCCGCCGCTGGAACGTTACCGCAGGTCGGGAGCGGTAGTGGCCTCGTGCCACAGGGCGCGCTCGTCGTTCGAGGCCTTGATCTTCTGGGCCACGACAACCGCTACACCAACCACGCCGACCAGGAACAGCAGCTTCTTGATCATGGGGCGACCCCTCACGCTCGACTGTACGTCGGACGGTGTGCGGTGGGGCTAGCTGGAATCGAACCAGCGACCTCAGAGTTATCAGCTCTGCGCTCTAACCGACTGAGCTATAGCCCCGCATGCGGACGAGCTAGGTTAACCCATCCGCGCATCCGTCCCCAAATCGGGGTCGGTGCCCGCTACCACCGCTGATGAACCTACCCGGAGGCACGACGCCGGGGCGACCGCATTCGTGCGGTGCCCCGGCGTCCCGGTGCGTTTCCTGGCCCGCCCCCGCGGCAGCGGGCCAGTCGACCCGGTTCCCGTCCGGGAACGGGCGGGTGGCTCAGTCCCGCTCGGCGAGGGTGAGCTCGATCCCGCCGACCAGGTCGGCGCAGACGTTGTAGACGAACGCCCCGAGCGTGGCGAGCGCCGTGAACAGTACGACGTTGACCAGCCCGAGCAGCGCCGAGCTGAGGATCACGCCCTTGGCGGTGATCTGGAACCCGTCGCTGCTCTGCCCGCCACCGGCGTTGACCAGGTCGGCGAGGCTCTCGTTGACGCTCTGGAACACGCCCATGGCGTCCAGCGCGAGGTAGAGCACCGAGGTGGCGACCACCACGACGATGAACAGCACTACGGAGACGGCGAACGCGAACTTCATCACGGACCACGGGTCGATCCGCTTGAGGTTCAGCCGGGCCCGACGCGGCCCACGGGACGCGGCGGAACTGACCGAGGTGCGCGCCGCGCGTACCGCGTCGTTGACCCGGGCGGCCCCGACCGCCGACGCCCCGCCGACGCCCGGCGGCAACCCGCCGCCGTTCGGGCGGGCCGCGCCGGGACGGGCGGTGTCCGGCGCGGTGGGCGCCGTCACCCGGGGTTGGGTACCTGTCGACGCCTGGCCGGCCCGGGTCGCGATCGGCTGTGTCGTCGACGCCGGACGGGCACCGCCCGCCACCGGTGTCATCCCGGCCGATGTCGGCGCGTCGACGCTGAGCGCCTCGGTCCGGTCGCCCTTGCCCGCCTCGTCGGCGGCCGGCTTGTCCGGCGGCGGTGTCATCCCCGGGGCCCGGGTGAACTTCGGGGCAGGCGCGTCAGCGGGGACCGTGGCCCGGCCCACAGCGGCGCGGCCGGTCGCGGGTGCACCGCCCTTCGCGGCATCCTCGTCGACCGGTTTGGCCGAGGTCCCCTTGTTCCCCGACTTCGCCTGTGTCTCCGTCATCAACTAGTCCTGTTCGTCAGGCTCGTCGGCATTGCGAGCAATCGCCACGATAGTTACGCCGTCCGGGAGGTCCATCAGCTTGACCCCCATTGTGTTCCGATCACGCGTACGGCGTACAGGCTTCACCGGAGTCCGGATGACGCCACCGTTGCTGGTGATCGCGAACAACTCGTCGTCCGGATTGATCACGACAGCGCCGACCAGACCACCGCGTCGCTCGGTGATCTTCGCAGTCAACACGCCCTTACCTCCCCGGCCCTGCACCGGGTATTCCTCGATGGGGGTCCGTTTCGCATATCCCCCGTTCGTCGCCACCAGGACGTCCATGCCCTCCCGGACGACCTCCATGGCGAGCAGGACGTCGTCGTCGGTGAACCGCATGCCGATCACGCCGGAGGTCGCCCGGCCCATCGGCCGCAGCGCCTCGTCGGACGCGTTGAACCGGATCGCCTGGGCGTTCTTCGAGACCAGCAGCAGGTCGTCGGAGGGCGCGACCAGGGCAGCACCGACCAGCTCGTCCTCATCACGCAGGTTGATCGCGATGATGCCGCCCGAGCGGTTGGAGTCGAACTCCTCGAGCTTCGTCTTCTTCACCAGGCCGTTCTTCGTGGCGAGTACCAGATAGGGCGCTACCTGGTAGTCCGGGATCTCAATGATCTGTGCGATCTGCTCCTCCGGTTGGAAGGCGAGCAGATTGGCCACGTGTTGGCCCTTCGCCACCCTACTGGCCTCCGGGAGTTCGTACGCCTTGGCCCGGTACACCCGCCCCTTGTTGGTGAAGAACAGGATCCAGTCGTGGGTGGAGCATACGAAGAAGTGGCTGACGATGTCGTCCTGCCGCAGCGTGGCGCCACTGACCCCCTTGCCGCCCCGCCGCTGCGAGCGGTACAGATCCACCTTGGTCCGCTTGGCGTACCCGGTGCGGGTGATGGTCACCACCACGTCCTCGCGGGCGATCAGGTCCTCCATCGAGACCTCGCCGTCGAACGGCACGATCTTGGTCCGCCGCTCGTCGCCCCACTTGGCGACGATCTCGCCCAACTCCTCGGAGACGATCTTCCGCTGCCGCTCCGGCTTCGCCAGGATGTCCTTCAGGTCGGCGATCTCGATCTCGAGCTTGGCCAGGTCGTCCAGGATCCGCTGCCGCTCCAGGGCGGCCAGCCGGCGCAGCTGCATGTCCAGGATCGCGGTGGCCTGGATCTCGTCGATGGTCAGCAGCTGGATCAGGCCCTGCCGGGCGTCCTCGACGGTGGGCGAGCGCCGGATCAGGGCGATCACCTCGTCCAGCGCGTCTAGCGCCTTCGACAGACCGCGCAGGATGTGCGCCCGCTCCTCGGCCTTGCGCAGCCGGAACGCCGTCCGCCGCCGGATCACCTCGATCTGGTGCTCGACGTAGTACCGGATGAACTGGGCCAGGTTCAGCGTGCGCGGCACCCCGTCGACCAGGGCCAGCATGTTCGCGCCGAAGGTCTCCTGGAGCTGGGTGTGCTTGTAGAGGTTGTTCAGCACCACCTTGGCGACCGCGTCGCGCTTGAGCACCAGCACGATCCGCATACCGGTACGCCCGGAGGACTCGTCCCGGATGTCGGCGATGCCGCCGAGCTTGCCCTCCTTGATCAGCTCGGCGATCCGCTCGGCCAGGTTGTCCGGGTTGACCTGGTACGGCAGCTCGCTGACCACCAGGCAGGGACGACCCCGCTTGTCCTCCTCGACCTCGACCACCGCGCGCATCCGGATCGAGCCCCGCCCGGTGCGGTACGCGTCCTGGATGGCCGTGGTACCGACGATCAGGCCGTGG
Source organism: Micromonospora cathayae (assembly GCF_028993575.1). Taxonomy (NCBI): domain Bacteria; kingdom Bacillati; phylum Actinomycetota; class Actinomycetes; order Micromonosporales; family Micromonosporaceae; genus Micromonospora; species Micromonospora cathayae. The sequence continues at coordinate 1,363,949 of NZ_CP118615.1, read as the reverse complement.
GTCGGGAAGTCCGGACCCTTGACGATCTCCAGCAGCGCGTCGAGGGTGGTGGCCTCGTCCTCCTCCGGGTGCTCCAGGCACCACTGCACCGCCGCGCCGATCTCCCGCAGGTTGTGCGGCGGGATCTTGGTGGCCATGCCGACCGCGATGCCCTCGGAACCGTTGATCAGCAGGTTCGGGATCCGGGACGGCAGGATGGTGGGCTCCTTGGCCCGGCCGTCGTAGTTGTCCTGGAGGTCGACGGTGTCCTCGTCGATGTCCCGCAGCATCTCCATCGCCAGCGGGTCCAGCTTGCATTCGGTGTTGTGGCTGACGAAGCCGTCCGAGACGAACGAGTGGTCGTCGGTGTCGACCCGGATGCTGTAGACCGGCTGGACGCCCGCGTCCACCACCGAGTCCACCTCGGCGTAGTAGAAGCGCCCGTCCACCAGCGGCTCGACCACGTCGAGCACGTCAGCCTCGGTGATCCGGGCGGTGATCTCGTCGCGGTCCCGCTCCCAGCGCTCCACCCGGTCGACGTTGTGCCGGCGCAGCCAGTCCCGCTCGGTCCAGCGGGTGGCGCCGTGCTCCCGGACGAAGTCGGCCACGAACGGGACGTGGTCGGCGGAGAGCGCGGTACTGGTGGCCGGCACAGCCGTCAACTCGGACTCCAGCTTGGCCTGCTTACGGCCGAGGAAACCGACCTGCTGGGCGAAGATCCGGGCGTCGCGGCGGTTGGTCACCACGACCTTGATCTCACCATCGTCGTACCGGCACTGCTTGCTGATCACGCCGAACTCCAGCAGGAGCTGCTGGACCTCGCGGGCCAGCCGGTCGCTGCGGGTCGAGTACGAGATCTGGATGGTGTTTCGGGGCAGCAGCGACGAGGAGCCGTCCCCCTCGAAGAGCGCCTGGAGGAACGCGCGCTTGACCGCCGCCGGCCCCTGCCAGACGAACTCGGGCACGAACTTCGCCGCACTGCGCGCCCCGGTCAGCTCACCGAGGACGCTCTTGCGCAGCGCGGTCAGGTCCTGGACGTCCAGCTCGTGCAGGGTGCTGCCGGAGGCGATGGTGCGCTGGGCGACGTAGCGGGGGCCGCCGACCGCGAGGTCATAGGCGGCCAGCACCCGGACGAAGTACTCCCGGTCGACGTTGTTGAAGCCGGCCCGGCCCTCGGAGACCCAGCCCTCGCTGACGAACGCGCCGGCGAGGACGGCGGCCTCGACGTGCTCCAGCATCGGGTAGCCGATCTCCTCCGGCACCGTCCGCTGGATGACCACCCGGTCCCCGGGGGAGATCTCGGCGAGCAGCTTCCAGAGCAGGGTGGGCACGCCGGCCACGTTCACCAGGCAGAGCACCGGGTGGTTGTGGGTACCGGTCAGCTCGTACCCCTCGCGGGTGCGCAGCCGCAGCGTCGGGTGCTCGCCGGAGTGGAAGAACTTCGAGGCGTGCGCCAGGTCACCGTTGCGGTCGCGGACCTTGAGCGTGATGTCGGTCTCGCTGCTCGGGGCTGCGCCGGGCACGACCTGGTCGACCCGCACCGACCCCTCAGCGGTACGAATCCGGACATCGGCCGCAATACAGTACCTCATGGCCGCAGCCGGATCGTTGCCGGGGGAGCCGAAGTTGCCGTTGCCGTCGACCAGCGGGTACCGCAGTGACCAGGGCTGCGCCATCCGGACCAGCGCGTCGTAGATCGCCGAGTCACCGTGCGGGTGGAACTGACCCATCACGTCGCCGACGACCCGGGAGCACTTCACGTAGCCGCGGTCCGGCCGGTAGCCGGAGTCGAACATGGCGTAAAGGATCTTGCGGTGGACCGGCTTGAGCCCGTCCCGGACGTCCGGCAGCGCCCGTCCGACGATGACGCTCATCGCGTAGTCGAGGTAGGAGCGCTGCATCTCCACCTCGAGGCCGACCGGTTCGATCCGGTCGTGCTGCACGACCGCGGCGGCGGCGTCCGGGGTCACCGGTTCGTTGGGGGTGGACTCGGGAGTATCGGTCACTGTTAACCCTTATCAGAGTCAGAGTCGTTTTTGTGCTGTGGATAACGGCTGTGGATACCGTCGAACCTGTGGATAACTCTGTGGATCGGTGGACGGGCCGGGTGCCCCGGTCCGTCCCGCGCGATCCGTCAGATGTCCAGGAACCGCACGTCCTTGGCGTTGCGCTGGATGAACGAGCGGCGGGCTTCGACGTCCTCACCCATCAGTACGCTGAACAGCTCGTCGGCCACCGCCGCGTCGTCGAGCGTCACCTGACGCAACGTACGGGTCGCCGGGTTCATGGTGGTTTCCCACAGCTCGGGATAGTTCATCTCGCCGAGACCCTTGAACCGCTGGATGTCGTCCGGCTTGGCGTTCGGCTTCTTCTGCTGCCGCAGCGCGATCAGCCCGTCCCGCTCCCGGTCGGAGTAGGCGTACTGGGCGTCGTCGCCCTTCTTGTTCCACTTGATCTTGTAGAGCGGCGGGGCGGCCAGGTAGACGTGCCCCAGCTCGACCAGCGGACGCATGAAGCGGAACAGCAGGGTCAGCAGCAGGGTCTGGATGTGCTGGCCGTCCACGTCGGCGTCGGCCATCAGCACCACCTTGTGGTACCGCAGCTTCTCCATGTCGAAGTCGTCGTGGATGCCGGTGCCCAGCGCGGTGATCAGCGCCTGGACCTCGTTGTTCTTCAGCACCCGGTCGATCCGGGCCTTCTCCACGTTCAGGATCTTGCCCCGGATCGGCAGGATCGCCTGGGTACGCGGGTCACGGCCCTGCTTGGCCGAACCACCCGCCGAGTCACCCTCGACGATGAAGACCTCGGACTCCCGCGGGTCGGTGGACTGGCAGTCGGCCAGCTTGCCCGGCATCGAGCCGGACTCCAGCAGCGACTTGCGGCGGGCCAGCTTGCGGGCCTGCTGGGCGGCGATCCGGGCCCGGGCGGCCTGGGACGCCTTGGTGATGATCACCTTGGCCTCGGCCGGGTTCCGGTCGAACCAGTCGACCAGCCACTCGTTGCAGACCCGGAGCACGAAACTCTTCACCGGGGTGTTGCCGAGCTTGGTCTTGGTCTGCCCCTCGAACTGCGGGTTCGCCAGCTTCACCGAGATGATCGCGGCGAGCCCCTCGCGGATGTCCTCGCCGGAGAGCTTCTCGTCGGCCTTCAGCAGCTTCTTCTCGGCACCGTACTTGTTCACGATGCCGGTCAGCGCGGCCCGGAAGCCCTCCTCGTGGGTGCCGCCCTCGTGGGTGTTGATGGTGTTCGCGAAGGTGTAGACCGACTCGCCGTACGACTCGTTCCACTGCATGGCGATCTCGACCGACATGCCCTCCTCCTCGGCACCGAACTCGACCACCGTCTTGTGGATCGGGTTCTTCGACGCGTTGAGGTGCCGGACGAAGTCCGCGATGCCGCCCTTGTAGCAGAAGGTGACCTCGCGCTGCTTGCCGTCCTCGCCCTCCGGGACGCGCTCGTCGAGCAGGTGGATGGTCAGGCCCCGGTTGAGGAAGGCCATCTCCTGGAGCCGCCGGTAGATGGTCTGGAAGTCGAAGTCGACCGTCTCGAAGACGTCCGGGTCCGGCCAGAAGGCGACCGCCGAACCGGTGCGGTCGGTGGTCTCGCCCTTCTCCAGCGGGGACGGCTTGGAGTTGGCGTACTGCTGCCGCCAGACGAAACCGGACTTGTGGATCTCGACGGCCATCTTCGTGGAGAGCGCGTTCACGACGGACACGCCGACACCGTGCAGGCCGCCGGAGACCGCGTACGCCTTGCCGTCGAACTTGCCGCCGGCGTGCAGCACGGTCAGCGCCACCTCGACGCCGGGCTTCTTCAGCTTGGGGTGCAGGTCGACCGGGAAGCCACGGCCGTTGTCGGTGACCCGGACCCCGCCGTCGGCGAGGAGGACCACGTCGATGGTGTCGCAGTGACCGGCCAGGGCCTCGTCGACCGCGTTGTCGACGACCTCCCAGACAAGGTGGTGCAGACCACGTTCCCCGGTGGACCCGATGTACATGCCGGGCCGCTTCCGGACCGCCTCCAGACCCTCGAGGACGGTGATCGACTCGGCGCCGTACTCCTGCTTGTTCTGGTCTGCCACCCTCGGCCACTTTCTCGCGCCGTCCGCGCCGCAGGGCGCGTCGGGCGCGGGTTCGGCGGACAGGACGCGACGTCGGGCGCGCGGACCGGCACCAGGTAGATTCCGGGGTACGGGCCGAACGCGCCGGTCGCCGCGGTTGCCCGCGGATCGCGATCAACTCGATGCGACACGGGCACGTCGGGGCCCGGCAGGGTCCGTGGCGGTGCGCCGCGTCAGATCTTCGTCTCGTCCCCAATCCTACTGTGCGCGGACGACAGAACCACCACTCGGCACCCCTTGAAGCCGGCTCAGACCTCCGCTGGCGGCCGAATCGCGGTACCTGCAACTCCCCCTACACGAGCGGCCCCGTTCGTCGGGCGCGGTCGCCGACGGGTCGTTCGACCGGAACGACCGGCACCCGGTACTCCCCGGGGTCGCGCGGAGTACGCACAGTGCCGTACGTTGGCGGCGCCACCCGGGGTGCCGCTCTTGATCTTTAGAGGGCAGAATCGGACGATCGGACCAACTGGCTCGACACGTGCTGAAGAGGTGACGCCCGATGGGGCTGGACAACGTCGCGGTGCTCTGGCCGCGGACGGGCCGCTTCTACGACCCGGTGGCACCGGCCGAGTTCGTGGACTTCGGCGAGATCGTGGAGATGCCGCAGATCTCCGCGCCGACCGCGGCCCTGGCCGAGCTGATCGCCAAGACCGGTACGGTCCGGGCGACCGCCTACACCGAGCTGGTGGATCTCCTGCTCGGCCTCGAGAATGTGCTCTACGCCACGGAGAACGCCGCCGAGGACGAGGACCCGGTGATCGATCCGGACGGCTGCTCCTGGATCGCCGACGGGCTGGAACGCTTCGTCGCCCGGCACCGCGAGCACGGCGAATCCGTCACCTTCGAGTCGGTCAGTGACGTCCTGCGGGCCCTGCTCGGTGACGGTCGCCTGGCCGAGCAGCAGCTCCGCTGGCTGGACAGCCGCCTGGACGGCCTGCGCGACGAGGCCGGCGACCCGCCGCAGTGGAACTTCACCTGCGCCGAGCTGGCCGTGCTGGCCGCCTTCTACCGGCGCTGCGCCGACCGGGGCTTCGCCGTCTACGCCGCCACCTGACCGCCCCACCACCCCACCGTTCGGGTCAGCCGTAGGTGTCGCGGGGGCCTCGGCCGCGTACCCGGCGGGGGCCCCGGGACCAGGAGGGCGCGGCCGGGCCGTGGATGTGCAGTTTGCGCACCACGTTGTGACCGACCTCACGGGCGATCTGCTGGATCAGTGAGCCGGCCAGCAGCCGCAGCTGTGTCGCCCAGGCCGTCGACCGGGCCTCCACGGTGAGTTCGCCGTTCTCCAGCTTCACCGGACGACTGTGCTGGGCGACGTCCGGGCCGACCACCCGCTCCCAGGCACCGAAGACGGTGGCCTCGGCGGCCGGCTGCTGCCAACCCCGGGCCTTCATCAGCCGCTCCAGCACCACACCGAGCGGCTGCGGGTCCCGGGGGTCCGGCCCGGGACCGGAGTATCCGCGCAGTCGACGCTGGCCGCCCTCGCCGCCACCGACCACGCTGCGCCGACGGTTGGCCGCGGTCGCCTCGCGTCGGGCCCGTGCCGCGTCCAGCACCGCCCGGGCCAGCTCCGGCCCGGCAGGCCCAGCAGGTTCAGTAGGCCCAGGTGGCCCGGCGGGTTCAGCAGGCCCGGCGGGCGCGTCGGCAGCCGGACCGCCCCCCGGGCCGGGTCGGCCGCCACGGGACGCGTCGCCGCCGGACGGGCTCCGACCGGGGCCGGTCCGGGGCGGCGGAAGCTGCCGGTCATCCGACACGCTGCACCGTCCCCTCGCCGACGCTGAACCGGGCCCCGCGCAGGGCCACCGGCACGTCGTCGTCGACCGCGCAGGTCACCAGGAGCTGCGCGGCCCCACCCACCAGCCCGGCCAGCCGTTCCCGTCGCCCGGCGTCCAGCTCGGCGAAGACGTCGTCGAGCACCAGCACCGGTTCGATCCCGTCCGAGCGGAGCAGGTCGTACGCGGCCAGTCGCAGCGCGAGCGCGAACGACCAGGACTCGCCGTGGCTGGCGTACCCCTTGGCGGGCAGCGGGCCCAGGGTCAGCGCGAGATCGTCCCGGTGCGGGCCGACCAGGGTGGTGCCCCGGTCCACCTCGGCGCTACGCGACTCGGCCAGCGCGGCGGTCAACGCCTCGGCGAGCACCGTACGGTCCGCCGGGGCATCGGCCAGCTCCAGCGACGGCCGGTACGCGATGCCGGCCGCCCCGCGACCGGCCGCCACCGCGTCGTACGCCTTCGTCACGTGCGGGCCGAGCGCGGTGACCAGCTCCAGTCGCCCGGCGAGCAGCTCCGCGCCGTGCCGGGCCAGGTGGGTGTCCCACACCGCCAGGGTGGACAGGTCACCGCCCCGGGTACCGCCGGTCTTACGGGCCAGGTACGCCGTCCGCAGCAGGGCGTTGCGCTGCTTGACCACGCGTTCGTAGTCGGCGCGTACCCCGGCGTAGCGGGGCTGGCGGAGCACCAGCAGGTCGTCCAGGTAGCGGCGACGCTCGCCCGGGTCGCCCCGGACGAGTTCGAGATCCTCCGGGGCGAACAGCACCAGGCGCAGCGCGCCGAGCACGTCCCGGGCCCGACGGGCCGGTGACCGGCCGAGCCGGGCCCGGTTGGCCTTCCCCGGGACGATCTCCAGCTCGACCAGCAGCTCGCGTCCCTCGTGCAGCACCGCGCAGCGGATCACCGCCGACTCGGCGCCGAGCCGGACCAGCGGCGCGTCGGTGGCGACCCGGTGGCTGTCCAGGGTCGCCACGTAGCCCAGCGCCTCGACCAGGTTGGTCTTGCCGACCCCGTTCGGGCCGGTCAGGACGTTCGCCCCCGGCTCCAGGTCCACGCCGACCCGCTCGTACGAGCGGAAGTCGACGAGTTCGAGCCGGCGGACGTACACGGGCGGTCGGTGCCGTCAGCGCTTGCGGACGGCGTGCCCGCCGAACTGCTGACGCAGCGCGGCCACCGCCTTCATCGCGGGCGAGTCGTCCTGGCGGGAGGCGAACCGGGCGAACAGCGAGGCGGTGATGACGTTCAGCGGCACGGCCAGCCGGACCGCCTCGTCGACCGTCCAGCGGCCCTCGCCGGTGTCCTCGGTGTAGCCGCTCAGCTCGGCCAGCTCCGGGTCCTCGTCCAGGGCCCGGTCGAGCAGGTCGAGCAGCCAGGACCGGACCACGGTGCCCTCGCGCCACGACTTGAACACGCCCGGCACGTTGGTCACCAGCTCGGAGGCGGCGAGCAGCTCGTACCCCTCGGCGTAGGCGTGCATCAGGCCGTACTCGATGCCGTTGTGCACCATCTTGGCGTAGTGCCCGGCCCCGACCGGGCCGGCGTGCACGAAGCCGAACTCGCCGGCCGGCTTGAGCGCCTCGAAGATCGGCATCAGCCGGGCGACGTGCTCCTCCGAGCCGCCGACCATCAGGGCGTACCCGTTCTCCCGGCCCCACACGCCGCCGGAGACGCCGACGTCGAGGTAGCCGATGCCGCGCTCGTGCAGCCGCTCGGCGCGCGGCGCGTCGTCGCTGAACCGGGAGTTGCCGCCGTCGATGATGATGTCGCCGTCACCGAGCAGGGCGGCCAGCTCGTCGATGGTGGCGTCGGTGACGCCGGCCGGCACCATCACCCAGATCGCGCGCGGGCCGTCGAGCTTCTCGACCAGCTCCGCCAGGGAGGCGACGTCGGTCAGCTCCGCGTTGTGGTCGAACCCGACGACCTCGTGCCCGGCGGCCCGCAGCCGCTCGCGCATGTTGCCGCCCATCCGACCGAGTCCTACCAGGCCGAGCTGCATCTGTACCTACCTCCGGTGGTTCTGGATCGAGGGGGTTTCGCGATCAGCGGGAGACCCGGATCGGCATGATCAGGTACCGGTACCCGGGAATGACCTCGCCATCCTCACCAGCCGGGGAAATCACCGCCGGCTTGAACGCGTCGACGAAGGAGAGCACGGCGGTCTGCGCACCCAGGTTCGACAGACCGTCGATCAGGTACTGCGGGTTGAAGCCGATGGTCAGCGCGTCACCGGTGAAGGTGGCGTCCATGGCCTCGCTGGCCCGGGCCTCCTCGGTGCCGCCGGCCTCGACGACCAGCCCGTCGGTGCTGAAGCTCAGCAGCACCGGGGTGGTCCGCTCGGCGACCAGCGCGACCCGCTTGACCACCTCGATCAGGGTGGCGACCGACACCCGCGCCTCGGCGTTGTGGCTGGCCGGGAAGAGCGACCGGACCGGCGGGTAGTTCGCCCCGTCGAGCAGCCGGCTGGTGGTCCGCCGGGTACCACCGGAGAAGCCGATCATGCCCTCGCCGGCCGTGCCCTGCGACAGGGCCATGGTCACCTCGCCGCCGAGCGGGCCGAGGGCCTTGGCCGTGTCGTGCAGCGTCCGGGCCGGGACCAGGGCGTTGAGGCTGATCTCCGGGTCGTCCGGTCGCCAGGTCATCTCCCGCAACGCGAGCCGGTACCGGTCCGTGGCGAGCATGGCGAGGGTGTCGCCGTTCAGCTCCAGCCGGACCCCGGTCATCATCGGCAGCGTCTCGTCCCGGCCGGCGGCGACGGCCACCTGGGCGACGGCGGCGGCGAACGCGGCGGCGTCGACCGTACCGGCGCTCTCCGGCATCTCCGGCAGGCTGGGGTAGTCCTCCACGGGCATGGTGGGCAGGGTGAAGCGGGCGCTGCCGCAGACCAGCTCCAGGTGCGCCCCGACGGCCGCGATGTCGACCGGCTTGGCCGGCAGGGCCTTGGTGATCTCGGCGAGCAGCCGGCCGGAGACCAGCGCGGCACCGTCGGCGTCACCCTGTACCTCGACGGTGACCTGGCTGGAGACCTCGTAGTCGAAGCCGGACACCTGCAGGTTGCCGTCGGTGACCCGGAGCATCACCCCGGCCAGCACCGGCACCGAGGGCCGGCTGGGGAGGCTCTTCGCGGTCCACGCCACGGCCTCGGCGAGCGCGTCGCGCTCCACTCGGAACTTCATCAATGCCTCCGCGTCGACGTCAGCGACAACTCTCTCATGCCGACCGCTGCCCACCGTCCCGCCCGACCGTGCGGGTACCCATCGCACCTTAGGGCGCGTGGGCATCGGCTGTGCGCCCGACCCCGTGGATCGGCCGGTGCCGGCCGACTCGGGTCGGAGGCCGACGGCCCGATCCACAGGAAGTCCAACGGTGATGATTGGTTTTTGTTCTCTTCAAAGAGATAACCCATCGTCTTCGTCGCACCTGTGCAAACTGTGGAGAAGTCACGTTTTCGCAGCTCAGAGCGCTTATCCACCGGTGGGTTACCTGTGGAGAACCTGGGGTAAAACCCGGCTTGCCGTCCACAGGCCACCGCGACGGCCGAGTTGTCCACCGTCGTCCACCGGTTATCCACCGGTTATCCACCGACTTTCTCCCCAGGTCTGTGGACAGGCCGGTCCGGCGGAACCGGCGTTGTCCCCAGAACCTTCAACAGGCTATGCACAGGAGGCGGTCGACCGGTGGACAACCGGTCCGGCTGTCCACAGTCGTCCACAGTCGTCCACAGCCCGTCCCCAGGACTTGTCCACAACCTGTGGGTAACCGGGCCGAGGCGCACCGTAGTTTTCCACCGACTGTGGATAACTTGCTGTGGACAACTCGGCCACCCTGTGGAAAGCGTCCGGGGCCGGTGGACGACGGAACAGCCCCGACGGGGCCGGCAGGCCGGCCCGGAAGTGACCCGGGCCACCTGTGGACAACGGGACCCAGCCCGGTCCGACGGGACCGACCGGGCCGACCCGACGGGACCGAACAGCCCCGCAGACAGCGAAGCGCCCGGCCGTCGATGGGCCGGGCGCAGTCGGGGTAGGGGTTCTGCCGGGGTACGGGTCCGCCGCTCGCGGGCGGCGGACGGGGCGGGTCAGGAGGTCTGCTTGATCCGGTTGGTCAGCTCGGCGATCTGGTTGTAGAGCGAGCGGCGCTCCGCCATCTGCTGTCGGATCTTGCGGTCGGCGTGCATCACCGTGGTGTGGTCCCGGCCGCCGAACGCCTGGCCGATCCGGGGCAGCGAGAGGTCGGTCAGCTCCCGGCACAGGTACATGGCGACCTGCCGGGCGTTGACCAGCACCCGCGACCGGGAGTGGCCGCGCAGGTCCTCCAGGCTGACCCCGAAGTAGTCGGCGGTGGAGACCATGATCTGGTCGGCGGTGATCTCCGGGCCGGCGCCGTCCGGGATGAAGTCCCGGAGCACCTCCTCGGCCAGCGACAGTTCCACCGTCGAGCGGGTCAGGCTGGCGAACGCGGTGACCCGGATCAACGCCCCCTCCAGCTCCCGGATCGAGTTCGACACCCGGGAGGCGATGAACTCCAGCACGTCCGGCGGGGCGTACAGCCGCTCCTGGGCGGCCTTCTTCTGCAGGATCGCGATCCGGGTCTCCAGGTCCGGCGGCTGGATGTCGGCCAGCAGGCCCCACTCGAACCGGGTCCGCAGCCGGTCCTCCAGGGTGGCGAGCTGCTTCGGCGACCGGTCCGAGGTGATCACGATCTGCTTGTTGGCGTTGTGCAGCGTGTTGAAGGTGTGGAAGAACTCCTCCTGGGTGCGCTCCCGGTTCTCCAGGAACTGGATGTCGTCGATCAGGAGGATGTCCACGTCCCGGTAGCGACGCTGGAACGCGCTGGTCTTGTCGTCCCGCAGCGAGTTGATGAAGTCGTTGGTGAACTCCTCGGTCGAGACGTACCGGACCGAGCGGGCGTTGCCCAACGTCGTCGCGTAGTGGCCGATGGCGTGCAGCAGGTGGGTCTTGCCCAACCCGGAGCTGCCGTAGATGAACAGCGGGTTGTACGCCTTCGCCGGCGACTCGGCCACCGCCACACTCGCCGCGTGCGCGAACCGGTTCGAGGAGCCGATGACGAACGTCTCGAACATGTACTTCGGGTTGAGCCGGTTGCCCCCGCTCTCCGCGCCGCCGGGCAACCGCCGGTCACCCTGACCGCCGGGCCGGTGTTCCGGGCCACCCCGCCCCGGCCCGCTGTCGGTGCCGCCGTCGCGGGGCAGCCGGTCCCGGACCGGTCCGGCGTCGTCGCGGTACCGCTGCTCGTACGGGCGGGGCCCGTCGGGACCGACGTCGGGACGGCCGTCGTAGCTCCGCCGGTCGACCGGCGCACCCCGCAGCTGCTCGGCGAAGGTGGTGGGGAACAGCGTCTCCTGGCCGCCCCGGCTGGTCGGGATCAACCGCGGCGCGAGATCGTCCGGGTCGGGGCGCGCCGGGTCCGGGCCGGGGTCGGCGGCCGCACCCTCGTGATCGCGGTACGACGGCGGATGGTCGCGGAACGGGGCGGCCGGCTCGGGGTGGCCGCTGCCCGGGTCGAAGCCGGCGAAGGGCAGTTCGGGGGTCTCCGAGTCGGGCGCGCTGCGGTAGACGGTGCCCAGCGCGCGTCCCGCGCCGTCCTCGGCGACCCGGACGGTGACCGCCACCTGGATCGGCCGGCCGAGCCGGCGGGTCAGCGCCTCGGTGATGGCCGGCCGGAGCCGGGACTCGATCACGTCCCGGGTGAAGGCGTCGGGCACGGAGAGCAGCGCGGTGTCCTCCACGATCGCGCGCAGCCGGGTCAGCCTCAGGTAGGCGCGCTGCTGCGCCGAGATGATCTCGTCGGCGAGCTCGTCCGTCGTCGCCGTCCACACCGCGGCAAGGTCGGTCGTTCCGGCCACCGTCGTGCCACCCCCTCGCCTCTGCTCCCGGCCGCCGCTGTCTCTCCAGTCGGCCGTCCCGGGCCCGCCACCGCGTTCGAGCGGCTGGAACACCATCCGCCCGGACGGCTGACCGGTCGTCATCCACAAGTTATCCACAGCCTGTGTACCGACCGATTGTGGCCGCCCGCCGGATGCGGGTGGGACCTGCCCCCTGCCTGAACGGGTGCTGAAGCGGGTTCACCGTGCCGAACGATTCACTGCCCTGTCCGGTCTTGCCTGTCAACGACCGTCGACGACACCGGACGCTGCTTGCCGGATCACGACGCGGACCGCAAGCGCGCACGCTAACAGCGTTGTCCGCGCCGCTTCAACCGGTGACGCGGCGCGGCCCTTGTCGGTATCAGCGAAAACCGCCGCTTCGGTCCCGGGCGCGTCGCGCCGGCTGAGCTGCGTCGGCGGGCCGGTTTCGGGGCGTGCCGGGGAGGTTTGACGGTCATTGCCGCCCTGCGTAGGCTGGAGCGGCTGCTCTGTCGCCCTCTGCTAGGGTGATGGGTGCCTGCTGTCCGCGATCGTGGTGCCCGCATCACCGAGGCCCTCGCATCGTAGGGCAGCGCCGATCGGGGCCACCACGGCGTGGCCTGGACCACCACACACCCCGGGCGATCCCCCGCGCGGGGCGTACGGAAAACGGAGAGCCTGACGTGAGCAAGCGCACCTACCAGCCGAACAACCGCCGGCGCGCGAAGACCCACGGCTTCCGGTTGCGCATGCGTACCCGTGCCGGCCGCGCCATCATCTCGACCCGCCGTTCCAAGGGCCGCGCCCGCCTGTCGGCCTGAGGCCGAACGGGTCCGCTCGGGGGACGTGGGTAGTCGTGCTGACGGCCGCACAGCGACTGCGGCGCAGCAACGACTTCGCCGCAGCGGTCCGGGGTGGGCGACGCGCCGGTCGTGGCGCGGTCGTCGTACACCTGACCCTGCCGACACCCGACGCGACAGCACCGCCTTCGCCGAAGCCGGCGCGGGACGCCGGTGTGGAGGAGACCTCCATGCCGACCCGCGCCGGCTTCGTCGTGTCCAAGGCCGTCGGGCCGGCGGTGGTCCGCAACAAGGTCCGCCGCCGCCTGCGCCACCTGGTCCGGGACCGGATCGACACGCTGCCCCCGGGCAGCACGATGGTGGTACGCGCGCTCCCTGCGGCGGCCGAGGCGGCGTACGTCCGGCTCGGGGCGGACCTCGACGCGGCCATCGCCGCCGCCCGGGCGCCCCGGGGCCGGCGGTCCCGATGAACAACGAATCCGCCACCCCACGGCCCTCGACACTCGGTGCCCGGGTGCTGGTGGGACCCATCATCGCGTACCGTCGTTGGATAAGCCCGGCACTGCCGGCCCGCTGTCGGTTCTACCCGTCGTGCAGCGCGTACGGCCTGGAGGCCGTCGTCCGGCACGGCGCGCTACGGGGAGCCGGCCTGACGGTTCGACGGCTGCTGCGCTGCCACCCCTTCCACCCCGGTGGATATGACCCGGTGCCGGAGCCGGGCGGCCGCCGCCGTGCCGACGTGACTGGAGCCTGAGAATTGAGTCTCGACTGGATCTACTATGCGATTTCGTGGATCCTGCTGGCCTGGCATTCGGCCTGGGAGGCCATCGGGGTGCCGGACGGCGCGTTCGCCGGGACGAACTGGGCCTGGATCCTGGCCATCGTCTTCCTGGTGGTCACCGTACGGGTGATCCTGTTCCCGGTCTTCGTCAAGCAGATCAAGTCCCAGCGGGCCATGCAGGCGTTGCAGCCGCAGGTGAAGGCGCTGCAGGAGAAGCACAAGGGTGACCGGGAGACGCTCCAGAAGGAGATGATGGAGCTCTACCGGAAGGAAAAGGCCAACCCGCTCATGGGCTGCCTTCCGATGTTCCTCCAGATCCCCGTCTTCCTCGGCCTCTTCCACGTGCTGCGCCGACTCGACCCGGCCAACCCGGGCAAGACCCTCTACGGCTGGACGGTCGGCCAGTTCGAGAGCGCCTCCGCCGCGAAGCTCTTCACCGCCCCGATCGCCGGCAAGTTCGGCTCCACCGCGGACGAGCTGGCCCGACTCGGGGCGAACGGCACCACCGTCAAGGTGATGGCCGGCATCCTGGTCCTGGTCATGATGGGCACCACCTACCTGACCAGCCGCCAGATGATCCTCAAGACCGGTTGGGCGGAGGATCCGCAGCAGCGCATGATCCAGCGGCTGATGCTCTACGGCATCCCGGCGTCCCTGCTGATCTCCGGCGCGATCTTCCCCATCGGCGTGATCATCTACTGGGTCACCAACAACCTCTTCACCCTCGGCCAGCAGCAGTGGGTGCTCCGGAAGTACCCGCCGCCGCCGAGCGTGACCGCCAAGGCGGGCGGCGCGACCCGGAACCCGGTGCAGCCGGCCAAGTCGACCGGCCTCCTCGGCCGGAAGAAGCCGGCCCCGCAGGCCCCGGCCAAGCCCGCCGCCCCCAAGGTCGCCGGCCCCAAGCCGGGCGCGAAGCCGGTCAACCCGAAGAAGAACCGGCCCGCCAAGCGGCAGGGCTGACCCGATCCACAGGCCGCCGCCGGGCCACCCCCGGCGGCGGCCGGATCCGTACCGCGCGGCGGACAGCGGCGGCGGAGCGGATTCCCCGCGCGACGGCGCGGTCACGGGCGACACTGCCCGTACAGACGTGCCCGGGGCACCGGCGAGACCTCCCGCCGGTCCGGGGAACCAGCGGACCCGACGGTCCGGCCGAACGAAGTACGGAGATGAACCGTGACCGAGACCAGCATCCCCCGCGCCGAGCAGTCCCCGGAGGAGGACGCGGCCCCGAGCGGGGCGGACGTGAAGATCGGCGCCGAGGAGACCGAGGCCCGGGAGAAGAAGACCCCCGGCGAGGGTGACCTGTTCCGGCAGAGCGAGATCGCCGCCGACTACATCGAGGGGCTGCTCGACATCCTCGACTACGACGGTGACATCGACGAGCTGGTGTCGGGTGGCCGTCCGGTCGTCGAGGTGGTCGGTGCCCGCCTGCAGAACCTGGTCGGGCAGCGTGGCGCGACGCTGGAAGCCCTCCAGGAACTGGCCCGGCTGGCGGTCTTCCGGCAGACCGGTACCCCGAGCCGGCTGCTGTTGGACGTGGGCGGCTACCGGGCGAACCGTCGCAAGGAACTGGCCGCCGTCGCGAAGAACGCGGTGGAGAAGGTCAAGGAGTACGGCGAGCCGGTGCGACTGGAGCCGATGTCGGCGTTCGAGCGCAAGTGCGTGCACGACGTGGTGAACGCCATGGCGGGCGTCGAGAGCGAGTCCGAGGGCGTGGAGCCGAACCGCCGTATCGTCGTCCGGCCGGTGGACTGACCGGGTGACCTCCGACGCCACGGCTGGCGCTTTCGGCCCGGGTGGTACGCCACCCGGGCCGTCGCCTGTCACCCACCAGTCGACCGACGCCGCCCCGGCCGGACTCGCCGGCCCCGCCGCCCCTTCCGCCCCGCAGCCACCCGGTCCGGACGCCCGGGGCACAACCGGCGGCCAGGAGGGGCCCGACCTCCCTGCTCGAGAGGGGCGCGACCTCCCGGCCCGGGAAGGGGTCGGTCTGTCCGCCCGGGACGGATCCGACCTCGCCATCCAGGAGGGTGCCGGTCTCTCCGTCCGGGGCGAACCCGGCCGGGGCGAACCCGGCCGGGGCGAACCCGGCCGGGGCGAACCCGGTCTGCCGGCCCAGGAGGCGGCGCTGCCGCCGGAGTTGGCGGCAGCGGCCCGTACCCTCTTCGGGGACCGGCTGGACCTCGCCGCCGCGTACGCGGAACTCCTCGCCACCGACGGGGTGGTACGTGGCCTGATCGGCCCCCGGGAGGCCCCGCGGATCTGGGACCGGCACCTGCTCAACTGCGCGGCGGTCGCCGAGCGGATTCCCGAGGGCGCCTCCGTGATCGACGTGGGCTCCGGTGCCGGACTGCCCGGGATGGTGCTGGCAATCGCCCGTCCGGACCTGACCGTCACCCTGGTCGAGCCCCTCGCCCGCCGTACCTCGTTCCTGATCGAGGCGGTGGAGGGACTCGGGCTCACCAGGATGGTCCGGGTGTTCCGGGGTCGGGCCGAGGAGGCGGCGGCCGGTACCGGCGGGCTCGGTCCGCTCAGCGCCGACGTGGTGACCGCCCGGGCGGTGGCACCCCTGGACCGGTTGGCCGGCTGGTGCCTGCCGCTGACCGTCCGAGGTGGACGACTGCTGGCGTTGAAGGGCTCCTCGGCGGCGGACGAGATCACCGAGCATGCCGCCGAGGTGGCCCGGCTCGGCGGTGCCGCACCGGTGGTGCGGCTGTGTGGCGCGGGGGTGATCGATCCGCCCACCACAGTGGTCGAAGTCGTCCGGGAGCGGATCGTCGGACCGGTACGCAAGCAGCCGAGGGCGGCCCGACGGGGTGGGCGCTCCCGAGGACGATGAGCCCGGAGCGGGCCAGTGGGGGCGGGGCTTCCCCGGGAGATTCTCGACTCCCGGCAATGGGCCGGCGGGGCGGGAGATCCGAGGACGTCCAGCCCCGCCGGCTTCCGGTCGGGCGTTGAGTCGTTGAACCTGTGCAAGCCCGTCGACGGCTGAGATCTTCGGCATGGACCTTCTCCGCCCATCCCCCGTAGGCTGGCCGCGCGTCGATAGGGTGGGACGGACGGCGGCCCGCGTCACCGGGTCCCGGTCCTCCCCGCCGGGCCGTACGCTTCGTGGAGCGGTACGCGGGTACGGCAGCGACGGTGTGCGGACCGACCATCCGAAGCGGGCAGGGATGACAGGTGCATGACGACGGCAGGTACGACGATCCCGGGGTGACCGGACGGGCAGAGCCCGCCACGACGTCCCCCGTTTCACGTGAAACCGACCGGGACCGCTGGTCGGTGGAGGGCGGCCGACCCGCTGATCCCGGCCGTCCCCCGACCGGCCTGTCCACGTACGGGGGCGAGCTGTCCACCGTCGACCCGCGCACCCCGATGCACCCGGAGGGTGGCGGGCAACGACCGCCCCAGGTCTACCGCTCCGGCGACGTGCTCCACCACGAGTCGACACGTCCGGTGGCGGAGGTGCCCGGCCCGGGGATCGTGCCGCCCCAACCCGCCCCGGCGGCCGTCTCCGGGCTGCCCTTTGACACCACCGACCCGTTCACGTCGTCGGTCGACTCCCCGGAACGGGAGCCGGTCGGCGACGCGTACGTTTCACGTGAAACCCCGACGCGCGAAGAGGATGACCCACCGTTGGCTATGGAGGCTATGCGCGCCGTGCAGATCCTGAATCCCAGTGGCGAGGTCACCATGCCGCGCCCTGAACAGACCAGGGTGATGTGCGTCGCGAACCAGAAGGGCGGCGTGGGGAAGACCACGACCACGGTGAACCTGGCGGTGGCGCTCGCCCTGCACGGCAACCGGGTCCTCGTGGTCGACCTGGACCCGCAGGGCAATGCTTCGACCGGGCTCAACGTCCCGCACCACACCGGGGTGCCGGACGTCTACGACTGCCTGATCGACAGCGTTCCACTGGAGGAGGTCGCCCAGGGGGTGGAGGGCATCCCGAACCTGTGGTGCGTACCGGCCACCATCGACCTGGCCGGTGCCGAGATCGAACTGGTCTCGGTGGTGGCCCGGGAGTCCCGCCTCCAGCGGGCCATCGCCGCCTATCCCGGCCACTTCGACTACGTCTTCATCGACTGCCCGCCGTCGCTGGGTCTGCTGACGGTGAACGCCCTGGTGGCTGCCCAGGAGGTGCTCATCCCCATCCAGTGCGAGTACTACGCGCTGGAAGGGCTGAACCAGCTCATCAACAACATCAACCTGGTTCGCAAGCACCTCAACCCGACGCTCGAGGTCTCCACCATCCTGCTCACCATGTACGACCGGCGGACCCGACTCGCCGACGCGGTGGAGCAGGACGTCCGGAACCACTTCGGGAACAAGGTCCTCCAAGCGGTCATCCCGCGGAACGTGCGGGTCTCCGAGGCCCCGAGCTACGGCCAGTCCGTGATGACCTACGATCCCGGATCACGAGGGGCCACCAGTTACTTCGCCGCCGCCCAGGAAATCGCCGAGCGGGGGGTCAAGGAGCCGGTGGGCCGGAATGCGTAGTGCGGACAAGTCGCTGGGAGGCGTCGCATGAAGAACCGTCCGCGTGGCGGACTGGGTCGAGGGCTGGGGGCGCTGATCCCCACCGCCCCCGTGGAGACGCCGGAAACCACGACCCCTGCTCCGCCGGTGCCCGATCGGGCCGCCCCGGTCGCCGTCCCTACCGGGTTCGGCGCCACCGGCGGAACCTCGGCCAGCGGCGACCGGGCCGAGGAGAACGCGGCCGACGCCGGGACGACCCCGGCCGGCGTCGAGGGGGTCCAGGCCGGTGTCGGGACGGACCGGGCCGAGCCCGCCGCGCCGACCGGCCCTGAACTCTCGCCGGTACCGGGAGCCCGGTTCGCCGAGATACCGGTCGACTCGATCGTGCCGAACCCGAAGCAGCCCCGGCAGGTCTTCGACGAGGACGCGCTGGAGGAACTGAAGACCTCGATCGAGCAGGTCGGCTTCCTCCAGCCCATCGTGGTCCGCCAGCTCGACGACGAGAAGTACGAGCTGGTGATGGGTGAGCGGCGGTGGCGCGCCGCCCAGGCCGTCGGCCGGGAGAACATCCCGGCGATCGTCCGGGACACCCGCGACGACGCCATGCTCCGGGACGCGCTGCTGGAGAACATCCACCGGGCCAATCTGAACCCGCTCGAAGAAGCTGCCGCCTACCAGCAGCTCCTGGAGGAGTTCGGCGCGACCCACGAGGAACTCGCCCGGCGGATCGGCCGCAGCCGGCCACAGATCTCCAACACCATCCGGCTTCTCAATCTGCCGCCGCAGGTCCAGCGTCGGGTCGCGGCAGGGGTGCTCTCGGCCGGGCACGCCCGGGCCCTGCTGAGCCTGGAGGAGTCCGAAGCCCAGGAGCAGTTGGCGCTCCGGATCGTGGCCGAAGGGCTCTCGGTAC
The DNA here is from genome assembly GCF_028993575.1 of Micromonospora cathayae. Lineage (NCBI taxonomy): Bacteria > Bacillati > Actinomycetota > Actinomycetes > Micromonosporales > Micromonosporaceae > Micromonospora > Micromonospora cathayae. The sequence continues at coordinate 1,345,248 of NZ_CP118615.1, read as the reverse complement.
GGGCGACGGAGGAGATCGTCTCGCTGGCGCTCAGCGACGGTGAGACGAAGACCCCGGCCGCCCGCCGGCGGCCCAAGGCGCACGCGCCCGCGTTGACCGACCTGGCGGACCGGCTCTCCGACCGGTTTGACACCCGGGTGAAGGTGGACATCGGCCGGAGCAAGGGCAAGATCACTATCGAGTTCGCCACGGTGGACGATCTGGAGAGGATCGTCGGAATCATCGGCGTCGGGCAGGAGGAACCGGGAGAGCCCGAGGAGTAGCCCCCCGATCTGAACGGACACGACCGCACCCGCAACCAACCCGGGTCGCGGTCGTTTCCGTATCGTCGCCCGTCGCCCGTCGCCCGTCGCCCGTCGCCCGTCGCCCGTCGCCCGTCGCCCGTCGCCCGTCGCCCGTCGCCCGTCGCCCGTCGCCCGTCGCCCGTCGCCCGTCGCCCGTCGGGCAAGGCGCGGTCGGGAGCACGGGGCCGGGCGCGACCGGCAGCATGGGAAGCGGGCACAGACTCATGGCACGTCGCCGCCTGCTGGCTGACCTCCGCCGACCCGCCGCGGTGGCGTCTCGACCAGGCCGCAGAGCAGCCGGGTCTCCGAGCCGGCCGGGGCCGGGCGTCGCTGTGCCGAGATCGCGTGGGACGGTCGCCTCGGCGATGCACCTCTCACCATCGTCCGCCCATAGGTGTGACCCCGGCTCGGATCAGCATCCGTGGTCCACGGCGGCCAACCAGGACGGCTTCCGGCACCGGGAGCGCGGCCCCGCCACGCGGGTCGATCCAGCGAGGCGGTTGATCGCTGTACGGCCGGACGTACCGCCCCGCTTCCGTCGCCCAGGAGGACTCTCCGGCGGGCCCCAGTTTCACGTGAAACGGCTCAGTCGGAACGCTCGTGCCGGAGGGCCGGGCGAAGTCGCGGCAGACAACCTGGGACGCCGAAACGGGCCCAAGTTATCCACAGGAGTTATCCACAGGGCATCCCGTTTCACGTGAAACAGCGCGTGGAACCGGGTGTGAGCCTGTGGATGAAGGTGTGTGACGGCCGCCTCATCGGGAGTTGCCGGCCGCCGACCGAACCGACCGGGCAGCCCGTTCCGCTTGCCTCCGGCCCGGTCGACGCACCGCCCCGGGGAGTCGGGTCGGCCTGACGACGAGTACCCGGGAGACCACGCATTCGGGTAGGGACAGCGGGTGCCGGACTCGGTTAGGGTCAGCGTCGTGCCCGACACCCCACCCCCCGTCCCGGACTTCACCCAGTGGCCTTCCTTCCCCTTCGAAGGGGAGCTTCGCGTCAAGCAACTCGACGACCCGGTCGCGGTCGAGCCTCCCCGGAAGGGCGAGGGGGACCGGGAGTGCACGGCCTGCGTCGCGCCGGACGAGGCGTACATCTGGGTGGGTGAACGCTGGCGGGTGCGGGCCATGGACCGCCCGACGGGCCTGCCGATGGTGTTGATTCTCGAGTCCCGCTCGCATCTCGACCTGGGCGACCTGCCGAACCTGCTCGCCGCCGAACTGGGCGTCATGACGGTACGGCTGGAACGGGCGATCCGGTCCCTGGACGGGGTGGCCCGGGTGCACGTCAGCCGTTGGGGAGACGGCTCCTCCCACCTGCACCTGTGGTTCCTGGCCCGTCCGTACGGCCGGCTACAGCTACGGGGAACGTTCCTCTCCCTGTGGGACTCGATCCTGCCGCCCATCTCCGACGAGCAGTGGCGGGAGAATCTGGCCCTCGTCGCCGCCTGGCTCGGTGAGTTCGGCGGGCGGCCACTGGCCGAGCCGTCCCGGATCCAGTGGCAGGCCCCGGCGAGCTTCAGCACGCACACCTCGTGGGAGGAGTCTTCTGCGGAGGGTGATGCCGGATCGGTGATCGAGGCGGCCGAGGAGACGGACGACCCGGTCGGGCGGATTCCCGCGCCCCGCACCGACCCGGACCCGGTCGAGACGACACCGGGCGTCGACGGGGAGAAGGCCGGCTGATCCCGCCGCACGGCCGGCTGATCCCGCCCACGGCCGGCTTGGTCCCCCCGTCCTCGGGTAGGCACGGTCAGGGAAGACACCGGGCTGACCCCGAGTAGGCGCGGCCAAGTAAGACACCGGGCTGACCCGGAGTGGGTACGGGCGAAGATTGACACCGGGCCGTCCCGACGCGGGTGCGACGGGACGGCCCGGTGGAGGAGGTGACGGAGCGGCGGGTCAGGCGGGCCGGACGGCGGCCCGGTGCACCAGCGACTCGAGCAGCCGCCCGAAGTCCAGCCCGGCGGCCTGTACGGCCAGCGGCAGCAGCGACGTCTCGGTCATGCCCGGCGAGACGTTGACCTCCAGCACATGCGGCTGACCGGCCTCGTCGACGATCAGGTCGACCCGGGACAGGTCCCGCAGCCCGAGCGCGTCGTGCGCGGCCAGGGCCACGTCGGCCACCCGGGCGGCCGCCTCGCCTGTCAACCGGGCCGGAGCGTGCCAGGTGGTCCGTCCGGCGGTGTAGCGGGCGGCGTAGTCGTAGACCCCGTTGCGCGGCACGATCTCCACCGCCGGCAGGGCGCGCGGCCCGTCGCCGAGGTCGACCACGGAGACCGCCACGTCCATGCCCGGCACGTACCGCTCGACCAGCGCGGTCGAGTCGTACGCGAAGCAGCCGACCATGGCGGCGGGCAGTGCGGCGGCGTCCCGGACCACGGCGGCACCCAGACCGGAACCGCCCTGCGCCGGCTTCACCATCACCGGCAACCCGAGCCGGTCGACGATCCGTTCCAGCACCGCCACCGCACCCAGCTCGGAGAACCGGTCGTGCGGCAGGGCCACCCAGTCCGGGGTGGGGATGCCGGCCTCGCGGAGCACCGTCTTGGCGGAGGGCTTGTCCCAGGCGAGCCGGGCCGAGCGGGCGTCGCAACCGACGTACGGCACGCCGCACAGGTCGAGCACACCGCGCAGCGAGCCGTCCTCGCCGGTGGCGCCGTGCAGGGCGATCACCACCGCGTCCGGCGGGTCGGCGGCCAGGGCGGGGAGCAGGGCGATGTCGGCGTCCCGCAGGTCGGCGTCCACGCCTGCGGCGCGGAGCGCGTCGAGTACCCGGCGGCCCGACTTCAGCGAGACGTCGCGTTCGTACGACAGCCCGCCGGCGAGGACGAGGACACGCAGTTCCCCGGTGTCGGGGGACGAACCGCTGGTGGAGCCGGAGTGGTCGGCGGAGGTGACAGCCATGCCGGAGATCATGCCAAGTCGGGTCCCGGCGCGTCCGCGCCGGCCTGCCCCCGCCGGCCCGGCCGGCTGACCTGACCGAAGACCCGCCGCATGGCGATCTCCTGCTCCATCACGCCCGCCAGTCGCCGGACGCCCTCCCGGATCCGCTCCGGGGACGGGAAGGAGAAGTTGAGCCGCATGTGGCCGCCACCGGTGCCGTCGGCGTAGAAGCCGGTGCCCGGCACGTACGCCACCCGGGCGGCGATGGCGCGCGGCACCATCGCCTTGGAGTCGAGCCCCTCGGGCAGGGTCGCCCAGACGAACAGCCCGCCCTTCGGCCGGGTCCAGGTGGTGCCCTCCGGCATCAGGTCGGCCAGCGCGTCCAGCAGGGCGTCCCGCCGTTCCCGGTAGACCTCCTGGTAGACCTTGAGCTGCTGCCGCCACGGCATGGTGCCGAGGTACGTCGACACGGCCGCCTGGGCGTACCCGCTGGGGCAGAGGATCTGCGCCTCGCTGGCGATGACCAGCTTGTCGCGGACGGCGTGCGGGGCGAGGATCCAGCCCACCCGCAGCCCGGGGGCGAAGGTCTTGGAGAAGGTGCTCAGGTAGAACACGCCCTCCCGGCGGCGGGCCCGCAGCGGCTTGGGGGCTTCCGACTCGAACCCCAGCCGCCCGTACGGGTCGTCCTCGATCACCAGGAGCCCGGCACGCTCGCAGATGTCGAGCACCCGCTCGCGCCGTTCCTCGCTCAGCGTCACGCCGGCCGGGTTCTGGTAAGTGGGGATGGTGTAGAGGAACTTGACCCGCCGGCCGGCGCGGGCGCAGTCCGCCACGGCGGCCTCCAGCGCCTCCGGGATCAGCCCGTCCTCGTCCATCGGCACGTGCACGACCTGCGCCTGGGCCGCCTGGAAGACCCCGAGCGCGCCGACGTAGGTCGGCCCCTCGGCGAGCACCACGTCCCCGGGGTCGAGGAAGAGCCGGGCGACCAGGTCGAGCGCCTGCTGACCGCCGACGGTCACCACCACGTCCTCCGGGGAGGCCCCGCAGGAGGCGTCGATGCCGGAGAGGGCCATCACCTCGCAGATCCGCTCGCGCAGCTCGGGCAGGCCCTGACCGATGCCGTACTGGAGGGTGGTGGCCCCGTGCTCGGAGCCGAGCCGTCCGAGCATCTCGCCCACCGCGTCGAGCGGCAGCGCGGCGATGTAGGGTGCGCCGCCGGCCAGCGAGACCACCTCGGGACGACTGGCGACCGCGAAGAGTGCGCGGATCTCCGACGCGGTCATGCCGCGTACCCGCCGGGCGTACCGGTCGGTGTAGTCGTCGAGCGTCGTGCCGGTCATGACATCACCTCATCGGCTGTCGGTTGGCTCCCGCCCAGCTCCGGGGCACCCGGTCGGCTGCGCCGCTGGAGTCCGGTGCGTCGGTCGGTGACGCATTGGGCCGGTCGGTCGATCGTAGTCCCTGCCGGGCGTGTCGTGGCGGACACGTGAGAATCCGTCCACATCCCGGACCGGGGCAGACCGGCAGGTCCGCCGGTGTACCGCCGGTCGGCCGGGCCCTTCCGGTCGGGCGGTTGTTCGCGCGTCCCCTCCCACAGCGGCGGGTTGCGGCGTACGATCGCTCGTCGGGGGAGAACGCGGCGGCATGATCCGCGGTGTCGTCACCTCCGAGCCTATTGTGGGGATGCGTCAATGTCGCGACGTCTGGTCAGCCTGACCCTCGACACCCTGGAAGACCTGCCCCGTCCGTGCCGGCAGTGCGTCTTCTGGGAGCTGGATCCGGTCTCCGCCGACCGGGCCTGTGCCGCCGGGAACCCGGGTCTGGAGAAGGAGGCGTGGGTCTCGCAGACCCTGCTGGAGTGGGGTTCCTGCGGCAAGCTCGTCTACGTCGACGGGATGCCCGCCGGGTTCGTGATGTTCGCGCCGCCGGCCTACGTACCCCGCTCGATGGCCTTCCCGACCTCGCCGGTCTCGGCCGATGCCGCGCTGCTGATGACGGCGCACGTGGTTCCCTCCTTCGCCGGGGGCGGGCTGGGGCGGATGCTGGTGCAGGGGGTCGCCCGGGACCTGACGAAACGCGGGATCAAGGCGATCGAGGCGTTCGGCGACGCCAAGTTCGGTGACATCGACGACCTGACGACCGGTGGATGCGTCGCGCCGGCCGACTACTTCCTCTCGGTCGGCTTCAAGACGGTCCGCCCGCACCCGCGCTACCCCAGGCTGCGGCTGGAGCTGCGGACCGCGCTGTCCTGGAAGTCGGACGTCGAGTACGCGCTGGAGAAGCTGCTCGGGTCGATGAGCCCGGAGACCCTGTTGCGTCCGGTCCGGCCGGCCACCCGGTCCACCACCCCCGCCGGCTGACACCGCGCCACCCACCCGGTCCACCACCCCGGCCGACCGACAACCGCGCGGTCCGCTGCCGCCCGGCCGACTGACAACCGCGCCGTCCGCTGCCCCGGCCGGTTGCCCGACCGACCACGCGGGGCCGGTCAGTCACCCGTGCACCGGGGAGGCTCACTCCGTGGCCCGGCCGGCGGCCACCACGGCCCGTAGCTCGCTGACGTCGATCGAGCCGGTCGGCACGTCCTGCTCGATCGGGAAGAACATCCGTTGTACGGCGGCCACGATCGCCTCGACCACCCGGTCCCGGAACCGGGGGTCGACCAGCCGGCCACGGTCCTGCGGCGAGGTGAGGTAGCCGACCTCGACGCGTACCGCCGGCATCCGGGTGAGCCGCAGCAGGTCCCACGCCTTGGCGTGGGTACGGCAGTCCCGCAGCCCGGTCCGGGCCACGATCTCGCGCTGCACCAGCCCGGCGAGGCGTTCCCCGGTGGCCGAGGTGACGCCGTTGTCGGTGCCGTAGTGGTACGTCGCCACCCCCTCGGCGGCCGGGTTCCGGTGCTCGTCGGTGTGCAGGGAGATGAACACGTCGGCGCCGAGCGAGTTCGCCAGCCCGGCCCGGTCGGCGTCCGGCAGGCAGGAGGCCGGCGACGACGGCCCGCGGGTGAGCTGCACCCGTACCCCGGCTGCGGCCAGTCGCCCTTCCAGCCGGCTGGCCAGGTCGTGCACCAGGTCCGCCTCGGTCCAGCGCAGCGGCCCGTCGCGAACCACCACCCCCGGGTCGGCACCCCCGTGGCCCGGGTCGATCACCACGGTCCGGCCGACCAGGGCCGGGCCGGACTGCCGGATCGCGTCGGACTCGCGCAGCCACTGCGGGCGGCCACCGACCACCTTCCGGCCGAGCCGGCGCAACGCGTCCAGCGTGTGCGGGCCGCAGGAGCCGTCCGGGGTCAGCCCCACCTCCCGTTGGAACTGGGCGAGCGCCCGGGCGGTCCGCGCGCCGTAGATGGCGTCGGCACGGCCGGCGTCGTACCCCATCTCCAGGAGACGTTCCTGCAACGACCGGACGTCCTCGCCGGTGATCGGTTCCGGTACGGCGTGGTAGAGGGTGCGGGCACCGAGCCGCCAGCGGGCCGCGTCGAGGGCCCGCCAGGTCTCCGCGCCCACCCGGCCGTCCACGCTCAGCCCCCGGGACTGCTGGAAGGCCCGGACGGCCCGTTCGGTGGCGGCGTCGAACGCGTCCGCGAGCCGACCCTCGGCCGGGGCGAGCAGGTCGAGGTCGGTGAGGACCCGGCGGATCTCCCGCACGGCGGGTCCCCGGTCACCGGGGCGGATCGGACGCACGACGACCCCCTCTGCGGCTGCTGACACCGGGCCACCCACCACTGTCGTACGCAGGGGCGCTCCTCGGCGAGGACGCTTACGGAGCGTACCGTGGCCGGTGACGCCGCGTTCCCGGTTGCCGGAAGCGTCGGCCGCCCACGCGCGGAACCCCCGCACCCCAGGTTCGGGGTACGGGGGTTCCGCGGCTGACGTCGGTCGGGTCAGCGGGTCAGAGCGCGGCCTGGATCAGCTTCACCAGCTCGCCCTTGGGCTTGGCCCCGGCGATGGACTGCACCGGCTCGCCGTCCTTGAAGACGGTGAGGGTCGGCACGGACATCACCCGGTAGGCGCGGGCGGTCTCCGGGTTCTCGTCGATGTTGAGCTTGACGATCCGGACCTGGTCGCCCATCTCGTTGGCGATCTCCTCCAGCAGCGGTGCCACCTTGCGGCACGGCACGCACCACTCGGCCCAGAAGTCCACCAGTACCGGCTTGTCGGACTTCAGTACGTCGGTGGCGAAGTTGGCGTCGGTGACCGCCGTCGTTGTTCCCACTATGACCCTCCTCCGGGCTGTTTGCAGGTTTCCTAGCTCAGGGTGGCGATGAACCGCTCGGCGTCGAGCGCGGCGGCGCAGCCGGTGCCGGCGGCGGTGATCGCCTGCCGGTAGGTGTGGTCGACCAGGTCACCGGCGGCGAACACGCCCGGGATGTTGGTCCGGGTGCCCGGGGCGTCGACCTTGACGTAGCCCTCGTCGTCCAGGTCGACCTGGCCGCGGAACAGTTCGCTGCGCGGGTCGTGGCCGATCGCGATGAACACGCCGGTGACGTCGAGCACCTTGGCCTCGCCGGTGTGCACGTTGCGCAGCCGTACCCCGGTGACCTTGTTGTCGGCGCCGAGGATCTCCTCGACGACGCTGTTCCACTCGACCTTGATCTTGTCGTTGCTCAGCGCCCGCTCCGCCATGATCTTGCTGGCCCGGAACGAGTCGCGCCGGTGGACGATGGTGACCGAGTCGGCGAACCGGGTGAGGAAGCTCGCCTCCTCCATCGCGGAGTCGCCACCGCCGACCACCACGATGTGCTGGTTGCGGAAGAAGAAGCCGTCACAGGTGGCGCAGGACGACACGCCGTGGCCGAGGTACTCCTGCTCGCCGGGCACACCCAGCGGACGCCACGCCGAACCGGTGGTGAGGATGACCGCGCGGGCCTGGTACTCGGTCTCGCCGACCCAGACCCGGCTGACCGCGCCGGAACCCGGGGTGCCGGTGTCGTTCAGCTCGACCCGGGTCACGTCGTCGGTGAGGAACTCCGCGCCGAACCGCTCGGCCTGCTTGCGCATGTTGTCCATCAGTTCGGGACCGAGAATGCCGTCGGCGAAACCGGGGAAGTTCTCCACCTCGGTGGTGGTCATCAGCGCGCCACCGGACTGGACGCCCTCGATGACCAGGGGCTTCAGGTTGGCGCGCGCCGCGTAGACCGCCGCCGTGTAACCGGCCGGCCCGGAGCCGATGATGATCAGGTTGCGGACCTCGTCCACTGCCGTCTCCCGAGTGTGTGTGTTCGTCACCGGCGCGCGCACCGATGTCGATCCGTGTACCGACGCCTCACGTCGCCGGCAACTGACATGCAGAACGTCATCGTACGAAGCAGGGATTCCCGAGCCGGTCATCCGGTGGGTGACGTCACGTGGACGGCCAGACTTCCGGTGACGCGAACCTCACCCTACCCGCGTGCGGTAGCGGGTGTCTGCGCCGGATCCGGGTACCCCGCACTCCGGGCCGGTCACCACGATCCAGCGTTCCCCGGCGGCGTCCACCAGGCCGACGACCAGGGCCGGTTCGTTCTGGAAGGACGCGTACTCGAGCCGGTCCACGGTGATCGGGGTGGCCCCGTGGGCGGCACTGACCGCGCCTAGGCAGGTGTCGAGGGCCGCCGGGTCGGCCAGCCGGCTCAGGTCGACGGCGGGGGCGGGACGGCGGGGGCCGTCGTCGGCGCCGGTCGGTGCCTGCGGGGCGGCGCTCTCCCGTAGCACGCCGGGCGCCGAGACCGCGCTGGCCAGGCTCTCCGGGGTGTAGCGGGTACCGCTGTTGGTGGGATCGGTGACGAGCCGGTAGCCACCGGCGGCGCCGGCGTCCTCCTGGGCGGCGCTGCCGGCGGTGAGTCCGTCGTTCTGGGCGGTGACGAACTGCGTCACCCCGAATCCGGCCGCGGCCACCGCCGCCGCAGCGACCAGCACCGGACCGGCCCGCCGGGACCAGCGACGACGCCGGGCCCGGCCGGCGCCGCCCGGATGCCCGGTGGCGTCGGCGGCGGTGCCGACCACGGCGAGCGGGCGGCCCGGCTCACCGACCGGTTGGGCGGGCACGACCGGCGTGGCCGCCGGCCCGGCCCCGGCGAGCGCGGCGGAGAGCCGGTCGGCCACCGTCGCCGGCATCGCCTCGGCCGGCTCGGCCCACCCGGCCAGGTCGGCGCGGACCAGCGCGACCGCAGGGGCCAGTTCGGCGTACGCCCCGCCCCAGGCGTCGTCGTCCGCCACCAGCCGGGCGACCGTGGCCTCGTCCGGGGTACCCGCCAACGCGCCGCCGACGTAGTCGGCGAGCAGGTCGAGGTCGACCTCCCGGAACCGCCCCGCGGTCACGAGTCCTCCCTCTGGTCGGCGCGCTGCCGGGATCGCCCCGGCCCTGATCCGACGCCTTCGGGAGGTCGTGGGTTCCCGTCGGTGACGCCCGGCACGTTCCGGTCGGCCCCGGGACGCCTGCCGACGTGGTCGGTGGCCCGCCCGGCGGTCTCGCCCGCCGGCACCGAGCCGGTCCGCAGGTGCCCGAGAAGTACGGCCAGCCGGGCGCGGCCCCGGGCGCAGCGACTCTTCACCGTGCCCTCGGCCACGTCGAGGATCCGGGCCACCTCGGCAACCGGATAGCCCTGTACGTCGACCAGCACCAGCGCGGCCCGCTGCTCGGTCGGCAACTGCGCGAGGGCCTGCCGGACCACCAGCGCGGTGTCGTGGTCCGGGGCCGGGGCGGCCGGCTCGACGCCACCGGTGGCACCCGTGTCGTCCGACCGGTTGCCGTCCGGCAGCGGGACGGTGGGATGGGCCTGACGACGACGGATCCGGTCCAGGCAGGCGTTGACCACGATCCGGTGCAGCCAGGTGGTGACCGCCGAGTCGCCCCGGAAGCGGGCCGCCGCGCGGTGTGCGGAGAGCAGCGCGTCCTGGAGGGCGTCGGCGGCTTCCTCCCGGTCCCCGATGGTGCGTACCGCCACCGCCCAGAGGCGGTCCCGGTGCCGGTGGAACAGCTCGGCGAAGGCGTCCCGGTCACCGGCGACGTGTGCCCGGAGCAGGTCGGCGTCGGACGTGCCGGCCAGTGGACCGGAGTCGGCGGGCAGCACCGTCGGCGGGCCGACCGGCCCGCCGCCCGTCTCCGCGCCACGCCCGGTCATCGCCACACCCGGTGTGCGGGATGGCCGGAGGGTCGCCGCCGCCGGTTCACTGCACCTGGACCGTGATCTCCTCGACGATCAGCTTGAACCGGCCCGGCTCGATCTCCGGCAACTCGGTAACCCAGAACAGCAGGTACCGGTACTGCTGGGTGGCCTCGAAGCCGTCGAAGACCATCTTCGCACCGTGCTGCTGCAACGCCGGCCCGACCGGCTTGGTCTTGTACGCGGCCACCAGCGCCTTGTCGCCGGACGAGGTGGACTCGGCGGTGGTCGTTCCGGTGAAGAGCTGGGCGGTCGCGCCCCGGCTGGACAGCGACGCCTCGACCGACTTCACCGTCTGCGGCTGCTTGAGGTCGATCAGGATGCCCATGCCCTGCTTCAGGTTGCTGAAGTTGGCGTTGTAGTAGCTGTCGGTCTGCCAGGCTTCGTCCTGGTTGCCGTCCACGACCTTCTCGATGCCGCCGAACTCGTCCCGGGACTTGCTGTCCGGATCGATCACCCGGACCTGGTCGGCACCGAGCTTCAGGGTGCGGACGGCGGCCGGGGCCGGGGTGGGCGCGTCGTCGGTGGCGGCCGGAGGGGTGGGATCGCTGGCCTGCCCGGTGGGACTGTCGTCCCCGCCGCTCCACAGCGTGCCGATCCCCACCAGGAGCCCGACGAGGGCGACGGCGAGCAGCCCGGCGATGCCGAAGATCACCTTGCGTCCACCGGTCGGCGACAGCGGGGTCCGCTCGTCGTCGCCGTCGGCGGTGAACCGCAGCGGCCCGGCCTGGTCGAGGTACTGCTCGTCGGCGGGCACCTCGAGGCGGCCCAGCTCGGCGGCGAGCACGTCCGACGAGGGCGGCGCGATCTGCCGGTCGAGCAGGTCCATGGTCAGGTCGTCGAGGTACGCGGGAACGCCGGCGCGGACCTGCCGGGGTGCGGCGAGCCCGCCGTTGGCGTCGCGCGTGGCGTCCGGGATGGCGGCCCGGCCGTGGCCGGCGGTGGCACCGTGCAGCGGGGCCTCGCCGTGCGGCCAGTGACCGGTGAGGGCGAAGTAGAGGACGCCGCCGACCGCCCGCAGGTCGTTCTCCTGGCTGTCCGCGCCGTCGGTGCGCGCGTCGGCGAGCACCACCCGGCCGTCGTCGCTGATCATCACGGTGCCGGGGTGCACGTTGCCGTGCACCATGCCGGTGGCGTGCACGGCGGCGAGGGCGCTGGCGACGGCGTGCCCGACGGTGGTGGCGCGGGCCGGGTCCAGCGGGCCGTCGGCGGTCAGCTCCCGCAGGGACCGCCCGTCCACCCACTCGCGTACCACGTACGCCCGTTCGGCCTCGTCGATGGCGTCGTAGACGCCGACCAGGTTGGGGTGGATGACCCGGCTGGCGGCGACCGCGGCCTGGAGCATCTCGGTGGCCGACGCGCCGCCCGGATGACGCAGCACCACCGCGACGGGGCGGCGCAGGATGACGTCGATCCCGCGCCAGACCTGGCGACCGGCGCTGTCGTTGTTGATGTGCTCGACCAGTTCGTACCGTTCGGCAAGGATCTCACCGACCGTGGGAGCACCGAAGGTCATGACCGGCGGAGCGCTCTCCTCCGCCTCCTGACCCTCGCCGACCTGGGTCACCCGTCCTCCCTCGGTGATCGTGCCGATCGATGGACCCGAACTGCTGGGCATGTGGCTTCCCGCTCTGCCTCGTGAAGGAACCGGCCGTGTCGTCGACGCGCGGAGCGCCGCCGGCGGCCGTACCCGTCGAGAGCGACCTTACCTGGGTTGCGTGGCTCCCCGACATGTCATCTTGCCGCCGTACCCGTACACGGTGCCGGTAACGAGTGGCCTGTCCGGTTACGACCGTTGTCAGCCACGTTGCTGGCACATGTACGTGCCAAATCTAGAGGCAGGTCGCAAGCCGTCACCGGAGGGGCTCGCCCGAACCGACGCCCGGGTCGACGGCTGGCGAGTTCCCACCGATCGTCGACCCGAACTCATCCGTACGGTTGGTTATCCACAGGCCGAAACGGCAGCTGAGCGGCGGCGCGCTGAGTTATCCACAGGTACATCCCCAGGCTGGTGATCCACGGTCACCCTCTGTCCACAGGCCCTGGTCAGCGGCCGAGCCGGCTCCGGACCATCCCGATCACCTCGGTGATCTCCCGGATCCGCAGCAGCGCGGCCAACCCGAGGTAGCTTCCGGCGATCACCGCGCCACCGATCACGAGTTGGACGATCGCCTCCAGTCGGCTCGGCGTGTCGCCGCCGGGCAGCAGGTTCACCACCAGCAGGCCGACCAGGGCGGATCCGAGCGCCGCCACCAGCACCTTGCCCAGCGTGCGGGTGATCGCGCCGAGGCCGATCCGGCCCACCCGGGGCCGCAGCAGCCAGGCCGAGACGATCGCGGCGGCCAGGTACGACACCGCGTTGCCGATCATCATGCCGGCGGCGGCGAAGCTCGCCGAGAACGCCGCGAACAACGCGACCTGCACGCCGATCCGCAGCGCCACCACCGGAATGTTGACCAGCGCCGGGGTGCGGGTGTCCGGCAGCGCGTAGAAGGCGAAGGTGAACAACTGGCTCACCGCGAACGGCACCAGCGCGAGCGCGGCCACCAGCAGCACCAGCGAGGTGGCGGTGGCGTTCTCCGCGCTGAACGCCCCGTACCGGAACAGGGTGTTCGCCAGCGGGGTGGCCAGCACCGCGTAGCAGACCGCGATCGGGGCGAGCACCGCGCTGACCGTCCGGGTGCCCTTGGACAGGTCGGCGGCGAGGTCGGCGTACCGGCCGTCGGCGGCGGCGGCGCTCATCCGGGGCATCAACGCCGTGATGATCGACACGGCGATGATGCCGTGCGCCATCATCAGCAGCAGGAACACGTTGTTGTAGATCAGCGGACCGGCGGCGTTGTCCTCGCCGGCCCGGTTGAGCAGGTTGAACAGCACGATCAGGCCGATCTGGCTGACCGCCACGTAGCAGAACATCCAGATCCCGAGCCGGCCCAGCTCGGCCAGCCCCAGCTTCCGGAAGTCGAACCGCAGCTTCCACCGGAAGCCGACCTTCCGCAGTGCCGGGAGCAGCCCCAACGCCTGGACCGTCACGCCCAGCAGGGTGCCGCCGCCGATCAGCAGGATCCGCCCGGTGGTCATCTCGTCCGGGTCGACGATCTCCGCGCCGAAGATCCCGATGTAGGCCAGGGCGGTGCCGATCACCACGACGTTGTTCAGGATCGGTGCCCACATCGGGGCGGCGAAGTGCCCCCGGGTGTTCAGCACCGCGCTGATCAACGCACTCAGCCCGGAGAAGAAGATCATCGGCAGCATCAGCCGGGCCAACGCGGTGACCAGGTCCTTGTAGCTGTCGCTGGACTGGTCGCTGGAGTAGAGCCAGGTCAGCACCGATGCCATCGCCACCGCGAGGACCGCCGCCACGCCGAGCGTGAGCACCGCCAGGGTGAGCAGCCGCTGGGCGTACGCCTGGCCGCCGTCGGCGTCGGCCTTGCGCCGCCGGACCAGCACCGGGATCAGCACGCTGGTGAGGATGCCGCCGAGCAGGAACTCGTACACCATCCCGGGCAGGATCTGCGCGGTGGTGTACGCGTCACCGACCAGCGCACCACCCAGCGCGGCGGTCAGGGCGAGCGTGCGCAGGAAACCGGTACCCCGGCTGACCAGGCTGCCGATCGCCATCACCGCGCTGTTCGTCGCGGCGCTGGCCTCGGCCACCTGCTCCTGCGGCGGGGCGGTCGACTCCATCGCCGGCTGGTTCAACGGCTCGGCCGAGATGTACGTCGCGCCGTCCGGCCGGCGGTCGTCCCCCCACCCGGCGTTCGCGCTGCGGTAGAGCCCGCCGCTCATCGAGCCTCCCAAGGGGTACGAGATGGCCGGGCACCGGCCCGCACACGACCAAGACCTTAATCAACGTCCCACACCACCTCGCCCGGCGGACCGGATCGCACCCCGGACCGCTAGGCTGGCGCTCCGATGTCCGAAGCCTCCGTACCCCACGCCGTCGACCGCCGCCAGCTCACCGCAGCCCAGCGCAACGCCGTCGCCGAACTGCTCCGTGTCTCCCCGGTCGCCGACGAGCTGGGCCGCCGGTTCGCCCGCGCCGGGCACGAACTGCACCTGGTGGGTGGCTCGGTACGGGACGCCCTGCTCGGCCGGCTCGGCGAGGACCTCGACTTCTGCACCGACGCCCACCCGGACCAGACGCTGAAGGTGCTCAAGGGCTGGGCCGAGTCGATCTGGGAGACCGGCCGGGAGTTCGGCACCATCGGCGCGCAGCGCGGCGGCCTGCGGCTGGAGATCACCACCTTCCGCGCCGAGTCGTACGACCAGGTCAGCCGCAACCCGGTGGTGGCGTACGGGACGAACCTGGCCGACGACCTGAAGCGGCGCGACTTCACCGTCAACGCGATGGCGGTCAGCCTGCCCGACCACCGGTTCACCGACCCGTACGGCGGCCTGGACGACCTGGCCGCGAAGGTGATCCGTACCCCGGGGACGCCCCGGGAGTCCTTTGGTGACGACCCGCTGCGGATGCTGCGCGCGGCCCGGTTCGCCGCGCAGCTCCGCTTCGCCGTCCACCCGGACGTGCGGGCGGCCATGGTCCGGATGGCCGCTGACCTGGACCGGATCACCGCCGAGCGGATCCGGGACGAGTTCACCAAGCTGCTCTGCGGCGCGGACCCGGTGACCGGGCTGCGGCTGCTGGTCGACACCGGGCTGGCCGAGCGGTTCCTGCCCGAGCTGACCGGGCTCAAGCTGGAGATTGACGAGCACGCCCAGCACAAGGACGTCTACGAGCACACGCTGACCGTGGTCAGCAACGCGGTCGCCCTGGAGGACGACGGCTGTGACTTCGTCCTGCGGATGGCCGCGCTGATGCACGACGTGGGCAAGCCGGCGACCAAGGCGGTCGGCGCGGACGGCCGGGTCAGCTTCCACCACCACGAGGTGGTCGGCGCGCGGCTGACCAAGGCCCGGATGAAGGCCATGCGGTACCCGAAGGACGTCACCGCCCAGGTGACCAAGCTGGTCAACCTGCACCTGCGGTTCTACGGGTACGGCCGGGGCGAGTGGACCGACTCGGCGGTGCGCCGGTACGTCACCGACGCCGGTGACCTGCTGTCCCGGCTGCACAAGCTGACCCGCTCGGACTGCACCACCCGCAACCGGCGCAAGGCCGCCAACCTCGCGGCCGACTACGACGCGCTGGAGGAGCGGATCGCCCGGATCGCCGCCGAGGAGGACCTGGCCCGGGTACGCCCCGACCTGGACGGCAACGCGATCATGGAGCTGCTCGGCGTACCGCCGGGGCCGATCGTCGGGCGGGCCTGGAAGCACCTCAAGGACGTCCGCCTGGAGCGTGGCCCGCTGGACCGGGACGCCGCCGAGGCGGAACTGCTGCGCTGGGCGCGTGCCGAGGGCCTGGTCGACTGACCGCACCGGCCGTGGCGTCCCGAGCCGGGCGGTCGACGGGGACGGCCCGGGGACCGTCCGGCCCGCTACCCGCCGCGATCAGCCCGTCCGACGTGGTCGGCCCGCCACCCGCCGGCTCAGTCGGTCGGCGACGCGGTCAGCCGGTCGGCGGCACGGACAGCATCCAGAGGTGCCCGTCCGGGTCGGCGAAGACGGCGCTGTACCCCCAGGGCTGCTGCGCCGGGCCGGTCACGACGTCGGCACCCGCGCTCCGGGCCCGCTCGACCAGCAGGTCGACCTCCTCCGGTGTGGAAAGGGTCAGGCCGAGCAGGCATTCGCTCTGCCCGCGCGGGGCGACCTCGTGCGGCCCGACGACCCAACCGAACCCGCCGGTGGGCACCAGCATCAGCCGCAGGCCCTCGTTCACCACGAACTGCAACGGCTCGGGTATGCCGTCGGTGGCCGGTTCGCCGACCGTGGTGAGGCCGAGGGCGTCCCGATAAAAACGGAACGAGGTCGTCCGGTCGGCGATCGGCAGGCCGACGACGACCGGCGAGCTGGGCGGAACGGCAGAAGTCATACCGGAAGAAGTACCAGACCCTGTGACAGCCAACGGTGCCGAATCGCGGTTCCCGCCCGTGAGAACGATCTTCGGGTGACGGCATCGGGTGACGTGCCGTCGAACTTTTCGCCGAGAAATAAGCGCTCCGACTATTGTTGTGCATTCCCATCTGTCCTACCGTATGTTTCCATCCCTGCCCGGTCCCGTGCGTGGGACTGTCGCGCCGTGCCGCTGAGGGATGATGTGGACTCTTCCGGTGGAGCAAAATTGACTGCGTTCGCGCTGCTCGGCAAGGAGGCGGTGGATTTCATGGTCCGCATCCGTCGGTGCGACCGGGTGGTTCGGAAAGGATGACCCGCGAGGCGTCCGAATGGCCCGCCCAGACCCTGCTCGGTCGACTCAGCGGTCCCGCCCGGCAGGTCGTGTGCCGGGCGGGCGCCCGGATCGACGTTCCGGGTGGACGGGTGGTCTTCCGTCAGGGCGAGGATTCCCGTCACGTTCTGGTGCTCCTCAGCGGTTCCGTCAAGGTCGCCCTGTCGACGGCGGAAGGCTACGAGGCGTTGCTTGCCGTACGGGTCGGGGGCGAGGTGGTCGGCGAGCTGGCCGCAGTGGACGGCGAACCCCGCTCGGCCACCGTGGTCACCTGTGCTGCTGTGTCGGCCCGGCGGATCGGGCCGGAAGAGCTCCGTCACCTCGGCAGGCTCCACCCGGAGATCGACGTCGAGATCCGGCGGACCATCAGTCGTCGACTGCGGTGGGCGAATCAGCAACGCGTCGACCTGCGGGCCTATGACGCGCCCACCCGGGTCGGTCGCATCATTGCGCGTCTGGTGGAGATGTACGGGGCTGCCACGAGCGAAGGCGTCGATCTTGGTATTCCGCTTCGCCAGGCCGAGTTGGCGTCGATGGCGGGGGTCTCCCTCCCTGCTGCGGAGAAGGCGCTTTCCATTCTTGATCAACAAGGGTTGATCGCCCGCGGTTATCGGCGGCTCGTGGTCCGGGACCTGGCGGGTCTGCGCCAGGTCAGTCAACTGACAGATCAGACCCCGTACTAGTACGGGATTCTCGTCCGTCGTCTATCGCACAGTGTCCGGTGGCGGCGACGTTCCTTGCAGGGAGAGGCCCCTTCGTTGACTGTTACAGAACTCTTCGATCGAAGACTGTGTGTTTCCGTGGACGTGGAAGGTTACGGGAGGCGGGACGACCGAGCACAGGCTGAGGTGCAACAACGGTTGGTCCAGATCTTCACCAGGGCAGCGGGGGCAGCAGGTCTGGACCGCGGGTCCTGGACCACCCAGGCCAGCGGTGACGGTGAACTCGCGCTCGTTCCACTCGGGCGCGGCGAGCCCAGGGTCGTCGACGACTACGTCCGGCACATCGACGCGGAACTGAACCGGGTCAACCGGTACCGGACCGACACGGACCGGGTGCGACTGCGGATCGCCGTCGACCAGGGAGTGGCCTATCCGGGGGCGAACGGATACCCGGGGCGGGGCGTGGTCACGGTGAGCCGGCTGCTGAACTCGGGTCCGCTGCGGCAGGCCCTGGCGGCTGCCCCGCAGGCGAACCTGGCACTCATCCTCTCCGACGACGTCTTCCGGGCGCTCGTGCTCGGTGACCACACCACCTACGTCGAAAGCGACTTCCACGAGGTCGAGGTGGTGGAGAAGGAGTACCGGGCGACGGCGTGGATCCGGGTCCCCGGCGCCGGCCGCCCGCAGCATCAGCCGACCGGAGCCGGGAGCACCCCCGACCAGCCAGGTGAGCCCCGGCCTGACGACCCGGCCGCCGGCCGCGACCCGGCGGGTACCCCCGGTGCACCACAGCCGCAGCAGCGCGCCGACGTGATGAACGTCTTCCAGGGCGCGGTGGACGCCAGCCACGCCACCTTCGGCTTCTCCGGCGGAAGCCGTGGCTGATCCGGAAGCCACGGACGCACCGCGTACCGATCCGACAACACCCGAGCCACCGGAGCCGGGCGAGCAGGCCGACGCCGCTGGAGCGTCGTCCGCCCCACAGCCCGACCCGGACACCCCCGGCGCTCAGGAGCAACGGCGCGAAGCGCGGGTCATCAACCAGTTCTACGGGCAGGTGCACGCCGGCCAGGCCACCTTCGGCATCTCCGGTGGCGCGGCGGTGAGCCACGTCTCGGTGGGCCGGATCCCGGAGGCCGAGGTCGACCACGCGCTGCGGTACTTCGCACCGCCGGACGGGTACCCCCAGGCGGCCGGACTGCTCGACCGGGAGCGACTCGTCTTCCTCACGGGGGACCCGGGGGTCGGCCGCCGTACCGGTGCCCTGGCCCTGCTGCGCGAACGGATCGGTGCCGAGGGCCGGATCACCGGTCTTTCCCCGGCGATGACCCTGGCCCAACTCAGCGAGTACGACTTCGTCCGGGGGCGCGGCTACCTGGTCCTCGACTGGCTCGGCGAGAAGCGGGACGCTGCGGTGCAGGCGTTCGACGCGGCCCGGCTCGGTGACCGGCTGACCGACCGGGGTGCCTTCCTGGTGTGCACCGTGAACCAGCGGACCCTGTGCCGGGGTGACCTGGAACAACGAGCCGTCCCGTGGAGCCCGCCGAAGGCGGGGGCGATCCTCGACACCTACCTGCGGCTCGGTCGACCGATCGACGCCGCAGCGGTCGACCGGGTCCGCCAGCGGGTCGCCGAACTCCGCCTGCCCGGCGAGGTGGTCGGCCTGCTGGATCGGCTGCCCCAGGGCGTGGAGATCGCGCTGGCCGTAGCGGAGCACACCGAGCGGAACCGGGTGGCGAAGTGGTTCACGGAAGACAACTCCTGGCAGGAACTGCTACGGGTCGCGGCGCTGGCCTTCGCCCACGAACTTCCCGAGCGCAGGTTCGAGGAGGTGTACGCCCGGCTGCGTGAGATCGACCGCGCGGAGGAACTCGCTCTCTCCGCCGGCGTGGCATCTCCGGCCCCACCGGGGGCGACCACCGCCGGGCCGTTGCAGGAACGGCGCAACCTCTACCGGGACGGTGGGCTGGTGACCCGCCGGACCAGCGCCGACCGCGTCGACGACTTTGGTTGGGCCGAACGGCGGGTCGGGTTCGTCGCCGACGGCATGCGCGAGCACGTGCTGCACGAACTCTACGAGTGCGGCTACCGGCTCTGGCGTCCGCTACGGATCTGGATCGACGAACTGGCCGCGTCCGGCGACACCGAGGTACGCCTGCAACTGGGCCTCGGGATGGCCCTGCTGGCCCGGAACCGCGACGCCGCCCCGCTGGTGCGGGACATGCTCGTCGGCTGGGCGAAGGGCCGGGCGGGCGAACGGTTCACCGCGACGTCGGTCCTGTCCTGCATGGCCGCCGACGACGCGTTGGCACCGACCGCCCTACAGGTGGCGCTGAGCTGGGCCGACGGTGCCGGGCAGGGCCCGGCGGTGACCGCCGCCACCGCGCTCGGCGGGCCACTCGGTATCCGCTACCCGACCGAGGCGGAGCCCTGGCTCTGGCACCTGTCCACCCGGGGCAAACCGATCCGTGAGCTGGCCGTCCGCTCGCTGGGCCTGCTGTTCTGTACTGCGGCGGCCGACCCGCAGGCGGCGACGCGACTGCTCAAGCGCCTGATGCACCGACTACGCCGCACCCTCGCTCAGGCCCCGGAGCCCCGGATAGCGGGGTTCGCCACCGAAGCGGTCATCGAGGTGCTCTCGGTGGAGCATCTCGAACACACCCGTCCGGTGGTGGCCCATTTGCTGCGGCAGCAGCCGGCGGCGACCGAGCCGCTCGGCATCCTCTGGGCCGAGGCGCTGCGCAGCCTGCCCCACCGGTCGGGCGCCATCGACGCGTTGAAGCTGACCCTGGAAAGCCTTGCCGGACACGAGGAAGCCGAGTACGCGGTACGGGAGCTGGGTGCCGTGCTACGTCGGCAACTGACCGAGGCGGAGTGCGTGCGTCTGTGCCGGGAACTGGCGCAGGCACTGCGTGCCCCGGGTGACCCCGTGCAGACCCGACCGGTGATCGCCGCGTTGCTCGCGGCGCTCGCCGGCGGGACGCCCCGCACCGTCCTGCGTTGACGGGCCGTCCCGCGACACCCTTGAGAGAAGGACCCCATGCCCTATCCCGTACTGACGGAGAAGAACCTGCCGCCGGTGCTGCGTCGCCTGATCGGCACCCGCCGGCGACTCGTCACCGACCTGCCCTCGTTGCCGCCCGGCGCGGTCTACGTGTTCAAGGTCAACGGACAACACCGACTCTACGGTGACCGCCACGTCGACCACAGCGACGAGACCGTGGTCGACGCGGTCGCGGTCAGCGTGGTGCAACGACGCGCGGCCAACCTGCAGTGCGTCCTGGCCATCCCGTCGGCCAGCGCGGCGGACGAGTTCACGGTGGTCGTCAACTTCCGGTGTCAGGTCCTCACCCCGGAGGCGGTCGCCGAGGCCGGACTGAACGACCTCGTCACCCTGCTGACCACCTATCTGTGGCAGGACCGCGAACTGAAGAACCTGGGCCTCCAGTTCCGGATCGAGGACATCAACGACGTCCGGCGCCAGGTGGACGCCCGAATCACCGCCTACTGTCACCTCGTGCCGCCGGTGGTGCCGGGCATGGACGTCGCACTCAGCTCCGTGGTGGTGCACCCCTCGGCCGACCTGCGCGCCCAGCGTCGCCGGGTCCGGGACAAGAAGTGGGACCAGGAGGTCGGCCGACTCGACGTGGCCTGGCAGAACGAGGAGATCGACCGGTACGCCACGCTGCTGTCCGCAGGGCCCACCTACGCCGACGCCCTGGGGATCAGCCGCAACGAGATCAACGTGGGCCAGGTCGCCGAGCGGATGCACGACACCGAGGCGGAACGCCGACGACTGGTCGGAGCCGTGGTGCAGGACATGGTCGCCCGCGGCTTCCTGGACCGGGCCGACTTCGATCCGGTCCGACTGGTGGAAGAGCTGGTCGGCCGCAGCTCCGCGACCGAGAACAACCCGGCCCTGACCGTCGAGGCGTCGACCGCACTTCCGCACGGGCCCGGAGCCCGCAGGAACGGCGACGACACCCGGCCGGACTTCATCCCGAACGAGGCCGACATTGACTGATCGTGGACCGGAGCCCGCCCGGCGGGACGAGCGGAGCGGGACGTGGCGTCGTGGCGTCGACCTGCCGCGACTGCTCCGCGGAGTGGCCGGGGTGGACGAGACGCTGCTCCGCAGGGTGTGGCACGAGCGGGCCCGGCACACCTCGCTGGGCGGGGTGATCCTCGGTACCGCGTTGCTCGCCGCGTTCTCCATGTGGGTCGCCGTCAACCAGGTTCTCGGCCGGGTGTCCGCCTGGCACCTGTTCCCCGCCCTGCTCTGGTTCCTGTTCATCATCAACTTCGACCGGCAACTGGTCACCAGCATGGCGGGTGGCGTCCGCCGGGTCGGTCCCCTGCTGGCCCGGCTGGCCCTGGCGGTGATGTTCGGCGTCGTGATCGCCGAGCCGCTGGTCATGCGGATCTTCGAGACCGCCATCGAACAGCACATCAGGGAGGAACGCAGCGGGCAGCTCGACACGTTGCGGACCAGTCTGCTGTCCTGCAACGGGGAGAAGACCGCCACCGCCGAGGACACCTCGGCCAGCCAGGACTGTCGGCAGTACCTGCTGTCGTTCGAGACCACCCCGGCCGCGATCCGGCGGGAACTGGCCGGTACGCGTACCGAGGCGGCGGCGCTCCAGAAGACCGTCGACAAGGACACCACCGCGCTCAACGGACTTCGGGAGAAAGCCGCCCGGGAGTGCACGGGCGGCGGCGGTACCGGCTTCACCGGGCGGTCGGGGAACGGCCCGCGCTGCCGTCAGCGCACCGCCGAAGCCGAGGCCTTCGCCCGCAGCCACCCCATCGAGGAGAACGGCCGGAAGCACTCCGAGCTACGGGGACGGATCGTCGTCCTGGAACAACAGCTCTCTACCGCGGTGGCGAACTTCGAACAGGACCGGGACCGGAAGATCGCCGAACGGGTCGAGGAGGAACGCAGTCATCAAGGACCGATCGGTTTCCTCGAACGGCTGGCCGCCCTGCACGAGCTGACCGGCAGCAATCCGGCGCTGTTCGCGAGCACCTGGGCGATCCGGCTCTTCTTCATCGCGGTCGACTGCCTGCCGATGATGGCGAAGTTCTTCGGCGGCACCAGCGGATACGACCGCCTGTACCGCGTGCGCAGTGAGAGCACCGAGCGGATCTTCGTCGACGAGACCAGCACCGACGAGCGTCGGATCGCCGACCGGTACTCCGCCGACCGGGACGACATCGACAACCAGGCGCGGATGCGGCGCGCGGAGCACGAGCTGAGACTCCAGGAACACCAGGTGTCGCTGCGGGCCCGACGTGACGTGGCCGTGAACGACCTCGCCGCCAAGCTGCTCCGTGATCCGGGTCCGGAGAGTCGCTCCGGGACGGCGCCGAGCCGGTCGCCCGCCGGAGCGAACGGTACCGGCGGGCTCAACGGACGCTCGGTACTGTGAGCCGCCCGTCCTGACCGCGGCGGCCCGGGATCGGCACCGACCACGACGGACGGTGCCGATCCCGGCGGCCGGTCACGACCGCGTCCCGGCGGTCAGCTGTCGTGTCCCGGCGGCCGGTTACCGCGTCTCGACCGCCGTGGACTCGACGGGAGCCGTGCCGTTCACGGACGACGCCGAGCCGAGCTTCGCCAGCAGACCCGCCAGGTCGATGCCGGTCAGGTCGGAACCCAATTGGAGGCCCTGGGCCACGTTCCCGGCGACCGACTTCGTCAGCGACGACGCGCCGTCGGTGGAGATCACGGTCATCTTGTCGATCGCACCGATCGGGGCGCTGGCCGCCTCGACGACCTGCGGGAGCACCCGGACCAGCAGGTCCAGCACGGCGGCCTCACCGTACGCGGCGAACGCCTCGGCCTTGCGGGCCATCGCCTCCGCCTCGGCCTGCCCCTTGGCCAGGATCGCCTCGGCCTCCGCCCGGCCCTCCCGCTCGACCGCCTCGGCGATCGCCGACCGCCGCCGCTGCTCGGCCTCACCCTCCTTGGCGCCCTCGATCGCGTTCGCCTCGGCCAGCGCCGCCCGGCGGGCCCGCTCGCCCTCACCGGTCAGCCGGGCCTGCTCGGCGGCGGCCTGGGCGGCGGCGATGGTGGCCTGCCGGCGCGCGTCCGCTTCCAGCACGGCCGCGTTGCGGGCCGCCTCGGCCTCCTGCTCGACCTTGTACCGGGCCGCGTCGGCCGGCTTGCGGACCTCGGTGTCCAGCTGCCGCTGCTTCAGTTCGGCGTTGCGCTCGGCCACCTTCTGCTGCTCGGAGAGGATCGCCTGGTCCCGTTCGGCCTGTGCGAGCGGACCGGCCGCCGCCGACTTCGCCTTCGCCGCGTCGATCTCGGCCTGGATGGCGGCCTGCTTCAGCGACAGGTTCCGGTTGGCTTCGGCGATGGCCTCCTCGGCGAGCAGCCGCTCCTGCTCGGCCTGCTGCCGGGCCCGCGCCTCGGCGATGGCCGCGTCCTTGAGTACCCGGGCCGCCTCCGGCCGACCCAGGTCCTGGAGGTACGAACCCTCGGCGAGGATGTCCTGGAGCTGGAAGGTGTCCAGCACCAGACCCTGGTTGGTCATCGAGTGCTCGGCCTCCTCGGCGACCGCGCTGGCGAAGGCCGCCCGGTCCCGGATCACCTCCTCGACGGTGAGCCGGCCGACGATCGACCGCAGCGCGCCGGCCAGCACCTCCCGGGTGAAGTCCTCGATCTCGTCCTGCTGGTGCAGGAAGCGTTGTGCGGCGGCCCGGATGGCGTCCTCGGTGCCGCCCACCTTGACGATGGCCACGCCGTGCAGGTCGGCGCGGATGCCCTGCTTGCTGACCGCGCCCTTGATGCCGACGTCGATCCGTCGGCTGGACAGGTCCAGCGACTGGAGCTTCTGCACCACCGGCAGCACGAACACCGACGCGCCCAGGACGACCTTCTGGCCGGAGTTGTCGGTGGACCGGCCGCCGTCGGCGGTCTGGGTGGTGCGGCCCTTGCGGCCGGTGACGATGAACGCCTCGTTCGGCCCGGCCACCTTGATCCTGGACAGCACGAACATGACCAGGACGAGAAGGAGCAGTACCGCGCCGCCGATGGCGATGAGGAGGGGCATGTGGGGGTCCGTCTCTCTACGGGAAGGTTCAGTACGTCTCGACGTGCACGCTGGTCTCGCTGAGTGCTTCCACCACGAAGACCTGGGTGCCGACCGGCAGCGGGCGGTCGGCGCGGGCGTTGAGCTTCACCGGCTGCCCGGCGAGGCGTACCCGCACCTCGCCGTAACCGGTGGCGGGGATCGGGGTGACCACCAGGCCCAGCGCGCCGACCAGGTGGTCCCGGGTGGGCGTCGGGTCGGTACGCATGTTCCGGGCGGCTCGGCTCAGCCGGGCCGCGAACCAGGCGGTGGGGACGGCCGCGCCCGCGCCCGCGGTGACCGCCCCGGCGACCAGGGCGGGGGTACCGGCACCGAGCAACTCGTTGGCGATCGCCCCACCGAAGCCGAACGCCCCGGCGAACCCGGCGACCGCCTCCACCGAGACCGGCCCGTCGACGCCCGGCTGGCCGAGGTGCAGCAACTCCCCGCCGAGCAGGGCGACCGCGAGGACCGCGACGCCGGCCGCACCGATGATGAGGAAGATCAGCGTTCCGGTGGCCACACCCGCACGCTAGCCACCAGGGGCAACCCCACCGGGTGACCGGCCGGACACACGAGTCCCCGTCGAGCCGCAATAATCATGATCTATGCGTCCTCGACTGAAAGTCCTCGCCCTCGGTCTGCTGGTGGCCGTCGCCGCCCCGGCGGCACTGCCCGGCCCGGCCGTCGCCGCCGACGATCCGCGGCTGACCCAGGTCACCATCCGGGACGCCGCCGCGTTCACGCTCACCCCGGATTTCAGCCTGACCAGCTACGCCAACGCGTTGGCCAGCACGATCGGCGCGGACAACGTCGCCACCGTGCTGGAGACCGCCAACCGGCAGACCAACTCCTGCAACAGCAGCCAGCTCGCCGCCCAGCCGGAGTACTACGCCCGCACCGACATCCCGCTCGCCCCGGAGGACATCATCAGCTCCTCCGACCGCTTCTGCTGGAACACCGAGGACAGTACGACCAGACACTGGCTGCCGCAGGGCGTCACCGGCTCGTCCGACGCCGACGACGACCACCTGTGGGGTGACCACCAGGTGATGGTGGTGGCCTGGCACTACTCCGCCACCAACGCCGGCACCTCGTACGACAAGGGGGCCCGGATCTCGGTGGTGAACCGGGCCACCGGCGAGTACCGGCACGTGCTGCTGGTCGAACCGACGAAGACCAGCACCCCGAACTACAAGGCGGTCGGCATCCACGCCGGGGGCATCGCCTGGCTGGGCAACTACCTGTACGTCACCGACACCGAGGACGGCATCCGGGTCTTCGACATGCGGAAGTTCCTCTGGGTGGACGCCGCCAACGGGGACAAGGTCGGCCTGCACAACGGTGTGTACAAGGGCTACGGCTACTCGTACGTGCTGCCGCAGATCGGCACGTACCGGCAGGCCAACATCCAGACGAGCTGCGTACCGGCCACCTCGTCGCTGTGCTTCTCGTCGCTGACCCTGGACCGCAGCACCACCCCGGACACCCTGGTGGTCGGTGAGTACCTCAGCGGCGTCGACACCGCGAACCTGAACGTGGCCGGTGGCCGGGTGGTCCGCTACCCGGTGGACGCCTCGACCCGGCAACTCGTGCTGACCGGAGGCCAGGCCGTCCCGACCGACGCGGTGACCAGCCCGAAGTCCAACGTGCAGGGGGTGCAGACCTGGGACGGCACGTACTACCTGGGCCGCTCCTCGGCGGAGAAGCACAGCTTCATGTACAGCGGCCAGAAGGACGTCACGATGGACCGGTGGAGCTGGGCGATCGGCCCTGAGGACCTCTACCACGAGCACAGCGGCACCGGCTCCGGAATGGGACCCGGCAAGATCTGGACGGCCACCGAGCACTACGCCGACCCGTACACCGACGTGGTGATCGACAAGCGGGTGGTCTTCGCGGTACCGCTGTCCGAGATGTCGTGACAGACCACTCTCGTTCTGTTATTACCTTATTGCGCCGATAGTCGCAAACTTCACGCCCTGCCCGCCTTCCTTGAACAGGGAGTAGCATGTCTGCTACTTAGCATGATGATGTTCGGCGCGATGCCGTAACCGATCGTCGCTCGACGCGCGGTATGCCGGACGATCGAAGTCTCCACGGGGAGAGGCATGGCTCGGCAGGAGCGGCCGGTGGATCCGACTGCCGGCCCGTTGCAAGCTTTCGCGTACGACCTGCGGAAACTCCGCACCGAGGCGGGTGGGCCGACCTACCGGTCGATGGCCAGGGCTGCGGGTTACAGCGCGTCCACCCTCTCCGAGGCGGCCGGCGGTCTGCACCGGCCCAGCCTCGACGTCGTACTCGCGTACGTGGGCGCGTGCGGGGGTGACGTCGAGGTCTGGCGGGCCCGGTGGCACCGCCTGGACCGGGAGTTGAGCCGGTCGTCGGTGCGGGCGGGCGAACCGGCGGGGGATGCGTCCCGGCCGGTGCCGTCCGATCCGACGCGCACGCCTCCGGAACCCGGCACCCCGTCACCACCGTCGGCGGCCGGCGGGGCTCGTTCCCGTCGCCGGTACCGCTGGATCGCGGTGTCCGGTGGGGTGCTGGCCCTGGCCCTGCTCCTGATCTCTGTCGGGTGGTTCCAGCGGGGCGGTCCGACGGCACCCGCCGCCGGTCCGAGCTGCCCGCCGGCACAGGCGGACGCCCCGTTCACCGGTACGACGTACGGCAGCGGGGTGAACGTCCGCCGGGAACCGACCCTGGGATCGGAGGTCCTCTACTCCCTCCCGCCCGGGTGTGTCCTCGGACTGACCGGCTACTGCCTGGGGCAGAACATCACCGACGCGACCGCCGGTACCCCGGACGTCCGCTGGTTCCTCGTCGCCGGCGGCGGGGTCGTCGCCTCCGCCGTCATCCACGGCAATCCGCCGGCCGGGCTACGGCCGTCCGACTGCCCGGAGGGCCGTCCGGCACCCGCCTCGATCACGGTCGGCGTGGCGGGGCACCCCACCGGCCTCAGGCTCTCCGCGACCGGCACCCACGTCGAGATCGTCGGCTTCGCCGTCCGGTACGCGGACGATCCGGCCCTACCGGCGGACCACCGGTGGCATCAGGTCCTGCTGACCGACACGACCACGCCCGCCTTCGACGCGGTCTGGCGGGCGGACCAGCTCCGTCGGCGGCCCGCCCCCACCGAGGACGTCATGGTGGCCGCCGTGGCCTGTCTCGGCGGGCAGGGGCCGACCGACGTGCTGGCCGTCCGAACGGCCCGGATGGACGGTACGAGCCGCCCGGCCACGCTGCCGCCGGACGGTGACGAGAGGGAACGGCTGGCCAACGCGGCCTGTGCGTACCCCCGGGCGAACTGAGGGCACCGGTGACGGCAGGACCGGACGGTCCCACCGCCACCGGTCGGGCCGGGGTCAGCCGCAGTGCACGTTGTACTGGTAGCTGCCCAGCCCGTTGATGCTGCCACCCCAGTCGATGCAGCGGCCCGGGGCGGACACGTAGACCGGTCCGGCGTACGTGGTGTAGTTGCCGCTGTCGGTGATCCAGGGGGCACCGGCCAGCGAGACGCTGGCGCTCATCGGCAGCCGGGTACCCGGGTTGTCGCGAACGGTCACCACACAGTTCTTTCCGGTGCTGCCGCTGTAGGTCAGGTAGACGGTGCCGCGACCGACCAGGCTCATGGCGTCGATCACGCCGTAACTGGAACCGCAGGCGCCGTTGTAGGGGGCGGCCTGTGCGGCTCCGGGGGTGAGCGTGGTGAGGCCCGCGGCCACCGCGGCGGTGGTGGCCGCGCCGACGACGATCTTCTTCAGCTTGCCGGACATGGGTATCGACTCCTCACTGGGGCGGATCGGCTTGGTGAACGCCCCGCTACCGCATTGGTAGTGGCCGCGATGATTGACCGACACGCCGTGAGCTGGGGATCAATCATTTCCGATCAACGGCTCGGATCAGCTGCGCGGGAGAGGCACGTCTGTGACCGGGCGCGACAACGGCCGGGCGTGACAACGGCCGGACCTCAGCGCGGGGCGATGGAGAGCCGCAACAGGTCCAGCTCCCGGGGTAGCGGCTGCCGCTCCAGCTCACGACCGTCGACGTCGGCGAGCACCATGTCGTCTCCGTGGTGGTACAGCAGCCGCCGGTCGTCGATCCAGGCCGCGTCCTCGGCGGGGGCGTCGCCCCGGACCCGGCCGGTGGCGGTCTCCACGAGCAGCGGACCCGTCCGGCCCTTCACCACCACCAACCGGCCGTCCGGCGACCAGGCCCACGGGCCGGCGGGGTCGCCCGGCAGCGGCAGGAACCGGGTGGGTCGGCCGTCGTCGGCGGAGAACAGCTGCACCCCGCGCCGGGGGTGCGGCTCCGACTCGGAGCGCGGCTCGCCCGGGTCAGTCTGCTGGAGCACCACCTCCCGGCCGTCCCGGCTCCAGGTGAAGACACAGATGTCGGTGCAGAAGTACCTGACCCGCATGTCCACCGGGAAGGTCCGGAAGCCGCCGTCGACGTCCAGCACCCCGAAGGACCACTCGGCGGTCTCCTTGTCGAGCAGGGTGACCACCGCCCGGGTGCCGTCCGGGGACCAGTGCGCGTTCAGCGTCGGCTGACCGGTCCGCACCCAGCGCACCCGGCCAGTGGTCAGGTCGATCAGCCCGGTGTCCCGGGGCCGGTCGTAGTCGACCACCACGGCGGTGGTGCCGCGCGGAGCCGCCCAGAGTTCCTCGTACCCGGTGTTGCGCAGGTAGCGGTTCTGGTCCCGGTTGAGGACGTAGCCGGTCCGCGCCGGGGTGCCGGTGCCGGTGCCGGTGGCCCCGGTGACCACCCAGCCACCGGGCAGCACCAGCGGCCGGGCGGTCCAGTCCGGGCCGGGTGCCGGGTGCACCAGCACGCTCGGGGTGGGCGTGGGGTCGGCGACCACCGGCCCCGCCGGGTCCGGGCGGAGCAGGGCGAACGGGACGGCGAGGGCCAGCACGGCCAGGGCCGCGCCGCCGACGGTGGCGGCCCGCCGGCGGCGGCGCATGCGGTGCGCCCGGCCCAGCGCCGCCGCCGCCAGGCCCGGTGCGCTCCGCGCCGATCCGGCCAGCTCACGTACGGCGGCCCGCAGCGCGTCCTCCGGTGCGCCGGTCACCGGCCGACCTCCTGCCGGGCCGTCAGGTCGTCGAAGGCCGGCACGAGTTGCCGGAGCTTCACCAGGGCCCGGGACGCCTGGCTGGCCACCGTGCCGACCCGGCAACCGAGCAGCTCGGCGGTCTGCTCGACGCTCAGGTCCTCCAGGTACCGCAGGGTCAGTACCGCGCGCTGCCGGGGTGGCAGCTCGCGCAGCGCGTCCCGTAGCAGCAGACGCAGATCCGTCTCGCGGTGGTCGTGGCCCGCCGGCCGCTCGGGGGGATCGGCCATCGGCACCTCGGGTTGCCGCCGTCGGCGCCGCCAACCCGAGACCTGGTCGTGGTAGAGGATCCGCCGGACGTACGGCTCCGCGTCGCCCCGGATCCGCGACCAGCGGGTGTACGCCTTTGCCAACGCGTTCTGCAACAGGTCCTCCGCGGCGTGCTGGTTGCCGGCGAGGGCGTACGCCACCCGCAGCAGTGCGTCACCCCGTTCGTTGACGAACGCGGTGAACTCCCGGTCGGTCACCTCTGTCACCGCCCACCTCCGTTACCCAGACGCGCCCGGCCGGCGAAAGTTTGCCTCCGGTCGGGCGGGAGAATGGGTGGATGCGCTGGACCGTGTTCGACTCGCCGATCGGCGAACTCAGTGTCGCCGTGGACGACACGGCGGTGTGCGGCCTGCACTTCGGGCGGGTGGAGTCGGCCGGCACGGTGGCCGTCGACGCGCTGTCCGGGCAGGCCGTGGCGGAGCTGGCCGGGTACTTCGCGGGCGAGCTGACCGGGTTCACCGTGCCGGTGGCGGCCCGCCGGGGCTCGGACTTCGAGCGGGCGGTCTGGCGTGAGATGACCCGCATCCCGTACGGGGAGACCGTCACCTACGGCGAGGTGGCGACGGCGCTCGGCGATCCGGGCGCGGCCCGCGCGGTCGGGGTGGCCTGCAACCGCAACCCGATCCCGGTGATCGTGCCCTGTCACCGGATCGTCGGGGCCGGCGGGAAGCTGGTCGGCTTCGGTGGTGGCCTGCCCCGCAAGGTGCACCTGCTGGAGCTGGAGGCCCGGGTGGCGTTCCAGCGCGCCTGGTCCTGACGCCGGGGCGGGGCCGCTGATCGGCTGACAGTTCCGGGCGGCTCAGACACACGACACGCCGAGCGGATCACACCGGAACCAGCCACATCTCGGCGTGGGGATCCAGTGGCGGACGAGCCGTCGATCAGGAGGGCAGTGACCCTGGCGTGCGCAGGGCGGTGACGAACGCCGTCCAGGCGTCCGCCGGGTAGACCAAAACCGGCCCGCCGCGGTCCTTGCTGTCGCGTACGGCGAACCGTCGGCTGCCGTCGAGCACCGGCCCGGCCTCCACACAGTTGCCGCCGCCGTTGCCGCTGCGGGTGCTCACGTGCCAGGCCACCTCACCCAGACGTTCCGCTCCGGGCCGGTCGACGCTCGCCATGCGCGCTCACTCCAGACGTGCTTCCAGATCGAAGAGGAACCGTTGTACGGCACCGTTGCGCAGTGCCACACGCCGTAGTCGATCGTAACGCTGCATGAGTGATTCGGCGGTCGTGCCTTCGACCACGATGGTTCCCGCAGCTGTGCCGATGCAGCCTGTTGGCGGGTAGGGGCGGCGCATCCGAAAGACATCGAAGCCGCCATCGGGACTGGCGTGAGCACCAGCCTGTGCCGGGAGAATCATGATCTCGACGTTCGGCCACCCGGCTAGCATGCGCAGATGCGCCAACTGTTGACGCATCACCTCCGGGCCACCCACGGTACGGCGTAACGCCCCTTCATCGATCACCGCCGAGAAGTAGACCGGCTCGCCTTCCTCCAGCCGGCGCTGTCGCTTCATCCGTACATCCACGAAGCGGCTGACCTGCTCATCGGCGGCAGACTCATCCCACGCTCGGATCAGGGCCTCGGCATAGCTGCGGATCTGTAGCAGGCCGGGGACGACGACTAGCTGGAACGAGCGGATCTCGGTGGCCCGGCTCTCCAGCCAGATCCAGTCGATCAGGGAACCGGCGACGTTGGCGCTGAAGCCGTCCCACCAGCCCTTCTGCCAGGCGTCCTGAGCCATCGTCTTCAGGTCTTCGCGTCGGCGTGGGTCGTCAACGCCGCAGAGGTCGAGGTAGGCGAGGACTTCGGGCACCCGGGGCGGGACGATCCCGGACTCCATCCGGCTCACCGTGGAGGCGTTCCGGTTGAGGTAGTCGCCGACGTCCTTCAGGGTCAGCCTGGCCCGCTCCCGCATGTCGCGGAGCTGTTGACCGATCCACTGTGCCCGCAACGTCACCGCTTGCTCGTTGCGCATCCGCCACTCCCATCCATCGGCGCAACAACAGCATGAGCTGCGAAACTACTATCCGCAAGCTTGCGAAGGCGGAGAGTAGCATGCATGCTGCGTGAGGCTGCGGTCACGAAAGGTTACCGACGGTCGAGTGGGAAGAACGGACCGGGGTGGTCGGCTTGGCGGCATGCCCACCCCGGTCCGGCAACGAGCCGAACGGGAGACATCGCGATGGATGACGTCCCGGGGAACGACTCCCCGTCTGTCTACCACGTCGTGCCCGCTCCGCAGGGGCCCGCCGGTGCGTCGCACGTCCGCCTCTTCCATCAGGAGGGGTACGCACAGATGGGCGTCCACGAATCCCGCGCGCGGGCCGAGAGCCGTGCCGCACACGAGATCATCGCCGCGCACGTAGCTGATCAGGAGCCCGGTATCTGCCGGGTCTGCCTGGCACCGGGGCCGTGCGCGCCGGCCAACGCGGCGGCGAACCGCCTGGTCGAGTTGGGCCTGCCGGTACGCACGCCGGTACTGACGGCGGGTCGGCTCGCCGTGCTGCGCCACTGGCTGGCACCGCACCGCTGGGGCAGTCCACGCCCCGCCCCGCTCGTGACCCGGGCGTGGCGGTGGCGGCTCGGGTCGGCAACCGGCTGACCCGACCGGAGCAGGGAGGAGAACTGGTGCCTGACCCGGTTGACGACCAGCGGGACGAGTTTCGACCGTTGAACCTCAGGCCCGACGTCGAGCAGCGGCTCAAGGAGATCGCCGAGGCGGAGCACCGCTTGATGCACAAGACGGTCGAAGGGGCGGTCCAGGCGAACCCGGATCGACACGAGCGCGACGAGTGGACCCGTCAGGCCGCGCGCCGGGTCCTCGAAGAGAATGCGGAGTTCTTCGAGATGCTGGGGGACAGGTGAGACAGGTTGTCTGAGGCGGACGGCGAGGGCCGGGTCCGCTTCCGGACCCGGCCCTTCGACGTGCGGTGGTCGGCGCGTCAGCGCTCGATCTCGCCCTTGATGAACGCCTCGACGGCGGCGTGCGCGTCGTGGTCGGCGTACTGCACCGGCGGGGACTTCATGAAGTAGGAGGACGCCGACAGGATCGGGCCGGCGATCTTCCGGTCCAGCGCGATCTTGGCGGCCCGGACGGCGTCGATGATGACACCGGCCGAGTTCGGCGAGTCCCACACCTCGAGCTTCAGCTCCGCGTTGAGCGGGGTGTCGCCGAAGGAGCGGCCCTCCAGGCGGATGTACGCCCACTTGCGGTCGTCCAGCCACGGCACGTGGTCGGACGGGCCGATGTGCACGTCGCTCTTGGCCATCTCGTGCGGGATCTGGGAGGTCACCGACTGGGTCTTCGAGATCTTCTTCGAGACCAGCCGGTTGCGCTCCAGCATGTTCATGAAGTCCATGTTGCCGCCGAAGTTGAGCTGGTACGTGCGCAGCAGCTCGACCCCGCGGTCCTCGAACAGCTTCGCCAGCGCCCGGTGCACGATGGTGGCACCGACCTGGCTCTT
Source organism: Micromonospora cathayae (assembly GCF_028993575.1). Classification (NCBI taxonomy): domain Bacteria; kingdom Bacillati; phylum Actinomycetota; class Actinomycetes; order Micromonosporales; family Micromonosporaceae; genus Micromonospora; species Micromonospora cathayae. Next base: position 1,312,060 of record NZ_CP118615.1, on the reverse strand, counting down.
GATGTCGTCACCGACGATCGGCAGACCGGCGTCGACGAACTTCTGCGCCCACTCCGGGTCGGAGGCGATGAAGACCGGCAGGGCGTTCACGAACGCGCAACCGGCGTCGATGGCGGCCTGGGCGTAGAACTTGTCGGCCTGCTCCGAGCCGACCGGCAGGTAGGAGACGACCACGTCGACCTGCGCGTCCCGCAGCGCCTGCGCCACGTCGACCGGCTGGGCGTCGGACTCCTCGACGATCTCGCGGTAGTACTGGCCCAGACCGTCGAAGGTCGGGCCGCGCTGCACGGTGACGCCGGTCGGCGGCACGTCGCACAGCTTGATGGTGTTGTTCTCGCTGGCCACGATCGCCTCGGCGAGGTCCATGCCCACCTTCTTGGCGTCCACGTCGAACGCCGCGACGAACTGCACGTCGGATACGTGGTAGTCGCCGAAGGTGACGTGCATGAGACCCGGGACGCGATCGTTCGGGTCGGCGTTCCGGTAGTACTCCACGCCCTGTACGAGGGACGAGGCGCAGTTACCCACACCGACGATGGCGACGCGGACGGAGCCCATAGCGTCTGCCTCCTTCTTTTTCATCACGGCCGCTCATTCCTGGACTCTCCAGGCGGAGGCGGGCTGGTGTCTTCTCGTCGGCCGCCGGCCGTCCCGCTGTCGGGGACCGTCGGGGCCCGGCCGGAGCGCTCGTTGGCGATGAGCTCCTCCAGCCAGCGGACCTCGCGCTCACAGGCTTCGAGGCCGTGGCGCTGAAGTTCCAGGGTGTACGCGTCGAGGCGCTCGGCCGCCCGGCCCAGCACGTCGCGAAGACCCTCGCGGCGTTCCTCGATCTTGCGGCGACGACCTTCCAGGATCCGCAGCCGGGTGGCCTGGTCGGTGCGGGCGAAGAACGCGAAGTGCACGCCGAAGCCGGTGTCGTCGTACGTCTCCGGACCGGCCTGGGCGATCAGTTGGGCGAAGCGTTCCTTGCCCTCCGCAGTGATCTTGTAGACCACCCGACCGCGTCGGCTGGTCAGCGCGGGAACCTCCTCCGGAGTCGCCGGTGTCTCGTCAGCCTCGGTGATCCACCCGGCTGCCTGGAGCCGGCGCAGCGTGGGGTAGAGCGAGCCGTAGCTGATCGCCGCCCGGATCGCGCCCAGCTTGGCGGTGAGCTCCTTGCGGAGCTCGTAGCCGTGCATCGGGGACTCCTGGAGCAGGCCGAGGATGGCGAACTCGAGCACGGGCCATCCTCTCTTCCCCCGTGGCCGCGGACCGGTTGGTCGACGCGATGTATCGGACCGATACATCGCACGTTAGCGGTTCCCCCTCATCAGGGCAAACCCCCCGCGATGCCACCGTGTCGTGACGGAACGTGAGCGTTGTCGCCCCATCCGGTCGGAACGCGTACCCTTTGCCGCATGCGTACGCAGCGCCAGGTCGTCGACTACTCGCTCCAGAAGCGGGCGGTGCTGCGTGAGGTGCTCTCCGGTCGGGTCGGTACGTACGACGTCTGCGACGCGTCGCCCTACCTCAAGAACGCTGCCCGGTTCCATGGCGAGCCGACCGAGCAACGGTGTCCGATCTGCCGACGGGAGAACCTCACCCACGTCCACTACATTTACGGGGACGAACTCAAGCAGTCCGCCGGTCAGGCGCGTACCCGGGCCGAGTTGCCCGTACTGGCGATGACGCTGCGTGAGTTCCAGGTCTTCGTGGTGGAGGTGTGCCTCGGATGTGACTGGAACCATCTCGTCGAGCAGTTCCTGCTCGGCCGGGACGGCCTGGTCGCGGGCGCGGACGACGGGCAGGAACAGGACGCGGTCGGCGGTTCGACCGCGCGGCGGAGGCGAGAGGCACAACGGTGAGTCCAACGCCTCCGGCAGCCGCCGACAACGACGACGGACGGGGCGATCGACAGTCTTTCGGCCGGATTGCTCCGGTTCGCGCAGAATTCAGCGGCTCCGACCCGACGGCTCGGGCGGAGGCACCGCGTGGCACAGCTCACGGCAAACCGGTGGTGGCGCACCCGCGTCCCACCGCGACCGGCAGGGTGTGAGGAATGAACTCGTACGGCGATCCCA